>JAAVDM010000045.1 GCA_014801815.1 Bacteroides sp. | reverse complement strand
ACTCTAATGGTTCGCCTGATAATAGGCGACTGACTATATTCAGCCGCTCTTCAAAATTATGGTGTCTATACATAAAGCACCCCAAAAGTTTTGTGTCTAACTTTTGGGGTGCAGTTCAAAAAAAGGTGACGGGGTGAAATGTTAAGATAAAGCGGTTTTCAGTACGGCCGGTCAACAGTCTCAGGCATCGATATTGGCGTACGTGGCATGGCTTTCAATGAAATCACGACGCGGGCCTACCTCTTCACCCATAAGGACGGAGAAGATGTGGTCAGCTTCGGCGGCGTTGGTCAGTGTTACCTGCTTGAGCATGCGGTTCTCAGGGTCCATAGTGGTTTCCCAAAGCTGCTCGGGATTCATTTCGCCCAGACCTTTGTAGCGTTGGAGCACCATGCGGTTGCGGTCGCCGCCACAGTGGGTATCGACAAAACGCTGCACCTGAAGATCGTCCCAGGCATATTCCTGAACTTTGGTCTTGCCTTTGGTAGAACACTTATAGAGCGGCGGGGTGGCGATATAGAGATAGCCGTTCTCGATAATGGGACGTATACGGCGGAAGAAGAAGGTCATCAGCAGGGTAGCGATGTGAGCGCCGTCAACATCGGCATCGGTCATGATGATAATCTTGTGATAGCGCAATTTCGACATGTTGGGCTCTTTCGGGTCTTCTTCGGTACCGATAGTCACACCGAGAGCCTTGAACATATTGACAATCTCTTCCGACTCGTAAACTTTGTGATCCATAGCCTTCTCGACATTGAGAATCTTGCCACGTAGCGGTAGAATAGCCTGATAATTGGGATTACGGCCCTGCTTGGCCGAACCGCCGGCCGAGTCACCCTCGACAAGGAATAACTCACACTCCACGGCGTCACGGCTCTTGCAGTCGGCTAATTTGCCCGGCAGGCCGGCACCCGACAGCGGAGACTTGCGCTGCACTTTCATACGTGCATTATAGGCAGCATGACGCGCAGTAGCCGCCAATACCACCTTATCGACAATAGCACGGGCCTGCTTGGGGTGTTCCTCCAGATAGTTGCGCAGTGCCTCACTGACGGCAGTCTGCACCACACCCATAACCTCGTTATTACCGAGTTTGGTCTTGGTCTGACCTTCGAACTGAGGTTCGGCTACCTTGACAGAGACAACAGCTGTCAGACCGTCGCGGAAGTCATCTTTCGACAACTCAATCTTCACCTTCTCAAGCAGCTTGTTGTCTTCGGCATATTTCTTGAGTGTAGACGTAAGGCCGCGACGGAAACCGGTCAGATGGGTACCGCCCTCGATAGTGTTGATGTTATTGACGTATGAGAATATATTCTCATTGAATGAGGTATTGTAGGTCATAGCCACTTCTACGGGCACACCGTTGCGCTCGGTGGTGAGGTGTATGATATCACTGATAAGAGGTTCTTTACCCTGATCGAGATATTTCACAAACTCCTCCAGACCTCTCGAACTGTAAAAGTGTTCCGTGCGCGGCATACCCTTGTCGTCACGATCACGCATATCGGTAAGAGTAAGTGTTATGCCGGCATTGAGAAAGGCAAGGTCGCGCAGACGGTTGGCCAGTGTCTCGTAGTCGTAGACTGTCTCGGTGAAAATCGAGGCATCAGGATGGAACTGTATGGTAGTACCCGTATGGTCGGAATGGCCTATGACGGTGAGGTCGCAGGTAGGTTTACCGTATGCATATTCCTGCATATAGACCTTGCCGTCGCGGTTGATTTCGGCACGGAGATAGTCGCTGAGTGCATTGACGCAGCTGACACCGACACCGTGCAGACCGCCGGACACTTTATAGGAGCCTTTATCGAACTTGCCACCGGCGTGCAACACAGTCAGCACCACTTCAAGAGCGGGCTTGTGCATCTTCTCGTGCATATCCACAGGTATACCTCGGCCGTTGTCGACCACACGTATGGAGTTATCTTCGAGTATAGTGACCTCGATGTGGGTGGCGAAACCGGCAAGGGCTTCGTCGATAGAGTTGTCGACCACCTCGTACACCAGATGGTGCAGACCGCGGCCCGAGATGTCGCCGATGTACATGGCCGGGCGCTTGCGTACGGCTTCAAGGCCTTCGAGCACCTGAATATTGTCGGCTTGATACTGTTGAGCTTGTTCGTTGACTTGTTCGCTTGACATATATGGTTGATTGTTTATCGAGGTTGAGCCACTGGAGCAGCCACGCGGCGGCATGGGCTTTAACATGCAAATTTACAAAAAATAATTGGAATTTATGACATAAACAAGGACAAAAGCGGAGGGTGAGGCTGAGTAAGCCCGTGAGCTAAAGCTCGCTTACAGAATCGGGAAGCACACCGCAGGAGGAGAAAGAGTGAAGCCGGAACAATACTAAGCGGTACGGCCGCAGCCTGAGGAACGGCAGGGAAAAGGGACGAACTTATGAGGGGAATTGTGTGTTACTGAAAAAAAGTGTTAATTTTGCGGCTGTTTATACCGGGCGCGGGGTCTGAGGACCCCGGCGCCACAGCTTGCCGGCCCGGAAGTCCGGGCAGTACCGTACCTGTCCGGGCGGCTGTAGTGCCGCCCCTAATGCCTTACACAGTATGAAGAATCTTGTAATCGTAGAGTCACCCGCGAAAGCAAAAACAATAGAGAAATTTCTCGGCCCTGACTACACAGTCATGTCGAGCTACGGACATATACGCGACCTCAAGAAGCATGGCTTCAGTATCGAGGTTGACAATAATTTCAATCCTATATACGAGATACCCGCCGAAAAGAAAGAGCTTGTACAGCGGCTGCGTGAAGCGGCGGCACAGGCTGACACTATCTGGCTCGCTTCCGATGAGGACCGCGAAGGTGAGGCCATAGCCTGGCATCTGGCAGAAGTGCTCGGACTTGACCCGGTCAAGGCACGTAGGATAGTATTTCACGAAATTACCCGGCCTGCAATACTTCATGCCATATCCAATCCTCGCGGCATTGATCTGGACAGGGTCAACGCTCAGCAGGCACGCCGTGTGCTCGACCGTATAGTCGGCTTCGAACTTAGTCCGGTGCTATGGAAAAAAATTAAGCCCGCTCTTTCGGCAGGCCGTGTGCAGAGCGTGGCTGTACGGCTTATATGCGAACGTGAGCTTGAAATAGAGTCTTTCTCTCCGGAGAGTTACTATCGTGTCACAGCTGTCATGGACGCCGGCGGCGTAAGCTTTAAAGCCGAACTGAGCCGACGCCTGTCAGACCGTGCCGAAGCCGAACGTCTGCTGCAGATGTGCAACGGTGCGAGCTTCACGGTAAGCGATGTGACCGTAAAACCGCTGAAGCGTTCACCACAACCTCCTTTCACGACTTCGACACTCCAGCAGGAAGCCTCGCGCAAACTCGGATTCTCGGTCAACCAGACTATGGTGACAGCTCAGAAACTATATGAAGAGGGTCTGATAACCTATATGCGAACCGACTCGGTGAATCTGTCGGACTTCGCCATGGCCGACATATCGCGCCAGATAACCGAACAGCTCGGAGAACGCTACCTGCAGCCACGGCATTACCATACCAGCTCCAAAGGTGCGCAGGAAGCCCACGAAGCTATCCGACCCACTTCGATGGCTCGCCGTACCATTGACGGTACAGCCTCGGAACGGCGCCTGTATGACCTTGTATGGAAACGCGCCGTAGCCTCGCAGATGGCAGATGCCGAACTCGAAAAGACCAATGTGGAGATTACCATACAGCCGGCTGGTAAAAAGACACCGCAGACCGATACTTTCCGCGCCGAAGGTGAGGTAGTAAAGTTCGACGGCTTCATGCACGTGTATCAGGCATCGCCCGAAGAAGCGGGAGAATTACAACATAATGAGAAATACATGACACCCCGTGTCGAGGGTATGCTGCCTGAGATGACCGCCGGCATGAAAGTGAGCGGTGACGAAATCACGGTGACACAGCGCTTCACACTGCCGCCGGCCCGGTACAGCGAGGCTTCGTTGGTGAAGAAAATGGAAGACCTCGGTATCGGACGCCCCTCGACTTACGCTCCGACCATATCGACCATACAGGCACGCGATTATGTGCGCCGTGGCGAGAAAGAGGGAGAGAAGCGGCACTACGAGGTGCTGAGACTCGAAAACGGTCACATCACCGAGCGCACACTTACCGAGACTTCCGGAAGTGAAAAGGGCCGCCTAATACCCACGGACGTAGGCATGGTGGTCAATCAGTTCCTCACCGAATACTTCCCAAATATTCTTGACTACAACTTCACGGCCAAAGTGGAGGAGAAATTTGACGATATAGCCGAAGGCAAACTGGGCTGGCAGGACGAGATAGGAGAATTTTACGGAGACTTCCACCCCGATATAGAGCGTATCGACTCAATGCGTCTGGAGCATAAAGTAGGTGAGCGTATTTTAGGTACAGACCCGGCAAGCGGCCGGCCTGTTTCGGTAAAGATAGGACGCTACGGCCCGGTGGTACAGATAGGCGAGGCAGCCGATGAGGAAAAACCTCTTTTCGCAAGTCTGCTCGAAGGACAAAGCGTGGCCACTCTCACGCTTGAAGAGGCTCTGAAACTCTTCGAACTGCCGCGTGTGTTGGGTACCGTAGAGGGACAGCCTGTGAAGGCGGCCATAGGGCGCTATGGGCCGTATGTGCAATTGGGCCGTACGTATGCTTCGATACCCAAGGATATGGCACCGCAGACCATTACTCTTGAAGAAGCTATTGAACTGATAGAACGTAAGCAGACCGAGGAAGCCAACAAACAAATAAAAGAATTCACGGAAATGCCCGGTCTGCAGGTACTGAACGGACGTTACGGGCCTTATCTGGCCTATAAGCCGGAAGGAGCCAAAAAGGCTGTCAACTACAAGATACCTAAAGATACAGACCCGGCAGCCCTGACTCTTGAAGAGGCAAAAGCACTTATAGAGGCACAGGATGCAGCTCCCAAAACGGCGCGCCGCGGACGTGTTAAAAAGACGACAACAAAGAAAACGGGGTCAAAGGCGTGATACCTTAAACTATTACAGACGACCGGTGCCCCACGGCACAAGGAAGGGCGGCTCAAAACAGCTGCCCTTTACTGTAGAGGCACGTATTTTAAGACGCAAATCAATAAAACGATGCTGTGGGGCCATATCGGGTGAATCGATCTGGTCAAGCAGCATCTGGGCTGCCTGACGGCCCATATCGAGCAGCTGGGTGTCCATTGTGGTGAGTTGCGGTGTGATGAAACGTGACATCGGAGTGCCGTACAGAGTAGCCATAGCAACTTGTTCAGGAACTTTGAAACCAAGTTCACGCAGACGCATAAGTATACCTACGGCCATATAGTCAGCGTACGTGACTATACAGTCGAACTCAACGCCACGTCTGACAAGGTCATCTACCACTGCAATCCCATCGGCAGGTGTCGGGAAGGAAATACCTGTCAGAGAGGGGTCAAAATCAAGCCGGTACTTTTCGAGTGCGTCACGGTAGGCAGCGACAAGCTGTCCGGGAGTACCGATGTTGGGCGGCGTGTCAATCACAACAATACGCCGATAACCCTGATGGAGAAGATGATCAAACAGAAAGAAAGCTCGGTTACGCACATCTGCAGTTATACGCGACACAGGCAGGCCGTCAGGATAGCTGCCTATGAACACCATAGGAAATTTAGACTCCGAGAGGCGTTTGAACTCGCTGTAATTGGTCACCGGGTCGGAGAAGAGAAATATTATGCCGTCCACCATGCTCTGTTCCATCATCTGCAGATGAGAAAGCTCGCGTTCAGGGTCATAATATGAACTCGCCGACATGACACGTACACCACACTGGTACATATACTGCAATATACCCTCAGCCACGACACAGGTAAAAGGCGACGTGAACTCGCTGAGTACAAGACCGACCGACTGGGTACGGCCCCGCCGCAGCGAGGAGGCGATAGAATTACGGCGGTATCCGAGACGGCGTGCCATCTCGGATACACGACGACGGGTCTCAGCATTGATGCTTGGGTCGTCGGCCAGTGCCCTTGATACTGTCGAAGGTGAAAGCGCAAGAGCATTGGCTATGTCTTTTATGGTAGCTCGTGGCATAAAGTCGGGGGTAGAGTACGAATGAAGAAGTCAAGAGAATGGAAAGGTGCCTCAGTGACCGGGGGATAACAGACATAAAGCGGTAAACTCCCCATCATAATGAGCCACAAAGATAATGCTTAAAAATGGCACACACAATAGAAAAAGTAAATATTATACATTTTCTGAACATTTTGTTCATGACAAAGTTCCTCATTTAAGTATTTTTTGTTAATTTACTTATTTTTTGTTAATTATTAAAAGGGTTGTATTTACACTTCCAACATGACCGGGAAGACTTCGGAAAAAATTTTTTAAAACGTTTGCATAAATTTAAATCGTTTTAAAAACACAATAATAACAATAGTAAGTGAAAAAAATTTGCACACACCCCGATTTAGTATTAACTTTGTAGTATAGAACAGTTGGGTAGCGACTCAGTCCGCAGAGTGGCGGAGGGTCAGCTTTCCCTTAAGCAAGACACAAGAACGGATAATTAGGTGTAAATTAATTATTAGGGAACTGATTTACTCAGTTATTCAAAGTGCAATATCCGCGACGTCGTGAGACGTTGCGGATGTTTTTTATAGAAAAAGTCAGACTGACACAATGCCTCGGAGTGCCGGATGAGGGTCATAGCCCTCAAGACGGAAATGATCGGGCCGGAAGGAGAAAATATCAGTGACGGCGGGGTCAATGTGCATCTGCGGAAGAGAACGTGGCTCGCGTGAAAGCTGAGTATGCACCTGTTCGAGATGATTGGTGTAGATATGAGCGTCACCGAGTGTGTGAATGAACTCACCGGGCCGCAGTCCGGTGATCTGAGCCATCATCATGGTGAGAAGAGCATAAGAGGCTATATTGAACGGCACACCGAGAAAACAGTCGGCACTGCGCTGATAGAGCTGGCACGACAGACGTCCCTGCGCGACATAGAACTGAAACAACGCATGACACGGAGGGAGATTCATATTGTCAAGGTCGGCCACATTCCATGCACTGACAATAATACGGCGCGAATCAGGATTATGGCGTATCGTCTCCACAGCCTGAGTAATCTGGTCGACAGAACCACCCTTATAATCGGGCCATGAGCGCCATTGATAGCCGTAGATATGACCTAAGTCACCGGTCACAGGGTCGGCCCATTCGTTCCATATACGTACACCCTCGCGCTGAAGCGTATGCACGTTGGTATCGCCGGCGAGAAACCAGAGAAGCTCATGTATTATACTCTTGAGATGCACTTTCTTCGTAGTGAGGAGAGGAAAACCCTCTTCCAGATCAAAACGCATCTGGTAGCCGAAAGTGGAAATGGTGCCTGTACCGGTGCGGTCGTCTTTGCGCACACCGTTTTTAAGAATATGCCGTAGGAGCTCAAGATAAGGAAGCATTACAATCTGGATTTGGAAATGATAAATCTTTTCAGGAGGAAGACGAGGGAGTGGAAGTGACGTGACGGATAAAAAGAGGTGTAGCCGGCCGCTTGCGATTGAGCTGAAGACGTATGGCATCGTTGGGACAGCGGGCGGTACAGTCCATGCAGCGCACGCAGCGGGTATCGTCCACGAAGCGACTCACCACTTTTATACATGACGAAGGACAGTTACGTTCACACTCAAAGCAGTTGATACAGCGGTCGGGGTCGATTTCAATATGATAGAATGAATAATTTGTGGCAGCTGCAAGAGTCGTGCCTATAGGACATACCACCGTGCAGAAATCACGTCCCCAGAACAACCCTGAAAGTATGATACCGACAGCGGTGATACCACCTGCCAGTAGACCCGTAAGGCCGGATATGCCCAACTGTACCCAAGGTGCCGCTGCCTCCGAAGGGTGTGTGAGAGCGGCAATATTGCAGAATACGTGCCAAGGCTCAATGAGCATGGGCACAACTCCTACCCCTGTCACCAGACAGACTATGTAGGCCAGCAGAATCTCCCAGCGGGCACGCCGGGCACGGCGGTATCTGAAAGGAGGGCCGGCACCCCAGCTCCGACGCGCACTATGTGGCCGGGCGCGGCGGCGCAGCCATAAGGCGCAGTCAAGCAGGGTGCCGACCGGACATGCGGTAGCGCAATAGACGCGACCGAACAGAAATGTGAGTGTGAGCCACAGCAACGTAGCTCCGAGAGTTACACCGAGAGCAGAAGGAACAATCTGTGCCTGAACCGCTACGGGTGCAAGTGCGGAAGCCTCTGGACCGATGCACACGTAAGCCGTGGCGGCGCCTAAGAATAGGGTCGCCAGAACGATACGTATAGCTTTCAGGCGCTTCATCGGTCGGAGAGTTTTGATGGACGGTTGCCTCAGCGTTTGCGCTGCTGCTGGCGCATCATCTCCTGCTGCTGACGCTGTGCCTCTTCGAGACGGGCCATCAGACCTGATTTCTTTTTAGGTTTCTTAGCGTTCTCAGCCATCTTGGCGCGTACGGCGTCTTCTTTTATCATCATACGTATAACGTATGTCTGGATTATGGTGATGAGCAAAGACAGGAAGTAGTAGTAGCTGAGGCCGGCAGCGTAATTATTGAAGAAGATCATGAAGAAGATAGGCATGATATACATCATGGCCTGCATACCCGGCATCTGGCCCGGCGAGTTCTGCATGTTGATGCGGGTATAGATGATGTTTGTCACAGTCATCAGCAGACAGAACAGCGAGATATGATTGCCGAAATATTCTGTCACCAGAGGTATGTTGCCGCTCCACGATATTATGGCATCGGGCGCCGAGAGGTCATGTGCCCAGAGGAAACTCTGACCGCGCAGCTCTATGGCCGATGGGAAGAACGAGAACATGGCAAACAGAATAGGCATCTGCAACAGCATCGGCAGACAGCCCGACATGGGATTTGCACCGGCCTGCGAATAGAGCGCCATAGTCTTCTGCTGACGCTTCATGGCATTTTCCTGTCCGGGGTATTTTTCGTTTATAGCCTTTATATCGGGAGCCAGAATACGCATAACAGCCGACGAACGGTAACTCTTGTATGTGAGCGGGAAGAGAATAAGCTTGATGAAGATTGTCAGCAGCAGGATTATGATACCGTAGTTGCTGATGAACGAACCGAGGAAGTTAAACACCGGTATGATGATACCTGTATTTATCCAGCGGAATATACTCCAACCGAGCGGTATGAGGCGGGTGAGCTTCAGATTCTCGCCAGAGTCGATTGTCTTGTCAAGAGAAGATAGAAGCGGATAGAGATTCGGGCCTATGAAAAGACTGAATGAAGCCGGAGACTCGGTATTCCAGTCGTAATCGTTCACGACAGCTTCGGTGCTGAGTGTCTTGAGATAATCACTGCCTTTAAGTACCTGCGACTCGAAGTCAGCAGTATTGAAAGGACGGTCGGAAACAAGCACCGACGAGAAGAACTGGTTCTTGAAACCTATCCATTTCACTTTGGCCTTACGCTGTTCGGAATCGTTTTTGTTTTCCGAGAGATTTTCTACCGAACCGCCGGCATATTTGTAATACAAACCCGAGTTACGCTCCTCGAACATGCGACCTTTTTCCTGACGGTGCATATCCTGAGTCCATGTTATGCCGAGATTACGGTTGTTGGACTGCGCTATAGCCGCCATATTCTTCTGTACCACACGCATACGCACCACGTAAGAATCACCCTTAGGCAACGTGTATTCGATACCCCAGTAAGAAGAGGGCGACATCTCAAGAGCCATAAGCACAGTTGAGTCATTGAGCACACGCGGTGTGAAATAAAGGTCGGACGAGCTTACAGGCTGCGGTAGGGGCAGCTGGAAATTGAAAGAATTGGAGGCACCCTCAAATATCACCACCTTGTGACGTTCGCGGCTGGTCTCGTCAGCATTGTACTCGGTGTCATACTTCTTCAATTCGGCACGGGTTATCGAACCGCTTTTAGCACTTAGCTGCAGTGCAAGGACATCGTTCTCAAGCGCAAGCACCGAGTCACGGCCGTTGAGGAAGCGTGCGAAACTACCGAAACGTCCTATATCGGTTGTAGCGGCACGCAGAGCGCCTACAGCGGCACACTGTTCCTTAAGGCCGAAGCCGTCAAGACGTCCGGACAGAGCCTTTTCAAGAGGAATGACACGACCATCATCCGCAGTAAATGTACCGGTCACTTCGTTACCGTCTACGATAACATGGAGAGCGCCCTGATTAAGTACTGATACACGGTGGCCGTCACTGAGAGTCATTGTCTCGCCGTATTGCTGCACGTTCCTTACCAGCCACTCCCGTTCGTTAGATGAAAGGGAATCGAGCGAAGTCGGAACAGGGACGGCGGCCTGTTCAGCCGTGGCAGTTTCGGAACTGTCTGCCGAGGTGTCGTTCTTGGGCGATAGCCACATGAAGGCGAAAAAGACTACGGCCATTAACAGAAGGCCGGAGATGGTGTTTTTATCCATAAGTTGTCAGGCTGTTATAGCGTGGTGGGCCAGAGTATTATGTTTAAAGATGTTGGTATTGTTGTTATTTCAAACTGCAAAGGTAAGAATTATTTTTTAAGTAACTCTTAGAGAGTGTCTGTTAATTTTTAAGAGCTACTTAACTCCCGATTCTTTCAGGCTCCTCCAGACTGTAGACGGCCGCACGCAGGTCGGCTGCAAGGCGTAAGGGACTCTGCCGGGAATCACGGAGCGACTCCCAGCTTACCGGATTGCCGAATATTATCCTGAATTTCGCCCCCTGAGCCTTACACACCTCGGAAGGCAGAAGTGCCTGTTCGAGATTCACCTTCAGACCAATACGTTTGCGGCGGCGTGCAAACCGATAGAAGTGAGGTGTGTTAAGAGCCACGAAACGCACCGGCACAATGTCACGCCGGTATTCTATGGCTTTGGCCACAAAAGCTTTCTGCCACATAAGGTCGGCTACCGTGCCGTCGTCATGCAACCGCGATACAAGACCGGCAGGAAACACGGCTATCTGCATGTCGGAGGCATAAGCGACATTAATGGCTTTCGCAGCTTCACGACCCTGCGAACCGTATTTGTTAATAGGGAGAAATACATTCTGCAATGGTTCGACATTCATCAGCATATCGTTGACAAGAAATCTTATGTGGTCATCGCCATACATATCTCCGAGAACTTTTATAAGAGTAATGCCGTCAAGCCCTCCGAGCGGATGGTTGGAGGCAAATATAAGTCGCTTTCCGGCAGGTATGTTGTCCGTGCCTTCGACTGTAACTGTGATGTCAAGTTCTTTTAGTATGGCTGCAGAAAAGGCCGAACCCTCAGCCGGATAAGCAATCTCAAGAAGTTCGTTAAGTCTGTCCTGCCGTATAAGACGCTCCAGTGCCGAAATGAGGGCGCCGGGTATGAGACGGCCTTTCCAGCCGCCCACACGCCGGCGCAGTATATCGTGGAGATCGAGTTTCAGCAGTTCGCGCTGTTTTTTCTCTTCCAAATCTATATATATGCTTTTAATTACTTACTGTCAGGGCCGTTCACACTGTCCTCCTGGTCCCAGAACTCTTCGTTCCAGTCCTCGTCGGTGAGAAGCTGCTGTTCATCATCATCGTCAACTTCAGGCTGCTCGAATATAAATGCATCTTCTTCCTCGACACGGTGACGCCGGTCAAGAGGACGATGGGTTATAGTCGAAGCCGCCATATTGACCTCCGAATTGATTTCACGCCACAGTTGATCCTTTAATTCGTTCAGTCCCATACCGGTGACAGCCGATATAAAGACGATAGGTATGCCTTCGGGAAGGTCTACGCTGATTCCTTCACGCAGTTCTTCATCGAGCAGGTCAGATTTCGATATAGCCAGTACCTTACATTTGTCATCAAGTTCGGGATTGAACTCATGCAATTCTTTAAGCAGTATCTCGTAGTCGCGCTTTATGTTGTCCGAGTCAGCCGGCACCATAAAGAGCAGTACGGCGTTACGTTCGATATGTCGCAGAAAACGCAGTCCGAGACCCTTGCCCTCGCTTGCACCTTCGATAATACCGGGTATGTCGGCCATTACAAACGATTTGCCGTCACGATAGCTCACTATGCCGAGACTCGGTTCCATTGTGGTGAAAGGATAGTCGGCTATTTTCGGCTTGGCAGCTGAAAGAGCTGACAGCAAAGTCGATTTTCCGGCATTGGGGAAGCCCACTAAACCAACATCGCCGAGCAACTTCAGTTCGAGTACAACCGCCTTTTCTATAGCAGGCTGTCCGGGCTGCGCGTAACGTGGAGCACGGTTGGTGGAAGTGGCGAAATGCCAGTTTCCCATACCGCCTTTGCCACCGCGCAGCAGATATACTTCCTGGCCGTCTTCAGTGACTTCGCACAGAAACTGTCCTGTCTCAGCATCAAATACCGTTGTGCCTACGGGCACTTCTATGATACGGTCTTCGCCGTCACGACCCGAAGAACGGCTTTCGCCGCCGCGTTCACCGTCAGTAGCGAAGATATGGCGCTGATAGCGCAGATGCAGAAGAGTCCACATGTTGCGGTTGCCGCGCAATATAATGTGACCGCCTCGGCCACCGTCACCGCCGTCCGGCCCTCCTTTGGGTACATACTTGGCGCGATGGAAATGACGGCTGCCGGCACCTCCTTTACCGGAGCGGCAGAGTATCTTTACGTAGTCTATAAAATTGGAGTCAGCCATAATATTCAAAATTCATATTCAACCTTGAAGCAGCCGCGCACGACGGCTCATAAGTTCGTTGGCATAACGGAAATCATCCGGACTTCCGATGTCTATCCATGTGCCTTCGACCGGGAAATAGGCCACTTCAGCACCGTCGGCGATAAGGGCTTCGATAAAATCCGGGGCATCAAGTGGTAACCCCGGCGTTATACGTGTGATACACTCACGCCGCATCATATAAACGCCCGCATTAGCGAAATAGTTGAAAGTCGGCTTCTCGGCAAGCCCGGTGATACGTTCACCTTCGGTCTGCATTATGGCATACGGAACTGAAACGGTGTAAGGCACCGCCGCTACCGTAAGAAGGGCGCCTGTACGTCGGTGATGGGCAAACATCTTCTCAAAATCGAGCGTGGTGAGAAGGTCGGAGTTCATCACAAGCACATCATCGTGAGTGAACCCCTCTATAAGCGCAAGGCTGCCTATCGTGCCCAGGCGTGCCGGCTCGGCCACACAGCGTACTCTGACACCCGCCACAGGCACGGAGAAGTGCCGTTCAATCTGTTCGCGCAGATAATTGACGGTGACAAAGATATTATCTACTCCGCAGGCAGCCAATTCTTCAATATTATAGTCTATGATGGGTTTTCCGCCTATCTCAAGCAGCGGTTTGGGTGTTTCGAGAGTCAGCGGACGCAGCCGTTCGCCACGGCCGCCGGCCATAAGCACAGCGTCTATCGGCAGGCGAGTACGGGCTGTACGCAGGTCGATTAAGTCCTGTATGCGACCTTCGGCATCGAGAACGGGCACAAGTATTATGCCCTGACCGCGCAAGCGCGGCAGTATGGTGAAGGCATCATCACCCGGACGCAGAGCTCGGAAGTCTCGGTGCATCACCCGGCAGACAGTATCATCAAGCGAAGCACCGGATATGAGGGCTCGGCGTATGTCACCGTCAGTGACTGTGCCGCATAGCACACCGTCACCATCAAGAGCGAACAGGGTCATTGTCTCGCCGGAGAGGTCATTGAGAGCACGCAGGGCCTGCCTGACCGAAGCCGTCACCGACACGGCGTGCATTGAGATATTCGGTTCCATCAGTTATAGTTTTCCAATGTCTTGCGGAGTTCTTCGTTGACCATCACGCATAGCTCGCGTGGAGCAAGCACAGTCAGCGAAGATCCGTAGGAAAGGATTTCGTGCACAAGTTCGTAATTCAGCTTCAGACGGTAGGTAAATACCGAGAAGCTGTCATGCATCTCCTCCTGCTGCGAAGGGTGGAGAGGAAGAGCACGGAGATATTTGGCCTGCTGATATGTCGCACGCAGGCACACGGTACGCACGGCACCTTTCGACTGGGTGACACCGACGATGTGTTCGAAATATTCCGCCGGGTTGAAGTCGGAGGGACGTCTGAAACTATCGGTACCGATTTTCATCTCCTGCACTCTGTCAAGAGCATAAGTACGAATGGCGTCGCTTTTGTCGCGGGCACCGTCCTTACGCCCAATCATATACCATCGCTGTTTGTAGCGTTTCACAAAATAAGGACAAAAAGATATGTCACGTTCAGGCCGTGAACGGCTGAAACCGGCATAGGTAAATGTCAGTTTTCGGTTGTTACCTATTGCTTCAAGCACTGTCGGCAGAAATTCGCGTGCCGAAGGCACATCTTCAACTTCTATACACCCTTCGGTATGTCGGGCATCTTTGAGAGCATTGTTGACGGCAAACGAATCGAGCAACCAGTTGGTAAAAGTACGGTTTCGCCGTGTAGTGTCTTGGTCAATATAGTACAGACCATCACGTGTACAATTTATATCGATATGGAAGTTTTCCTCTATGGCACGGCGATAATGGAAAAACGTTCGTTCCGGTATAGGTTCACCATCGCTGAACGATGAGCGCATCCACAGGTCGCTGAGCTGTCGACGTGAAAGCTTGCCGTATCGGTTGAGTGTATCAACTATCCATACATATCGGCTGATAAGATCGCGAGGCATAAGTATATTTACGGTTAATCAGATGAGGGGGATAAAAATTAGAGACATTGATGAGAGAATGGGCAAATTTAACAATTAAAACTCGTATGACAATTAATTTTAACACAAAATAGTCTTTTTATCCCAAAAATTTCCCTTTTCAGTACGTATCTCAACCAACAGAAAAGTTATTTAATGTCCTTACCGCCTCCGTGACAGAGGCCATTCTTAACAGCACCATACAAAACTTAAACCCACAGAACTTATGGAATCGTATCGTTCTCTTCTCCTGAACATGATGGAATGTGTACGGAATTTGTACACCGTCTATATTAAGAAATTGATGTCGGCAACTATTCTCAGAGTAGTGTACAGAAAATCACATTGACAATCTTCACAACGTTAAATTACAACTTCGCTATAAAATAAATTGTATAATCCAGACTTTTATTGAAAATTTGTAAAGTATAAGTAGCTCTTAAGATTTTCTACCATTCCTTGTTTAGCTTAAATTTTCTTCGTAAATTTGTCAAAAATTGTCAAGTTATAAAACATAAGTGATAACGCTCGGCTACATATTAAGACAAATCCGCGAAGATAAAAACCTTCCATTACAAAGAGTTAGTGAATCTTCCGGAATAGATGCAACGCTTCTTAGCAAGATAGAAACCGGGAAGCGAATAGCTTCTATTGAACAAGTTCTTAAACTTGCTAAAGTATACAATTTTGATGATGCAGCTACGCTTTTAATTCAACGCCAAAGTGATGAGATTATAAGTAAACTCAACACTTTAGATACTGATATTGCTCTTCAATCATTACAGGCCGCAGAAGAAAAAGTTGCTTATGGCTCACAATATCTGTCTCTTTTTATGGAGGCAATCTACTCCAAACCTATCGCTTTGGAAAGTAGAAGGTATATAGGTAGTAAGGCTAAACTAATTGATTGGATTATGGAAACAATCAAGAAAGAAACCACTGACGTTCATACTTTCTTCGATGTTTTTGCCGGGACAGGAGTGGTAACTAAAGCTGCTCTCTCTAATTTTAATCATGTTTTTACTAACGATTTCTTACACTCCAATAATATAATATATAAGGCTTTTTTTGGAGATGGAGATTTTGATGAAATAAAAATTGGTGAATACCTTGACAGGTATAATGAAATAAATCCTGCCGATATTCCTGAAAACTATTTTTCAAAGAATTTCGGTGGAAAGTATTTTGAACATGATGTTGCAAAACTTGTAGGATATATAAGACAGGATATAGAGGATAATAAAGATAATCTGACTGAAAAAGAATATTGTATTTTAATATCTGTTCTTATCTATAATATAGATAAACTTGCTAATACCGTAGGCCATTTTGAGGCGTACATAAAGAAACCCATAAAGCATCAACCACTTAGATTGCGCATGATTGAAGCTGAATCTTATGAAAATGTAGAGATTTTCAAGCAAGATTCCAACCTCCTTTCGCGTGAGCTGACTGCTGACATCGCATATATTGACCCACCTTATAACTCACGTCAGTATTGCCGGTTCTATCATGTATACGAAACTTTAGTAAAATGGGATATGCCCAAACTTTATGGGGTTGCTTTGAAGCCTGCTCCCGAAAATATGAGTCGTTATTGTACTTCGCGTGCTGTCAATGCGTTTGAGGATTTGATTGCTAATCTTAACGTAAGGTACATAGCCGTATCATATAATAATACTTATAATTCCAAAAGCAGTTCTTCTGAAAATAAAATCTCCCTCGAACAGATAAAGTATATTCTTGAAAGATGTGGCCCTACTCATATTTATGAGTGTTCACATAGATTTTTCAATGCCGGGAAAACTGATTTTAGCAACCATAAAGAACTTCTCTTTATTACTGCAGTTGATGAAGAACTCAAACGTAAATCGTTCGCCACTCTTTTATGTGGGTGACAAATATAAACTGATTACAGAAATCAAAACTTATTTCCCCGCTAACATAAGGCATTTTGTTGAGCCTTTTGTTGGCGGCGGCTCAGTTTATCTCAATGTTGATGCTCATGACTATTTCCTTAATGATATAGACATTGAGGTTATTAGGTTACATCAAATGCTTAATTCCTATGTTGGAAAAGAAACAGAGTTTTTTTCTAAAGTATGGAGTATAGTTGACGAATACGGACTCTCTTGCTCAGCAAGAGAAGACAGGGTGCCGGAGGAATTGAAAGCTAAATTTGTAAAAACATACTTTGCTGAATTCAATCGCACATCATTTTTGAAACTTCGAGAAGATTATAACTCCAAATATCGTTCTGATTATTTAATACTTTATATTCTTATTATATACGGATTTAACCGCATGATAAGGTTTAATCGCTTTGGTAAGTATAATCTTCCTGTTGGTAATGTTGACTTTAATCAAAATACAATAGATGCATTAAAAAGATATTTTGAACTCAATGCATCTAAGAATGTAACTTGGTCAGCTCTTGATTTTGAAAATTTCATTAATTCTCTTGACCTATCAGAACAAGATTTAATTTATCTTGATCCACCATACTTAATTACTTTTAGTGAGTATAATAAACTTTGGAATAAAGATACCGAACTACGTCTACTTAATCTTTTAGACCGTCTTTCTCTGCGTGGTATTAGGTTTGCTATTTCCAATGTATCTCACTATAAAGGCAAAATTAACACTACGTTTCTTGAATGGTGTGAACAATACAACATTCACTCCATTAAAAGCAATTACATAAGCTATCACGACAACACCATAAAGAACTTTAATGAAGTTCTCATAACAAATTATTGAAATTATTGATATGGCCACTCCTAAATATAAGCCGTTACTGTTTACAACTACCATGCGTAATCCCGCGCGTCTGAAACAAATGCTTTTCGTATTAAACAAGTTTGATGGTAAAATTCTTGACGATACACTTGCGGAAGAAATCGTGGCTGAATGTATTCGATATGGAGTTTACCGCCCAACGATAAAGTCTGATTCAATTAAAGAAAAATGGAGTACAAGTCAACCCGGTACATTCAGTAAAGAGCTTCTTACCCAAGAAGAAGTCAACTACATAATTCAACACAATCCTCAAGAACATAAGGAGGCCGGATTTACACGTGGCTATCCTTCTCGTTTTGCCACCATTTTCGACTTCTGTAAAGAGTTGGGTTTAGTCTATTATACTCATGGAGAGCCTATCGAAATTTCTGAACTTGGTCATCATCTGATAAATATTCTTGAAGTTCGAGAGGATGGTGAATCTCTACTGGTAGAAGAGATTCACCCTGAATATGAGAATGAAGTATTCTTATAAGCATTTGCCAAGTCCCAACGAAAAAATCCTTTTGTGAAGGTTTTGAATGATAATGTCCCTCTCATTCTTCTTTTGGAAACAATCAAACTGCTTAATTCCGACCCGGATTTTAATGGCGCCGGCATTTCTCGTAAGGAGCTTCCTCTACTCATTTTTTGGAAAAATAATGATGCAGAAGTTTTATACCACCGCATAAGAAAACTCAGAAAAGAACATCGCTATAATCCAAGCGATGAAACCATTATTGATATCTGCATAGATGAAATAATGGAAGGTAAATACAAAAAATTTGATGTGAAGTCTATTATGCGTGATTATACAGATGAGTTTATTCGTAAGATGCGTATGACGGGACTAATCTCATTACGCGGCGCCGGACGTTTTATTGACATCAACCATAATGAATATGAGAAAGTAGAATATGTGCTTAAACACTATTCTTCATATCCACACTTTACGGATGAACGCTCATACTTCAATTATATGGCCACCATAGATCCTAATCTTTTTGCAATTAAGCCTGTCGTAGTATCTGCAAGTAAGAGTGAGGAACTACTCAATAATTGGGTTACGGTATATTCTTGGGAGTCTATAAAAAAGGAATTAGGCATATTATCTTCTCGGCGTTCAAGTGCTGATGATGTCTTGCGCATCTTAGCAGCTCCTATTCGTTTAGAGTTTCTGACGGCTCTTGCTATTAAATCTAAGCTCCCTCAGGTTCGGGTAATACCGAATTATGCGGCTGATGACACAGGCCTACCGACCTCAACTGCCGGTGGAGGAATAGGTGATATTGAGTGTATCGAGTCACCTAAAGGAATATTGGTAGAGGTAACAATGGCCGAAGGTCGTACACAGACTATGATGGAGATATGGCCTATTGAGCGTCACCTTGTAGACTTTAAGGAAAAATATACCGATGATTCGGAGTGTATATTTATTGCGCCCTCTATTTATCCTGACAGTCTCAAGCAGATAAAATATGTGGCTTTTGACTCTGAGGGTAAGAATATTATTCGACCTTATAAAATTGATGAGTTCGTCGATTTTCTTGAATCGGCCGAACATCTTTATGCAGTATAATTATGGAAAAAGTAATTACTACACATCTTTTTCAAGGAGAGGCTAATGGTATAATGAATGTGTTTATCAGCAATAAGATATGCAACATGTATGTAATACCACGCCATTTGATTGATGATGCTATTGCTAATCCCGATATAAAATTAGACCGACCCGCTTTCTATATGCTTTTAGGTGGCACCACCGAAATTACACAGCTCCCTCAAGCCTATATCGGTCATGCAGAAAGCTTCCAAGAACGTGTAAAATCACATAAATCTCTTTCTGTACATGGAAAGAAATTTTGGGATAAGACTCTTGTCTTTATTGCAGGTGACAATACTCTTACTAAAGTGGACGTAGCATATATAGAGGCAAAACTAATTGACAAAGCAGCTCAATAATTATTCAACCTCTGAAAACAAAGTTAAACCTGTTCCTCCAAGTCTGCCTGCGCACTTACGTGTTGTGGTAGATGAATTTATTTCCGATGTAGAATTACTTACTTCTTTTATTGGATGTTCTATTTTCATACCACCACTTTCTAACACCGTTTCAGATACAGAACTTTTCTACTTAAAGAGTCGTGGAGGAGATGCAAAAGCTATTTTCCATGATGGGAAATTAACTGTTTTAGCCGGAAGTATTGTAGCGTCATCTTCAGTTCCTTCTTTGAAAAGTAAGGAAACTCGTAATTTAATGGTTCGAAACTTGACCGAAATTATCAACGGGAAGTATGTCCTCACTGTAAACAAGGATCTTTCTCCAAGTACTGCCGCATCATTAGTCTCCGGAACTTCAATGAATGGTTGGATTTATTGGAAGAATGACAAAGGTAAAAGTCTTGACAAATATAGAAAGTAAGTATCTGATTTGAAAGTCGTGTAACTTTCTAATGCCGTAAATTGACGTAGATAAACTTTTCTGTAACCTTGACACAAGATTTGACAGAAGGAATATTAGGAGTAATATTCTTATATATTAAGATATTATCCCTAATATATTCCGATCTAAGAAATGAAGATTGAACTACCGAAGAATGACTATAGGCCGGGGAGATGAATAATTGAACATCCGAACACTTGGATGGTTTAAAGTCTCTACTTACACGCTTTGATACTAACACGAACAGTTGGAAAGGTTGGAACATTCTTACCTTTATTTCCTTAAAAAATTATCCCGGAAAATCTTCCTTTTCACTTCATAATTATTTTTGCAAAAAATTATTTTTCACAAAAATAATTTTTATCTACGACTCTGCCAAATATAATGAGATAAATGCACAATAAGTTAAGAAATTACCGTTTTAGTTTTAATCTGACCACCTACTTAACATCAAGCAGTATGAAGTTATCCCGTTTTTTATTTATCTCACTGAGTGTTACGGCTCTTATCACCGGAGTTACGATAACCGGTAGTTGTGGCAAGAACAACAGTTCGACAGCAGCCGGCAGATCCGTACACAATGAGGCAAACAGTATCTATTACTGGAAGACAACGCTGGCACTCGATTCGGTTGAGCATGAGTTTCTACGCTGCCATGACGTGAAACGAGCGTATGTACGTTTCTTCGATGTAGTGACCGACAAATCGGCTACCGCTATGGAAACGGTCGTACCTAATGCCACTATTCATTTCAATGATACACTACCGGTGAAAGGTATCATTCCGGTTGTGTATATTACTCTTGATGCTATGCGTTCGATGAAGGGTGATGAAAAGAAGTGGGCAGAAAAGATATCCGACCGTGCCAGAAATATATGTGCCTATAATAATCTCGGTAAATTATGGGAACTACAGTTGGACTGCGACTGGACAGAAGACACACGTGATTCATTTTTTGAGTTGTGCCGTGAAGTCCGAAACCGTATCTGTGAAAATAATGAAGGTATAGGCAAAGTGAGTTCAACGATAAGGCTTCATCAGCTTTCACAGCCCGCTCCACCGGTTGACTATGGTGTACTGATGGTTTATAACACAGGTTCTTTCAAAAATCCGGATGCCGCAAACTCAATTCTCGACCCGGCAGATGTAAAACCGTATCTGAAGAAACTTGGTTCCTATCCCCTGCATCTTGACGTAGCCTATCCGGCATACGAATGGCAGCTGTTGTTCAGAGATAATAATTTTACCGGACTACTCCGTTACGAACTGCCGGACAGCACCGGTATTCTCAAACACACCGGAGGCAACCGCTATGTGTTAACCCGTGACACAATAGTCGGTGAAACCTATCTGAAGAAGGGCGATGTTATAAGACGCGAAAGCTCACCGGCACATACGGTGCTGGAAGTGAAAAAACTTATCGACTCGAAGCTCGGTAATCGTCCTCATTCAAACGTTATATATCATCTCGATAACAGAAACCTCTCAAAATATACCTCCGATGAGATTAAAGACATTTATACTCAGTAGTTTGCTTCTGCTGACAGGGTGTGTGACAGCTATAGCCTGCGGTCCGGCACTTGAGACTGTAAATCCGATAGTGTTCCATTTTTATCAGGATTATGACAGCAATCCCGGCCTCATTGCCTGTCAGCAGCAGGAGAATCTGCGGCTATGGCAGGCAATGACATCAGGAAAAATACCACTCAAAGCTATTGAAGACGCCGTGTACCGTTCCACACTTGAGGAACTTAATGAAGTGTTCAGTAGCGGTAAGCCGCGCAAAACAGAGAATGCCTTTCTGAACTGGATAATTTCAAACAAAGCGAATGACATCAAAGAGTTTCTTCTGACGGCAAAAGAACTTGAAGAGCTGAGAGAGGAGCGTCTGTCACCCTGGTACTATCCTACCAATAAAGAAGGTTATGACTCGGTTACTGATGAGAAACGACGTTTTGAGGATATAATAGCGCGATGTGACGCCGGCAGCCGTGGTCGTCTGGCCGACCGTTATGCACTTCAGAAAATAAGAGCCCTGATAGCCACCCGTCGCTGGCAGGACTGTATAGACTCATATAACAAAACTTTTACCGGTTATACAGACTCCTCTCTGATGAAACGTATGGCCAAAGGTTACGTAGCGGGAGCTCTCTCACGTCTTGGTGACACAGAAACGGCAGACAGTATATTCGCCGAATTGGGCGACTTTTATTCTCTGAGCACAAAACGTGACATCAATAGCCGTTTCATCTACATGGCAAAAAAGTTTCCGGAGTCGGAGAATCTGAAAACTGCGCTCAACTCATATATAGGTTACGGCGATAAGGAGGGAAATCTTCCTTACCTGCGGGTAGCCGATGCAGCCCTCACCTCTCCTGCGGTGAAGCATAAGGGTGACTGGCTTTTTCTGAAAGCCTACATAGAGTATGTCTATAACTGCGATGCTGCAAAAGCCGCCGGACTTATGGCAGAAGCCCGTAAGCATACGTTCTCTAAAGCTCCGATGGCTGATGATGCACGGTTCTTTGAAATATGTGTCCGTGCTGAAGCAGATGATCTGCGTGACCTCGCCGATAATGCTTACTGGGCTATCAATAGTTACGGGAATAAAGATGTAGTGTGGTGCTTCCTCCTGCCGGCTCTTCTGCGCCAGAATAGAGTGACTGATGCACTTATACTTGCCAATTACGAAATACCGCCGGAAGTTGACGAAGATTTCAGAAGCAATCATAATGAAAAAGACACAGATACATACGCACATATAGGTTTCCAGCTGCTTGTGTCGCGTAAACCGGAAGAAGTGGAAGCCTATCGCCGTGCATTAGCCGAAGGCACATCACCTCTTGTAACCAAATTGGGACACAGAATACGGAAAGACCGGGATTATCTTGATGAAATCACCGGTACACTGTATCTGCGCGAAGGAAATTACGGCAAAGCCGCCGAATATCTGTCGCGGGTATCACACAGTTACCAGCGCTCAATGAATCTGTACAAGGAGAAGTGTCTCATACACGACCCTTGGGTCTATGCCTATACGCCGTCGAGAGAGTCATGGGAATTCGACCGCTGGTCCGGAGATGAGTATGACCGGAGACCAGACAGACCGGATTTTGTAAAGTCAAAGACTCGTCCGTTGAAAACTCAGAAAGACGCTAAACTGAATTTTGCCCGCGAGATGCTACGGCTGGAAAATGTGATGACTAACGGAAACACACCCGACGAACGTGGACTGGCTCGGCTACGTTACACGATAGGACGCTACAACTCATTCAACAATGCATGGGCACTCACACAGTATTGGCTCGGCACATCAAATCAGGTAAATTATCATTATTATTTTTTTACCAATCTGGAAGACCGGTATCCTTCCGTAGGCACCTACATACCGCAGCTGCCTGCACAGTTAAAAGAAGTGAATATGAAATTTCCCGGCGAGATTGATGCAATTATCAGTTCGCTCGTCACACCCGAGGCAAAAGCGGAGGCTCACCTTATGCTGCGTAATTACCGCACCATAGCCCGTCATTATCCGAACACTGAAGCGGCACACCTACTGGCAGCCAGCTGCGACGCTTGGAAAGACTGGCTCTGAACAAAATACATACACAAAAAAGAAAAAGGCCGAATCACTTCGGCCTTGTTTCTTCAATTAAAACAACAATAACAACTTTTTTCAGAACGCTTATAGCAGTTTATATTTTTAGCCCCTTGCAGGGGTTGTATCAGCTTTGTTACGATATTATAACATGGGGAGAGTTTAAAAAGTTTTAAAGAAGTGAAATTTTTTTATGAGAAAATATAACGGAATTTGTCGAATTGGGCTAAATAGTCAAAATTCCGACTATTTGCCTACGATTTTCCGAACTACAGCCCCAATAAATCGCGGGTGATGTCGAGAGCCGCTTCGATATCGGCAGATGCCACCTCAATGTCGATGACGGGGCGTCCCGGTTCGTCAAGCAAGACAAAGCGAGGCCGGCCGGCCACTACATTCTTTTTATCGTGACCCATCAGACCGAGCAAACGAGGATATTGTTCACAGCTGAAAGCAAGGGGTGAGTAACCGTTCTCCCGAGCCGTAGAGTGATAGTAAGGCAACAGCACACCCGAAACATAATCATACATAACGGCAGTCGGCATATTCTTACGAATATGACTCAGCACAAGTGCAGTCAGCATACCGTAAGCTACGGCCACACCGTGCGGCAGCGGGCGGCCAAGTTCACGCGACAAAGCCTCAAAAGCATGACCGGCTGTATGACCGAAGTTGAGTATCTTGCGACGTCCACCCTCGCGGAGGTCTGAAGAGGTAACTTCCGATTTGAAATCCATACATCGGCACATCAAAGTCTCCAGCTCACGGGCATCGTTCAGCACACCGTCAACGTCACGAAGTTTTTGATATAGTTCCGGCGAGGAAATAAAACCCGTCTTAATCATTTCGGCATAACCTGACAACAGTTCACTCCGTGAGAGCGAAGCAAACGGAACCGTACTGACGACAACAGCCAACGGTTCGGCAAACGCTCCGACTTCATTTTTGAGTACTCCGAGATTAACAGCTGTCTTACCTCCTACGGCAGCATCAACGGCTCCCAGCAAAGTCGTGGGGACATTTATATATGGTATACCACGTTTGAAGGTAGCCGCTGCAAAACCGCCGAGGTCAGTCACAAGACCGCCGCCAACGTTGATAATACCCGACCGGCGTGTGGCACCATTGTCGGACAGCCATTGCCATATATCAAAAAGAGTATGAGGTGTCTTGTTGGCTTCTCCGGGACTCACCGTAAAGCGTGGAGCGGAGGCAAGCACACACGATTCAGAAAACAGCGGCACCAGTGCTTTCTCTACATTAGCGTCAGTGATTACAAACCAATTCTGTCTTTCGGCCTTACGGCAGGCGTCGTCTATGCGTGCGCCTAAAACAGCCTGAGCTGAGTCCGTCACAGACGTTTCATCAGCACTATCGGCAAAAATTCTTATAAGAGTCGGAAGTGCGTCGGCAAACGCGGACATTGAAGGGAAAATAAGATCGGCTCTCTCCTTTTCAAACTCCGTGCGCGGTATCGGTCCCGTAGTGACAGCCACAGTGAAGCAACCGGCGGCAACTCCGGCACGCACACCAAGCGGTGCGTTTTCAATAACAATAGCTTCACACGGTGCGGCACCTATTTTCTGCAGGCCGCGAAGATAGGGTTCCGGATCAGGTTTGCCATGCTTGACATCAAGTGCCGTAACACGTCTTTCCGGCAGAAACGCACCCGGATAATCATCATCAAGACGTTCGAGCAGCGAGCTTTGTGCCGAACCCGTGACCAGCACACGCGCCCAACCGGCATCTGAAAGAGCTTTCAGCATACGGTCAGCGCCGGGCATAGCCTCCTTACGCCCCATTTCGACAAAATAACGGGCTTTGATAGCGTAAAGACGTTTCACTTCATCGTCGCTGACACTGACACCACGTTCTCGGCGCCATATCAGGTCGATTGTCGCCTTGCCTGTCATTCCTTCATAGAGATAGAATTCATCACGACTACAGTCTATACCCTGTTCGGATACCATACGCTGCCATGCTAAGGTATGGTACTTCATCGAATCGTAAAGTACGCCATCCATATCTATGAGAGCGGCATGTTGCGAACCGGGACGACAGCCGGTACGCAATCGGTAAGCCTCTACGGCACGGCGCATATCGTCTGCTGTAGGAGCGGATTGTATTGTCTCAGTCATTATCTGTTATATCTTTGGTTGCTGACTGACCGGAAGATTCCGGTGTCTCGGCCGACTGTGCGGCCTTATGTATAAATTCACGTATGTAATACTTGACCTCCTTGACTACATTAAAAGTTTTGGACGTCACTATCTGTGAGGTTATATCCGTAGCCTGATTGACTTTGAAATGAGGGCCTCCGAAACGCAGTTTCGGGTGATTGTAATCACCTACGATATTTATGCCGAAAGGAATATGAAACGGAGATTTGTCAACACCTATATGATAATAGAGTTTACCCTGAAAATTATTCAGTCCGGCCATTGAAAGTCGATAGCTGTCAAACTGGAATGTGAACGGGTAAAGTTCAAGCAGATTATCATGTACATTGACTCGCACATCCATATCTTTGATATGAAGGTCATCATCGGTGTGTATAAGCAGCCTACGGGTTATACTACGTATGAAATTACTCTGGTGTATCTTCAGTTCGCGTCCTTTTAAAGTAATATCGGCCTGCAATGACGGTGCATTAGCGTACATATCGGGAAAAATATCAAATTTTCCATCAAGACCCACCGACACATAACCGGACAGATTTTTCATCTGCGGCATCATAAGCAGAAGCGTATGGAAGTTCTGAAAGAAACTGACTACATTGATATTATTGAAGTCAACCGAGGCGCTGACATTCATTGCCTGTATATCATCGGTAGCATAGCGCAGTTTCATAGCCGCATCGCCGAAAGCAGCCGATATATGAAGCGGATTAACAGTAGCTATACCGTCACGCACACCAACATCAGCCTTGAGGTCATACAGATGAAGATCTGTGTATACTGTTTCCATAGCTGATGCCTTTATACGGGTATTTATATTACGTGGAATCATCACAGCTACAGAGTCGGTGCTTTTCGGTTCGGCAGGTGTGACCGGTTTACCGGCTGTTGTATCGCCGGCCAACGCCATGCTACGCTCATAAAGAAGGGCGAGACGATTGATATTGACCGTGTCAAGAGATACATTTATATCTATATCAAGAGGCACGGGGCGTCCGGAAAGTAAAAAATCACGCAGTCCGGAAACTGTACCGTTCATATCCATACCGGTATCTCCGGCACGCAGCTTCAGTTTACGCACATCAAAACGCTCGTTATCCAGTTTAAGGTCAAGACCGTAGAGATAATTGGGGGCCGGTACGGCAGAGGTCACGAACTTGCCGCCGTCGGCCTTAAGCGAAACTTTGAATGTATTGTTGCTTAGAAAATCACGGGCTTTTTTCGGAAGCGATGGTATCAGATACAGGGAGGTATGGCGTGTACCTTTCAATCCTTCAGCATCTGAATAAACTTTCATCGGTACGCGGCGCGGTGTGTAACGTGCTGCATGATTTACGTCAAGACCAAGTTTCAGGTTGTGCAGACTGCTCCGGGTGTCAGGAGTCCGAACATTGAAATGATCCAAAGAGGCCGTACCCTTTATACCAAGGGTCGGGTGACAGATATCGGGAGCTGAGGCAGTCAACGAGAAACCGCCGAGGGACATAACGGCAGAGTTAGCCGGCAATTTGAGTCCGGCATTCTGCATCTGCACGTCAAGATGAATCGGTAACGGGGCGTTAGTCAGCGTCGGGTGGGGTTCTGTAACAACGTTTATGTCCACACGCTTCATATCGGCAAGCAGCGAAGTCGTGTTCACCGATACTCCGTTCAGTACGATGTCGGCTGCAGTATGACATACATCACTGTCTCCCTCACGTTCTGTCCGGAAAGTCAGTGTAGCTCTGTCGGCCTTTACCGTAAGACCTTTCACACCTGTGGGTCTGACCTGAAGATGGCTGACTGATGCCTCACCGTCAGCCTGCAACGCTAACAGCGGATTAACCATGAAAGCATCGAGATTACATTCCACACGGGTGTCGGCTGTAAGTTCACCTCCTAAGTTGTAAGGGCGCAGCAACGGCAGACGACCTGCCATATCAAGATCGGTAGAACATTGTATATCAGCCTGCAGATAAGGTGAAGCGATCACATTATCAAGCCGTCCGGAGACATCGGCGCTGAGGCTGTTACCTTCAATACGGAGCGAAGGCACTATGATATAAGTGGCTGCAGGGTCATTACCGTCAAAGACAAGCTGTGCCTGCATAGCTATATCATCAAGCGTATAGGTACCCTCACCTTGTACGGTATAGGAAGCAGTACCAGAAGGAACATCAACATTTATAGCCAATGACGGCAGAGGTTGTATTGACGGGTGCCAAGGGGCTGTAAGGCGTGCATGAACCGTCACTTTCATATCGGCCGATATGGCATCAAGCTGGGAAGCCAGTGTAGGCATCAGGTAATGCAGTACCTCAAGAGGATGGAAACTCGCTATGGAATACGACATACTTGACACTTTCACTTTGTCGCCGAGCTGTGCGTTGAGCGACAGATGCCCCTTGACATCAGCTAACGACACGGCATAGTCTGTCATGCGTACACGCAACGGGTCAAAACCAAGATGTACCAGTCCTGAAAGATTGAACGGAAACTGCCGCATCAACTGAAGCTGTCCTACGGTCATGTCGGCTTTGCCGTCAATAGTGAGACGGTAGACATTATCCTCGTCTTCCTGACGGTAGAGAGCCGCACTTTTCAGACGTGTGTCAACCGTAGTAGACGCCGAGGCATTGAAATAGGTAAGCGGTTGCGGGTTGGTAAGCTGTATTATATTAGCCGTTATGTAGGGTACCTTATCCGGCATTGACGACTGGTCGGGGACAATGTTGTAATTGTTGATACTATCGTTGAAAGCCACAAGATTGACACGGAGACTATCGACAGTGACATCACGCAGCGAGATATGTCCTCTCATTAGAGCCGCCAGATTGATACTACCGTGGAAACTGCATGTCGAGCCTAAGAATGACCGATCGGCAGGAAGAGCTGCCGCTATGGTATCAGGAATATTGTCAAGCGTGTGCGATATGACACGTATCGAGTCGGCTGAAAGACAGAAATGCGGAAACGTTGACCAAATCGTAAACTGCATATTGTGTATAGACACATCAGCGTCAAGATACTTGTCTGCCTGCTGACTGACTATGTTCGACAATCGTTCGGGGGTGAGGTATAGGGTAAGCGCGGTCAGTGATACCGCCACCAGTCCTGCCGCTCCTACAACACACCAACCTACTGCACGAAGCACTTTCAGCGACCGCGACAGCGGCGGACGCGGCGGAAAAGTCTGCTGAGAAGATGTGTCATCCGGATTGGTTTTCATAGAACAGTAATGTTAGCGTGTGACAGTGATGTGAAAGCAGGGAGAAGTTTTTTCATACTTCACAAGGCAACAGCTGTCACGACGCAGGTCAGCGAGCACCTCACCCAGAAGATTCTTGAGGTCCTCCTGTTCAACTACCGGAGTGGAAAGATCATGAGGGAAATCCGAATAGGATATATCGAAAGTGGTACCGTACTGATGAGTAGACTCTTCGGTAGCGTTGACATTGACCTTACGCAATTCTCTTACCGAAGCGGCGGTGCGTAGCACACTGGTGACTTTGATACGGTACCCGCCGGCACCGCGTGACTTGAGCGAGTCGATAAAGTTCATGCCGATACGACACAGAAGACGCTCGGCCTCAGGCACAAGATAAGGCAGTGAATGAGTCAGCGAATCGAGTGCATAAGCCTCATTGCTGTACAGACGTATGACAGGACGTTTGGTGAAATACGTCTTGTTCAGGTCGGTTATAGGCTCAATACCAAGCTTTTTAGCATAACGCAGTTGTTCGGAGTTAAGGTCATTGAATACCTGTGCAAGAGGCCCTATATTGTTTATGCGTATACGCAGGCCGAGCAATTCCGGACCGCTGTATCCTCCATCATCGGTGACAGGAATCTCGGTAGCGGCAGCAGCAGAGGCAGAGGCACGTACCGTATCAAGCACATTTTCCTCATTAGAGCCGGAACATGCCGGCACAGTACCGAGCAGGAGCATGGCAAGACACCCCTGAAGGGAATGTCTGAGCGCCGGAACAGTCTTTAACATGCGGTAAATTGTTATAATCATACGTGCTGCAATGAAAGTAATACGCAAAATTAGAAAATATCGCAAAAAAATCGCTAAATTTGACCCTCAAAACCGAAATATAATGAATAGAAAATCACAGGGCACCGTCCCCGCAGGCTCCGGTAACGCCATAAAACCGCGTAAGATTCTGTTTGTATGTTTGGGTAATATCTGCCGTTCGCCGGCAGCCGAGGAGGTAATGCGCACTTTGGTACGCGAAAGCGGCGAAGAAGCTGATTATGTTCTCGACTCGGCAGGCACTTACGGCGGACATGCCGGGCAATTGTCTGACAGCCGTATGTGTGCCCATGCCCGGCGTCGAGGCTATCAACTTACTCACCGCAGCCGTCCTGTAAGAAGCTCGGACTTTGATGATTTCGACCTTATCGTAGCTATGGACGACAGTAACTACGATCGTCTGCGCAGTCTTGCCCCGACACTTGAAGCACGTGATAAAGTAGTACGCATGATGGACTACGCCCGTCTTCATCCCTATTATGACAGTGTGCCTGACCCATATTATGAAGGTGCCGAAGGCTTCGAGCTTGTTCTTGACCTTCTCGAAGACGCTTGCGCCGGCCTACTCGACCGCTGCCGATAAATAGTATTTCCCCGAAATTACCATACAATTATGAAAAAACTCCCTGCCCTTCTTTTAGGTCTCAGCCTGGCTGTAAGTGCTATGGCTGCTACCCCCGCCAGTTATCCCGGAGGCAGCGGCGCCATGCAGAAATTCATAACGGATAATATGGTCTACCCCACTCCGGCTCTCAACAACGGCATCGAGGGAGTAGTGACCGTATCATTCAATGTGGCTCCTAACGGTAGTATAGGCACTATAAAGATAGTGCGTATGGTCGATCCTGACCTTGAACAGGAGGCTATCCGCCTTGTAAAAAAAATGCCGGCATGGAAACCGGCTACTGACGATGCCGGCAATGCTGTCGCCTCGACCGTAACAGCTGACATTCCTTTCACCCTGCCCGGCGAATAATACATTGCTCTCAGAGCTGAGACAGTGAGAGTGTGACTACAAATCGGTCACACTCCTCACAGATACCGGGGCGCCCGTCACATGCCTTACCGCCGAACAATCAACGGTCAAAAGCATGATACGTACGTCCTGATTTGGTGTGTACATACGTAAAATATTAAATGACAAAGCGACGGGTGAAGACAACCTCACGCCGCATACACAAAAGCCGTATTACTCGCTACCTAAGTCTATTTTTCACAGGCCGAGAGCAGCGACAGGTTGTGTGGCGTAAGGCTGTCTTCACCCGACGCTTTGTCAGTTGGATTTAAGACAGTTTCAGTACCGGTGGCTTTACCACCGGCAGGTGTCAGTTGGAAACGGGCAGAGCCGTGACAGTGAAGCGCACAGGCTGCGTAGGTTCAAGATTAAGCTGATGACTGCGCTGACCCATAAGTACTACGGCTGTAGTCAGGAATTCCTTTACTTCGCCGGGTTTCATAGTAGCGACTCCCTGTGCGATAGGCACGGAGACATAACGGTCACCTATTGTTACCTCCTGAGGCATACGCATCTTGATTTCCTTTCCGTTGAGGTCAGTCAGAACAATGTTGACTTTAGCCTTTTCACCTGGTTTGAAGATATCACCATTAACAGGCTTCAGAGTTTTACCGTAGAGTGTGCTGTCAATTTTAGTCATGCCTAATACAGGACCTTCTTTTGCCAGCACCTTTGCCGACTCAACAGCCATACGTACCTCGCGTTCTGCGTTGAGACGGTTCATAAGTTTGGTAAATTCCCTCTGGTTAGAACTTATATCAACAGCAGAATCAGCCTTCAGACCGGCTGTAATGCTTTGAAGTATTATCATTGTATTGGGGCGAACATTATACATCTCGCCGAATTCATTCAGATTCATGGACATCTGCATACCCATGAGCACACCTTGATTGTATGCTTCATCATTAGCGCGCATAGCGTCCATACCGGCACGCAGACCGCGCAGATAAGACTGGCGTGCCGACTCACTGGCAAGAGTGGTGTCATTAGTTGTCTGACGCCAGTAGTCAGCGGCACGCATCTGGCCGAAATAATACATTACTGAGTCAACAGTCGAAGCATTGGCAGGCATAGCGCTCTTGTCTGAAGCCGACTCCGAGCCGCAGGCAGCCATGACGAGTGCAATGGCAGCAGTAGGGATAAGTGCTTTTAATTTCATATTTTTTAGTTTTTGGTTTCTGTGCCGTATAGCGGTTGCAACATCCGCTCCGGGCATTTACTTGCTCTCAGCCGTGACAGTATCGGCAGGAGCGGTCGGAGCCATAGGGTTCACCTCAACGGTGATACCTTTCGGCTTCATATCGGAGGCCGTGCGTCCTGCACAGCCACACAGCGCCAGCAACACGGCGGCCGAAGCCGCCAGCGTTACCGGCGCTGTACGTATAAATGTGGTATGTTTCACTTTTCAAGCGATTGAGTCAGACAGTAAGTTTACTGTCAGTTTACCTGAATCAGCTGCACTTCAAATATCAGCGGAGCATTAGGCGGAATCATACCGCCGGCACCACGCTCACCGTAGGCAAGATTGCTGGGAATATAGAAGATAGTAGTGCCTCCTTCTTTCATAAGCTGCAGACCTTCAGTCCAGCCGGGTATAACCTGACCGAGCGGGAATGTAGCGGGTTCGCCACGACTGATTGAGCTGTCAAATACAGTACCGTTGGTAAGCACACCGGTGTAGTGTACTGTAACCGTATCGGCAGCCTTGGGGCTTTTACCCGTACCGGGCACAGCCACAACATACTTCAAACCGGAAGCTGTCACAGCGTAAGTTGAATCGGTAGCTACAGCAGATTTCTTTGCTGTATCGGCAAAGAACTCAGCGTTATATTTCTGAAGTGCCGAAGCGGGAGCAACCGACTGCTCTACAGCCTCAACTTCAGCTGTCTGTTCGGCAGCAGCATCGGCTTTCTTTTCCGACTGACAACCGCTCAGTACTGCAGTGGCACCGACAGCCACAAGGGCTGCCATAGCCACATAAGAGATTTTTTTCATTGTTTTATATTACTGTGATGTTAGAGTTCGATAGAGAGACTGGAGCCTTACAATATCATCAGATGATGATGTTCGACTTCCTGTTGACCTTTATAAGCTCGACTTCAAAGATAAGTGTCGAGTGGGGCGGAATTACCTGAGGCACACCCTGAGCACCGTAAGCAAGCTCACTGGGGATAAAGAATACATACTTACCGCCTTCCTTCATAAGCTGCACACCTTCGGTCCAGCCGGGTATAACACGGTTAAGAGGGAATGTAGCGGGTTCGCCACGACTTACAGAGCTGTCAAATACAGTACCGTCAAGCAGACGACCTGTATAGTGTACGGTAACTTCATCCTCAGCACCGGGCTGCATACCTGTACCCTCTTTCTCGACTACATACTGCAGACCGCTGGGTGTTACTTTCACACCGTCTTTATTCTTATTTTCCTCCAGGAATTTTGAGCCGGCTTCTTTAGCGGCTGCGATAGCTTTCTCCTGCAGGTCACTGAGATAATCCTGTATGATTTTCTGAGCCTCTTCGGGTTCCATTTCGGGCTTGCCTCCGTCAAAAGCGACTTTAACGCCGTCCTTGAAACTGTCGAGACTGATTTCCTTCATGCCCATACCTTTGAGCTGCTGGCCCATTGCGAGGCCCCATGCATAACTAAGCTTATCCATAATTGTCTTGGGATATTATATTATTGATTGTTTTTTATGTTCTGTTATTTAAACGCTCGTAAAGGCCGAGGTACTGAACGAGCATGGATTTTTAAGTTTATTTAGCATAAGTAGTCTGTATATCATCTGCAAGATGTGACTACAGTCTGCGAAGATAGTGAAAAAAACGGATATAGCGATTGTATGAAGTCCGAAAATGACTTTACAGAATGAAAAAGCACTCTAAAAACAACATTTCTGCCTCAGAAATTGGTAGAATAGAAAAAATGTAGTAACTTTGCATCTGCTTATAGGGCCATAGATAGCCGCATACTTATCTTATAGCGGCAGCAAATAGCCTTTAAGCAGTATGATTGGCTTATGGTGTAATGGCAGCACAACAGGTTTTGGTTCTGTTTGTCCAGGTTCGAATCCTGGTAAGCCAACAGACGGCGTCGCTTATGCGGCGCCGTTTTTTTATATCGTGACACCCAGTCCGAGCATAAGGTTGCTCTGACTGTGAAAGTCACGTAACTGATAGCCGACGTTGAGAAAAAGAAAAGGCGTGAGATATGTCTTCAATGTCAGACTCTGATAAGTACCCCTGTTCTCTTCGGGAGCAAGAATATTGACTCCGATGCCGACATTAACGGCAAAAACAGGCATATCTAATTCGGCATGTGCCGAGATACCTGCGGAAATCTGCCGGAAGAAATCGGGACGGTAAAATTTCGGGTCGTCCGGCGGTGAATCGGGAGAAACATAGCGACGCAGTGAGGAACTTTCGTCCCACTGAAGGTCAACAGCACCTCCGACACGATACCATCGTCCAAGTTCCCGCATAGGGGCAAACGATATTCCGGCACATGAATAATGTCCTTTGAGAAGCACCGGTTCTTCACCGCCTCTGTACACCCGCTTACGCACCGCGCCCCATAGAGTGACATCATAAGTGATACGCCTCCTCACTGCCGTGTCAGGCAAACACGGTACCGGTGCCGACGTGCCTCCAAGACAGTAGTCCATACCTATACGCAATCCCATAGCATTGATACCCGGATTCGGCCATGACGTATTACCGTTTGAGAAATGACTAAGTTCCACACCGGCTGTAAAAGCAAAGAAATCGCTTATCTGCCAACGCAACATGCAGGCCGCGTTCAGATAGGCATTGACACGACTGCCGGTGATAAGATTGAAATCCCAGTTTGCATCACAGTATTTGCACCAGCCGAACGTAGCACCAAAATTCCATTCATAATCCAACGATATGTTATGCGTTATGTGCCAGAACGGTGCTCCCTGCAGCACAAACACACCTAAGGGCGTACCGATATAATCGGCAGGAGCGGAATGGTCACTGTTTCTGTTTTTCAGTCCGTTGAAAGACATCAAATTCACCCCTATACCCTGATACACCCCGGGACAATACCGATGTACCTCAGGATTATTAAACGAGAAAGCATATCTTATCTGCGGTGCCAACATTATATGTGTCGATGGCTTACTGCTCCAATCATAATCAGAAAAGAGGTCATCACGTATTGACGAGAATACATAATCACCCGAAGCCCTCAATCCGAGATAATGTGTCAGCCCTGAATGCACAGCACCGTTATCGGGCAATGTTCCGCTGTCCTGAGCCCATACTCCGGTATGGGAAGGACACAGGAACATTGCTACGATAACGGCTGCACGGCATATCTGACGTAATGATAATTTTGTCAACATCATTAACTGTAAGTAAAATTGTTTTGACTTATTTCGATAAGTTAAATCTACTATAAAAAATACAAAATACGGCACACTACACAAAGTACGCATTATAATATTATAGTTACCACATAATATTATAGTTACCACACTGTAATATACCATACCTATACCGGAATACGCTGTACTCGACAAAGATACAATAAAAATTTAGACTATACCCTATCTGTCAGTTGTAAAAAGAGGTTTCACCTCGAAATTCGACCTCCCGGAGATCGTCAACGCCATCCTCTATAAGTTCAGAAGTGGATGCCGGTGGTGATTTCTTCCGCCAGATCATCTCTTCAGCAGAGAACCTCCGTCCCTGAACACCGTATTCCAGCATTATAGGAAATGGTGTGTCAGGGATGAGTAGAGAAAGGCATACGCCAATGCAGTGAGTCAGAACAAGGCAGCCCTGACCTATCGCTTTCCCACATAGACGGCTCCCATACACCTGCTTTGCGAGGCAGGGAATACGTTGGGTATCAGAGATACAAGAAGCACAGGACAACAAACGCGCTTTTCTTCACTGACGACCGAGACATTCCGCCAGTAATGTCCGGACCGCAGGTAGGAAACCATGCGGACCTCTATGAGATAAGAGAGAAGGTGGACGAAATTACGTAGCAGCTGGATCGCCGGTATTTCAACGGACGGCTTTTCTGTGACCTTGACGTGGGATTTGACGGGTATTAACCTCAGGGTCGTCCTTGACTTCCACGGAATCATCTCCAACTTATACTCCGACAGAAGGTACGGAGAACAGCCAACGGAGGAAAGGCTCTTTGACGAGGAGATGTATAAGGATAGATGAAAGATCTAAAAGATATAGAGGACAAACGCATGGATATGTATTCAAGAACGTGCTTGTGCGCTTCGATACCACCGTATCCAGCTGGATGGTATGGAACTTCCTCGCCTTTATCGTTACTTCTTAAAAAAATTCACAAATCAAAATAGTCTAAACAACATCATTATTTAATTACACAATTTTCCAAAATTTTTTTCATGATAACACAAAGTAAAGGCAGTGATATTGAGTGTACCACTGCCCTTACTTCAGGAATTGATTATATAATTATTAAGTATCTCTTACTTAACTATAACCTTGGCGACAGTTTTACCGGCCTCCACAACATAAACGCCTGCATCGACGCTGATGTGGTTCATGGTAGCGGTATTGCCGCGTGCTACAATCTTACCGTCGAGAGTAGATACTGTAACAGTTTCGGCGTTGAAGCCACTGAGAGTTATAATACCCTTGCCACCGGCGATAACCTTAGCCTCCTTGACAGAATCGACGCTGCTCGAAGAATCGACAACAACCTTATTGGAGGGTTCACCCTTAGTACCGTTTTCAAGTACAGGAATGACATAGAATTCGTTATAATCCTCATAATTTACAACAGTGGTGTAGGTAGTCTCTGAAGTAATACCGATAAGTTCGGCTTCGCCACCATTGACAGACTTGTAAACCTCATAGCTTGTCACACTTGATGTATTGGCCATTTCGAAGGTTATTGCATCAATGAATATACCGAAGATATTTTCGCTGACATAGTGCAGAGCGAAACGGGTTGCATCTGCCAGCAGAGTAAACTCATAATCAGTCCAGTCAGTGTCGTCATCAACATAAATTGTATCCAGTATCTTAAAGTCATCGGGATTAACCGAACCGGTTGAGTAGGCTATCTCTATAACCTCGGCACCATACTGGTTAGTAAGAGCCTTAACAGAGAAACCGAAGGTGCTGCCGGCAGCCACATCGGGCGAAATCAGCCAATCATCAGCCTTACTTATCGCAGAGTTAGGTACGGGACAGAAAGCAACAAGCATCTGTTCACCATCCTTAGCCTCAAAGCTACCGTTATTACCGAATACTTCCTCCAGCTGCGGAACATTCACAACGCTAAAGGCACCGGCCTTGAAAGCAATGTTACCTATTCCGGGGTCAGAACTACTAACACCATTCCAACAGTAAACCTCACCGCCGTCACGGTCAACATTAGTAAAGGCACTGATCATATCCGGACTAAGCTCAAACGGAGTCTCATCTTCGAACGATTCGTAACCGGTCGGTACTGAAGGAGCAGTCCATGAAAGTATAACTTCACCGTTCTCAGCATTCTCTTCAGCTGTGAGGTCAGTAATAACTACAACTGAACCTTTCTTGACAGTTATGGTGGCAGAGGCTGTATTGTTGACAGTATTCATGTCGTTTACATCAGCCTTGAAAGTTACAGTAAGCATACCGAGCATGTCGGCGGTTACAGTAAATTCAAATGCAGACTGAGCTTTCTGATTCGGCTCCAGAGTCTGATCGGCTTTAACATCAGCCTCGGCTACAACTTTACCGGCAGCATCAGTAACTGTGAACTTACCATCTGCATAAATCATCGGAAGCATACCGTAATTCTCTACAACTGCATAGTATTCCACCTTCTCGCCTACTGAAGCATTCTTAGGTCCTACAAGTCCGGTTACAGCAAGGTCATAATCAACCATATTGCGGAGAGAATAGTTGGTCAGTACGAATGCACCGCCCTCTTCACCGCTTGTAATCTCCATCTCGTAGTATACCCATGGATTGTTCTGGCACTCCTCGGGCAGATCAACTGAGAACGTGTTGTAAGTACCTGAGTCATGGTTGACATTAAAGAGACGGAATATCTCTTTAGGCTCAACATTGTAACCGCCGGCCTTGACAATCACATCACCCATTGTACTCAGGATATTGAACTGGAGCTGAACATTATCACAGCCGACAGTCGAGAACTTAGGCATACGCAGTGTCGAAACGCCGGCACCGTTTGAAATAGCAATAACTGCATTGTCATTCTCACAGGCGAAATCTTCACCGAGTACATCAGCCGGATTATCCACACCCCAGCTATAAGATGCACCTTCGAGGCTACTGATACTTACAGGAGAGTAGGTGAGAGAGGTATCTTCATACTTCTCGACAGCAGGAAGCTCATAAGGCTGACCAAGTACGATATCGAGGAAAGTAATGACAGCGACACCGACTTCATTTTCAACCGCTATAGCTACGCTCTGAGTAGCCTGCGGAGCGCCGGCAGGTACTGAAATCTCATATTCGTACACGTCAACACCAATCATCTTGGAGAGCTCCCATCCGGAGAAACCAGGCTCACACAGCCAGTAAGTAAGACCGGTAGAATTTATGTAACCACCATTAGCACCCTCTTCAGGAGCCTTCCATGTTACTTTAGCCGAAAGGTTGTCAGCACTTATTTCGGCTGCCATATCGGTTATATAACCCGGCACGTCCACACCGGTATATACATTCACATAAACTATTTCTCCCAACTTGCCGTTGCACTCGGTCTGAATCTTAAGGCGGTTATCACCCTGCAGGGTAGCGACTTCAACTGAAACAGTTTCTCCGGGCTGACCTGACACCTCAGCCTGTCCTGCTTCGGAAGTAACGATAGCTTTCACTTCTCCTGACAGGTCAGAACCATTGAGTGATTTAGTCGGCAATGTCAAAGTCACAGTAGCGTTGAGTGCGCCTTCGGCACCGTTCTTGACACTTACGTTCTCGGCTTTCTCGGGGCCGTCAACAGTAATACCCGTATTTTCTACGACGAAGTCTTTAGCATAGAAATGATATTTGTCAGCATCCGAGATACAGTGTACACCGATATAATAGCTGCCGGGTTCTGACACACGTGTGGAAGCGGATACTATTTTATCTGCAGTCCAGTCGCAAACAGTAGGTTCTATCAGAGTAACGGTCATAGCTTCAGCAGTAGGAGCCGTGCCCATCTTCACTTCAAAACGTTCAGGATAGCTCGCACTTTCGCATTTTACTTTCATCTCGAAGCTAATCAGCGACTCGGTATCATTGATTTCCATTACAGGTAACAACAGCCAGTCATCAGCATCATTAGAACTACTGTATCGATAATAGAAAGCATAACCGCCATCGGCCAATTCTCCAAGTTCCCATGAGTTAGCATCACTGTTACCGTCGAGTACGGTGAAAAGTTTTGCCTGTTCAGGTGTGGGAGCCAGTTTCACAGGTAAATCTAACGGTTCGCCATAAACGAGATCATTTGAAGTCGCGGCTGCCGAAACAAGTCCGTTGCACGAAGCTGTGACCTCGGCCACATAAGCCTCAAGAGGTGCATCTGCCGACAGACCGGTGGAGCACCTTGTTTCCTTGATATTTTCAGCTATGACTTTGTCGTTAAGTTTAACGGTATAGGTCATGGCATCGGTATCAACATAACCGCCATGAGTACCGATAGTAACAGCAGACCACTCTACGGTAGCACCTGTCAGGGTCACGTTGGCAGGAGCAAGAGGAGTATCGTTACCAACATACAGACTCAGTTTGGAAGCACGGCCTTCAAGACCATTTACCGACGGTACAAGACTAAAGATATGCGAACCCTGCTTTACTGTCATATCAACAGTTACCTGGGCACCCGGCTGTGCAGAGCCTTCGGTTACAACGTCTTTATCACAGTACACGGTATAGTCAATCTCACCATTCAGAGATTCGCCGCCAACAGATTCCAAAGGCATCGTCCACGTCACAGAGCCACTGAGCGAACCGTTGCTGAAATCAGCACCTACAAGCACTGCAGGCTGAGGAGCAGCCGGGTCGATAAAAGCAGTTTCAGTACAGATAAGCGAGCCGAACTCCGCAGCACCTTCAAGAAAACAGAGTTCATCTACGCTGCCATCTTCATATACAGCCACCAGAGCGCTGAAATCATTGTCATTCGGGTTCCAGATGTAACCATTCTGACTCGGACTCCAGCATATACCGCCGGGATAGGCAGTGTAATACTCTATTTCACAGATAGGTTCGGTCTCTCCTGTAGCACGATTGACTTCAAACAGCATCGAACTGCCGTCATCAGCCTGTTCCACACCTACAAGTGCTCCGGTCTGCTGGTTGTAAGTCATTGAAGTGAAGTTGTCAGTCGGGCCTAAATAAGTGAACGTACCGGTTGACACATCATACTTGGTGAAGACATAACCGTCGCTATCGGACAATGTGGTGCCGTAGAAAGCCATCTCCTCGGTATCGAAAGCTGATGCCAAAAATACCTGATCCATATGGTTTTCAACGTCTACTTCATAGAAATCTTCCACATTTCCACTTTCAGCATCATAGGTCACTATGTAAGCACCTAACAGCATACCCCAGAAAATACTGTAACCGGCTGCATAAATTTTACCATTGACCATTCCGGCACCGGTTGCATTATAGGTATCTTCAGGGAAGATTGTTTCATAAACACCAGTTTCAGTATTTATTGAACAGAAGCCGAGTTTACCATCTGTCTGAGAAGCTTCATAGATAAGGAAGCCATACAGCGAGTTCTCTGCGGGTGCGAACATCGCCGGTTTCAAATGCCCCTTGTGTAATACGTCCGTGTTCAGACGTGTACGGGTACGCTCCACAGTCAGACCGTTGGTAGTCTTACGCAGATGAGAAGTCATGCGTGCAGGAGCCTTGACGCCTCGTGATGCCGATTTAGGCATTTCCGTTCTTGTTTTCTTAGCGGACTTGACAGTAGACTTCAGTGCCGGTGACTGAGTGCCTGCTGTAGTGCTGAGACAAACCAGAGAGGAAAGGCATAGAGATGTAAATTTCTTCATGCTCTCGGTTGTTTAGTTGTATTTTATGGTTGTAATTCTTGTATTTAACAAAAAAAGCTAAAAATATATAAATTTTCACTCCTTCAAAACAGCAGAGTGAAAGACCATATCTATATTCCTAAAGGCAGCGGTTTTTAACCGTAGAGGCAGAGAATGAGAAGAAAAAATGTCATAATCAGTATACATTCACCATTATGACAGAGGATAAGGAATGATAGTGTGTAATTAAAAAGAGATATTTTGTTAAAAATTACTGCAAAGATATAGAAATAAATTATAATATGCAAACAAATGCTAATAATTTTACTTCAATAATATATTTCCTATTCTTCATAATATACGTAACACTTTGTTAATAAACTTATTTATACTTACTGTCAACATTATGTCTACCCCCGAAAAGAACTGTTTGAAAAAAAATAGTTAAATTTGCACCGTCAAGCACAACCTACCATCATGACACGACGAGACATTAGACGCGGCACGACACTGACCATGCTGTTCAGTGTGTGTATCTGTACCCTTATAATTATAACTCTGTGGAGACACCCCGGTGCGGTAAAGGCACAGCCCTCAATTCAGCAGGCAGCCATTACGGCAGGCCGGCTGTGGTCGGATACTCTTACCAATGTATCTTCAGCCTACGCACCGCTTCAGGCTATGGACCGCGAAATAGAACGTTTTCTTGACAAGTGGGACATAAAGGGTGTTTCACTGGCAGTGACACGCAATGACTCGTTACTCTATGCCAAGGGTTATGGCTGGGCCGACCGTGAGGAAGGCAGACGTATGGAAGCGACTACAATAATGCGTATGGCTTCCGCCTCCAAACTTGTTACAGCCATAGCTGTCATGAAACTCTGCGAAGAAGGGCGCCTGTCGCTGCAAAGCCGTGTATTCGGCCCTGAAGGCATTCTCAACGACAGTTCATATACATCGGCCATGTGTGACCCGCGTATGCTTGACATTACGGTCGATCATCTCCTGCTGCATCAGGGAGGCTTCGGACGAGGTGCCGGAGACCCGATGTTCACCACACGCGAGATAATGGCTGCCAAACGCCTTGACACACCTCCCACTCCCGAAGAGCTGATACGCATAGTTCTCGGACGACGCATAGCTTTCACTCCGGGTGCCGGACGTATCTATTCTAATTTCGGATATATGGTGCTGTCTATGGTTATAGAGCGTATCACGGGACGAAGCTACTGGGAGTATGTCACAGACAATATTCTGAAGCCTGCAGGGTGTCACGGTTTCCGTCCGGCTACAAATTATTATGCCGAACGCAGCGAACATGAGGCCCGCTACTACGGGCCTGACAATGAACAGGTAGAAGAGTTCAACGGCAGCGGACGCCTTGTTGATCGTGTCTATGGCGGTAGTGACGTGCGTGCTCTTAAAGGTGGTGGCGGCTGGTGTGCTTCAGCAGCCGATATAGCACGGCTTATAGCTTCGGTAGATGGCTGTCCGGTTGTAGACAACATACTTAATCCTACATCGCTCAATACTCTGACAGCCTACGGCAACGATGACCACAAACTGGCACGCGGATGGACCGAAAGTGACGGACGGGGACGCTGGACACGTACCGGTACCCTATCTTCCACTCATGCTCTTGTCGAACACTTTCCCGACGGAGAGTGCTGGGTGATACTCACCAACTCCGGTGTCTGGACCGGTTACCATTTCTCACGTGAGTTGCAGCGCCTCGTCGAGCGCTTCCGTTCACGTTACTCCACTACCCTCCCCACCCGTAACCTCTTCTAAGTTTTTGTCCGACTCGTACAATTTTTACACCTTACGAAGCCGTTTCCTCCGAGACTCGGCTTCGTTGTCAAATTATGCACACCCCCTTCCCGACAATAGCTGAACAGCGGCGCCTGCTGCAGCTCGAATACGAAGCCGAGCGGCAAGCATTCAGCCGCCTCACCGATACCATCGGTATGACGCGCCTCGTAGAACGCGGCAACGCATGGTGGCCTGTACGCCTCGGGCGCGTATACTATAACTCACTTAACCAACGGATAGCGGAGTTCTATCGTCCGGCCTCCGAAGACAACGACAGTGACCATAATTTTGAATACGGACGTCCGGTGTCACTCTTCACTCTGCGCGAAGCCGCCGATGCCCGACCTCAGCATCACGTAGCCGGCACAGTCAGCTATGTTGACAGTGACCGTATGGCTGTCATCGTGCCCGACAGTGCCGACATCGGACGGCTTGCGGAAAGTTCAGCCGGAGTGATGCTCTCTTTCGACGAAACCACTTACCGCGCCATGACTGAAGCCCTTGACCGCCTTGCCAAAGCCAAAGGCCGTTTAGGTGAATTACGCGACTTTGTTTACTCCCGTCGCCGGGCCGGCGAACTGACATTTGCCCCGCTTCGTTTCCCCTATCTCAATGCCATGCAGCAGCAGGCAGTCAACAAGGTACTTGTCGCCAAAGATGTGGCTGTCGTACACGGCCCTCCCGGAACAGGCAAGACAACCACACTTGTCGAAGCCATACATGAAACCCTCCACCGCGAGAGTCAGGTGCTTGTATGTGCCCAGAGCAATATGGCAGTCGATTGGATTTCCGAGCGCCTTACCGACCGAGGCATCAGTGTGCTGCGTCTTGGCAATCCTTCGCGTGTCAATGACAAGATGCTTGCTTCCACCTATGAACGCCGATTCGAGGCACACCCTGACTATCCTACACTATGGAGCATACGTAAAGCCATACGCGAACTGCAGGGGCACCGACGGGGCAATGATCAGTGGCATCAGAAAATGGATCGCCTCCGCTCGCGTGCTACAGAACTGGAGATTCGTATCAACAACGATCTGTTCAGTCAGTCACGTGTGGTAGCCTGTACACTGGTGGGGAGTGCAAGTCGTTTGCTTGAGGGTATGTGCTTCGGCACAGTCTTTATTGACGAAGCCGCACAAGCTCTTGAAGCCGCCTGTTGGATACCGGCACGTCGTGCGCAGCGCCTTGTGTTGGCCGGTGACCACTGTCAGCTTCCTGCCACAGTCAAGAGTTATGAAGCTATGCGCGGCGGACTCGGTATCTCGCTTATGGAACGACTTGTGGCAATGCACCCCGAAACCGTAACCCTGCTCACTACTCAGTACCGTATGAGTCGTGAAATCATGGACTTCCCCAACCGTTGGTTTTACGGGGGCGCTATCAAGGCCGCTCCCGAGGTAGAACACCGGGGTATTCTCGATTTTGACACTCCTCTCGAATGGATAGACACAGCCACTCTGCTCAAGAATGAAAATGCTGCTGACCAAGAACAGGCCTTCCGGGAAGCCTTAGCCGGACAGAACTTCGGCCGTGTCAACCGCGACGAAGCTCTGCTTACCCTTGCTGTGCTTCAGCGCTATCTGGAGATGATAGGACGCGAGCATGTACTTGACGAACGTATCGACATCGGGATTATCTCTCCTTATCGCGCACAGGTACAGTACTTACGGCGTCTGCTCAGAAATACCCCTTGGTTCAAGCCCTATCGACACCTCATCACCATCAACACCGTTGACGGCTTTCAGGGACAAGAGCGCGACGTCATCATCGTGTCGCTGGTACGCAGCAACGAAGACGGCCAGATAGGCTTCCTCCGGGATCTGAGACGCATGAATGTAGCCATGACGCGCGCACGCATGAAGCTTATCCTGATAGGCGACGCCGCCACGCTCGGCCGTCACCCCTTCTACCGCCGCCTCCACGCCCACATCACTGCCGGGCCGGAGCAAAGCCGACCCGAAGCTGAAGACTGAACTACAGTCGGAGCCGGAGTCTGAAGATAAAAGAAAAGGCTGACGTACCCTCACTTTCATAAGGGTGCGTCAGCCTTTTGTCTTGGTTCCGGCTTCGGGCTTAGCGAGGTGAGGAGATGAAGTCAGAGCAGCAATGACAGGCTTATACGGTGCCTTTCAGTGTCGATGTCGATAACTTTCACTTCGACTTGCTGACCGAGATGAAGCACGTCCGAAACGGCATTGACACGACGGCGCGACAACTGCGAGATATGCAGCAGGCCGTTTTCCTTGATACCGAGATTGACAAAGGCACCGAAGGCAGTTATGTTATTGACGATACCGGGCAAGACCTGTCCGACAGCAAGCTGTTCAAAACTTTCGACTCCGGGTGTGAATGCGGTATCAGCATTATCGGTGCGCGGGTCACGTCCGGGTTTACGAAGTTCAGCCACAATATCCGCCATAGTAGCCTCTCCGCCTACACCTTCAGCGGCAAGAGCCTTCACGTCAATACGGTCAAGCAGTTTATTGTCAGCCGGCAACTTGTCAGGACTCACGCCCAAACGACGTGCCATCTCGCGCACTATATGGTAACTTTCAGGATGTATACCTGTATTATCGAGCGGTTCGGTACCGCCTGACACACGCAAGAATCCTGCAGCCTGCTCAAAAGCTTTTGCTCCAAGACGAGGCACTTTCAGCAATTCGCGTCGTGTAGAGAAATCGCCGTTAGCGGCACGATAAGCTACGATATTGGCCGCTAATGCAGGCCCGATACCCGACACATACGATAACAGACGTTCCGATGCCGTATTAACGTCCACACCTACGGCATTAACACACGACATAACGGTGTAATCAAGGGCATTTTTCAACTTTCCCTGATCCACGTCATGCTGATACTGCCCTACACCTATCGACTTAGGATCTATCTTCACAAGCTCCGCCAACGGATCAATCAACCGCCGTCCTATCGACACAGCACCACGCACGGTGACGTCTTTATCCGGGAACTCGTGACGCGCCACATCTGAAGCGGAATAAACGGATGCACCGCTCTCACTGACAATAAATATCGCATTATCAGGCATAAGATGTTCCTGTCTCAAGAAACGTTCCGTCTCGCGTGAGGCAGTACCGTTACCGAGAGCTATAGCATCAAGACGGTGACGTTCTATAAGACGCCGTAATGTCGAAGCTGCTCCGGCGATATCGGCTTTGGGGGGTACGGGATAGATAACGGTATCTTCCAGCAGATTGCCCTGCGCATCGAGAGCCACAACCTTACATCCCGTACGGAAACCGGGGTCAAGAGCCAGTACACGCCGCCCTTTGAGAGGCGAGGCTAACAGAAGCTGCCGCAGATTACCGGCAAAAATGTCAATAGCCACACGGTCTGCATCTTCCTTGAGTGAGGCCGACACTTCGTTTTCGACAGAAGGACGCAACAGTCTCTTCGAGGCATCGGAAACGGCACCGGCAATAAACTCACGGCACACGCGACTTGCACCATGCGGTGTGAAAGAACGTGCCAGTGATTCGTCAAGACGGTCGTCTACCTCATCAATCGTGTAGCGGACTTTTATCATACCTTCGTTCTCAGCCCGTCGTAGCGCAAGATACTGATGGGAAGGCATACGGCGTACCGTCTGAGAGAAATCCGCATACTGTGCAAAAGGTGAGGCGGCCAATTCCGCATCACGTCCTTTAGCAGGCACACACACTATCGAAGCCGCGCGGCGATAAGTATTACGGGCCATATTACGCAGGCTTTCTGACTCGGAAGCCATTTCAGCTATTATATCCGATGCACCTGCCAAAGCCTCCGCCGCACTGCCGACTCCCTTCTTCCCTACGAAAGAACGTGTCAAAGTCTCAATATCAGTGACTTTACCCTGCATGATAAGTCTGGCAAGCGGTTCAAGTCCTTTCTCGCGTGCCATAGTGGCTCGTGTACGTTTACGAGGCTTATAGGGAGCATAAAGATCTTCGACCTCAGTCATTGAATCAGCAGCCTCAAGTCTCTGCCGTAGCTGGGGAGTCATTGCACCGGCAGCTTCTATCGCCTCGGTTACAAACGCTTTGCGTGCCTCAAGTTCCCGGACAGCTTTCAAAGTGGTCTCCACATCGCGTATAGCCACCTCATCGAGACCACCGGTGGCCTCCTTACGATAACGACTGATAAAGGGTATCGTAGCTCCCCCCTCAAGCAGCCCGGCAACAGCCGTCACCGCTTTCAGTGACAGCCCCAACCGGGCCGCCACCATTCCATATATCTTATCCATAAATATTCTTCTCTTCAAAAAGGAATCATTTCTCTCAGGGAGTGACTTTTATTCTCTCGAAAATCCTTCTTCAAGTGATTAAAAAATTTAATTTGAGTAACTCCTACTTTTTATTCGTATTAAAACCAGACCATCTTTTAGTCTTCAATAGCGAAATTACAAAAAATACTCCATATCCCCAACCCTGCCGCCCGGCATCTGTCTTAAACCTCCTGACTGATTTTATATCGAAACGGTGGAAAGACGCCTGTGCGCTCCACTTTTTTTCTCAGGCCGGCCTCCCACACCGGAAACTTATCCCACAAATTATCCCCTAACCGGTTGTTACAATAACATGAATGATTACAACATAAAAGTAGGCATAAAGACTGCAGGTTCGCCGCTTTTAAAGCAATATATGAACTATACGCTTGTCAGCAATATGCTTATCGGCGACGGTTTTCACTGGCAACGCACCATTGAGGCACGTCTGCCGGGAGAATTAAGAGAATATACCCCTTCCTCAAAGAGTCCCGTTTCTGAAGCTGACCGGAATATAACCCTGATAAATATTCTTCCCCTTGAGACATATCTTGAGTGTGTGGTAGGTAGCGAGATGAATCCTGAAGCACCTGCGGAGTTTCTTAAAGCCCATGCAGTCATATCGCGCAGCTGGGCTTTAGGTAAAGTGCTGAATACACACCCCTGCGATAACAGCGGTTATAAAAATACTTCTGACTGTCTGACAGGTTGGGACGATACGGCCGGACATCACGGTTGTGATGTATGTTCGGACGACCATTGTCAGCGTTATCAAGGATTACAGCCTATTGCTCCTATAGCTCTGCAGGCCATACGCGATACGGCGGGACAAGTCCTGACAGCTCACGACGGCAGTCTTGTTGACGCCCGCTTTTCAAAATGTTGCGGAGGTCGTACCGAAGTGTTTGAAACATGCTGGCAAAACCGTTCCGAAAACTGTCTCGAAAGTTTCAATGACCCATGGTGTGACCTATCCACACTTCCGGCCGAACAACGCAGACAACTGTTAAGCTCAATACTCAAAGATTACGATATGGCCACCGAGGGTTACGGCTACCGCTGGCAGACCGAAGTCTCCAAAACTATGATAAAAGAAAATCTGAGCCGATGCTTCGGACGTGACATAGGAGAAATAACGAGTCTCGAACCTTTACATCGCGGGCCTTCGGGTCGTATAGACCTCCTGCGTATTCACGGTACCAACTCTACTCTTGACCTCGGCAAGGAATTATGGATACGCCGTCTCCTCTCACCGACACATCTTTACTCCTCAGCCTTTAACATTAAGGACTGTGGTGACACGCTCCTTCTCAACGGCCGGGGCTGGGGGCATGGTGTAGGTCTGTGTCAGATAGGTGCCGCAAACATGGCGCTTCACGGATATAATTACCGGGAGATTCTCAGTTTCTATTATCCTGGCTCCAATCTCACAGTCATTTGATTTATCCACCTACCAAATAAGTACATATAATGCTTATCACATTATGCCCTGTTATGTAACAGTTATTTTGCCCGGCCTGCTGATATCAGTACTCGGCGGCTGACTTACACTCTATTACCGAAAGCCGCATCTTGGTTCTCACGTACCTCAACTTTTCCAGACTCCCGTTCGTTTTTATTAAAAACTTCTCATTATGGAAAATGATATAATCGGCGCTCTTATAGAAGAAAACCCCGCGTACAGAAATATAATTGAACGTACCAGTATAAGGCGTTTTGCCGACCGTCCTGTTCCTGCATCATTGCAGCAGGCTATTCTTCATGCTGCAATGAGTGCGCCGACAGCTGTAAACAAGCAGCCTTGGGAATTTATTCTCGTCGATAACCGGGCTTTACTGTCTCGCCTTGCTGACGCTCTCCCTTACGCAAAGATGACCGCACAGGCTCCGATAGCCATAGTTGTATGCGGCAATCCTGACAGATTCCTTGACGGTGAAAACTCTACTCTCTGGGAACAGGATCTGTCGGCGGCCTCTGAAAATATTCTCCTCGCTGCCCATGCCCTCGGTCTCGGTGCTGTATGGACATGCCTCTATCCGTATCACGACCGCACTGAAGCAGTAAGTAAGATACTCAAAATAGAGAAAGGTATAATCCCATTCAGTCTTATCCCGATAGGCTACCCGCTTACCGATCACGCCCCGATAGATAAGTGGCAGCCTGAACGTATTCACTACAACGGTTACTAAAATAAAGTAACGGACAGTTAAGAGACAGCCACAGATTCGGCTGCTTATAATATAATGGCTCTGTCTGCTGCATGTCCAAGGCGTTACCGGTCGGTAACGCCTTGGACATGCAGCAGACAGAGCCATTATATCCGTACCTGTGCAGGAAGAATATTTCCTACAATAACCTACCTGTCAATGGAATTCATGAGTAAATGAAACGAATATAGTAATACTTTTTGTCTTTACCTCAGCGTATGGAAAGGTCAAACCGTTATCAGGCGAAAAATTTCTGTTAAAGAGGTTCTTGTGTTCTATCTCAACACCACCGGTAAGAGATACATTAGCATCACGTACACCGATTGCAAATGTAGATATCAGACCATTATTAAATTGATCCTTATTGTTATCATAAGCACCTTTAACATTAAAATAATAATTATAACTGATACCCGCCTCTACAAGAGGACTCCAGCTGTCGTCTTCCACCCGATGTATCAATGGTGTGATGCGAAGCCCTACTCCCGGACGGATACTGTTCAGCTTGTATTTCTGATGTCCGGTAGCTGTGAATTCCGCTTCAAATCTACGAAACTGATAAGCACAGGAAGCATACATACTTATTGGAAAATATTCAGGTGACCAGCCGAGTTTAAGACCATATTGAATGTCACTGAAAAGGTCTTTGGCTCTGAAACCGAAAAATCTGCCTCTGTACATAGGGACTTTATTACCCGCCTCTTTTATAGTAAAGATTTCGTAGCGATAAGAACCGCCCAAGTAGGGTTCATCACTAATCAACATTGTCGTAATGTTACTGATTAATGAAGCGGGAAACTGAAAGAGCGTATTACTCCAGAAATTGTTTGCTCCTCCGTACATGATAAAGTTAAAATTACTTTCAGCATAACTCTTAGAGGGCACAAACAGCAGACCGGCCAAACTGAAAAATATAGTAATGACTTTCTTTAATAGTATTCTCATAGATTTATAACTTGAAATATAAGCAGCCCTTAGAAACTAATGAATATATAAAACACAGTTATTTTTAAGGCGATTCGGACGCGATCCAGTATTCGACTGAGTGACAAGTCCGCAGCAACCCGAAATAACAAGTTTTATTGTTGAAGATTCAAAGACTTTACCTGAAAACATGTATCGTTTAATTTTTAAGAGCTACTTAACTTACAAATTTAGATAAAAATATTTTAAATCTGAAAATATACTAAAATATATTTACATACGTTTATACCTTATTCTACTTTTTTATTATTAACTATAGATTTGCCATAGTATGAATTCTAATTACCTCATGAGAGCCATCGGCGGGTCGTTATTGCTTCTTGCTCCTTGCCTGAGTACAGACGCTGCCCCTCTGACTCCGGAGCAGGCACTGCAGCGTATAGAGACTTCTGCAGTAGGCCGGAAACTACCGGGAAAAGCCTCCTTCTCACTTTCCCACACCGAGAAGGCTGAAGGCGATGACATTCTTTTTATCTTTAACAGAGGCAACAGCGGTTTTATTGTCGCCTCAGCCGATGACCGTATGCCGGCTTTGCTCGGATATTCCGACAACGGCGTTTTCGACTTTGACAATGCTTCCCCCGAGCTTAAATGGTGGTTGCAGCAATATGCAAACGAAGCAGCTGCCTGCTTTCAGGACATGCCTGTTCAGCAATCTGTCAGTGCGGCTCCCCGTGCCGAGCGCGCACCTATAACCGAAATGCTTGAAACACGCTGGGATCAGGACGCTCCCTACAATCTTGACTGTCCTCAGAGCCCTGACGGAAAAAGTGTCACCGGTTGTGTGGCTACAGCTATGGCACAGGTAATTAAATATCATAATTATCCTGTCACAGGTAAAGGTAGCCACAGCTATTACTGGAACGGTACGACTTTAGGTTTCGACTATGGCGCCACTACCTTTGAATACGAAAATATGCTTCCCGTCTATGACGGTAGCGCCGACTATGCGCAGCAGCAGGCTGTTGCCCGGCTGATGTATGCCTGCGGTGTCAGTGTCAATATGAATTACTCTTCTGTAGAGAGCGGAGCGTCAGACTTATATGTACCATACGCTCTGAAAGAGTTTTTCAATTACGATACCGGCATACGTTACCTAAAAAGGGAATATTACAATACTAACGACTGGGAAGATACTATCTACTCTGAACTTCAGGCAGGACGCCCCGTTATTTACGGCGGTCAGGCACCCGAAGGAGGTCACGAATTTGTGTGTGACGGTTACGAAAACGGATACTATCATATCAACTGGGGCTGGAGCGGTCACGGCAACGGCTGGTTCCTTCTCTCGGCTCTTGACCCGGGACTTGTAGGAATAGGTGGTTTCTCCGGAGGTTATAATTCCGCTCAGACTGCAATATGCGGTATACAGCCCCCTACAGGCAACTCTGAAGTATGGTATCCTATCTACACCACCGGCGGAATTAACGCCACTGTAATAGATAAAAACAGAATCAACATTGCTATCGGCAATAACGGAGGTATATTTAACTATTCTCCCGAAGAGCTGACAGCCACTTTCTATCTTAAAGTTGTTTCCGAAACAGGAGATGAGTACATATCTCAGAACGGTAGCGAATTAAGTTTCAAGGCTGCTCAAAACGGCAGTATCAGTGGTTTCGGCAGCTTCACTATTTATATTCCCAACGATCTTCCCGCAGGAAACTATAAGGCTTACGTTGTATTCCGGACTGCTGAAGGTAACTGGCAGGATCTTTCAGTACCTCTGACAATGTCCGGCTATTTCAATATGAATGTTGATGCCGAAGGTAATCTCACTTTAACATCCGGCCTACCTGAAGAACGTGCTGAAATCCGTGTCTCCAATTTCTCTGCCGCTACAACCGTACTCAGTGGTGTACCTACAAGATTTGATATCACTATCGAGAATATTGGTGAGGTGGAATACAGCGGGACTTTCTTTGTTAACGTATTTACACACGGCACTAACGAACAGATTGCCAATAACGGAATAAATATCTCGCTTGCTCCGGGTGAAGTATTCAGCGGTTATGTTAACTTTACTTATAATCTCCCCGACGGACTTTACGATCTGATTTGTTACGACATGTATGATGAACAAGTCAGCGAGGTATTCCCGCTCTGGATAGGCGGTGTTCAGCCGATTATGCCAACGGAAGTAATACTCAGTCAGACTACAGCCGACATGGAGATTGACTCCACACTGCAGCTTTCCGCTACTGTTATACCCGAAGAGGCATCTGACAAAACAGTTACATGGACTTCGTCTAATCCGGAAATAGCCAATGTAGATCCCGAAGGTCTGGTAACAGCATTCTCTGAAGGTGAGGTAATAATTACAGCTACATCGCAGGCGGTAGAATCGGTATATGCAACTTGTGTGATTACTGTAACGCCGAAGATCATCGAAGCCGAAGGTATAACTCTCGACGTAACGGAAGCTAACCTCTTTGAAGGCGACGAGCTGATCCTCACAGTTACCGTTGACCCGGAGAATACTACCGACAAGTCTGTGACTTGGTCTTCTTCGGCACCTGAAATCGCCACTGTTGACAATGGCGTTGTAACCGCTATCGCTCCCGGCACCGCTATCATCACCGCCACAACCGCCAACGGTCTGACCGCATCATGCACCGTGACAGTTATTGAGAAAGAACCGGAGATTATCTATGCTACTTCAATAACTCTTGACAAAGAGTCAATCGAAGCAGAAACAGGTACTGTCGTTACTCTGACAGCTACCATACTGCCCGATGACACCACTGACAAGACTGTGGCTTGGAGTTCATCGGACGAGGATATAGCAACCGTTGATGCCGAAGGAAATGTAACTATCCTAAGCGTAGGTTTAGCAGTAATTACAGCCACAACCACCGACGGTTCTAATCTGACGGCTCAATGTACAGTAACCGGCATGTCAGGTATCGAAGCCCTCATCAGAGAAGCCGGTACAGCTGACGTTTACTCAATCAACGGCTATCTCGTTAAGAAGAACGCTGACAATACCTTTATTTCAAATCTCGCAAAAGGTACTTACCTGATACGTATAAATGGTAAGACTATAAAGATTGTGAAGTAAGTATCTGGAAATCTTGATATAATAAAACATCAGGGTTCGGACAATCTGTCCGAACCCTGATGTTTTATTATATCAAGATTCAAAGACTGTAACTGAAATTTTAAGAGCTACTTAAGAAAAATAAATGTATGAACCACTATCAGAAGAGATATGTTTTAGGTAAGTAGCTCTTAAAAATTAAAGAACATATAAAACGCAGTTATTTTTGAGGTGATTCGGGCGCGGAACGAAGGAGAATACTTCAGTATTCGACTGAGTGACAAGTCCGAAGCGGCCAAAAATAACCACGTTTTATTGTTCAAGATTCAAAAACTGCAACTCAAACCATATATCGTTTAATTTTTAAGAGCTACTTTTAAATTTAAAGTGTATTGATTATGAACACGGAATCACTATTTGATCTTACGGGAAAAGTTGCTGTCGTGACCGGAGGAGGCGACGGCATCGGTAAGGCTTCATGCGAAATTCTTGCGGCTGCCGGGGCTGCAGTTGTGGTAAGCGATATTTCAATGGAGAAAGCACAGAGTGTAGCCGACGGTATTAAAGCAACCGGCGGTAAAAGTACGGCTGTTGTGTGTAATGTGCTTAACAGCGAAGACCTCACTCATCTTATTGACTTCGCTGTGGAAACATTCGGCACCGTAAATATACTTGTCAATAATGCAGGTCTCGGCGGTGGAGGCCGCGAAAATCCATTCAAGATTGACCGTGCTTACGTAGAACGTATCTATGCAATCAATGTCTTTGCTCCTTGGGAGCTGTGCAAACTCGCTGCACCGCACATGCAGAAATCCGGCTACGGCAGTATTATCAACATCACTTCAATGAGCAGTATCAATAACAGTCCCGATATGGCTATCTACGGTTCATCGAAAGCCGCCCTTAATCATATCGCCTCTAATCTTGCTTTCGATTACGGCCCGATGGGAATACGTATCAATAATGTCGGTCCCGGAGCTACACGCACACATGCTCTCGCTACGGTACTTACGCCTGAGATTGAATCAAAGATGCTGGCTCATACTCCGATTCACCGCCTTGGCGAAGTTTCGGACATTGCCGGTGCAGTGCTTTACTTCGCAGCCCCCATATCCGCATGGGTAAGTGGCCAGACTCTTATGGTAAACGGTGGCGGTGTCCAGACACTTGACTGAAACATTTAAGAGCTACTTAATCGGTTATTGTCATCGAATAGTTGACAATAACCGGTTTCTTAACCTAACTGTATAATCCGTGCCTGAAGTCATAGTCATAACTCAATTTATCCTCATAAACCGAGCCTTATAACACACAAAAAACTCTCAATAACAAGCAAGTATAACAGCTCCCGATCTCTCAATCTTAATGAGAATTTATAATCAATCCGGAGCTAAAGTTTTTATGTCAATACTATACTCATCTTCAATAAGGACATAATTCAGACCATACTTCCTGCACATACTAAGATTATAGGCATTATCATGAAGAGCAGTAGTTAAAATATAATCTGAATTATCAATTCTACACTCAATTACATTGGCATAATCCCTAATACTCTCAAAATGAGAACGGATATATCCTTCGCTGAATATCAGACATAAATATCTGATGTCAGAGAGATAGCCGGTCTCAAAATCCGTTTGCCAATCAAAGGGTATATAACAACCCTCGACAATCAGATTTTGCTTATTCTCAATCGCCGTTTTAATCATTTCCCGTACTACCGGCCACAGATACTCCGTTAAGTTCTTGTCGTCACTCTCAGGTGTCAGATGAGTATAGCCGCTTCTGATAAGTCCCATTTTCAGATGGTCAATGCTCAGATACGGATATTTATATCTTTCAAGAAGTCGTTGAGCCAAAGCTGTCTTGCCGGTATGAGAGGCACCACCAATCAAAATAACCATGTTTATATACTTTCCACATCAAGAAACAGAGTGTAGCCGGTCATCGTATGGCCGACACACTCTGTCAAACTAATAAGGTGAGAACAATATTATAGACTTAAAGATGATTTCATTCCGTTTATTCCTCCTTGAAAGAGTAAAGATATTTCCAGTCTTCCGGAGGAGTTACGGCAGAGTCAGCCTTAAAGAACCTGCCATTACGTCCCTGATACTCCTCCGTGAGATAGAAGTGACACATACCGATACCGCAATCAAGAATAGAAACCGCACTCTTGGGCTTGTAATAGAAATGAACAGTATCTCCCGCTACAAGGGCACGCCAAGGCTGGGAATTTGTAGCAGACGGTGCCAGACGGAGCATTTCGAGCGCTTCCCCGAAATGACTTTTTTGTGAGAGCGGCTGTTTAAAATCATCAGTAAAAAAGAGCGTATCAAAAGGTTTGCGATTTTTGCTGCCCAATGTCAGACGTGTCATCTTTTCCAACAGACTCTGTTTCGCAGCAACACCCACCGGACAGATAATCTTCAGTTCCTCTCCGTCAGGCCATGTCTCATTGCGGTCAAAATCCGACCCCTTGAATGTCGCGGCTATCCAGCAAGTACCGAGACCGGCCTCCCAAGCCTTAAGCACCACCCGCTCAAAACGGAACCCGGCCGATAAAGCGGACGCCTCATCAGAACCTATGCCCAACAAGAAAAAATCCGTGGTGCCCTTTATCATTCCGTAAGTGCTTGGCTTATACCCATCCTTAAGATCAAACTGTTTCAGACGGATTGTCACCTTCCCTCCGAACGGATCAGTGGAATTTTTTACATCTTCAACAAGCCGATTCACCACATCGGACGACAAAGACTCTCCGTTGAAACTCCTCACAGACCGACGTTCCTTGATAGCTTCTATAATATCCATAATTCTGCTATTTTTAAATTACCAGGGACGACCGGGGAAACCGCCGCCACCCATGCCGGTATTTCCGACTGTAGTTATAACACTATTGCTCGTGAAATTACCTATAGTTGTACCTCCTGACCATTTGCCGCCGGTAAACCAACCGTTCCAACTGTCGGTTGCATCGCTTAACGTGCCTCCTTTGCTGATGCTGTATGTGGCGTCCGCTTTAATGTCAGGCGTACTGATAAAAAGAACCATGCTGTTCATCGACCGGGGAATCGTATAGCAGAGAATTGACTCGGAAGAGGAGTCGAGCACTGCTATTTTATCTCCCTTGTTGAGAGATAGACCGCCGTAGATCACCACCCGCTGTTTCGATGACGAAGAAGGCTTGTTCATAGCATTTCCGGCAGTTCCGATAAGTGTGCCTCCGTTTACAAGGAAACGGTTGCTGTATTCACAGTCAAACGATTCCTCAGAGCCGCTCGATCCGGCAGCTATGACCAGACCTCCGTTAAGATTCATATAGCCGTTGGAGTCGATAGCATCATTGTTTACGGCGTATGCATATATGCGCCCGTCATTTATGGTGATACCGGTAGAGGCGTTTATTGCATCATCGTAGGCATAAATATAGGTGACACCCCCGTTTATTGTCAGTTCCGATTTGCTTTCCAGCCCCTCGGTGCCATCGCTGACACCCGTAACCATGATGTTGAGCTGCCCATCGTCAATCGTAATGTCGCCGTCAGCTTTTATCCCTTTCGGTGACGAATCAAGATCAAGAGCCGCATTGTATACAAATTTACCGTCGGTGGTCACGACCGTAGTCTTGCCACCTGTCATGCTGAACGAGCCGTCTGCATTTATACCTTTACCGCCCGTACCTGTGCTTTTGATTGAGATATCACCTCCCGAGATAATTACATTACCGTCGGTCTTGATACCGGCTGCAGAAGAGGTGTCATTCTCATCTTCCTCGTAGATAGCAGCCCCTTTGGTGTTGAGGTCGAGCTGTCCGCCACGGATATCAACATGATAATCAGTCTTCAGACCTTTCCCGGCTTCTGACTCGGAAAGAGTGTATATAAGACCTCCCACGATAATTATTCCAATATCCTCACTTTTGTCGCCCTTGATATGGATAGCGTTTTTTGCTGCTTCAGTCACAGCGATAGTAGTGCCGGGGCGGAGATACATGTAGCCGTCAGATGCTATGCCATGTTTCTTTTTACCGGCCACAATCAACGAACCATGACCGCTGAATATAAGATTACTTTCGCTGAACATACATCCCTTGCGGTCCTCATCATCAGGCAACGCGCCATTGAGATAGTATGGATCTTTGAAATAGGAGGAGGCATCCGTAAGTTTATTAACCGAGCCATCCTTAAGATTGACAAACATGCGCTTCTTGCACTGGTTGTTGATAGCCGGGCCAATCTTTGAAGTGAGCTCCACGCCATTAAGATTCAACAGCAGTTTCTTTTCGCCATAAATCTTCAGAGATCCGTTGTCGCTCGCTCCTGAAAGGTTTATCTCAACGCCGCTCACGGAATTCGACAACATGTCGATTACGACATGGGCATCGTTTATCTCATAGCGTATATCCTGATTATTGGTCTCTACAGTGGCTTTGTTTCCTGAATAGGCTACCGTCACCTTATTCTTGAAAGTATTGGCCTCCCAATAGATGTCGGCATCAGTACCTACAATATCCTTATCGGCGTCAGTTGCCGTCTGTCCTTGATAAGGATATATAGTAGTGTCAAAATCAGGCATATCACCATCATCTGAGCCGGACATTCCGGGAATATCACCACCCCAGGACAGCTCTCCGGATGGCAGATTGTTTTCGGTGTCACAGGCCGTAAGCACTTCGGCGAAGAGTAAAGCTAAAATTGCGTTCTTTTTCATCGTTTCATTTTTAAGAGCTACTTATCATGCTCTCGTTATGAGGGATGAAAGGGGGGAAACAATTTCCGCAACTGAGCCTCTCTCAAAGCCTTCCACTTTGTATAGAGCTCATTATTATTTTTAAATAACTTCTTCATTGATTTGTCGAGCTTCTCTTCCTGCTTTGCCTTGGTCTTTTCAAGCTTTTCCAAGTCTGGCGGAAGTTGCTTGTGCTCTTTTGATGCGGACATGCCATCTTGTCCGGGTTTTCCGGGCGCTCCACCGGGACCACCTTTCCCCGGACCTCCACCGGGGCCTCCCATACCGGGTCCGCCAGGTCGGCCGCCACCGGGACCACCTTTCCCCGGGCCTCCACCCTGAGGACGTCCTAATCCTGAATCACGAGAATCCGAATCGCCAAAAACAGCTTTATCAAATTTCTCATAAGCACTGTAGACCTTATCGAATTGTTTCTGGTCGAGCTTCAACTCTTTTCTTACCTCATCTACCTGTGCATACACCGTGGGCCTTGAGGGGAGCGGTCCTCCTTGGGCAAAAAGTCACTGACTCATACAGAGCAGTACGGCCGAAAATAATAATCTTCTCATAAAAATAATTTAGACTTATTTTAAAACTTAAAAATCTTGAGAACTATAAAATACATCGTATCGGGATAGAAATTGGCTATATTAGAGTTGTGACACTTTAATCTATCGAACGAAACTATACTCGAATACACTGTATTTTGCAAAGATACAATAAAAAAAGAATTTATGCCCTACCTCAACAGCAAAAAAGGATATGTGACACAAGTATAACCTATAGAAGTCGTGAACGCGATTCTTCACAAGCTCAGAAGGGGTTGCCGGAAGTATCATCTCTTTGAAAATATCCTGCTGAACTAAAAACCACATACCACCATTTCAGAGAAACTCAAGACCACACACCCTATATTTCTACAACCAATAGAGATTGCCTCCGGTAATGTCCGAGCCACAGAAAGAGAACAACGCCGCGGACACGGTTGGGAGCGCATCGACAACCGTATTGAGGGGAAAAATTACGAAAGAGAACAAGTCTCTTAAAGCCTCGCAGGTTACACAGCCCAAGCCTTCAATCCCACAGCAAGTAAGAATAGATGTGGGAGCTCCCTTCTCCGAAGTCAGGCGATTATGCGACAACGTAATTCTAATTAACTACGAGCGTCTGCCGACTATGTTCGCGTATAGACAGGAGTTAGAAAGTTTTCGCAAATCAGCCAAACAGAAGTTTCTCACAACCGACACCTTCATCGCCTACCGGAAGTCTCAGGAAACACGCCTGAAAACCATTGAGGAAAAACTCGGTCGCCGCTTCTCCCTCCTGATAATAAACTGACATACTCAAAAAGATAACCACAACACCAAAAGCTATTTCAATCTCGACACGATTTTAAGCATCTGGAAGAGGTTAATCCTCAGTGGCTTATCCCTATTCTTGTCAGCTTATCTATCGTATGTTAGCAGTCTATCTGATAATAGCATATCCGATTAAAGAGAACCAACAACTTCTCTTACCTGTACTTCCACATGTTAGGCATCTTGAATTTAATGAAATATCGTATCTGGAACACAGAAAAGAGTCCTGGATTATTGCCGTGTGAAAAATTTTCATTAAATTTACAGATAAATAATTTATATTATGGCCAAACGGATTAATAGTCTTAAAGTTGTATTGGCAGAAAAACAACGAACAAACAAATGTCTAGCTAATGATCTAGACATTAACCCTTCTATTGTTTCTAAATGGTGCACCAATCCATCTAAACCAGATATTACACTATTATTGCGAATCTCAAAATTGCTAGATGTTGAATTAAAGGAGCTGATAAACAAGGAGTTTGTAGAATCATTATAATGCTGCGTTAAAAAGAAGTTGTTATGAAATTTAAACTTGAAAATCCACCGCATCAATCCACTGCCATACGAAGTGTGGTAGAGGTATTTCGTGGTATGGAACGAAATACCTACGACAACGCTCATGTGGAGGATATTCATTCTAACGTCTGTTCTTTGTCGGCGCAAGAGTTTATTGATAACATCAAACGCGTAAGTTCTGAGAACGGAATACCTGTTAACCAAGCATTCACAATTGACGAAAATGATGCCTGTATTGAGATGGAAACGGGTACAGGCAAGACCTTGACTTATATCCAGACTGCATATGAGTTATTCAAGCACTACGGACTAAGCAAGTATATTGTTATTGTGCCCTCTGTTCCGATTAGACAGGGTGTTATTGATACTTTTGATAACTTTAAAGATCAATTAGCAGAAAAATATGATGTTACTCCTGACGTATTTGTCTATGATAGCTCTAAATTAAGCAGACTTCACGATTTCATTACATCTGACAACCTTCAGATTATGGTGCTTACTTTGGCATCATTTAACTCTGAGAACAATATACTAAATCAGGTTGAACGAGAGGGACTCTTCAACAATCTGCCTCATCTGGAAGCCATAGCTCAGACTCATCCAATTATCTTTATGGACGAGCCTCAGGAGGGTATGGACACGGATAATTCAAAGCAATGGATTGGGAAATTGACACCCCTGTTTAAGTTCCGCTATTCCGCCACCCATTCGGTTAAAAAGAATGTTCTTTACCAACTGACTCCCGCAGAAAGCTATCGGCTTGGGTTAGTAAAAAAACTTGAAGTTCTGACTGTCTCTGAGAGCAATGACGAAGCAACAATGAAATTAGAGATTAGTCAGGTGCAATCTACTGCGTCACAAGTTAAAGCTAAACTAAAGCTGTGGAAACTTAATAAAACCAAAGGACGCTTTGAGTTCAAAGAATCGGGTTGGTTAAAGAAAGACGATAATCTTGCGGATAAATCTGCCAACGTGTCATATAGTGATTTTACCATAAATCGTATTTATAAATCAATGACTGACCGTAAATGGCATGTAGTGTTTACAAACGGTGCAGAAATCATTGAAGGCTCGTCGTCTGCCAATAAAGAACAGGTGTGGGCAATGCAGTTAGAATGGCTCATACGACGTCATTTTCAGAACAAAAATAGGCTGAAACCTCAGGGTATCAAAAATCTATCATTAATATTTATTGATAGGGTCGCAAATTATATGAGTTCTGACCGACCTATAATAAAGCAACTTTTTGAGCAAAAATATCGTCAGGTGTTTGCTGAATTTAATGGTGGTAAACAACCATCAGATTCTGAGGTGGATGCTGTACAAGGCTTTTATTTCGCTAAGACCACACAAGGAGAATACACTGACAAGGAAGATGCTTGCCGAAAGAATAAGGAGATTTTTGATGAGATTCTTCATAACAAACAAAGACTCCTTTCCTTTGAAAGTCCGATTGAATTTATCTTTTCCCATTCGGCTTTAGGTGTCGGTTGGGACAACCCTAATGTATTCGGTATTGCCACTCTTAATGAAAGCTACTCTGAAAATAAGAAACGGCAGGAAATAGGTAGAGGATTACGCATCTGTGTAAACCAAGATGGAGAGCGAATCTATGACACAGACGATACTCCTGATGATGAACAGATAAACCAACTCACTATTGTCCCTAATGAGACATACGAAACTTTTGCCCGCAGTTACCAACAAGAGTATGAAGAATTGTATGGAGATGGTGCGAAAATTCCGAATCCCAAACGCACACATAAAGGCAGACGTATAAATCGCGTTACGTTCAAAATAAAGAAAGATGAAACATTCATGAATGTGTTCCGTCGATTTTGGGATACTGTCGCAAAGAAGACCTCATATCGCATTCATATGGATGAAGATGAGCTTATCCGTAAGAGCATCTCTGCTTTGAACGAAATACGTATTAGTGATTATACTATTGATGTTCTTAGTATGCGCATTTCTGACATTAGTAATATTCAGAACGCAGAATATAATGGTGAAGAGTCTTACAATGCGCGAGCAAAATTTAATCCTCATGATCTCATCGAAGAAATAAGTGAGAAAACCGGCTTATGCTATACATCGGTGCTTAAGATAATTGCAGGAATTGATAACAAAGCCCAATATATCAAGAACCCACCTGTATTTATGGAACAGGCAGTGTTTAAGATTCGTCAGATACAGCTCGATGAATTGGTACGCTGCGTAGAATATAGTCCAACCGGGAATACCTATGATTTCAAATTTGACGATTTCTATAAGGACGGCTGTGATAATTATGTAGATACCCCCAATCATGGAGTATGGGATAAAACACTATATGACAGTATTCTTGAAAGGAATTTTGCAGTTGATGCAGATAAGATAACGAATACTGAGGTATTGTGTTTTCTAAAGTTCCCTTCATGGTATAAAATTCCGACACCAATCGGTAACTATGAGCCTGATTTTGGAGTTGTTCTACACAAAAGATCTTTAAGTACTCCAACTGAAGACAATGAATATTATTTTGTTGTCGAAATTAAAGGCACTGATGATATAAACGGCACAAGGGCTTTAACTCCTCATGAAATTGGGCGTATCAAATGTGCAATCAAGCATTTCCAATCTCTTGGAATTGAGGCATACTATAAAGCTCCCATTAAAGAATATGAAACCTTCAAGGCGCAAGCCAATCAAACTATAAATAGCAATGGAAACGTATAAAGACCATATCATACAATCTCCGGATATTAACGCAGAACGACTGGAAAAGCTGCGTCAGATGTTTCCCGATTGGTTTACCCAAGAGGGGCAACTTGACATCAATGAAGTCAAAAAAGCCGTAAATCCGGATAGCGTTGATGAGACTGAACGCTATGAGTTCCGTTGGTTTGGTAAATCAAAGGCTAAACGCAATGCATTTATACCTACTCGCGCTACATTGCACTTTGATGAGGAACGGAGTGTGAATACTGACACTACCGAAAACGTGATAATTGAGGGTGATAATCTTGAGGTCTTAAAAATTCTCACACCATCTTATCGCAATAGAATCAAAGTTATCTATATAGATCCTCCATATAATGCAGATGCTCTCACGGCATATAATGATAATTATTCGGAAAATCGTGCGCATTATTGGGAAGAATCCGGCATAACGGAAGATGGTGTTCTAGTTGACTCAATGTCTGTTCCAGAAGGAAGAAAGCATAGTGTTTGGATGAGTGATATTTACGCACGTCTATTAAAGGCACGAGATTTACTTTCGGATGACGGTATAATACTCATTTCTATCAATGATAAGGAAGTAGCACATCTAAAAAAGATATGCGAAGAGGTTTTTATGCCCGAAAATTTTATTGCCCAATTCGTATGGATAACAGACGGTAACTTTGATAATCAGGCAAAGATAAAGAGTTGCCACGAATATGTATTGCTGTACGCTAAGGATGCGAATAAATTCGATTTCCCGGATCTGGTAGACCCAAATGTTGGAGATGGGAGTAAGTTGAATAATCAATTCATTCGTAATACAATAGTAAAAAATGGGCCCAAGAATCCTATTCAGACTTTAACATTGAGAGCCGGATTCCCGGCAGAAGTAGAAAATGCTGTATTTAAGGCACAATCTACACACTGGCCGCATCATGAATCAGACATAGTAGTTGAAAACTACAGAGTAAAAAATGATGTTAAAATCACTAGTGGTTGGGCAGCTAGAGCACAGCTTGACCAATTCATGAGTGAAGACAACAACTGGGAACCCGTTAAAGATACAAAAGATCAAAATACAAGGTTTGTGCTGACCAATGCTGGAGGGATTGATTGTATCAAGGATAGAGGAATTAAAAGTCATGTCATTTCAGTTCTTCAAAACTTAGGAGGGACTCAAACTGCCACAACTGAACTTGAGAGTCTTGGTATTTACGGATTCCGATATCCAAAGCCTACACAACTTTTAGAATATTTACTAAAACTTGATAACAATAAAGATAGTATAGTACTCGATTTCTATGCAGGCACAGGAACTACTGGACATGCGGTTACTAATCTTAATCTAAAAGATGGTGGCTCAAGAAAGTATATTCTTGTTCAATTCCCTGTAGCTTTATCCTCAGAGAATAAAGAAGCTATTAAGCGTGGATTTATGAAAATAAGTGATATTACCATAGCTAGGAATAAGGCTGTTTCTGAAAAAATCAGAACGTCCTATGAGGGTCGAATAATTATACCGGAAGATCAGCAACAAATTGATCAACTTGGGTTCAAGGCTTTCACTCTAACAAAGTCGTCCTTCCCCCGTACTGACTTTGCTCCGGATCCTGAAAAATCAGAGGAAGAGAATCTTGAACTCTTCCATAAATATGTTGCGACAAAAGAGCAGCAATTATCCATGGGCTTTGATGAGCAGGAGCTAATCACTGAGATCTTAATCTCGCGAGGCTTTATGCTCACATATAAACTCACACCTCAATCTCAATTTACAGACAACACGGTGTACCTTGCCTCCGACGGTATAAAAGAGACATATATCTGTGTAGATAACACATTAGCTGATTCAACTGTAGATTACTTTATGCAGCATCCCGACAAAAAATTCATCTGCATAGAGCGCGCCCTTGACTCAACAAAGAAGTTCAACCTCAAAAACCGAATGCAAGACAAGTTCTTCGCCTTCTAAAAACTGCATATAACAAATATAACAAGATGGATAAACGATATCAAGTATTCATTAGTTCCACATATTCTGACTTGAAAGAAGAACGTGGAAAGGTTATGCAGACAGTAATGTCGCTAGATTGCATTCCCGCCGGTATGGAATTTTTTACTGCTATTGATTCTGAGCAATTGGAATTCATAAAAAGAATCATTGATGATTGCGATTACTATATTCTGATTATCGGTGGCAAGTATGGGTCAATGACAGAAGATGGAATAAGCTATACCGAACAAGAATACAATTACGCCGTATCAAAGGGAATCCGAGTTCTTGCATTTTTGCATGATAACATAAATCAATTGACAACTGATAAAATTGAATTAGATCAAAATAAACGTGAAAAATTAGAAGCGTTCAGAGATAAGGTTAAGACTGGAAGACTCGTGCAGTTTTGGAGTAACGCGGATGACTTAAATGGTAAAGTCGCTGTTAGTCTTACTAAAACTATAAAAACATATCCTGCGATTGGCTGGATAAGAGGTAATACCCCAACAAATGAAGAAACCCTACAAGAGATAAATGAGCTCCGAAAGGAATTGGACGAGTTGAGAAAATACAAACAAGAGAAGGAAAGTGCTGGTTGTGAAATAGCAGATGTTGCATCTCTTGATGAGACAATTTCACTGTCGGGCATTGCTGGAGTTTACCATTCCAAGTGGGAAACGACTATTTCATGGAAAGACCTGTTCGCTCTTATAGCTCCATACTTTATAGAACCCCTTAATGATTACTTGGCAAGGAAATCGATTGCAGAGGCATTGGTAGAGGAGATTGATGGACCGAATCCATATAATCCAGAGATAAGTTCTAAAGATTTTCAAACCATCAAAATTCAAATGAATGTATTGGGGCTTATCCGGATTACTCCTGCAAAATCCACAAAAGGTGGTCAAGCTTTGTTCTGGAGGCTTTCTGAGAAAGGAGTTAAGCTAATGAACGACCTTCGTGTTATCAGGCACCTAAATACTACTGGAAATGTTGAGTAATTGATTACCAGATGTAGCTAAATAATGGTTCCAAAATATTCCTGTACATGAAATATTTTGAAAGGAAAGATTGTATCAAGTGTTATTTATACGATTTGAAACACGATGACATCCTCATGATTGATTCAAAACACCAATTAATCGTAATGTGTAGGAATCTTTAAGGGATATTGATAGTTAATAATAGAAAAAAGTCTTATAGTTCAATTCGATATCAATATTATGAACAATATTGGCCATCCAAAACTCTTTATCTCATATTCATGGGATTGTGAAGAGAATAAAAATCATATGAATTGGGTTTTAAAACTCGCTACGGATTTAAGAAAACATGGTGTAGACGTTTTCTTGGATCAATGGGACGCTCGTTTGGGTAATGATCTTGCATTCTTCATGGAGCAAGGGTTAACTAGTTCACAATTGGTTCTGTGCATATGTTCTGAAAACTATGTCAGGAAAGCAAATTTAGGTAAAGGCGGGGTTGGTTATGAAAAACGTATTTTGTCAGCAGATCTGATGTCTGGCACCAACATTGATTATATAATTCCAATTATTCGAAACAATAAAAACAAAACGCTCCCCAATTTCTTGTCAGGTATTAAATATGCAGATTTTTCGGTGGATGAAAATTATCTAGCGATATATACAGAGTTGTTAGCCCGCATATATAATGAGGACTTAAAACGTAAACCAGATTTAGGAAACAACCCATTTTCTTCAATTCAAGCATCTTGTACTATTAGTCAATTGTTAAACTTACAAGAAGTGGAGTTTAGTAATCCAGCAATGTGTGGTACAGTCAAATTTGACTACAAAAGGAATAGTGGAAAATACACGATAGGAGATGGGAATTATAGATTTATCTTAGGGTTTAGTGAATGTGGATATAATTCAATCTATTGTTATAAAGATCATATTTTACGAATTGGTTATAATCCAGAGTTTAATAGCTTTCCTGAACCTTCTGATTTTCTCAAATTTGATTACACCTCAAGATGTAAGTCTTTATTAGTTGGAGAAATCCTGATACTTGAAAATCAGATGCACAAATTTGCCGTAATTAAGATTCTTTCTATTAGAAAAAACAAGGTCGATATTGATCATTTAGTGGAATTTAGTTATAAGATTTACAACGATATTGAGCTAGTAGATGCGAATGTATAGGGGCATATTATATTATTTCAGACACAGGATGCCGAGACGAAGATTGGGACTCGGCTTGCCAATGAATCTGTGTGGCTTACTGCGGACTAAATGGCTTATATGTCTTGACTGAACTCTAGCCAAGTTGCATAACTAAGACACCATATGTATATACACCATATATATATGAGTAAGAAGTCGATACTGTTTTTCAATGATCGCGAGGTGAGGGCGGTCTGGGATGACGAGAACAGCTGCTGGTGGTTCTCGGCTACTGATGTGGTACGCGCTATCAATGATGAGCCGGACTATACAAAGGCCGGAAACTATTGGCGTTGGCTCAAGCGTAAGCTGGGACAGGAGGGTATTCAACTCGTGAGTGGTACTCACGGGTTTAGATTTGAGGCTCCGTACAAAATTAGAGATGCAGTGTTGCAGTTTGTGAGTGAGACTCACGGACTGGAAAGTGTGGTTACTCTCTAATACAATCTATGCGTATCTACTGGCAAGAGATGAGCTGGAAATTGAGCATTTGCCAGTAATTTGCCAGTTAAATAAAAGATTAGCGAGATAACTATTGAAGTTTCAATGAGTTATCTCGCTTTGTCTGTGCCCAGAACAGAACTACTAAAACAGATTTATATTACTCTCTAATACTTTTTATATATCACTTATTATTAACGTGAGTTCGATGAAATTTAAGTAGTTGAAAATTTAGTGCTTAGCGATAAAAGTATTAAATTTATAGTGCTGAATTACAAACAAATACTCTTATCGCTATGCTCACCGAAGACAAAATTACTGAAATATTCGTAATGGCAGATGATTTCTGCAAAGTTT
>JAAVDM010000044.1 GCA_014801815.1 Bacteroides sp. | reverse complement strand
GGAGCGCAGAGAATATTTGCGGTGTCGGCAATCATTTTCAAAGAATACTTTGTTTATATAAGACCACTGACCCTCGCTCAGATGTCTCTGATAGAAGTTCTTCTTAAACATAACTCAATTTTTTTCTTCTACAAACACTCTGAGTGAGGGTTTATTATGCATCATAATGTTTAATTTAGTTTAAATCCAAACACACTCTCAGAATTTAGAAAAGGAAAGTAAAAATATGACAGACTTTGAAGCAATCCAGAATCTTGTAGTTGCAGAGCGTATGTATCGTGTAAGTCACCGAAACAATGAACTTGCTGAATGTTATGCGCCCGATGCCAATATACATACATCATGGCAAAGCGGCGGAGTAAACACATTTGTGGGGAAAGAGCCCGTAGAGACTCAGAAATCGCTCCCGATTGTAAATCGATGCAACCCACCGCTGATTCGCATAAATCAGGCATCGGACCGTGCTGTGGTTGAATATCCCATGACTACCACACGCGAACTTATGGTGAATGGAGAAGAAGCTGTATTGACATCATTCATGTTACTCGTCGAACGTATAGAGAAAATCAACGGCGAATGGAAAATAGTCGATATGACCTCAATAAACGAATACGATATACTTGCTCCTGCAATACCTGGAGTTGATTTGAAAATAAATCCGGATGACGTTAAAGGTCTGCGCAAATCATACCGTTGGCTCGCCTATACGAGAATGAACGCCGGAGGCGAAATCTCATAAGACCTTGAAGGTACTGACCGCCTGGAAAGCATCCGGAAGATTTATGATGATGCCTACAGTTGGTTGAATAGCTAATAAGTATTAGCTCACATCTTGGATATTGCTCAATAATGAACTGATTTTGACTAATATTGCGGCTAACTATCTGCTTAACTTTGTGTTATAATGGCAAATGGAATAATAATTAATAACTATAAGTGATTTATGGAAATAATCTGCGAAAAAATGATTTTCAAACCGGCATATCCCTATGTTGATGACGCCGTAGTTCATGGCGTAATGAGCAAATTCAATCCCGGTGACCGTATTCTTAAAGCCGGGACTCAACTGCACCCGGCTTGTTCCCCTCTGAAACATGACCTGCGTATGTTGCAGGACGTGGCCGTGAAGATGCGCGACGGAGTGACAATATATACCGATATATATCTACCCACCGAGATGAAGGACGGCGATAAAGTGCCCGTACTTATCGCCTGGAGCCCATACGGTAAGACTGCCGGTACTGCTCCTCGCTACATAGGTCTGTTCAATATGCTCGGAATGGGCAATAAGTGGAGCTCGGGTCTCACCAAGTTTGAGGGTCCCGACCCCGACTACTGGTGTGCCCAGGGCTATGCTGTTTGCAATCCCGATCCGCGAGGTATTGCCCGCAGCGAGGGCGATATAACTATGATAGGTTCGCAGGAGGCATACGATGCTTACGACCTTATTGAATGGCTCGCCACACAGGAATGGTGTAACGGTAAGACCGCTCTTACCGGCACAAGCTATCTCACTTTTTCCCAGTGGTTTATCGCTGCAACTCAGCCACCACATCTTACATGTATCGCGTCTCACGAAGGATTGCAGGATGCCTATCGCGACATCTGCTATGTCGGTGGTATTCCCGATCCGCACTTCCTTGACCGTTTGCAGGTTAATCATGTGAGTATGAGCGGTGCGCAGCGTGAGGATATGATTGATGAGATGTATGCTTATCCCCTTGCTACCGCTGAAATCTGGCAGGATAAACGGGCAGACTGCACTAAGATAAATATTCCTGCATTTGTTACGGCAAGCTATTCCAATACACTCCACACTATGGGTACTTTCCGTGCATGGCGTGCGCTGGGCACAGACAAGAAGTGGCTGCGCATCCACGACTCTCAGGAATGGCCTGACTACTATGATATGCACAACACCGAGGAGCGAAAGAAATTCTTTGACCGCTATCTAAAGGATGAACAGAACGGCTGGGAAGATACTCCGGCCGTGCGTTACGCTCTCCTCGACCTCGAAGGTGACAACAAGACCGGCATCGTTGCCGATGAGTTTCCGCCCAAAGAGGCTGTTTATGAGAAGTTCTATCTTGACGGCACAACCCGTTCGCTTAAAGATGAAGTTCCTGAAAAAGAAATGGCTCTGCGCTACAGTCCCGATGGTCTGCCGGTGCGTGTATCATTCCAGAAAACTTTCGATAAGGCCACAAAATTCGTTGGTTATCCTAAAATCAAACTCTACACCGAAGTTGAAGGCTACGACGATATGGATGTATTTGTATGGGTTCAGAAGCTTGACAAACGTGGTAATATCCTCTCTGAATCAGTAGTTCCCAACAATGGAGCCGCTCTTCATGACTTCACGCAGGATGGTGCATCTACCCTAAGGTATAAGGGTGTACACGGACGTCTCCGCGCTTCAATGCGTCATCTCGACCCCGAACGCTCAACCGATATATGCCCTTACTACTCATTCAGTCAGATTGACAAGCTTTCGGCAGGTCAGGTAGCAGAACTCGATATTATTCTCAGCCCAATCGGCATGATATTCTATCCCGGCGAGACAATGCGTGTAGTTGTTTCAACAAAAGATGAAATAGGTAGCATCATGCCGGGTACCCCCGGATGTATTTCCGACAACAAGGGTACACACATCCTTCATGTCGGAGGTCAGTATCCGAGCTACATTCAGCTTCCGGTACTTCCCGACTAATATGGGTTAACAGATAGATAAAAAATGCTGCGCCAGAAAAACTGATGCAGCATTTTTTTATCAAGTCTATCGTGATTCGTTCCGGTAGTCTGTCGGCGACATCCCGGCATATTTCTTGAAGTATTTGCGGAACGTGAACTGCTCAGGGAAATTCAATTCGTTTGCAATTTCTTTGATACTCTTATCAGTCTGTTCAAGCAAGAGTTTCGCATAAGTCGTTGTGACTGATGATATCCACTCTGATGGCGACTTTCCTGTTGCCTCCCGAATTATAGCAGAAAAATGCCCGGTGGACAAATTTGCCTGCGATGCATACCAGCTCACGGTTCGCTCAGTGTGATAATTCTCATGTAGAGAGAGAATAAAGCGATAAGCAACATTACTGTTTCGTATTGATTCAAATGGTGTGTCAAATTTACTAATATGATTGCTCACAACTTCAAGCATGGTTTCCACACATATCAGATTTATAAGATGAGTTAGAATCACCTGTTCTTCTGTTGACGTGCTCGCGGCAATTTTGCCCAATTTATCTTCAATGCGACTATACTGTGATTTTGCGAAGATAAATTCTTCATCGCTTAATTGCCAGCAGGGGCTTTGGCTAACCTTCAGAGGAATACCGGTGTCGGCAATCAGTTTGAATACAGGATAGAATACTTTTAGATCATTGACTAATGATATTCGCTCGAAATCAGCAGATGGATTGATTTCATATATCTGTATCAATGGGGTGACAATAAATACACTCCCCTTTGCCAAATGATAGATATTGTCATTTATCCTGATTTCTGCCTCTCCTGCGGTGCAGAGTACAAATCCTCCTTTGTTCCAATATTCGTATAGTGGCTCACACGATTTTATATTTTCGCCAGTGATTGTATTCATTAAATAGTGTTTATCAAATATTATTTATTCATTAAAACATGCTTTCAAGTTCGTGTTGGATTTCTTCCGCACAAGCTATCTGCTTGTTCAGATTCCACGCTCCTATGTTTATTCCATTACGTAAAAACATACTTCCGCATTGATGAAAATAAAACTCTATACCTCGAGATTTTGCTTCTATATACAGGTCTCTGACCCACTCCCAAAGAATTGGTCTGACTACTTGTCCGGGTGCCATTTCACCTCCGACATTCACACATTTGATTAGTCCCGTATCAAGATATTTTCCAAGAGTAATGGGTGCTATCAGCGGTGAGCAAAAAACCTCGCGGTGCTTTAATGGAGCATCTAAAAAATATGGCAGGCGTTTGTCGGCCATTTCCTGATTTTCTATAGAAATGCTCATGTGAACATGATCCCAACCTTCGCCCCAGTTCGGCGGTAAACAATGTTTTATCCGTTCCGGTCTCTTTGTTGTCAGTACAAAAATGCAGTCACTGCGTCTATGGATTATTTCCCAAATCTCCCCTCTCCAGTCATCTGCTTCCTCAAGAAAGAAATCAGAAGAAAAACATAGTTTTACAAGCGAGCCGGAAGGACAATTTTTTTCCTTCAATTCGTAGGTAGTTTTTCCTTTCGTTATGACAGTCGTATCCCTACCGTAACGTTTATCCATATTGAAAACAAAACAGTTCTGACATCCCGGACTGCATTTATGACATCCATGCCAAGGATTCCAGGAAATTGCTTTTGATATTTGATCGTTTTGCATTCTTCTATTTGTTGTCAAAGAGGCCGTGCCTATTTTGACGATACAGCCTCACACATGTTATCCGGAGTAAATATACAAATTTATTTTGCTCTCAAGCCCTCCTTCTTGATTTTGGGTACAAGGTATCCGAATCCATATACCATCATTGATGCCTGAGCGATAATGCCGACAACAATGCTGATGATATTAACCTCTGTTGAAACAAGATGATTAGAAAGGAAATACCAATGTAAGGCAGCAATAGATTTATGAATACACACGTGGAAGCAACATATAAGTTACCCGATGGGTTCAGGACATCAATAAATGTCCTGAACAGGGTGCTTAATATGCCGTATTCCACAATCGAGCATGAACTTAAAAAGCATAATTATTCATTTTATAGCCAATCAAGCAACTGTATAGATGAAAAGATGCTTGATATTTTTGCAGAGAAGTTCTGCAAGAACATGAAACGATATTTTGAGAGATCGCTTCAGGAATTTGAAACACTGTCTCTTGAAGAAGGTAGACAGTTTCACGAGTTTGCCCGGACATACAGCAAACATGGGTGCTTTACGAGAAAATGGAGGGATATCGATAAAACTGCGATTAAGGATGACTTTCTGCGTCAGATTGTTGAACTTACAACTCGTGAAAAAGAAGAACTAAAAGCCGCTCTTCTAAAATTAGCCGAATCTGTTATATGTAGTCGCTGTGATGAAAGCCTACGAGTCTTCGACGCTACAGATCCATTCCTTCTCAACACTTTTAGCCATTTTTACAAATATGATTTAGGATATTATCTTGATTCCTCAGATGAAATTGATCCACACACTGATTCAATTTCTTCGCTCATATCTACACAACAAGAAGCTTATAATAAAAGAGTCATTTTGGTTGAAAAGATAAAGCACAGTCGGCTTTATCTATCTAGTCGTCTGCCACTTAAGTATCATACTAATAAATTCGTACCATTATTTGTGCGGATTTATGCGTGTGCGAGATTCCATATAGTGTCGGATGATGGAACTGATGATGAAATTAGTTTTACGAACTCTCTCCGAGCGTAAAAAATTTTCAACTTCAACTAAAAATAGACTCTAATAGCAATACAAACAGAAGAATCGCAACTTTACAATGCGACTCAAAACACCATAGAAAATAATTCATGGTGGGCTAAATACAAGCCAGTTCTAAAGACGTGCCACACAATATTACAGCACGTACTGAACATAATCAAGATAATTGATCTCATACACCACTTAATCCCCTAATCTAAGTTATCTTTTGGGGTTACAATACAACCGGGCTGATTATTTCAGTCTGGTTGTTGTGTTTTATGACCTAATCAAAATTTGGAAATTCTTGCCTTTTCCTAATTAACTCTTGTGAGCATTGAGCCTCGGCAGGAAGGCGTTTTTCTGTGCGAAGTTACTGCGGATGGGAGGAACGTCAAGTGCCGCTCCGCTTTCCGCCTGCGTCTGCGCCTGTGAGCCTCCACAAATTTTCTCCTACCTCCAAAATTTGGGTATCCCGGTCTTGACTTGACTCCACACTTGCCTTTTCACTCCCTTGTGTCCGCAGTTTTGGCTTGCACGAAAAACGGCCAACCCTGCCGGATATGCTCAAAAGAGCATAACAAAAGGGGAAATAATTAGAACTCAATTTCAAAACTATGAGAGTGAAAAGTATGACAATCGCAGAGGGTAAGCGAGTAGGTATCGACCGCTTTCCCAACTTCCACAGGACAGGGAGTGTCCGAGGTATGAAGAAACTCTATTATGGCACAGAGTGCCTTTTAGTGAGATGTGGCAACTATATCTATAACGTGACTTCCGAGCCTCAAATCTACAATCAAGCAACTATCTAAAACCCCAACCGAAATGAATACAGATATTGACTTCATGAACATCGCTGACGGCGACAAGGCTTTCGTTGAAGAGTTTGAGAACTTTGTCAACGGCAGAGTGAGCAACCCCGAAAAGACCGGCATGGCAATGACCACAATGCACCGCTATCTCCAACAGCAGGCTTTCAAGGTCTTTATAGGATATATCAAGGCTCTCGCCCACAACTACCGAAAGGGAAGATACGACCAACGCAACGAGTGGGCAACGAAACTCGCTGATGTGGCATACTCATCACTCATTGAGGCAGACCTTATGTATGACCCCGAATATACCGACATCAAAAACAACAAGTAATATGGACGATACCGATTCCCCCGAATACGGACGGCAGTGTGAACTGAAAGAGCCGTGGCGAGGCTACCACCGAGGAACTATAGTAGGACGTAACGGCTACCGCTTCATTGTGGAGTTAAGCAGTGGAGCAAAGATAGAACTTTATGACGATGAATTAGAATTTGACTGATATGTGCAGACTTTTGACACCCCAATTCGAGGAAGCAATTAAGGACTATCCTCTATACTCCCAGGACGATAAGAAAAAGGACGCTATCTGCGTGGCGATATTCGCCATCGCGAATGTCCGGTGGTTCATACTTGAAGGAAGCAATTATGCGGACGACACAAGGCTTTTCGGCATCGTTGTCGGTATGCAGGAAGATGAATACGGATATATCTCCCTCAATGAACTTTCCGACATTGAGCTTGACTACCGGAAGCAGGGTTTCGGCATTCTCCGCGTGGTTCAAGTGCCGTATTTCAAACCTTGCCCGATAGGGAAGATAGCAGACAAAAGGCTTCAGGAGTTCCTGAACCGCCTTTACCATTGACACCGAAACATCAGCCGTGGATCTCTCCGCCACGGCTGATGATTACCCAGTAAAAAAGTGACCTGCCATATCCTCACGGACGTGGCAGGTCAAGGTGTGTGGAATTGTTCCAAATATTCACCAAACTAAATCACTTTTCATTATGAGATACTCAGTGTTGCATAGCGATATAATCAGAATAGCGGTCAATTAAGGTTGGCATGTGTCAGTATCAATTTCGGAGGAAAACTCATTTTACTTCGATTTCCAGAGACGGACGCTCGGCGGCTTGCCATTCTGCTTTACCGCCGAGTTGTCGGAAGGTATTGTCGGCACACTTGCGGACGAGATCATCTCCTTTGTCGATGAACTCGACCCCGAGCGTTATGCCGTTGAATGGTCAGACGCATCCGGTCAGTTTTCACCGACCCGATACCTCCAAGCCGTTGCCGATATGGACGACATCCGCACTCGTGCGTGGCTTCTCGCAGTAGATTTGTCGGAACTCGCAGATAAGCAGGAACGACTTATTGATTTACCGTGGTATGTCTGGAACTAAAGTCCAAGATAATTGCGTATCTCAACGATGCGTAACAGGTCATTTCCTGAAAGCCAACGTCTGCCTTTGCAGACAGTAGGCTTCGGGAAGTCGGGATTGTTGTCAAAGCAATAATAGAGATATGACCGGCACACGCCGAGTATTCTGGCTGACTGGGAGATTGAGTATAGCGAATCCCTGCCAATATGGGCAAGCCTGTCTAAGACCTTTTTCTTCTTATCCATCTTTTGAAGGACTGTTATTTTGTTGTGTTTTGCGGAACTCTCTCATGAATATGTCAGTTGCCACAACTGCATCTGTGGCAGCACACTGGGCGAGTCTGCTCCATTCCCCAACTCGACTGAATGGGAAACACTGAATATCAGTGTTTCGAATATCTTGGAAGAAGAGTGCCGATGCCATCTCATACCGGCGTTTCTCCCAGTCGATTTTCTTTTTCCTGCTCATAATCATTTTTCGTTTGATAGGTTTTTCTGAAGGTTTTACCGTGGATTTCAACGAAGTTGAACATTTCCTTGCAACGGTCGTAGATTCTCGCGGAATATACTTCGGATATTTGTTCGAGTGAAAGGTTAGTGGTGGCATGTGTGAAATTTCCATCCCGAAGGTCATATCTGCGCTGGAGAATGTACTGCATGACATTCTCATAGTTGCCCCAACGACTCGTAGGGGTCGTTTCACTGCCAAGTTCATCGAAAGCCTGTCTCCGGCTGGAGATATAGGTCTGAATCGCCGAATATCCACCATCCCGACTTTCGTCAGCGTATTGGGCGCAGATGTCGATCACATTCGTTATCCGGAACGAATAGGGATATCCGTCCTCGTATGGGCGTACAAGCCGGCAGAACTCTCGGATAATAAGTAACAGCGTTGACTTCCCGGTTCCGATGTCTCCCCAAAGGAGAAGACCACGGTCAGGGTCGAGCTTTCCGGTGTAGTCCATAAGTGCCCAATGCACTATCTCATTCAGAATACTCTTCTGATCTTCTCGAATTTCATATCCGGGACAAATCTTCCGGGCACATTCGAGGAAAAGAAATTTTGCCCGATTAATCCTCGATAAGTCCACAGGCGGGCTTGATCGGACCTTTGCGGTGGCCTCCATTTGTCGGATTACCTCCATAGGATCTATTCGTTCTGGCTGTTTCATTTGATGATGTATTTTTGAGCCTTAATCGGGCCCAGTTCATAAAGTGCTTTTTGAAACCGGTAAAACTCTTGTGCCAGTCTTCCGTTACGAGCGTGTGCTGATAGAAATCATCAATCAGCTGGAGTATTACCTCGATGTTGCAATGAAGTCCCATTGCCGATGCTTCAAGAGAAGCTTTTGAATTTTTATATTCAGAAACAAACCCAAACTCTCTGGACTGTTCTTTGTCTTTATCATTTTCATTGTTTGTTTTATTATAATTATTATCGGGCGGACGGATTGGCGTTTGCCTCAGGGTTGGAACAATGCCTGAACCACCTGTTTCCATATCTGTCAATTCTGCCGTCAATGTCGGCGGCTGATCTGGCGTTGGAGGTACAGGTTCATCATCGAGTAATCTGAACGAATTGATTTCCGATTCAGCAGGACTTATGGACTCCGAAGTTACAGGGGCAGCTTCCATAGGTTTCTGGAAGCAGTATCTTTCAAAATCCACCACTCGTATGAATGTCACCAGTTTTACTCTATTGCAGACTATCAACCCATCACCCTCCAGTGCTTCGAGAAAAGCCTTGACAGCACCATCGTCACTGTGCCAGTGATTGCTGAGATAGGATATTGTTACCGGCCACTCCCCACGATTGACATTGACACGAATGTTGGTTTCTCCAACATAGCGGACACCTGTCTTTGTCGCAGCCCGAAACCGAATCTCCAGCCACCACTGATAGCGTTGTGGCTGATCCCACAGCCAATGCGTCATATCGTCTTCGTATACCGGCATCCACCTTGACATTATTTTATACCTTTATATGGAAGTAGCGGATCAACTCGCTACCTTGGAATTTCATCATTCTTGTTTTCTCATCTATCACATAGCCCAGAGGCTTGTTTTTATCCGAAACCTTTGATAACAGGAAGGCTCTTGAATAGCCTAATGTCTTCATTATATCTCTTACTGAATACAGTTTTGACGGAGAGATATTCCGGTAAGTCGTCTTTTTCATAATTCTCTACGAATTATGCCTTCCCTATCGGGGAACAAGCGGTTAATACTCGCTCCGCTCTGGTGGGCAGCGACCTACACATGCAGCTTTTACATATACTTATACGATCCGGAATATATGCGTCAAGTCTGTCCATGGGTGGAGCCATGTCTATTTATACATAAAACCAAAGCAGTTAGGTTTAGGCGGTTGCACTTATGGTTCTTCATCGAATTTCTGATTAAGGACTTTCTTTATATCCGACATCTTGTAAAGAGGTGTCTTGCCGATCTTGACCGGCACAAGATAGCCTTCCTTTTCCCATCGTAAGAGTGTACTGTAAGAGCGGTTGAAGATACGAATGGCATCTTCTCTGGTTACTGTCGCCATCTCATCATTATATGCACGTCTTTCATCTTCCGATTCTCTCATTATTCGGACAAATTCCCTGAAGGCATCTTTCATATCGGAGGCTCCAACTACAAGGTAAACTCCATTGTTTGCCCCGAGAATCGAGTTCATAATTTCTACTGCCATAACTATTTCGTTTTAATTACGGCACAAAATTAGGACCCTGTACGTACAGAGTCCCTTTATCTTTACTACTTGTTGCTTTAATTAAAGCAAATAAAGCTATTTCAGTGGTTTTTCATAGTTTAGGATGAAAGAATACGGTTATTTCCTCAATAATTCTTCTTCCATTCTCTTTAATCTTTTGCTATCTGAAATTTCGTCAGACCTGTTCGCTATCAGTTCTGTCAAACTTTGTTCTGAGCTTTTCATGCCAAGTTCCCTGATTATGGATTTACGGTATGGCAGTCGGCTGAGCAAGCCATGTTTGAACGCCAGACTGAGCAGACGGGATATGTCCGCACCCTCGGAATCCATACTACTGATAATGGTCTTCAGACGGTTGAAAATTATTTCCTCTGTCAAATGAGGATATTCGGGATTCCCTGTAATGTCATATCTTATGCTCCTATACTTTTCACCGGGTTTACCAAATGTAGCGTTGTAACCTTTCGGATCATTGTCTGCATCCGGATCTTTTTCACGTCCCAGCACAATGAATTTAGGGAACAGTTCCTCAATAACAGGACGCCATACTATCTCTATCAGCTCAAAGATATTCCTTGCTTCATCAAGCGTCTCTTGTGTGCATTTGCCGTCGCGATTGTCCACATACCAATCTGAATAGCTGGTCAGGGAAGCATATAGCTCTTCCGTATAGAACTCCGTAGCCTTATCCCTGATACCTGCCCTTATGTCTCGTTCAAAGTCCAAGTGCCTCTCCCTTAGAAATGACGAGAGCTTTCTAAGGGATGCGAGGGAAACCTCACAAATATTGCAGTCATAGAGTGATAGTTCGGCAGACAGACAGCCGATTGTATGATTAATTTCTATTAGATCCATATCATGATGCGATGCTCATTTCAATGTATGAAACAATCTAATTTGAAAAAAGTATGTATCGGACTACTGACTTTTACTCCAGTTGTAGATTCGTTTCTCAATCTCAGCTTTCGGTAATCGGACATTTATGGCAACCAATTCCCGGAGTTTAGCGGCTGCCTGCTGAGAAGGAATAATATTGTTTGCAACCAGCTCGTCAAATATAAACAGAACGCCTCTTACCGACACATTACTTGCCTCGGCATATCTGCGGAGCTGTCTGTCGCCGGTGAGTAAGGTAGCGGTATGTTTGCGGGCATAATAGCAAACGGAACAATCAGGGATAGAAATATTCCCGGGTACGGAGGAATGTTCAGTAATTATCTCTCCAAGTTCTTCCGCATCAAAACTCTCTATTCTTATTTTCCCTTCTGTCGCGAGTACCGACAATGCCTCGGACTGTTCCGGGTCTGTAATTTCCGCTACGACGAAATCAACAGTCCGGACATCGTATGGAAGCTCACACAACGCTTCGAGCAAACCGATTGAGTACAGGTCAATGAAGATATTTGTATCGTTGACGATTATCTCCATTGACTCATACTAATTGAAGATTAGACTTTATTCTGTCGACCGAGGTGTTGAGCAACACAGCGGCTTTTGAGAACGTGATGGCTTCATCTGCCAACGCACGGTACACCATACGGGCGAAACGTCCTGACCGCTCCAGTTCCACGCGGGATTTCTCAACCAACACACGAAAATTAGGCATAGTGCTTTTCTTTTTCTGAAACCCTGAATACCTGCGGTCGGTTATCACGCCGTGTTCGCGCAAGGACAGCATTATGTCATCAACAGATATGCCGAACTGACGCTGAATATCGGTAAGTTCCGACAGGGAAATATCATGCCGGTTTTTACCCATCTTCGCAATCAGTACACTCGATGGCAGCAGCATCTCTGATGCGAAGCCATTACAAATAGCCTCGACAGTTTTAGCAGGGAGACCGTCCGGAGTTACGAGCAGAAGGTGTCCCAACTCATGAAGGGCGGTATATCGCTTGCGCTCAGTCGGGAAGTTCCCGTTGACCACGATAAGGGGTATTTGACCATTGGCATAACCGCTTAATCCGTCAAAGTCACCGTTCTCTGACAACTCAATGACTTTGATCCCGTTGTCTTCCAGCACCTCAATCACATTGGAAATGCCGTCATACCCTAATCCTAAGAGACTGCGAATCTCTCCGGCGAAAATCCTTGCGTCCTCGATGTTTCCGACCTCCTTACGTGGGAGAGTAAATCTTATTGAGGAATCTGATAACTGTTCTATCTCCAGATACCGCTCCAGTTCCTCCCGTACACGTTCCTTGACGGCAACAGCCATTCTCTCAGTGAAACCCGGTTTCTTCCGGAACTCCACCTTATCAACTTCCACGGTAAAGGGACGATAGAAATAATCAATCTTTACGCCCAATGCTCCGGCAAGAGCTATCAGCACACGGCTGTCAGGCTTCATCAGACCCTTCTCATATTTGTTTATTGCCTGACGGGTTACGGACGAGCTAAGCGACTGAGAGAGCTTTTCTAACGAGAAGCCTCTCATCAGCCTTGCCTGTCGGAGTCGGCGAGGGAATATATCAGTGGTGTTATTAGTCATATCGTTTTGTTTTGGTTGACAAAAATAATAAAAATATTTTGATTGTCAACCATAATAAGTAGAGAAAATGTGTAGTGGGGTGTAAAAATAAAAGTGCGACAGCGCGTCGCACTTTTTCTGATAACTTTTGTGATTGAAAATAGATTGGTTTACTACTCAATAAAGCCTATCATTTCTTTTTTGAGGTCATCATCAATCTCTCTGTACCGGGCAAAAGCACGGCTTCCCTCTTTGTGGCCACTCAGCGCTCCTACCAGATTGGGATCTTTCACTTTCTTGTAAAGATTGCCTACAAAGGTACGTCTGGCCAAGTGGCTGCTTGCTATCTCGTCGATAGGACGTTGCTCTTCCTTACCGGTGGTAGGATTAAGCACCGTAACCATTCTGGTTATACCGCTTTCCTTAAATATCTTTTTAATAGCCACATTGTATTTCTGAGGACTTATGAACGGCAGGATCTTCCCGTCTTTCTCTGCGTCTTTGTATTTTTCGAGAATATCTTTTGCCCTCTGGGTGAGTGGCACTCTGATAACATCTGATCGGTCATTCATCGTCTTGCTGGCAATGTACTCCACATAGCCGTTGATGATATTCCCGGGAGTCAGGCGCATGAGGTCAGACACACGGCATCCTATACAGCATTGGAAGATAAAGATGTCGCGTTGGGTTTCAAGCGACTTATTTGCTGAAAAGTCATGGTCGGCAATAATCTCACGTTCCTCAATCGTAATATAGATTGGGGTACCGTACTTCTCAGTGGTCTTTCCATGGTATTTGTCAAAGGGATTGCTTGTAGTCAGTCCTTCTTCAATAGCCCAGCGGAAAAAGGTCCTGAGACACGCAAAGATGCCAATTATTGTATTGTCTCCCTTATCCAAAGGTCTGCGAGACTTATGATTCTTCCTTGTCTCAGCCGGGTATTCCTCGAATATCTTTGGGTACTTGTCAAAGATCTCCGGCTCATTACGCAGAAATTCCTCGTACTGCTCCAGAACTTCAGTATTGAACATATCGAAGTCAAGTGTAAAGGGCGCACGACGCTTCACCTTCCGATAAAGCTCAAACCGATGTAGGCTACGGCTCAGAACTCCATATCTGCGACGGCGCCATTCCGACAATCCCCGTTTGTCAGGGAAATCTTCAACCAGCTCCGTAAACTTCTTTTTGAGTTTTTGCTCGACCTCCTTTGGCTTGCGTTCCTTCTTAGGATTATGAAAACGGTAAATCTCCTTCTCGAAGAACTCTTTTGTAAGCTCACCGAGAGAATGCTTTTCACACAGCTCATAAATAAGCTCCTCCAAATCGCGCAGCTTTCGCTCCAGATCTTTTAGGTCAGAAACCTCCTGCTGATTCGCACGAGGCTTTATTACTGCACCATCTTTGAAACGTGTAGGATCGATATACAATCCACTCTTAAGCCTGAACTTGTCATTCTTTGATAGGCTCAGCCGGAACAGGATTTCAGAACGCCCGTTCCCTTCCACTTTTGACGATAAATAACGCTTAATACTTGCCATTGGAGGACACAGATTTTTATGTTGGAGGACAAAAATATTAGGGTAAAAATGGCTCTAAAATATCCTATCTACGGAACATCTACAGCACCATTTCCTTTTACAAAGTTAATAATAATATACTTACACTTCAAATTTTTGTCCTCCTTTTGTCCTCCTAACTGATTTCTACCGATAAAATATGGATAGGAGTAGTACCTAAAATTTACATACTTTTAAATATTATATGTTATATATAAATATGTTATCAATTTTGCCAAGACTTGAACTTACTTCCAAACTCTTCCGTTGCTTTTCATTTGGTTGCTTCTGCTCTGGGTACAAGAAAAGCGACTTAACAAAGTGTAAATCACTAAATTAAGTCGCTTATTTTATTTTCTACAGGCAAATTACAGGCAAAATTCAAATATTCCGCGTAACTTTTGCCTGCAAATACGCACAGGCGGCATTAGAAGATAAGGACTACTCTTCCTCGTAATAGTACGAGTAGTCGATATTAGTAGATTGATATATGAATTTGATAATTGGAAT
>JAAVDM010000043.1 GCA_014801815.1 Bacteroides sp. | reverse complement strand
TTGTCTGTCAGTTGTATAACTTTGATTTTTGCGATAGTCGTATTTGTTATGGTTCATCTCTATAACGCACCAACAACCACAAAAATTTTGATATAAACTAATTTTCAACATCTACTTAATATCTATTATCTTAGTATTAGAGTACTCCTCCGGTATACATAAAACCTCTTGTTTATATTCAATATCATAAAAACAGAGGGCGACCAATAAATGATTGCCCTCTTTATCAGAGAATATTTGTTCTATAGACTCCATTAACACTTAGATAAAAAACGTTCGCGCATCTTTTTCATCTGCACATCCTTGCGTTGTTGTATACTCTCTATAAAAGCGACCAACTCCTTAGAAGGATTCGTAATTCGTATGGTATTTATCGTTGCCATATTTTATAGTTTATAAAGATATTTATTATTCCGTAAGATTTCAATAATTATTTCACTATTGAAAATTCCAGCTTTATTATAACTCTCTTAATTAAGAACATTTATAAGTATACAGAGTTTAAAATAGGAAACCAAAATTGCATTTTTACTACAAATTTTGTAATAAAAATTCGGATATACTCGTATACTCTCACTTAAAAAGCTGTCCTCAATCTTCGTAAAGATTGAGGACAGCTTTTTAAGTGAGAGTTAATAGTGGAAATTAGCGACTCAGAGGTTTGGCGCGACGGGCATCCCAAATGAGGTAGACGATAAGGAGAGCGTAAGCTACGCAGCCAAGAATCTGGCAAGTCTCGAAGGGGACGGGGTTCTGGTATTCAAAACCGGCGAAACGAGTTATAGCGGCGAACACACCGAACAGAGCACCACCGGCGATAAGACCAGAAGCGATGAGAGTACCACGGTCACGACGAGCGTCGTTGACAGCCGGGTCATTGCTGCGGTTGCTGACGAAGTAAGCTACGGCGCCACCAACAAGCATCGGGGTGTTAAGCGACAGAGGTATGAACATACCGAGGCAGAAAGCCAGTGCAGGAACACCAAGCCAGTTGAGGATAAGTGCAAGAATAGCACCTACCATATAAAGAATCCAAGGGGTATCACCACCCATCATGAGAGGTTCGATAACCTTAGCCATAGCATTGGCCTGAGGCGCTACGAGTGCATTCTCACCCGAGAAACCGTACACCTGATTGAGCACCATGATAACACCGCCCACAGTAGCGGCAGATACGAGAGTACCGAGGAATTTCCAGCTCTCCTGCTTCTTGGGAGTAGAACCGAGCCAATAGCCAATCTTAAGGTCGGTGACAAAACCTCCGGCCATTGAAAGAGCGGTACATACAACACCACCGATTACCATCGAAGCCACAATACCGCTTGTACCGCTCAGACCGATACCTACAAAGATAGCCGAAGCAATAATAAGAGTCATAAGGGTCATACCCGACACAGGGTTACTGCCCACGATAGCGATAGCGTTAGCTGCCACAGTAGTGAAAAGGAAGGCGATTATCACAACCACGAGCCAAGCTATGGCAGCTTGCCAGAATGTGTTGATAACACCGAACCAAAAGAAGAGCAGTACAGCTACAAGTGCGATAACGATAAAGAATACTATATGCTTCATCGAGATGTCCTGCTGCCAACGTACTTCCTTGGCACCGGCACTCTTACCTTTAAGCTCACGGGCTGCCAGACCTACAGCCTGCATGATGATGCCCCACGACTTGATGATACCTATAACACCGGCCATAGCGATACCGCCGATACCTATCATACGGGCATAATCCTTGAATATGGCATCAGGTGCCATAGCTGTAAATTCAGCCGAACCGTAGGTACCCATAAGAGGTATCACTATCCACCATACGAAGATAGAACCGGCAAATATAACAAAAGCATACTTGAGACCGACGATATAACCCAGACCTAAAAGGGCTGCACCGGTGTTACAGCTCAACACCAGTTTGGTTTTCTCCATGATAGCCTGTCCTGCCGACGAGGCCGTCGAGGTTATTGTTTCGGCCCACCAGCCGAACGTAGCCACCAGATAGTCATAGATACCGCCTACAAGCGAAGCCAGTATCAGCGTCTTGGCCTGTCCGCCCTCAGAACCGGCAGCCTGTGCCGACACAAGCACCTGTGTCGTGGCAGTAGCTTCGGGGAAAGGATACTTGCCGTGCATGTCCTTGACAAAATAACGGCGGAAAGGAATAAAGAACAGAATACCCAGTATACCTCCTAACAGCGAGCTCAGGAAAATCTGATAGAACTCTACCATTATGTCAGGATAGGAAGCCTGAAGTATGAACAGAGCCGGAAGTGTGAAAATAGCACCGGCTACAATCACACCCGAACAAGCACCAATCGACTGTATAATGACATTCTGACCAAGGGCATTCTTCTTGCCGAGGGCGTTTGAAAGTCCGACAGCGATTATAGCAATCGGGATAGCTGCCTCAAACACCTGGCCTACTTTAAGGCCAAGATAAGCGGCAGCCGCACTGAAGACGATAGCCATCACCAGACCGGTGATGACTGAGTAAGGAGTCACCTCACGCTGTTCGTGGGCAGGCTCCATCACCGGGACATACTGCTCGTCGGCGCCAAGTTCGCGAAAGGCGTTCTCGGGCAGACCGGTACCGGTGGTGAGATTTTCTTCGTTTGTACTCATGGGTTATTGTTGGGTTTAGTTAGTTGTGTCGCACGGAGGCAAAATCGGCTCAGAGAGGTACGGAAGAGAGCAGTAGCCGAATTTTTGGGCGAATATACACATTTTTTAGCAATTCAAGGCTCTAACCGACCGTTTTTTACAACGCTTTTTATATTTATCCCTCTCAGGAGAGGTAATAATTGTTTCGTCATATCGAATTTATGTTGTACTTTTGCAGTGTTTCAAACATATAATTTCCGATTATGAATGCAACACACACCGCGATGATGGAAAAAGCCCGCAATACATTGTCGGGTAATTGGCTTAATGGAGTGATCGCCACACTAATTTATTCTGTTATTGTCGGCGCCGCAAGTACAACTTATGTACTTGAACTGATTATTGCCGGTCCAATGCTATTCGGTCTGGTACTCTATCTGATGTGTCTGGCTGACACACGCGTCAGTAATCTTGACCTGCTCTTCAAAGGCTTCAGTCGTTTCGTCGAGACATTAGTAGCCGGTCTGATCTATACGTTGGCCGTTTCTATCGGCATGGCGTTACTCATAGTTCCCGGTATAATAGCGGCCTGCGGCTTTGGTATGACATTCTTTATTATGGCAGATGACCCCAACATATCAGGAATCGACGCTCTCAAACTCAGCTGGGAGATGATGGACGGTCACAAATGGGAATTTTTCTGCCTTAATTTCCGTTTCATCCTCTGGATTCTGCTGGCATGTCTCACATGCGGTATAGGTTTTCTATGGCTGATACCCTATATGATGATAACACAACTTTATTATTACCGTCAGCTCCGTTACAGAACGTACTGATATATCAACAATAAAGAAATCGACTGCAAAAGTTTAGCGTCCGACACTTGTTTTTTAAGTGTCGGACGCTAAACTTTTGCAATAACGGCGTGTCATTCCTACTGAAAAAACGCCATCATTCATCTCATGCAGTCACGATTCTATATCTCTACCCTATTGCTGGCCATTCCTCTTCTGGCAAATGCAAAAGGCGACATATCGGGTACAGTAGTCAATAAGGACACAGGCGAAGCTATAGACTTCGCTACCGTACAGCTTGTCAATCCTGAAACAGGCAAACCTCTGCCCATAGTCACTACTACCGACACCGACGGCAGCTTCACACTCACAGGGGTAGCCGACGGTAAATATATAGTCAAAGTTATCAATCTTGGAAGTATCGATCAGGAACGTCCGGTGACAATCTCCGGTTCAAATGTTAATCTCGGCACTCTTCGTATGGCCAACGACACAAAAGTGCTTCAGGAGGTCGTTGTCGAAGGTGTGCGCAGTCAGATGCGTTTCGAACTTGATAAGAAAGTATTCACTGTTGATTCAAATATAGCCGCAGCAGGTCAGTCAGCTTCCGAGCTGCTGGAGTCAATACCCTCAGTCGAAGTCGATCAGGACGGTGAAGTGTCATTACGAGGCAATTCATCTGTTACGGTATGGATTAACGGCAAAGAGTCCGGTCTGACAGCCGACAACCGTGCCCAGATACTCGAACAGATCCCCGCCGAGACCATTGACCGTATCGAAGTAGTCACTAACCCTTCGGCCAAGTACAGCCCTGAAGGCACAGCCGGTATCATCAACATTATACTCAAGAAAAACCGTAAGGCCGGATATTTCGGCAGTGCTGAAATCGGCGCCAACACACGTGGAGGAGGCAACGTCGGTTTCAATATCAATGTCAACGCAGCCAAATGGGACGTTTTCGCAGGAATAGGATTCCGTATGCGCCACAACACCGGTGGCAGCCTGACACGCCGTACTATGGACGACGGTACATTCCTTAATTCAGATGCTTCGAGTCCTAATCACGGTAATAATGTTTTCATACGCCTCGGTGCCACTTACCATATCACCGACAACGATGACATAGGATTAAGCGGTTTCGGCATGTTCGGTCACCGCTGGAGTCACTCGCTTACTACCTATACCACCGACATGCCGGGTATGTGGAATACAAATTCACAGCTCACACGCAGCAATGGCGACAATCGCGGCGGCCACGGCGAACTCACCTATACGCACCGTTGGAGTGATACCCACACTCTCGATATAACGGCCAGCTTCAATCATTGGGGAGGGCCGTCATGGACTTCATACCTTCAGCATCCCAGCTATGATGACCCGGTGCTGAACGAAGACGTATATCAGGAACAGACACAGAAAATAGGTGTCAACTCGTGGGAGGCAAAGATAGATTATACAAACCAGTTTAACTCATGGCTCAAACTTGAGGCAGGTTTCAACGGCAATTACGGTCACGAAAACAGCCCGGTAGACACATGGCAGGGGACATCACCCGAAGATGCAGTGCTGTTTGCCGGTCTGACTAACCGCTTTATCTATAACAACGACATCTCGGCTCTCTACGCTACTCTCGGAGGCAAAGTCAACGATTTCAGCTTCTCGGCCGGTGTACGTGGTGAGGCATGGCAGATAAAGACGAAATCACTTGGACTCGGTGAAACAGAAGCAGACCAGCAGTGGTATAAAAAGAACAATTTTGCTCTTTTCCCCTCACTGTTCCTCTCCTACTCACTGCCACATGACAATGAAGTACAGATAAACTATACCCGCCGCATCCGCCGTCCGTGGGGAGGTCAGCTTAATTCGTTCCGCAACATATCGGACGCCACAAATATCTCGTTCGGTAATCCGGAACTCGAACCTCAGTATGCCAATGCCTTCGAGCTTAACTATATCAAGTCATGGACGTGGCACATGATTTCACTTTCGGCCTACGTGCGTACTTCAAACAACACGATGAACCGCATCAGTTACATGGACGGTGATATCCTCTACTCGACATGGGCCAACGTAGCCAATAATACTAACTCGGGTGTCGAACTGGTAGGTAAAAACTCACTGTTCAATGGCAAACTTGATCTCACCACTACAGTCAATCTGTATAATAACCACGTCTCGGCATGGGATTATACATACACCGACCCGGATGGAAAACAGTTTCATCTTTCAGGAGACAAACAGCAGAGTTTCGCTTGGGACGCACGTCTTATGGCAAGTGTCAAACTGCCTTGGTCTCTCTCTTTTCAGGCTACAGGACGTTACAATTCACGTCAGCTCGAAGCACAGGGACAACGAGATGCCGGCTGGAACGTAGATGCCGGTCTGCGTCGTGTTTTCGGCGACTGGTCGGTATCAATAAACTGTCGTGATGTCTTTGATTCACGCCGCTGGAAATCCACACTTAACGGTCCCGGCTATACTCAGTATAGTGAACGTTGGCGTGGAGGACGTAACGTCCGTCTGACTGTAAAGTATGCTTTCGGCAATATGAAGCAGAAACCGCAACACCGTCCGAACGGTGAGGCAGACGACTCTATGGACAGCGGTTCAAACTATTCAAGCGAGGGGGATATGTAACCAGAATACTTCTATTATTAAACAGAATACCTTGTAATACTTGTAATAAAGGTATTCTGTTTAATATCCGAAATCAAAGATTATTAAAGATTAAAATAATACGTACCCGAGGCAAGTACTACATAGAAGTTATAGGTATTGCCATGTGTGTAATAAGAGGTACTGTAGGCAGGAGTGTCAATATCTGTATTCCACACCTGCATCGAAGGACTCCATGCACTCAGCACTGTCACTTCATATTGGACGCCGTTATACTGATAACTTACTTTAAGAGGGATAGTAGTCCATGTGCCGTATACGTCATAGCCACAACCCATAACTGTGACGACACCTGAATTCTGCCAGTTAGGGCCGTTCATAAAAGCACCGTTAGGCCCCATATAGCCCGGACCGGATCCACCCCAATTGCCGGGCCCGCCGGGAAGTCCGGGAGCTACAGGCGGAGGTGTAGTCGGAGCGGGACGGAAGCTACCTCCACTACCGGGAGCCGGAAGGCTGCTTTGAGCGGATATCGTGCCTATACCGGCAGCTGCAACGAGAGCCATCATTATGAGGCGCAGGCTATTTCTTATTATGTTGGTGTGCGTTTTCATAGTACTGTTATTTTAAATTCTTTTTATTTAAAACAAATTAATCAATCTGAGGTTCGCCCCTAAGTCAAATTTGACTTAGGGGCGAACCTGTCAGAGAGCTGGTGTGTTATAATAACAAAAGCATAGCTTTTGAATCGTATAGCATGGCAGCGGACATTAAAACCGTATGTATCGGAGTAGAACCACCTCTACTGTTGCTCATGATATTCAACCGTGCTGACGAAGTTGAGACAAGAGAGAGTATTTAATCAGAAAAACACATTATCAAAAGATAAGAACAGTTATGAATTACCTCACTAATGACAAACTGGTTATAGTCGGCGCAGCCGGTATGATTGGTTCAAACATGGCTCAGACCGCCATTATGATGCACCTTACTCCAAACATCTGTCTTTACGATCCCTACGAACCGGGTCTGAAGGGTGTTGCCGAAGAGTTGCTTCAGTGCGGCTTCGAGGGGCTTAATCTTACTTACACTTCCGATATAAAAGAGGCGCTTACAGGTGCTAAGTTTATTGTCAATTCAGGTGGTGCGGCTCGTAAGGCCGGTATGACCCGTGAGGATCTGCTTAAAGGCAATGCCGCTATCGCCGAGGAGTTCGGTAAGAACGTCCGTCAGTATTGTCCCGATGTCAAGCACATCGTGGTTATATTCAATCCTGCCGACATCACAGGTCTTATCACCCTGCTTTATTCAGGTCTGAAACCTTCACAAGTATCGACACTTGCCGCTCTCGACAGCACTCGTCTGCGTAACGAGCTGGCCAAGTATTTCAAGGTTGACCCCGACAAGGTAGAGAATGCCCGTACCTACGGCGGTCACGGCGAACAGATGGCAGTATTTGCCTCTACCGCTAAGGTTGACGGTAAACCTCTGACTGAACTCATTGGTACAGAAGCTCTCCCCGAAAAAGAATGGGAAGACATGAAGGTACGTGTAATTCAGGGCGGTAAAAACATCATAGATCTTCGTGGTCGTTCGTCGTTCCAGAGTCCGGCTTATCTGTCAATCGAAATGATAGCTGCCGCTATGGGTGGCCCGATGTTCCGTTGGCCGGTCGGTACTTATATAAATAACCAGCGCTTCTCACACATAATGATGGCGGTGGAAACCACTGTCGACAAGAACGGAACGACAGTCAAGCTGTTTAACGGTACACCCGAAGAAGAGAAAGCTCTCGAAAAGAGCTATGAACACCTCTGTCAGCTGCGTGACGAGGTAATCAGTATGGGTGTGATGCCTCCCATTGACAAATGGAAAGAATTGAATCCCTATCTCGATGAGATAAGATACTGATAATTCAACCTCAGTTTCGCAGTAATGTTATAGAAAACCTCTGTAATGCTATATGCATAACCGTAAGCCCTTGTCGGTCTTGGATCGACAGGGGCTTGCCTTTACAGAGCTACTTAATAACAAAGGTTATACCGTTGTGGTATAACCTTCACCGATTTGTTCACGTTTGAATGATATATAAGATTGGGGTCAGTAGCTGAATAGTCGGCAGCAGTCACATAATTTATTCAGGATAGGTTAAGGTATATATGACCGCCAAAAAGCAAAGACAAGAAAAAAATACTTAAAAGATATCGCTACTGTTATAATCGATAGCAAAGGTACAATTTTTTTATGGGCACCCCAAATTACCCCCCCGTTAACAAAATTTAACATTTTAACAACTTTTGTTAACATTTAGTTTCTTTTTTCTAATTCTCAACCACCAACAGTTGCATTAACCGGAAAATATAATAAAAAAGATAACTCTAATCTTAAAATAAGTAGTTCTTATGTATTTATACAGAAGATAGCGGGATATATCACGTATTTTTTGTAAATTTGCCGATTGATAGAAAATAAATCCGAGCCGGGTGACCGGCATGTTAAGCATACCCCCATTTAAATACAAAGATGGCAAAACAGGAAGACGTCTTCAAGACGATTGTGGCTCATGCAAAGGAGTACGGGTTCGTATTCCAGTCGAGCGAGATATACGACGGTCTGTCGGCAGTGTACGACTACGGCCAGAACGGTGTGGAACTCAAAAACAACATCAAACGCTACTGGTGGGAGTCAATGACTATGCTTCACGATAATATCGTGGGTATTGACTCAGCCATCTTCATGCACCCCACTATCTGGAAAGCCTCGGGCCATGTAGATGCTTTCAACGATCCTCTGATTGACAACAAAGACTCCAAGAAGCGTTATCGTGCCGATGTGCTTATCGAAGACGAAATAGCTAAGTTTGACGATAAAATCAATAAAGAGGTAGCCAAGGCCGCCAAGAGATTCGGTGAGTCGTTTGACGAAGAGATGTTCCGTAAGACCAATCCTCGCGTGCTTGAACATCAGGCCAAGCGCGATGCTCTGCACGAACGTTTCGCCAAGGCTATGAATGACAATGACCTTGCCGAACTACGTCAGATTATCATTGATCAGGAGATAGTCTGTCCTATCAGCGGAACACGTAACTGGACCGATGTGCGTCAGTTCAACCTCATGTTCAAGACTGAAATGGGTTCAACAGCCGATGGTGCCATGAACGTATATCTGCGTCCCGAGACGGCACAAGGTATATTCGTCAACTATCTCAACGTTCAGAAAACAGGCCGTATGCGTATACCTTTCGGTATCGCTCAGATAGGCAAGGCTTTCCGCAATGAGATTGTAGCACGTCAGTTCATATTCCGTATGCGTGAGTTTGAGCAGATGGAAATGCAGTTCTTTGTTCGTCCCGGCGAGGAGATGCACTACTTCGACTACTGGCGTCAGTGGCGTATGCGCTGGCACAAGGCTCTCGGAATGGGCGACAGCAAATATCGTTTCCATGACCACGAGAAACTTGCCCACTATGCCAACGCCGCAACCGACATCGAATTTGAGATGCCTTTCGGCTTTAAGGAGGTGGAAGGTATACATTCACGTACAGACTTCGACCTGTCACAGCATGAGAAATATTCGGGCAAGAAAATACAGTACTTCGACCCCGAGCTCAATAAGAGCTACACTCCATACGTCATTGAGACTTCGATAGGTGTAGACCGTATGTTCCTGAGTGTATTCTGCAGCTGCTACGAAGATCAGGATCTCGGCAACGGCGACCGTCGCGTAGTGCTCCACTTCCCTGCCCCGTTAGCACCGGTGAAGTGTGCGGTTCTTCCGCTGGTCAAGAAAGACGGTCTACCCGAAAAAGCACGCGAGATCCAGCACCGTCTCCGCTTCGACTTCACCTGCCAGTATGACGAGAAGGACTCTATCGGCAAGCGCTACCGCCGTCAGGACGCAATAGGCACACCCTACTGCGTGACCGTAGACCACCAGACACTCGAAGATAACACAGTCACACTGCGTCACCGTGACACTATGGAACAGCAGCGTGTGGCAATCGACCAACTGGAAAGTATGCTTGCTGCCGAAGTGAGTCTCAACTCACTGCTGCGCAAGTTACTCTGAAACAAACACAATCACCTCAATACCCTCAGATATGCGAAAACTGATAACACGCCTTATGGTATGTCTGGCCGCTCTGTTAGGTGCAAGCGGACTCAGCTCATGTAATTATAACTCACTGGTAGACCAACAGCAGAGTACAATGCAAGCCTGGGCACAGGTTGAAAACCAGTACCAGCGTCGTGCCGACCTCATACCCAATCTTGTCAATACAGTCAAGGGGTATGCGACTCATGAGAGCGAGACTCTTGAGAAAGTAACTTTAGCACGTGCCAAGGCCACATCAATAACTATTGACGCTAATGACCTTAACGAAGAGACATTAGCCAAGTATCAGGAAGCTCAGAGTGAACTTTCGTCAGCTCTCAAGTCTCTGTTAGCTGTCACAGAGGCATATCCGGACCTGAAAGCCAACGAAAACTTCATGAACCTGCAGACACAGCTTGAGGGTACCGAAAACAGGATAGCCACCGAACGTATGCGTTACACCGAGGAAGTCCAAAAATACAACTCGTCTATAAAGCACTTCCCGACTAATATATATGCCGGTTGGTTCGGATTCAAGGAGATGCCACAGTTCAAGGCTGATGCCGGTGCGTCAAAAGCTCCGGAAGTAAAGTTCTGATCAACATTCCTTAATCACACACTATAATATGCGCCCTTGCTTCGGCAGGGGCGCTTTAACCTAAACACACGAAATGAAAAAAGCAATCTGTTTTCTCGCTGCCCTGCCGATGCTGTTCGCCACTTCATGCTTAGATGACAACGAGACAGACTACACTGAGTGGAAAGAGATAAACGAAAAATATGTAACCCAGTGCGCTGACTCCACCTCAGCCGGGGTAAAGATATATGAGAAAATCACCCCCTCATGGGCTCCGAATGCTTTCGTGCTTATGAAGTGGCATAATAACCGTCTGCTCACCGCATCCAATCTCATGCCGCTCGACAATTCGACAGTTGATGTCAAATACTGTCTGCGCAACATAGAGGGCACCGTAATCGACTCATCATATTCTACGACAACATACGGTGACAGCATATACCGCACACAGCCCAACGCTAACGTGATAGGATTCTGGACCGGCCTGATCAACATGCACGTAGGTGACTCTGTAACAATGGTAATTCCTTATCAGGCCGGTTACGGTAGTGCCTCACAAAGAGCACTGCTTCCTTTCTCGACTCTTATTTTTGATGTAAAACTCAAAAGTATATACCGCTACGAGACACCCAACGACTGATACCATGAAACATACCCCTCTGTTGCTGTCGGGAGTTCTTATGCTGACGGCTGCCTCAGTAGCCTCCGGGGCTCCCCACACAATACGCAATTACAAGCAGGCACCGCAGCAGACTCTGCGGTTGCCGGCAACAGACACAACCGACACACGCCACAAATTCCGTAATTCAGACCTGCTCAAAGCACGCCGTCCTCTCATACCTTTTGAGGCACAGAACTGGACTACGGTAGCCGCCGACACTACCGGCCTCCTTAGCTTCCCCAAAGCTGACCGTGATGCTGTGCTGCGCACATTCAAGACCAATATGCGTGCACGCCGATACACACGCGGTAAAATGATACTGAAATCAAATGTACCGGCCGAAGTGCGTCTCGGAGGAAACTCAATCATCACACACGAAACTGCCGATTCTGCCGCTTCTCCCTCGGAAAGCGTTGTCACTTTCATGCCGGAGGTCGATTACGAAGTGCAGGTAAGTCTGCTCAGTATGCCCACCGACCCCTCGGCACCGGAGTTCAGCCTGCGTTTTGTACCCGATTCGGAATTTGAGTCAGTCAGCATAACTGAAGGCCCCGACATGAAGCGGAGGTTTGAGATAGAAGATATCAATCACGGCCCGCGTATATCCTCCACCAACATCTCACCCGACGGAAAGTATCTCATTACCCGTTACTTTGAAATGCTTGATGCTACGCATACACGCTATTGGGCCACACTTCAGGAAACAGCTACCGGGCGTATCGTCAATCCGACACTCGCCACCGAATATAACTGGATGCCTCGGGGGAACCGGCTGTACCGCTGTGTCGACATGCTCAAAGGACGCTATGACATATATGTTCTCGATGTGGAAAAAGGCACTGAAAGACTGTTTGCACGCAACGTGCCCTCACAGTCATTCAACTGGAGTCCTGACGAGTCCTATATCATCTACTACGACATCAAAGAAGACGAAGCGCCCGCAGGAACAATGCGTCGTTATGAGACACCCGACGACCGTCTGCCCGGCTACCGTCACCGCTCCTATCCCGTAAAATACGATTTCGCCACCGGTCTGGCCACTCCTATAGCCTACGGTGGCAGTACAGCCGGAGTGCTTGACATCTCAGCCGACAGCCGAAAACTGCTGCTCTCCGTCACAACCGACAAGGCCGACGAATATCCATTCTATTTCACTGATGTTATCCAGATGGACGCCATCACGCTTCAGAGTGATACATTGCTGCGGCATCTGGGTTCATTCTCCGGAGCGGTATATTCACCCGATGCCCGGAGTCTGTTCATCACTGCCGGACCGAGTTTTATGGACAATCTCGGCAAAAACTGTGGTGACCACCCCATAGCCAATGACTTCGACATACAGGGCTATCTGTTCGACATCTCTTCGCGCTCCGCCAAAGCTGTGACACGCGATTTCGACCCCTCCATATCAGGTCAACCCGTATGGAACACAGCCGATAACACAATCTACTTCCGGGGTGAAAAGGGATTCGGTTACAATCTCTATGCACTCGACCCTAAAACGAAAGCCATACGTCAGCTCTATACGGCACAGCCTGTGGCCAACAACTTCTCGATAGGTGCTGATGAGAGTCAATGGCTTTCGTACACAGGAAGCTCCTATACTTCAACCGGCTCGGCATGGCTGCTTAATCTGCGTACCGGCAAGACACGTCTTATCGATGACCCTATGGCCGAATATCTCTCACACATAGAGATGGGCGACATACAGACATGGACATTCACATCACGTGACGGCACCGAGATAGACGGTCGTGTATGTCTGCCCCCCGATTTCAATGCTACGGAACGTTATCCGCTTATAGTATATTATTATGGCGGTACGGCACCCTGTTCGGAGTGGATGACAAACGGTTATGCTCCAGAACTGCTCGCCAGTCGAGGCTATGTGGTATATGTGCTCAATCCGAGCGGTACAACAGGCTACGGTCAGGAGTTCTCTTCGCGTCACGTCAACGCATGGGGTGACTATACAGCCGACGACATAATCGAAGGCGTAAAAAAATTCTGTAAAGCTCACCCGTTTGTTGATGATAAGAAGATAGGCTGTATGGGCGCCAGCTACGGCGGCTTTATGACACAGCTGCTTCAGACTAAAACCGACATCTTTGCTGCGGCTATCTCGCACGCCGGTATCTCGAACGTGACGAGCTACTGGGGTGAAGGTTTCTGGGGTTATTCCTACAACTCAGTGGCTGCCGCACAGTCATATCCTTGGACAAATCCAGACCTCTTCACAAAACACGGTTCGCTTTTCAACGCTGACAAGATACACACTCCCCTTCTGTTGCTACACGGCACTGACGATACCAACGTACCTATAGGCGAGAGTATCCAGCTTTTCAACGCACTCAAGGTTCTCGGACGTGAAGTGGAATTTATTACCGTTGACGGTCAGAATCACGTCATCACTGACTACGAGAAGCGTAAACTGTGGCACGCCACAATAATGGCGTGGTTCGCCAAGTGGCTTCAGAACGACCCGCAATGGTGGAACGCTTTGTACGGTGATAAATAAAACCGCATAATACCAAACGGCTCAGACAATCATATCGATATGATTGTCTGAGCCGTTTATAATATAAACAAATCCAAAAACTCTCTATGAAAAGATTCAGATTATATATTCTTTCAGTCCCCCTGTTGCTGTCGGCGGCGTGTGCAGGCACCGAACAGCCCGGTAATGTCAACACCGGTATCGAACAAGCAAAGATTGACGGCCGTTCATACGCTCGTCTGATAGTAAACCGCAACTGGGCCGGTGATACAATGGGACTGCAGAACAACCTGCTCGAAGTACGTGCACGCCAGAGCCGTTACATACTCGAAGGTCACCGCGAAGAGGCTGCGGCATTCGACTCGGCATTTCTGTCAACCCTTCGCGCCGTCGAGCCCCAGCTTGCCAATAAGCTCACGGCCCCGGCCCTGGACTCCGATACCAAATAGAGCATAGTCATACCAAGCCGGGTCTTCTGGGCGCAGACTGCGCAAAGTGGCTGTAAGCATCTCCACACTACGGCGGTCGTTACTGCGGCGTGACAGCAGTCCCAGTCCACGAGCGGTATTACCTACGTGTACATCAAGCGGAATGTAAAGTTTGCTCTTAGGTATCGACTTCCATACACCCATATCGACTATACCGTCATCACGCACCAGCCAACGCAGAGCCATATTTATACGCTTAAGCGCAGTCTGTTCGAGATGCACAGGCAGACACTCACTGTATGTAACACCACCGTTGACATCACTCATCACCTGCTGCATAGCTGCCACAAGCTGCCATGCCGGGGCCTCCGCCTCGCCGGCCTGTACCGAAGCCGAAAACGTATCAAGACTTTCATGACGTTTATAGATAACATTCAGACCGCGCAGCAGATACTGTAAATGACGAGCGAAGAATGTACGGTGCAGATTCATATCAGGGTCAAGATCTTCATAGCCCTCATCCATGACATATTTATAAGGCTGCTGATCCATCAGGGTCAGTATACGCTCGGCGTGACGGCATATCATAGTACGCTTGCCCCACGCTATGACAGCCGACACGATAGCGGTTATCTCAATATCCTGCAGACGTTCGAAACGGCGCGGGAACTGTATGGGGTCAGCAGAAATGAAGTCCGGATTGTCGATGCGAGTCGCTTCATAATCAAGAAGCTCGCGTATATCAGCCGGCACAGGGACGGCCCCCTCGCCGGGACGCAGTATACTGCGCCCGGCATTAATTATATTATCCATATTAAGTATCATGATATTCAGAGTCTGAGGCGTACAGGTTCCGATTCGCGGTTCATACGGTCAAGAGCTGTCACAGCGAATGTGACGCCTTCCAGTTCCTCACTGTCGCAATCGCCTACCCGTACACGACGGTAAGGTGTAAGAGCTATGATAGTCTGAGGGTCTTCCAGACCATCGGTGTCCTCACCCGGGAAAAATTCATACACTACAAAACGTATAGGGTCAGTTGAGAGCTGCATACCACCCTCGGAAGGCACATCCCATGTCAGGAACATACCATCCTCCGTGCGCTCCAGCTGCAGATTACTGATACGGTCAGGCTGTTTTGCCGGATCTCCGTAGACAGGTGGCAACGCAATAGTCGACTGATACTTCATAGCCAGTGAGTCGGCTACACCTTTGTAATTGTCCGTCACCCAATAGCCGTGCCACCAGACATTACCCTTCACATTAGGCAAACGACGCGACAACTTGACTTTGGTATCGAGTTCGTTACGGTCATTGTTACGGTGGTCCGGATTATCCATAGTACGCTTGGTGTCCTGACCTATGTATATATCAACTTTAGGAGACACATTGGCATCCCACCATTCAGCCAGATGTCGACTTGGAGCGGCTTTCATGTCAAGTGTCCAGTAAAGCTGCGGAGCAAGATAATCTATCCAACCCTCCTCGGCCCATAGAAGCACATCGGCATACAGGTCGTCATAATTCTGGAGACCCGTACTGTTGCTGCCTCGCGGGTCACTCTTTTTATTACGCCATATACCGAAAGGACTGACGCCGAAACGCACCCAGTCTTTCTCACCTTTGATAGTGCCGTGAAGCTGTTCTATAAGCATGTCTACGTTATGTCGGCGCCATTCGTTGCGGTCCATTCCGTGACCTAATTTGGCATAGCTGGCATCATCACCGTTAAATTTTCTGCCGTCAGCCGGATAAGGATAGAAATAGTCATCTATATGTATACCATCAACATCATAGCGGTTCACTATATCGCGTACCACATCACAGATAAAGTCACGGTTCTCCTTGTAAGCCGGGTCAAAAAACACCTGACCGTTGAACTTCACGAACCTGTGTGGCTCCTTATGTATAGCATGTCCGGAAGGGAGAACCTCTTTGGAGTTGGAGGTGACACGATATGGATTAAGCCATGCATGAAACTCCATACCGCGTTTGTGGGCCTCATCAAGTGTGTACTGCAGTGGATCCCATGCCGGTTGCGGAGCCTTACCGCGTGCGCCTGTAAGCCATGACGACCAGGGTTCAAGTTCTGACTCGTAAAGGGCGTCGGCCGTAGGACGCACCTGAAAGATAACCGCGTTGCAGCCGGCTGCCTGCAGCCGGTCAAGCTGATCGCTTATGTAACGCTTACACTCATCGGTACCCATCTTCTGGTACTGTGTCTGCCCTATGACATGCAGCCATGCTCCGCGAAATTCACGTTTCGGATTATCATGCTGCGCCATGACGCCTAAGGCTGTAAGCGCAACCGCCAGCGTCAGCACCATTCTTCTGATGCTTCTGTGTTTTATCATTTTTTCTTTCTTCTTGTGTTGTCTGTTATGTCCGGTTGATATGGTCATGCCATACTTTAATAAAGGCATAATATCATGCCTTATTGTTTTGTGAGTGCAAATTTAGGTATTTATCCCCGTTTTTTCGTAATTTTGCAGATTATTAAGAGAAATCTCACAGCTTTGCGATTATGAACGAATTAGCGACCAAATACAATCCCGCCGAAGTGGAGGACAAATGGTATGCCTACTGGATGGAACACCGTCTCTTTCACTCCGAGCCCGACGAGCGTCAACCTTTCTGTATAGTTATCCCACCGCCGAACGTGACGGGCGTGCTGCACATGGGTCACATGCTCAACAATACAATACAGGATATTCTCACACGACGTGCCCGCATGACGGGTTTCAATGCTCTGTGGGTGCCCGGTACCGACCATGCCGCAATCTCGACCGAGGCCAAAGTAGTGGCCAAACTTGCTGCCGAAGGTGTAAGCAAGTCTGACCTCAGCCGTGAGGAATTTCTCAATCACGCCTGGGACTGGACACATAAATACGGTGGTATCATTCTTGAACAGCTGCGCAAACTCGGCGCCTCATGCGACTGGGAACGGACTGCATTCACTATGGATGATATCCGCTCCAAGAGTGTAATACGTGTATTCTGTGACCTCTATGATAAGGGTCTTGTATATCGTGGTGTACGTATGGTCAACTGGGACCCCCAGGCTCTGACCGCCGTCAGCGATGAGGAGGTTATCTATAAGGAGGAGAAGAGCAATCTGTTCTATCTGCGCTATTATGTGGAGGGTGAACCCGATAAGTATATCGTTGTAGCCACTACACGCCCCGAAACCATACTGGGTGATACAGCCGTGTGCGTCAATCCCAACGATGAGCGCTATACTTGGCTGAAAGGTAAAAAAGTCATTGTGCCTATGGTTGGTCGTGCCGTACCGATTATTATGGACGACTATGTGGAGATGGACTTCGGTACAGGCTGTCTCAAAGTGACTCCGGCCCATGATGTCAACGACTACATGTTGGGTGAGAAATACAAACTCCTTTCTATCGACATATTCAACGACAACGGCACAATATCCGAGCGTGGCGGTATGTACGTAGGTATGGACCGTTTCGATGTACGCCGCAAAATCATGGAAGACCTCGCCGCTGCCAATTTAGTAGAGAAAGTCGAGGACTATGTAAACAAGGTAGGACACTCGGAACGTACAGATTCTGTAATCGAACCCAAACTCTCGATGCAGTGGTTTGTGAAGATGCAGCCTCTCGTAGGACCGGCTCTCGATGCAGTCGAAAATGATGATATCCGCTTTGTGCCGGCCAAGTTCAAAAACACTTACCGTCACTGGATGACCAACATCAAAGACTGGTGCATCTCGCGTCAGCTGTGGTGGGGACATCGCATACCGGCCTACTTCCTACCTGACGGGAGCTATGTAGTGGCAGATTCTGACGAGGAAGCTCTGCTGAAAGCTATTGAAAAAACCGGTAATCCCGAACTTACTCTCGCCGACCTGCATCAGGATCCGGACTGTCTCGACACATGGTTCTCTTCATGGTTGTGGCCCATATCGCTGTTCAACGGTATACTCGATCCGGGTAACAAGGAATTCAGCTACTACTACCCCACTGCCGATTTGGTAACAGGTCCCGATATTATCTTCTTCTGGGTAGCACGTATGATTGTGGCAGGTTACGAGTTTGTGCATGACAAACCGTTCAACAATGTCTACTTCACAGGAATTGTACGTGACAAGATAGGGCGTAAGATGTCAAAGAGCCTCGGTAATTCACCTGATCCTCTCGAACTTATCGAAAAGTTCGGAGCCGACGGTGTTCGTATGGGTCTGATGCTTGCCGCTCCTGCCGGTCACGACATAATGTATGACGACTCACTGTGCGAACAGGGCCGTAATTTCTGCAACAAGATATGGAATGCATTCCGTCTTGTCAAAGGCTGGAAGTATGATGACCAAATCGAACAGCCCGAGGCTTCAGCCAAAGCTGTCGAATGGTTTGACGTCATGCTCAACCGTACTTTGGCCGAAGTTGACGACCTGCTGTCGAAATTCCGTATCTCTGAGGCCCTCATGGCTGTCTACAAACTATTCTGGGACGAATTTTCGGCATGGTATCTTGAAATTATCAAACCTGCTTTCGGTCAGCCCATCGACGGTGTCACCTTCCGCTCTACCCTTACCTTCTTTGATGTCCTGCTCAAACTTCTGCATCCTTTCATGCCTTTTATCACAGAAGAATTGTGGCAGCATCTTTACGAGCGCAAACCGAGCGAAAGCATCATGATTGCTCAGATACCTCAGCCTGTTGATACAGACCCGGCTGTTGTGGAACGTTTCGAACATCTGAAAGAAGTGATAGCCGGTATCCGTACTATACGCAAACAGAAGCAGATTCCGAACAAAGAGACCTTGCGTCTTGAGATAAAGGGTGCCCATGACGACACACTCGATGCTGTTCTCACCAAGATGGGCAATCTTGAGTCAATCAAAATGATTGAAGAGAAGGGGCCCATGTCTGCCGCCTTCATAGCCGGTGCCGTTGAATATTCCGTACCCCTCGAAAGCAACATCAATGTCGAGGAAGAGGTTAAGAAACTCGAAGCTGACCTTAAATACTATCAGGGCTTCCTCGCTACTGTTGAGAAGAAGCTCTCCAACGAACGCTTCGTTTCGTCAGCCCCAGAGAAAGTCGTTGCTATGGAACGTAAGAAACAGTCGGACGCTCTTGAAAAGATTGCCGCTATCAAGGCTTCGCTCGAAGCTCTTAACGCAGCCCGTTAACTTTTCTTCAGTCCCGACATATAACTGATATAAACAACAGGGCCTCGGACATCTGAGATGTCCGAGGCCCATATCATTAATGACTGACCACACGGAGTGTAGTATCACAATAAGGCAGCACACCTGAACGGTGAGTAACGAGAAGCACAGTGTGTGAGGGACGTTTTTCCATCAGACGCTGCATGAGCAGGGTCTCTGTAGCTTCATCGAGCGATGCACTGATTTCGTCAAGAAGCAGAATGGAACCGGGACAGAGCAAAGCACGGGCTATCGCTATACGCTGTGCCTGCCCTTCGCTCAGACCGCCGCCACGCTCTCCGCAGACAGTATCCATACCGGCGGGGAGGTCAGCTACAAAATCGGCTGCAGCTGCATGAAGGGCATCATACATCTCGGATTCGGTAGCAGCAGGATCACCTATCAGCAGATTATCGCGGATAGTACCGCTTAGCAGACTGTTACCCTGTGATACATAGACAATCCGTCGCCGAGTCGAGGCAGATACAGGGAAGGTGTGTTTCTTTCCATCTTTCATATAGAACAATTCAACTTCACCCTCTTGTGGTCTGAGAAACGCGAGTATCAACCTGAGCAAAGTACTCTTTCCCGTTCCGGTCATACCCATGATTGCAGTATGGCTGCCGGGTGTAAAGGTATAATTGAACTGTCTGAAAACAGGCTGCTGTACTCCCGGATATGTAAACGTCACATTACGGAAAGTAATACCGAAAGGAGAAGATGTTATTTCCGTACCTTCCGCTTCTGCTTCATTTTCGTCTTCCACCGGCAACCGTTCTATATCGGCAAGTCTCGAAAAAGCGGTATGAGAATGAATCAGACTGGGTGTAAGCCGTGCCAGTTCCGCCATCGGGCGCTGTATCTGACCGGCAAGCTGGAGATAGGCTGTCATCATGCCGAAAGAGATAGTGCCGTTTTTAAGTCCCGATATTCCCCACAGAAAAGCCGACAGATAACCAGCTTCAAAGCCTGAGAATACCGCCGTCCGCGAAAATATGGTGATATCGGTACGACGACGCAGAAAATTATATCGTGTACGGTGCAAGTCCGCAACAGCTTCAATCGTACTCAGTGTGCGGCGACATGAGAGCAAAAGCAGACGATGTTGCAGGCTTTCCTGCATACGTTCCTGAAGCCGACTTTCGACCTCACGTATATGTTGCGTAAGAATCTGTATTTTATGGTAAAATATCTTTCCGGCAAAAATGAACACAGGCAACACAAGTATAAGAATCAGAGCAAGTGTATGACTGAAATACCATAAGAATAAGAATGCACCTGCGAGCTGAAACAAAGCCGTAATCACCATCAGTACAGTACGGCACAGACATTCGGCAACCACACGGCAGTCCTCAGTGAGCCGCGAAAGCATATCACCTGAATGAAATATTTCACGTCCGTTCCATGACGCAGTAAACAGACGACTGAAAAGACGTTTCTGAAGAACATTTTTCATACCGGCCTCTGAAAGCTCGGCACTACGGCCACTGACTGACGAACAGAGCAATTCAATTATAAGTGTGCCTATCAGAGCCACAACACATAATTTCAATTCTCCCTCAGCCACACCGGTAGCTATATCAACAGCACGCTTACTCATTTCATAAATGAACAGGAGGGCAAAAGAGCTGCATAAGCTTTTACTCCTGTGAGTTGTGTGATACGATTGTATGATGCCTGATGCAAGCGAATCACACCGCCGGTCTGAACACTTCGGTTAAGATAACATGGTGTCTTACCGCTCCACGGAGAACCGTACACGTACACCCTATCGTCCGTTATACGCACTACGGGATTATCATCATTGAGCAATTTAGTCCCCTCCACATTTTCAATCCACATACGGCTGTGAGTACTTTTACCTGTACCGCTCTTTCCTAAAAAGAGATACCCCCTGCCTTCATATTCAACTGCTGAGGCATGTACGAGAATAGTATCATGAGGTGCAGCGGCAAAAGCATAGAGCATCATCAGAGCAGTATCAAGACTGTAACATCTTTCTCCAAGGCTCCCCCCTATCCACATCATTGCCTTACTGTAGTCCCGGCTTATGGATAGACGACAACATTCTTTGCCGGACGTAGTGACAAGACTTACCGACATTCCGCCGTCAGGCAGCGAGAACAGAGTCATACACCCGTTATCATCTTCTAATTTTGCTGTCATAGTGCCGACTGCCGGTAAGAATCCGACTTCGGACATACAAGTTACAGAAAAAAAGCAACTCTTCTCCGAAACATCGGGGTGCCCTAAAAGGAGTATACGGCACCAACTCACTTTCGGACAGTAGTTCCGGTAATGCTTCAAGTGCGAACAGATGTCCACCTACACGATATGTACGAAAATAACTCATCATCTATGATGTGTATTCTCTCCACTGACAGTCTCGTTCTGTTTTTCTGACGATTTCCCATTGTGATGGAAGCATCGGCTTTTTTCAGGCGGGTATACCATATAAAAACCTCGTCATAAACGAGGTCAACTTATTAATATTAATAGTTTCTTTTTATTTATCTGTACTTTACTCCGAATGCTGTGCTTTCCAATCGGCGGTAAACATCAGTTTCCTCTCACTGTTTTCCTTCACTGCAGTCAGACCAAACCAGTAGCGTTTACCTGCTTCAATAACAGTATTAAATCCATTTAAAGTTATTGAATATGGATTATTTGTATCATGATCCGCTATCAGACTTATTGTTAAACTATCTCCTTTTCTGTCATTATTTATTCTGGGAACAGTGGAAAGATAAAGTTCATAAGTGTCTTCGGATGGTATTGAGCCTCCTGCATCTTCCGTACCCTCTTTAGCATTTATAGTAGTTCCTATATTATCTGTGTATGGTTGCGAACCCTTAAAAATATCATCATCTTCATAGACTATTAATCCACTACCGTTAGTTGAAGAGGTATCTACACTACAGTATAAAGTAGTATTAAAAAAAGATTCTGTTCCCGGATACGAAAACTCTAATTTTGTCAGATATATGGGTTTACCGGTTTCATTCCGTAGCGAGATACGCATAATTGCCGATAAATGCCTGAAATGCAAGTCGGGAATCTTATCGTCTTCGACAGCCTTTACAATATCATACATTCTTAGATTATACTTCATATATGCTAAGGAAGAATCCTGCGGATTTTCTACTATCATCTGAGGTTTATTAGCCTCAGTTCCAACATCTATTGTAAAAATATTGCGTTCATCAAAAGAGATACTATCCGAAGCGTATTTCCTACGTGTTTCCCAATAATTTACAAATATCAGATCTCCGGCTTTGATTTGGAAGGGTGTATTAACTGCAAGTACTGATTCGAATACAGCATTTTTTCCATTAATTTCCACAGTTTCCAATTCTACACCTTCAGGATATTCAGATAATCTTGTAAGATTGAAAGCGGTAATCCAGTCCTTTTCATCCCACATGAATATCTCCTTATCAATATCCGTATTACCGTACGTTATCTGTGCACGTGTAACGTCAGTGTCAGGAAGAGAGGCTCTAACCGTAATGACACGTTTAGGAACAATGTCTTCCTGAGGAACTTCCGATTGACATGCACATAATACTGACAACAACGGAAGCATTTTATAAATGCTCCCTAAGTACATGACAAAAATTTGAAAACATCGAATTTTGGGTTATAACTCGGTCGCATGAGCATGGTTGCGATCTCTTCCAATCCATACTTGACAAGCGACTTCGCCTTTCTTCCATGTTTCAGGACTCTTATCGGTCTAATATTTATATCTTTATGCTCACCAACGAGATACGCCCATACCAGCGCTACACATACTATTGCAACCAGTCTTGCGATACGCACTATGTCGCGCATATGGGTGTCCTCGATATTGAAACCGGAGGACTTCATGGCCTTGAAGGCCGTCTCAATCTCCCAGTGTTTTTTATACGTCTGAATCGCGCTCTCGGCTCTATTGAAGCATATGAGGATCTGAAGCTCCGGAACTCCATCGGAGTTTTGATACGGCTGCCTGCCAGATAGACATACTCACCTTTGTGGAGGAAAAGCTTGTAATGGAACTTCTCCTGTCCCACCCGGAGGTCATTGAAGAGCCACCATGCGTGGAGTCTCTCTCCGGTGGAGGGTTTTATGACCCGGAAATTCTGTCGCATCCGAATATAATAACGAATCCTCATGGTATTGAGCCATCCGATCCATTCCTTTCCGATAAACTCACGGTCGGCCACAAGGCAATCAATGCAGTCCGTACCGGACAGTCTCACGAAGCGTTCCATAATCTCCTTCCTCTCCTCCCAATTGGAGTTGCCTCTCTTCGGCAGCAATTTGAATATCAGCGAGAAGGCAATTCCCTTGTAGGTGATGCCAAGCCTGAGGATATTGATGTTGAAATCTCCGAACTTCCAGTTGGTGCGGTCCATACTGAGAACAAGGCTGTCTTTTACAGGCAGCAGACAGAATATCATCCGTGCGATGATGTCGAGATCCAGGGCATAGTTGGCAAAGAATCTTTGGAGGCGCCGCAGATTGGAATCCTTCTCAACCGAAGTGGGCAAGGCACAGGCCAGTTTATGGAGGCTGACAGTCTGCACCACGCAGAGGGCGGGGAGAAGGAACGCCATCAGTTTGATGCGTGCCAGATTCATTGTTTTTCCAAAATGCTCTTGCATAATCGGCAGGATTTGATTAACTTTGACCAAGTCCTTGGAATTAGTAGTTCTCATGGAGAAAAGTCGGCAAACTTTTCCTTTAAATTACTATCTTCCAGGGATCTTTTGCAAATTTTACCAATAGAAAATTAGATATTTAACAGCATAATTTCAATTTTTGTCATCTACTAAAAAATGCTCCTTATTTTCATTGAAATTCTCATCAGTGTTATGTTAAAAACCCCATCTTCCTCCATTACCGAAATCAGGTGCGCTCCCACTGAGTATGGGCTGCTCAAGTTCAAGCTCTACGATTTCGGATTGCGGTTTAACATAAGGTTCTTTTGTTCTCTTCTCGTTCATAACGTTTTTATCTTTGATGGTACAAAATTAAGTGGCCAATCAATTAATCCTATAATATATACGACACGATTTCTATATAACCCCGTATGTTGCAAGCTACCCTGTTATTACTCACATCTCAACATTACTGAAATGCTTCGGAGAATACTCAAGAACAGATGACTACAGCTCTACTATTATACTCACCGGTACCATACTCTACGAAACTGTCTGTAAAATTTCGGCTGATATTAGATCGGGCTATGTTATGAGTTTCTATCGTGCAGACTAAGGATATTATAGTTCTAAGATGTTCACCCACTTAAGTAACTCTTAAAAAATTAACGATATCATAACGTTTCTTATTTTACCAAAACGTATTGGATTGAACGCTACTAATCTAATTGCAAAATTAGTCAAAATTGTTCGGAATATAAAAATTCTATGTCCTAAAAATTTATAATTTACAAATAATTACAAACTAAAAGTAAAAGGATAATCATTCGACTTAAATATCATCTAATCTATTTTTGTGTCTGTCCCCACATCTCTTTAAGAGCATCACCAAGGTCAAGAGCAATATCCGAAATGTTACCTGCAGCTACGATACCTGCTCGGGTTGAAACATTGGAATAACCGTGAACCGGTGTGCCGAGACCGACCTCACCGAGCATACCGGCTATACCCTCGTCAAATTGCCACAAAGTCATAAGATGATTATAGTATGACAGTGAAAGCGATGATATTTTAAGATGCATCACCGAGTGCCAAAGTTCTTCTATATCGTTACTCTCAATATAGTGTTCAAGAGTAAAAATTATATGCAGAGGGTATGTGCTTCCTGAGAATTGTACATCGGAAAACATAGTGTAGCCAATACTCCCGTTAATCATCTCAAAAGCCGACATATATTCGGAAAATATCGGTTCGTGTGAATAGTCAAGTGTGTAACACGAAAGTATACCGTACATGTATGGTGTTATCCATTCGGCTGTATCCGGGAAAAATATCGGCTCACCGGGTACGGAAGGATTTACGATATCATAACCGAACATATAATAGTCTTTAGTGTCAGCGACATCATGCAAATAGATATGTACGTCAAGAGTACACTGCAGTGTATGGTTATTAATCTTTGGAGACCCTAATTTCCATTCTGTCTTTTCTATCACAGGAGCTGCAGGCACTCTAGTTTCTCCCTCCGCACTGCCATAACGTTCGCTGACAGCTACAATACGTAATTCGTCACCGGCCTTGGGACAATATGTTCCCTGATAGTAATGGTACACATACGGATAACCATACTGCATTATTTCACGCTCCGTCGGTTGCAACTGTTCATATTCACAACCGTTTACGTAAAGACTTACTTCTGCATCAGTCACCGCCATGTCATCATTATATTCATTTATAGGCTCGTCAGTATAACGCCATGTATGTGTCACACGCACCTCAACCGGACTTCCGGCTATAATTTCCGAATTGAGGCACAACACCTCAGGCTGACGGATATCAGGATCAAACTCGGTATAACAGCCTGACAACAGGCCACACAATAGAATTATAATTATGCCGCGCACAGCTGCAGGGATAAATGATATAATAAATTTCAGAATATCCATGTGTATGATATGGAAGGAATTATAGGTAATAGACGTAAATATTTGAATACATTTTTATAAGAAGAAGTTATCACACCGGGTCTTACTTCCACAAATTCTCCTTCATCACTTGTGCTCCGTACAACACCTATGACGTTCATATTGCAATAGGCATTGTAAAGGCTGAAAGTCCAATGGCCGCGTTGTGTGCGCCGCACAGCACCAAGGTCAAGACGGTGATAGAACGGCAGACGATAATTATTGAGACTTTCCGGCATAGTCATGTCGAAATGCCACGGGCCGAGACCGGGGTCTTCCCAATTCATTGTAGACAGAGTGATGCGGTTGCCACTCATTCCGGTCCACGTAGCATTAAGATCCCAGCGATCGTTGATATGCCAATTAAACATTAGATTTATCTTATGACGATTGTCAAACATAGCAGGATAGCGCTGACCACTGTTCTTTTCAGCAAATTTCCGATCTGCCCATAACAATGAATATGATGCCTGGGTAGTAATTGGCCCGGCATCGAAAACCGCTTTGAAGTCAATACCACGTGCGCGGCCGCTACCGGAGGTTATATTGGTATCCCAGCCGTCAGTAATCATACTGAGATAAAAATCGTCTTTATACTCCAATATATTACGCATCCATTTCCAATATCCCTCAGCTGAGAGAGTCCAACGGTAGCCGGCTGACCAGTAAATACCGGCTGATACCTTATCCGCAGTCTGTGGTTTCCAGTTTGCTGTCACCGGCACCCACTGGTCACTGGGCAAAGATATTGTACCCTGAACTAACTGATGCACATACTGTACCGTATTGTCGTAAGCCGCTTTGACAGCCATACCGGGCACTATACTCAGACGTGCCGATATACGTGGTGAAAGATGAGTAAATGTTTTACCTTCAATATGATAAAGACTGAAATGTGCTCCGGCCTCCACACGCAGTTTATCGAAAAGACTGATATCATCACCGGCATAGAGATTAAATTCATTTGCAGCATAATTCACTCCTGGACGTTCGGTATAGAGATCGGATTCCGACATATTGATACGATGGCTACTGCGCAGAGGCATAAAGGTATGGTGTATATATGAACATCCGAAAGTTATCTTCTGTATGTTGGAAACGCTCCATTCAAAATCACCGCGCCCTATCCAATCGGTTATGGCATTGTGATCTTTTGTTTCCTCAAACATGTAATCAGTGAGTTTGTCTTTCTCATACCACTGCTCATGTTCCTTATATTTTAGCACCGAGCTATAATGTGTGAAAGTTGCTGTAAGCTCACCGTAAAGTTTCGGACTGAATACATAATTCCAGCCACCGGAAGCAACCAGATTACCCCAATTGAAATTACCGAGATACAGTCCATTGAACTCTGTGTCGTAACTTTCCACTTCCTCAGTGCCGGCACGCAGATAATCATTACCCCAATAGAACATAGCATAGGCACGACTGCGATCTGAGAAATGATGATTGATTTTGGCATTCACATCAGTCAGAGCATATCCGAATTTTGGTTTGCTATCCTTCATATAATGACCTGCTATCGCCAACGTGGGTATAGAAAGTACATCGAGCCACGAACGTCTCACGGCTAACGAATAGCTTGTGCGGCCTCGCTTCAGCGGGCCGTCAATGTTGAGAGTGCCTGATATAAGACCTAATGTAAACGAACCGTGATGCTCACTGAGTGAACCGTCTTTGGTGTGTACATCAAGATATGATGAAAGTCGTCCGTCATAACGTGCAGGAAATGATGATTTGTAAAAATCAGCGTTCTTTATAGCTTCGGTATTGAAAGCCGAGAAAAGACCTCCGAGATGATTTACCTGATAAAGTGGTACGTTGTCAAGCATATACATATTCTCGTCTCCGTTGCCACCGTGAACATACATTCCAGCCAGACCTTCAGTACCTGCCGAGACACCCGGTTCAAGCTGAAGCACTTTTATAATGTCACTCTCACCGAGCAGCGTAGGTGTAGCCGCAATGGTCGAAGCTGAAAGATTGGTCGCACCTATACGACTTGATCCCATCGCCAGCAGATGATTGCGTGTTTCCGTGACTTCTATTCCTTGCAGAGTGTGAAGCAGTTCCAACTCGATGTCGGCACGAGTTTTAGAACGCACGTTACCAAGATCGGTGACCACCGGTTCAAATCCGGGGTAGACGGTTCTCAGCACCGCTTTTCCTGCCGGTATGGTAAGTGTATAGAAACCCTTGCTGTTTGTTTGTGCAAAGTGTCGTGTCAGTGTGTCGGTGACTAAAGCTCCTATCAGAGCCTCGCCGCTACCCTGTTCACGCACGAAGCCGCTCACAGTGTATTGAGGAGTCTGTTTCGGTAGCGCCCGGCGACTAAGAAGTATATTCCGGCCTTTTATACGATAGCCTACTCCTAAAGGAGCCAACATACGTTCAAGTACCTTTTCGAGCGGTTCGTTCTTTGCCACTACGCTCACGCGCAGATTTTTCAGTAGTTCGGGGTCATAAATGAAATTTTTGTCGGTCTGCCTCATTATTTCGGCAAACACGACACTGGCCTCACGGTCACGGGCACTGATAGTCACATTCTCTGCAAGCATGGAGAGCTGGAGTGACACCGTAGCCGCGAGGGTCAGTAGTGTACGTCGTGTCATGTTGAAAGCAAATATATATATAGTTGAGATTAAGGGTCAGTCAGATTATCGGTCATCGTCTGAGATAGTGATATGCAGACTGAACAGTTCGTTCAGTGTTTCGACTACATCATCAGCCGTGCCTGAATAACTCATTGTGATACGCTGTTCAGATGCTACCGGTACATTCTCCAGAGTCACACCGTAAGTACTTTCAATAGCTGCTGTCACCTCAGCCAACGAAGCATTTTCAAACTCTATACGTTTCACCTGCATACGTTGTGGCTGTTGTATGGTATCACATGCCACTGTTTCGACAGTTACAGGAGGCATTTCGACAACAGTCGGCTCAGAAGGTTTCAATCCCAGATAAAGACCTGCAGCTGCAGCCATAAGTACAACAGCCGCCGATGCAGCGGCAGTCCATACGCGCCGACGTCCCGGTTGAGACGTCACATCATCACGGTTAACAGTTCGATATGACCGTCCGAACAAGCGAGACCATACACTCTGGCCACGCACAGACCCGACAAGACCGGCACGCTCCATAGCCTGTTTCGGCTCAAAAGCGTCCTGCCGCCAGTGTCGGGCTACAAACTCGACTTCGCTGTCAAAATTTTCGTCTCGGTATTCCATCTATTTCTATAGTTTCTATCCCTTATACACGGCTTCTTGTAAAAACCCCTATCCCTTCAGCAAAAAAATTTCTTTTTCCCCGCTTTTCTCTAACTATACCTAAAACAACTCACTGAAATTCACAAAAAAAATAAAAATCGTTCCACACGTTATTTGTACTTTCCCCTTTGTAACATGCAAATTTTTAAGACATAGAATTTTCGTATCCCAATCATTACCTTATAATGAAGTCACAAATCTTTATCCAAACTGTCTTTTATAAATTTTTTTATAAATGATTCAGCATCATTTAAGCCTAACCTCTCAATAAGAGCATCATAATCTTTAACTTCATCTCCTGTAAAGGTTAAAACTATTCTTCTTTCTGCATTACCTGCAATATGAGTATATCTCTCCGGATGTGCCCAAAAACAGTCTTCGCAGAAAGAGGGATCTTTAATATCCCAATTTGGACAAGGTTCACAAGACCATGATTTTGCACGATTTGCAGAAGGACAAAGGAGCATGTAAAATCTCGTATCTGAACCTTGTTCCCCTCCAATTTCATACGGAATTCGATGATCTACCTGCAATAGAGTTTGGTCTAACTCTTCTTGGTATACAAAGCATTTTGAGCCGAATTCATCAATTAGAGCTTTTTTTAATGCTTTAGACAGAGCTGTTCTACCGGCTTTTTTACTTACGGCACTACTTTCCTTTGTAAGATCTCCAAAGCGGTAGGCTGCGATATTTCGTCCTTCTGAATCTTTAATCCGAAAAGTTTCAATTGGTATTCCAAATTCCCTTACATCGCGGACGGCCCTTAGCGGATGATTGTAGCCATATAAGGACTTAATTTCCTCAGATGTAATACTTCCATGTTTAAGAATATGTTGTATAATTGTTGCCGGACGCTTTGCAATCACAGACAACAACTTCTCTCTAAATTCCGGTGTAATATCCATGTTATTAAAACTCTAACTGCCCTTGTAAGCATACAGATTTATTTTCAAAATAAGACAGCAGACCACTGCTAACATATAATGCTTCAAAAGTGTCTAACTTTTTTCCAAGATACAAAGCTTGTGTCGATAAACCTGCGTTTAAATTATATCGAGTCAATCCTAAAAATTCAGGTAAATCCTGACCATACTTTTTTGAGCCTAAACTGCCGTCATAGCTGATAATATAATCTATATTGCGTTTATTTAGATTCTCTAAGGCAACAACAAATTCATCAAACGACAAACCTGCTATATAGCGGTGATCTCTTACATTAGATACGCCTTGATAAGGAGGATCCATATATACAATATCCCCCTTTTGTGCCATATCAAGTATTTCTCTGAAATCTTTAGAATAGAAGATTGTCTTACCTTTTAAAATATTTGATATTGACCTCACATTAAATGAAAGAGATTCAGGAGACGTGCCGTTACGTCTTTTATCCGGAGATTGATTAAATTCTCCGGCTGAATTATATCTTACAGAACCCTTTACACAACGAGCAAGAAGATAAAGCATTGCACAAGCCTTTTTGTCTCCCTGATTAAAGTCATTGCGAACTTTATAAAAATGAGCTTCCGACCCACCGTCGTAGGAAAATTGCTCATTCCATAAACTTGAATATGACGAAATCAATTCCTCCGGAGTTTCTATAGCGGATTGTAAAATAGAAACAATATCCGGATTTATATCATTTATAATAAACTGCTCCGCCATATTACGATAAGCGACGGCGATTGAAATAGCAGCCATTCCGGAAAATGGCTCTATCAATCTCTCAAATTTCCTCGGCATGTGCCTTAGAATCTGATCCGCAAGCTTTCGTTTAGAGCCTTGATATTGCACGATATGGGGTACTGTCTGTTTCATTTTACAAAGTTAATAAAAATCTCCATATTCTTCTTGTACACAGACTGTAATCATAAGAGTATCAGTGAGTAGCGAGCATAATTTACATTCAGAATTTGTTTTAACTAACAGTAGAATATGTTTTTGTTTGTGCCCGTGGAAGATGTGTTTTTGTTTGACATTCAGGTTGCCAATCACCCTTGCATGAGGTTTTAAACAAAAATCAAATTATTAAGTAGCTCTTAGAAAGAATTGGTAGACTACCTGACGAAATCACACGATGGTTAAGCGGAGAGCATAACTGTCAGCTATGGATTTCAGTTGGTAATCACACCAGAAAGGGCAGGAAAAATACTTTACGTCCTTTTCGAGCACTAAGAGCCTCACGGAGACGTGACAAGGCTTTCGTCATCTGATTCTCGACAGTCTTAACAGATATACCTAACTCCTCAGCTATTTCGGCATAGCTCATACCATCGCGCTTTGCCATCAGAAACACCTCACGGCAGCGCTGAGGCAACTGCCCTATCTCTTCCCATAACCGTGCGTCACGTTCCGAGGTGTCGATATCCTCTTCAGTCACTTCATCCGGATATTCCGCTAATCTCTCTCCCATATTGTCACGCAGACGATTCAAGACCCTGTTATGAACGGCCCGGTACAGATATGGCTTGACCGTAGCGGACGAAATATCATCGCTACGGTCAACCAATGTGCCGAATATCTCCTGCACAATATCTTCAGCTTCATCGACATCGCCGAGAAGTTTCAGGGCATACATACCCAAAGGGCGATAAAAACGCCTGTAACAGTCAGTCAATTCGCCGCGTGTCATAATCTATTTCTCTCACCAGCCCCAGCGACCGAAAAGACGACGACGCCGGGAAGGTACCTCCTGCTCCTGTCGAATCAATTGGTCGATAAGATTGCGTACATTTTCAAGCCGCAGGCCGAAACGCTCCTGCTGCCCGGTACTCTCTATATAAGCGGCAGCAGTCTCCACAGACCGCAAAGCGACTGTGGAGGCTGTCTGACCGAAACGTTTTACTTTCATCCATGCGGCATAACTGTCGCAGACATACAGTAACAGAAGTGCTGTCTTCTCGGAATCAAAACATATTGTAGTGAAATCCTTGACCACCTTTTTTATATCGGTGACCGAAGGCAGCTTGCGCGGACGGTCGGAAGTCGTGAAGAACAAACGCTTTATCATTACCTCACGCCGTTCCAGTTCTTTGTCACTGTCAGGTTCGAGCCAGTATTCGAGATATTCTTTAGCCTCCTTTCGGGCATCATACATCTCGGTTACTATCTCTATAATTTGCTCCTTACTAAGGCTGCTAAGGGTCTTTTTCAGCCGTGCTTTAGACATGAGATTACTTAGCCTGTGATTCAGCCTGAGCAATCATCTGCTTGTTAGCAGTGATGAAAATCTCGACACGGCGGTTCTGGGCGCGTCCGGCAGCGGTTGAATTGGAAGCTATAGGATTGTTCCAGCCATCGCCGACAGCTTTCAGACGATCAGCAGCCACACCTTTGGCCTCAAGATAATTCTCCACACTCTGTGCACGTTCAAGCGACAGTTTCTGATTGACAGATTCTGTACCGGTATTGTCAGTATAACCGACTACTGTAACGTCAGTATCAGGGAACTGGTCAAGATTATAAGCCACGCGGCTCAGCACAGCCTCGGCATCGGTCGAAAGATTGTACGAACCGGTCGGGAACAGTACAGCGTCACCCAAGACAATCTTAATAGCATCGAGATCGTTGCTGTCTTTCACTGACAGAACTTTTATAGCGTCAGCGTTAGCCTTTATAGCATTTGCATTAGCGTTTATAGCGTCGGTGTTAGCCTGTTGCTGAGCCTGTAACTGAGCTAACTGTTTTTCGAGGTCTTTCTTCTGTTTTTGCATCTGGTTGCCGATAAGAGAGCCTGTACCTGCACCAAGAGCAGCACCTACAAGAGCTCCAATCCATGTACCCTTACCGCCACCAATAAGAGCACCGACACCGGCACCCACAGCCGCACCAGCAGCACCACCGGCAGTTGCGCCCTGGCCGGTCTGGCTCATACCATTCCATGTATTCTTGATTGACGAACAGCCGGTACCGGCTACGAGAGTACTGAGACAAACGATTCCGAGCAGTGAGTTGCGTACTATTTTACGTGTTTTCATAATATGGATATTGATTAGTGTGGATAATAAATTGTCGCTTCCCTCCGGCACTGCCCGGCGGCATCAGCGGCTTTTTCCATTATAACAACGATTTGGCTAACTTGTTTATTTAATTCCGGAAGAAGTAGCTCTTAAAAATTACAGTTATTTTTGAGGCGATTCGGACGCGGAGCGAAGGAGAATACTTCAGTATCCGACTGAGAGACAAGCCCGAAGCAGCCAAAAATAACTGCGTTTTATTGTTCAGGATTCAAAGACTGTACCTCAAAACATGTATCGTTTAATTTTTAATAGCTACTTATCATCAAATAATAATTACCGCTGCAGGTGTTATCATCTGCCAATTGAAGGTTTCGGTAAGTTGTGTCAATGTCACAGGCGAAGCGTCGTCACACAAACCGGCAAGTGAAGCAACAAGACCCAACAGACGTTCCGGCGTATAGTCACGGCGTAGACTCTCCATCGACAATGAAGCGTCACGCTTCGACAGTCTGCGGCTATCTTTATTGCACACTAACGGCACGTGAGCAAACTCCGGCACCCGATACCCTAAAAGTCTATACAGATAAATCTGCTGTGCAGCCGACAGAAGCAAATCATTACCGCGCACCACTTCAGTGACACCCATCATGGCATCATCTACCACCACAGCAAGCTGATATGACCATGCACCGTCAGCACGACATAATATGAAATCCCCACACTCACGTGACAAGTCAGTGCGTTGCAGGCCATAAAGTCGGTCAGTAAATGTAATATCTCCCTGCGGTACATGAAGGCGCACGGCATGTGGCACACTCCTGCGGGCTTCCGCCTCAGACTCACTCAGGGCACCGCCAAGATGTACAGGCAGACAGCGGCCGCCATATACACGTCGTCCGTCACTCTGATGCGGTGCTTGTGTAGCCAGTATGTCAGCACGTGTACAGGTGCAGGCATAAGTCTGTCCGGTAGCCTGAAGATGCCGTAGAGCCTCAGCATAGTATCCGTAACGGCGACTCTGAATATAAGGGCCGTTAAGACCGCGCTCATCAAGACCACCCTCGTCCCAGTCAAGTCCGAGCCACAGAAGGTCGTCTTCTATACGCTGCATGTACTCTATCTTCGAACGCTGAGGGTCAAGGTCTTCTATACGCAATATCCAGCGGCCTCCGCGACTCTTTACCGACAACCATGATAAGACAGCTGTCATTATATTGCCTAAGTGCATACGGCCTGTAGGCGAAGGCGCAAATCTTCCTACCGGCTGTGTTATCTCACTGTTTATATCACTATTACCCATTACAGTTGTCAAAATTACGAATTTATTTTATCACTCCCCTCTCATCAGACAGAAATTAATAATACCATATCTGAAACAAGAGTGTTTCCGCAAACATTTACAGTCATTATAAAACTACGGCGTATATAGTGCGGTTATTATTATACGGGTATACATTCGTATGTATGCAGCAGGAGAGGAACCTCCCACCCATTTTATTGCTGAAGAAAACCCTTATGCTTATGAAATTAACTAAAATAGTCGCCACTATATCCGACAAACGCTGTGATGTGCCGTTTTTGCGCGAGCTTACCGAAGCCGGCATGAACGTAGTACGTATGAACACCGCTCATCTTGAATATGACGGTTTCAAAAAAATCATTACCAATGTGCGTGAGGCAAGTTCTGACCTTGCCATAATGATAGATACAAAAGGCCCGGAGATACGTACCACTCGTACCGTAACGGGTGAACCTCTCGAATTTCATGCCGGCCAACCGGTTGAAGTCGTCGGTAACCCTGACGGACTTACGTCAGAACAGGTTATATTTCTGAACTGTGCCGACATCGCACGCTATCTGTCACCGGGCAACCGTCTGCTTATCGACGATGGTGAACTGGCTTTCACAGTCACGGCTGTGGAGAGTGAGCGTGTGCATGTACGTGCTGAAAACTACGGTCGTCTCGGTTCTCGCAAGTCGGTCAATGTTCCGGGTGTGGCCATACCATTAGAGTCAGTCACCGAGCGTGACAGACGCAATATAGAATATGCAGTTGAATTAGGCGCCGATTTCGTAGCTCACTCTTTTGTACGTTCAGCCGATGATGTACATGCCGTGCAACGTATACTTGACAGCCTCGGCAGTGACATAAAGATAATCTCAAAAATAGAGAATCAGGAAGGCGTAGATAATTTCGATGAAATTCTGGAAGCCTCTTACGGTATAATGATAGCTCGTGGTGACCTCGGTATAGAAGTAGCGGCAGAACGCATACCGGGCATACAGCTCGAAATGATACATAAATGTATCGTAGCTCATAAGCCGGTCATTGTTGCCACACAGATGCTTCACTCCATGATAGAACATCCACGGCCTACTCGTGCCGAGATAAGCGATGTGGCCGGTGCCGTCTATCAGCGTGCCGATGCCATGATGCTGTCCGGTGAGACGGCTTCGGGCAAATACCCTGTTGAGGCAGTACGCACAATGTCACGTGTGGCCCATGAGGTGGAACGCTCACAGACGTTCAAACTTGAAGTGCCGCCGTTAATTGACAAGGACGTGGCTTCTTTCCTCTCACGTCAGGCTGTGCTCTCAGAGCGTGAGGTTGGAACACGTGCCATACTCACAGATGCCTATCACGGACAGACTGCACGCTTCATAGCATCTTTCAGAGGTACCAACCCCACAATAGCCGTATGTTACAATACTTCCGTACAGCGTTGGCTGGCTTTAAGCTATGGCGTACTTCCCTATTGCCTGCCCGGTGAACATGAGGATAGCCGTCACCACCCGGTTATGGCCATGAAGCGGCTTGTATCTGACGGGCTGCTTACCGAAAATGAGCGTGTAGCTTATCTCTCCGGCACCCATTCGGGAGCCACTTCTCTTGAAATAGACACGATTGCCGCACTCTGCCAAATCTGATGTCTATCTGATGCCTTACTTATACGGGACTGTCTTTGTGACAGTCCCGTATAAGTAAGGCTATATATTGCCACAGGAGCTATACTCAGTATAAAATCCCACTAATCAGATAACTATGGAAAAACTCATCAATATCCTCCGCGAATATCCCGCTATCGTACTTTTCTTTACTGTCGGTGTGGGTTTTATGCTGGGACGTCTCAAATACAAATCTTTCTCCTTAGGCAGTGTCACAGCCGTGCTGATCACAGGCGTTATAGTCGGTCAGCTTGATATTCCTATCACAGGACCGCTGAAGAGTGTATTCTTTATGATGTTCCTGTTCTCAATAGGCTATAGTGTCGGGCCGCAGTTCTTCCGCTCACTCAAAGGCATGGGACTTAAACAAGTGTTATTTGCAATACTTATGAGTGCAAGCTGTTTCGGAATAACCATTCTGTTAGCCAAATTATTCGCTTACAACGCCGGCGAAACGGTGGGTCTCTTCTCCGGCTCGCAGACATGCTCCGCTCTGATAGGCGTAGGCGGCGATGCAATTATGAATCAGCCGGGTGATCAAGCACAAAAAGAAGCTATGGTCAACATTATGCCCGTATGCTACGCCGTAACATATATATTCGGCACTTTGGGTACAGTCATAATTCTTGGCAATATCGCTCCTCGTTTTATGGGAGGGCTTGACAAAGTTCGGGAACAGACAGCTCAGTTGGAATCACAGATGGACGAATCGGCATGGCTTAACGACCCCGTCAACATCAACGCCATGCGGCAGGTGGTGTTCCGTACTTTCCGTATCGAAAATGACTTCTACAAAGGAGGTCGCACGGTAGCCGAAGCTGAGAAACATCTGCGCAGTCTCGGCAAGATTGTCTACTTCGACCGTGTGCGCAGACTTGACGGCTCAATCAGTGTGATACACCCTCAGAGTGTCATCATGCCGGGTGAAACCGTAGTAATCTGCGGACGTCGAAAATTTCTGATTGACGAACCTATATTTACAGGCCCGGAGGTGACAGACGAGGAACTGCTCCATTATCCGGTGGAACGGATTCCGGTGTTGGTAGCTTCAAAAAAGATCGCAGGTCACACCTTACATCAACTGCACAATCAGAGTTACATGCACGGCGTTGTAATCGAAGAGATAACACGTGCCGACCAGTCGGTACCTTTCACAAGTGAAACCGTAATAGAACGTAACGACACCATCGTACTCGTAGGACGCAAACAGAATCTGCGCCGTGCCGCCGACCATATAGGTTACATGGACATACCCACAAGCCGCACCGACATTATGTTTCTCGGGCTTGCTATCTTCATAGGTGGTCTGTTCGGTGCCATACCCATTGTCATTGACAATATCCCTATTAGTTTCGGCACAAGCGGCGGTTCGCTGATAGCCGGTCTGGTATTCGGTTGGCTGCGTTCTCGCCGACCGACTTTCGGCAAGATTCCCGACTCGGCTCTCTGGCTTATGAATAATCTCGGTCTGAATGTCTTCATCGCTGTAGTGGGTATCAACGCTGCACCCTCGTTCGTAGCAGGTCTGAGATCCGTAGGGCCAATGCTGTTAGTGGCCGGAGTCATCGGTACCACAATACCTCTCATATTCGGTTTATGGCTTGGTCATAAAGTATTTAAGTTCCACCCCGCCCTCACACTGGGCTGCTGTGCGGGAACACGCACATGTACCGCTGCCTTGGGTGCCGTGCAGGACACGCTCGGCAGCACGTTACCGGCAATGGGTTACACCGTCACGTATGCCGTCAGCAATATTATGCTCGTAATCTGGGGTATGATAGCAGTACTACTCACTATTTAAAGACCGGGAACTTGCAGAAATTACGATTTATATTTAACTTTGCATACGAATCGGCATACAGTCTTGTGGGACTGTATGCCGGTAAACATTTCTAACATACCAGCTTATGCGTAAACCTACAACATTCATGTTGCTGGCAGCAGCTATGGCTTTCAATTCCACTGCGGCCGAATTTGACGAACCCATCTATGACCGTCCCGAGGGTGAGTCAGTCTTATTGTCACGTTCCAGTCTCGCCTATACAGCGATGCTGGGTGACATCGTTGCCGATCTTAAGGATTACGGCTCAATAGTCGAGATGGTCACGACTCCTGAAGGAGAAGTATATCTAAGCAATCCCATTTCGCAGTACCCCACACAGACATGGATAAAGGGTACCGTAGAGGGCGATAAACTTGTCATAAAAGGCCCTCAGCCCGTGTATGCCGAATGGAATGATGATTACGAGCTGGAATACTACTACGTTGTCCCCATGGAGTTTGATCAGGATCGCGGTTGGTTCTATCCGCGTCCGGATATGACTATGACCTTCGATATTGTTGACGGAGGCTTAAAGGAAACTGTCAACACAACCCTGCTCGGTCTTTGTCTTGAAGTTGAATCACACGATGAAGACGGTAACTTCAACGGCCTTACCTACACATGGACCGGTTATGGTGACTACCGTATCGACATGCAGCGCCCAACAGGTGTAAAGGTAGAGGCTCCGGAGAACATGGAGATACAGTCGTGGGCCATGTCAACCGAGACAGGCAACCGCTTTGTGAATGTCGCTGTCGGTGAGGAGGAGATTTACATACAAGGTATTGATGCCGGTGTGCCCGACACATGGGTAAAAGGTAAGCTTGACGGCGATATGCTTAGTATTGAGCCTACTTTCCTCGGTCCCAACTTTGAAGAACTCCACTTTGACTACGCTGTCGGCGGCTATGTCGAGGAGATGTGGGACGACTATTATGAAGAATTCTCATACAGTGTAGACTTTCTTCCGGAGATTGTATTCACATATAATGCCGAAGAAAACTCTCTCTTCCTTGAGAATAATATCATATTCAATCATACCAATGACCTGAGTGTAGCCAACTTCAACACCTATCTTCAGACAGCCACCATCTCATATCAGAACCGTAACCCGGAGGCTGCTCCCGCAACACCGATACCCTACTGGCTGACAGACTACGGAATGGGTCAGGTATTTGAGTGCGAGATACCCGATACCGATGTTGATGGCTGTATGCTTGATACTGACCGCCTCTATTACAATATCTTCGTGAACGGTGAGCTTCTCACTATGACCACAGACATATACTGGAATCTTGAAGAAGAGATGACAGACATACCTTACAACTTTGAAAGTTATGACGTTTACACCGCAGGCACATGGCACTCAGTATATCTCTACGATGATCCTATCAACACTATCGGTGTACGCAGCGTATATGTCAACGAGAACGGTGACAAGATATACAGCGATATCGCTACAATGGAAACAGAGACATCTGTTGACAAAGTTACCTCCGACCGCGAGGTAGCAGGCCGTGCATATTATGACATGCAGGGCCGTCGTGTGGCAGCACCCTCACCGGGTCTCTATATTGAACGCACTACCTACACTGACGGTACTTCGTCAGTAGCCAAGAAGGTTATGCACTAAAATTATATCCGGATACTGATATCCTGAGATACATTGATAACTGACTGACGGATTCCCTCACCTGTACTGTTGCAGGTGAGGGAATCCGTCAGTCAGTTATCAATGTAAAGAGGTAGCTGTATCAAGAATTCACTTCAAAAAACTGCTGAAAAGCATTACCCTCTGAATTGACAATATGAAAGTTTTTCGCTAAATTTGCCGCCTGTCAGTTTCAGCTCTAATTCTTATTAAGGGCTAAACTAAAGTTTTCTTATTACTTATTTTTATATCGAGTCTTTCGCCGGAGCGATGACTCTAACCTTAACCAACTATGTTTTCAACTGACACTTACCGTCAGCGTCGTGCGGCACTGCGCAAGGCTGTAGGCAGCGGAGTATTGTTATTCTTAGGCAACGATGAACTTGGAATGAATTACGAAGACAATACCTATGACTACCGTCAGGATTCTTCATTTCTCTACTTCTTCGGGCAGCCTTACGCCGGCCTGAACGCTATAATCGACATAGACAATGACCGCGAGATTATATTCGGTGATGAATTGTCAATAGACCATATAGTCTGGATGGGCAACCAACCCACCCTGCATGAGAAAGCCGCTCTGGCAGGCATAACCGAAACTTTACCGGCCGCTGACCTCAAACCTTATCTTGACAAAGTTGTGGCAGGAGGACGTAAAGTACATTATCTGCCGACTTATCGCGGTGACAATAAGATAAAACTATTCAATCTGCTCGGAGTTAAACCCGGCACCGAACAACCGTCGGAAGAATTTATACGTGCTGTTATTAACCTACGTAATCATAAGACAGATGAGGAGATAGCCGAAATCGAAAAGGCATGTGATGTAACAGCCGATATGCACATCACAGCCATGAAGATGTTGCGTGAGGGTATGCGCGAATATGAGATAGCCGCTGCGGTAGAAGCTGTAGCCCGCAGTCGCGGATGCCGTCTGTCTTTCCCCACCATAGCAACCGTCAACGGACAGACTCTCCACAATCACGCCTATCACAATATTGTGAAACCCGGTGATATGCTGTTACTTGACGCCGGAGCCGAGACACCTGAAGGTTATGCAGGCGACATGTCAAGCACTATATGTGCAGGTAAGAAATACACAAGACACCAGAAAGATGTCTACGACATTCAGGTGGCCGCCCACCGTGCCGCAGTCGCAGCCCTGCGTCCCGGTGTGCCATTTGTCGATGTCTACGAACTCGCTGCACGCACTATCGTCGAAGGACTGACAGATCTGGGCGTGATGCGCGGCAATCCATACGATGCTGTCGCTGCCGGCGCACATGCCATGTTCTTCCCCACAGGACTAGGACACATGATGGGAATGGACGTACACGATATGGAGAGTCTCGGCGAAGTATTCGTAGGCTATGACGGCAAACCCAAAAGCACACAGTTCGGCCGCAAGTCACTCCGTCTGGCACGCCCGCTCGAACCCGGCTTTGTACTGACTATCGAACCGGGTGTCTATTTCATACCTGAGCTTATAGACTATTGGGGTGCCAACCGTCATCTGGGAGATTTCATTAACTATGACCGTCTTGACGCCTGGCGTGATTTCTCAGGTGTCCGTAATGAAGAAGACTATCTTATTACAGCCGACGGTGCACGCCGTCTCGGTAAGAAAATACCTCTTACTACCGAAGAAGTAGAAGCTCTGCGTTGATATAGTGTGTAACTGAAATTCCCCCTCCCCCCGATTTATGAAATTCGTACACACAAGTGACTGGCATCTCGGACATCAGCTCTACAACTATGACCGTAGCGAAGAGTTCGCTGCAATGCTGGAACAGATTATCAATATTGTTGCTGAAGAAAAGGCAGACGCACTGTTGGTAAGCGGTGACATATTCCACTCGGCCGCACCGCCGCTCTCGGCGCAGCGTATGTTTGCAAGCGCTATGACACGCCTGCGCCGCCGCTGTCCCGATACGGCTGTGATAATCACAGCCGGGAATCATGACAGTGCTTCACGTCATGAGATTTTTGCCGAGCCGTGGCGTGAACTGGGTGTGACCATGATTGGCCGTATAGGTTCAGACGAGGAATTAACCGAACGTCTTATAATACGTCTGCACGGAGGTTTCGTGGCAGCAGTACCTTATTGCAGCGAACGTATGATGCCCGAAAGGTTATTCGAGACACTATCTCAGCGCATAGCGGAACTTAATACCGACGGTCTGCCCTCAGTACTCATGGTGCACACCTCAGTCAGCGGTTGTGACGCAACAGGTCATAAGGAGGACGGGCGTAATGTAGGCGGTATAGATGCCGTCGAGGCCGAAACACTGGCTGCCGACTTTGATTATGTGGCATTAGGTCACATACACCGTCCGCAGGTAATAGGTGACACAGACGGACGTCTGCGCTACTCCGGCACACCGCTTGCCATAAGTTTCGATGAGGAGTATGAGCACTCTGTGACAATAGTCACCCTACATTCTCACGGTGATGTTCCCGAAGTACGTACTGTCACGATTGAACAGCTGCGACCGTTAGTGACGCTGCCTGTAGGCAAGCCTCGGCCGCTTGAGGAGGTGTTGAAACTTTTCAGTGATTATCCCGACACACACCCTTCCTACATACGTCTTAACGTGTTGGTTGATTCTTTCCTACCCCCTGATGCCACCAACCGTGCCCGCAGCATAGCTGACGGAAAACAATGCCGTTTCTGCATCATCAATCAGGTGAGACAGGATGAAAATCGCAAAGCCGAAGACAGACCTATGACAGTGGAGGAATTCCGCAACCTCGAACCTGCCGAAATAGTGAGCCGTTACGCCGCAAGCAGCGGTATTGACTTTACCGACGATATGCGTACACTTTTTGACGAAGTGATGCATTCACTTAACGACTGATGACTATATGCACCTCAAACGACTGACCATACACAACATAGCCTCAATCGAAGATGCCGTTATCGACTTTGAGACCAGGCCTCTTGCCGATGCCGAGGTGTTTCTGATAACAGGACGCACAGGTGCCGGCAAGTCGACCATACTTGATGCAATCTGTCTCGCACTTTATGCCGACACACCGCGTCTTGACAATTCGCTCATGCAGGGTACGGTAGAGCCTGCCTCGCAGGGTGATGTCAAACTGTCGGACCCGCGTGTAATGCTGCGTCGCAACACCGGTGAGGGCTACGTTGAACTTGACTTCACCGGTAGCGACGGTGTAGCCTACCGCGCATGGTGGGGAGTGACACGTGCCCGTAAAAAGCCTACCGGAAAGTTGCAGGGGCGCGAATGGCGACTTACCCGTCTTGATTCGGATACGGTATATACCAAAGTAGCCGACATACGCAATGTTATGGCAGGTGCCATAGGACTTGATTTCCAACAGTTCTGCCGCACCACTATGCTGGCACAAGGTGACTTCGCCCGCTTTCTTAATAGTCGTGACGAAGAGAAATCGGCTATTCTAGAGAAAATCACAGGTACGGAAGTCTATACAGTAATAGGCCGTAAAGTCTACGAACTCACTCGTGAACACGAAAACAGATACAATCAGTACCGCCGCAAAGCGGAAGCTGTCAAACTTCTGACAGATGAGGAATTTCGGCAGCTTGTAGATGAGAGCGAAGCACTCATAGCTAAGGCTCACAGTCTTGATGCTTCTCGTGCCGTATTGCGTGACGCTCTGACATGGCGTGTGAGAGTAAGCGACCTCAACAAGCGTCTTGACTCAGCCAAGGCTACCCTCGCAACAGCCCGGCAGGCTATACAGACACCCGAATTTGAAGCAAACGAGAAAGTGATAGCCGACTGGAACGCCTCGCCCGAAGCTCGTGCCCTGCTTGCCCGAAAGGAGGAAACAGCTAAAGAACTGGAAAGACAGCGTCGCAATCTCGATGACCTTGCCGACTACTATGCACGTCTACAGGGTGCACTGAGCGCTCACGAGCGTTATGTGTCTAAAGAGATGAAACAGGTGCGCGATTATGAGAAAGTATGTGCCGACATTGCCGGACTCGAAAAAGAGATCGAGGCCATAGACGTCGATACTGTACGCTCCAGACGTGACTCGACTCTGAAACGACTGACTGATGTCGCTAACGCACTTAATAATGTCAAAGCGTTCAGAGAGGAAACTATCCGACGCGAAAATATGCGTAAGGAACTGGAGACAGTATGTACGCGTCTGTCAGCTGAAACAGAGAAAGAGCTTGTGCTGAGCGGTGCTCTGACACAGGCAGCCAAAGCACGTGACACTGCGACAGACCTCTACGAGCGACAGCGTATGTCGATGGCGAGAGCTGCCGTAGAGATGCGTGCTGCCCTTAAAAAGGGGGATACCTGTCCGGTATGCCTTCAGACTCTCACCACCGACCTACCTCATGAGGGCGTAATGCAGAGTATGTTCAGCGAGACAACACGACATTTGAACGAGGCACGTGGAGAATACGACCGACTGACACGTGAATTAGCGATATGCCAGACCACTATAGCTCAGTTGCGGGACTCAATGGGCCGTCTGAAACGCGATGTTGACAACAATCTGCCTTATACGCGACTCAGGACTGCTGCTGAAAAGTCGTGTGCCGCCTGCGGAATAGATGTCGCTGACGACACAGCGGAAGCACAACTCTCATCGCTCGAACGTATACTGCGTGAAACTGAGGAAGCTGACCGACCGCTTCTTGCAAAGGCTGACGAAATACTAAAAAGGCTCCGTACACTTAAAAACAGCTCTGAACGGTTACGTAATGCCGCTGCAGCGGCTGAAAAATCAAACGCAGCTCTCCTGCTTGAACGTGCCGCCCTGCACGAAGTAATAGCTCTTATGCCCGAATGGGAACAGCTCACTCCATTCGGTTCCCAATCATTCTCACGTCTGACCGAGAACACATCTGTACTCATGGGCAAGATAAGAGCCGCGCAGGAACTTATCGAGACACAGCGCCGACGTCTGGAGCAGCATGAAGACGACGTGGCAGCATGGACTGATGCAAATCCTATGATTACTCCTACCCGACTCGAATATCTGAAGTCTCTCTCCACAGCGACTCTCGAACGGATAACAGGAAATATCAAGGTATGTCGTGACAATGTAGTGGCAGCAGAGTCAGCGATGGCTATTATCGAACGTCAGCTGACAGAAGCTATGGCCGAACAGCCAGAAGGTGAGCCGGCACAAATGTCCCATGAACGACTGATTGCTGACATAGGAGCCCTTGACCGCGAAATTGACAATCTGCGGCAGCAGACCGGAGCATTGCAGCAACGCATGGACGATGACCGTGCCAAACGGGAATCGCTTGCCGGACAACAGAAAGAAATCGAACGTCTGCGAAACGAATGGCTACGCTGGCAGGCACTCAATGAGCTTATAGGTGATTCTACCGGTACTAAATTCCGGCTTATCGCTCAGAGTTATGTGCTCGATACGCTCATACAGCACGCCAACTTCTACATGACGGCTCTCACTGAGCGCTATACACTTGAGGTTACTCCCGGAACATTCATAATATCTATCGTCGACGCATGGCAGGGTTATACACGGCGTGTAGCCTCAACTTTGTCAGGCGGTGAAAGTTTTCTGGTATCGCTGGCTCTTGCATTGGCCCTTTCGGATATAGGTAGCCGGCTTGCGGTAGACACACTGTTTATTGATGAAGGTTTCGGGTCTCTAAGCGGCGAAGCGCTACGTATGGCAGTAGACACACTTCGCGGACTACACAATACCTCCGGACGTAAAGTAGGCATTATCAGCCATGTCGAAGCGTTGCGCGAACGTATTAACGTGCAGGTACGTGTGTCACAGCCGGCAGGCAGTTCGAGCAGCGTTATCGAAATCGGCACCGGTATCTGAAGCATATAAATATAATTATATGGCCGAGATAATATACATAGATTCTCTTGACCATGAAGGTCTTGAAGTCTACTGGCGTCTCACCGAGGCACAACTGCGCTCACGGCTCGATACGGAAAAGGCTGTGTTCATAGCCGAGTCACCGAAAGTCATAGACGTTGCTCTCAGAGCCGGTTACACTCCGTTGTCAATGCTATGTGAGGAACGCCACATCACGGGTGATGCCTCCGGTATCATAGAACGTTGCGGAGATATACCGGTATTTACCGGCAGACGCGAACTTCTCCAGTCACTCACAGGCTACACGCTGACACGCGGTGTACTGTGTGCGATGAGACGCCCCCAAGCACCGGCTCTCGCCGACATTGTGAGCGATGCCAAACGTGTGGCAGTCATAGACAGTGTTACCGACACAACCAACATCGGTGCCATTTTCCGTTCGGCTGCCGCTCTGGGTATAGATGCCGTGTGTCTGACACGTACCTCATGCGACCCCTTCAACCGGCGTGCGGTACGTGTGTCAATGGGTTCGGTGTTTCTAATCCCTTGGACATGGATTGATTCACCCGCTGACCTACGCAGCTTCGGCTTCAGAACAGTCGCTATGGCTCTGTCGGACGATTCGGTCTCCATTGACGATCCTATTCTCACACAGCAATCGCGGCTGGCCATAATACTCGGCACGGAAGGTGACGGCTTAAGCCCCGAAGTCATAACCGATTCAGACTTCACGGCACGCATACCTATGGCTCACGGAGTCGACTCTCTGAATGTGGCTGCCGCCTCGGCAGTAGCTTTCTGGCAACTCCGTGTGCGCGGCACGTGAACGTTACTACTACAAGAAATGTTATATAGGCAGGTTGGGCCTCAAGGCATCGGCCGGTATGAAATATTAACATAACTAGGTTTAAGACTATGAAAAAATTACTCTACCTTCTGCTGCTTATTCCACTGGGCTTCCTCGCCTCATGTAGCAGTGACGACGATTACCCTTCGGTTGACATCGAAGTGACCTTCAGCAATGCCTCAGTGTACAACAATGTAGTCTATGTGCTCGATGGTACGAATCTGACTATTGACAATATAGGCATCAAGTCTCTCAACGGCAGTGCTGCAACTCTCGCCAATATGACCTTCTTCTGGGATGGTGCATTTCAGCCCGGCATGACTTTCGGTGCATATCCACTCACTTTGGAAACTGCCACCCAACCTATAGGCAGACATTATCTGCAATTCAATTGCGAGCTGCTCGAAGTTGACAAATCAATTCTCAACGGTACGTTCACTTATCCCGTCATAATTATAGAAGATGAGGAGGATCTGCCCGCAGGAGCACCGCAGGAATTCGGAACTTACAAAAGTGTAATCACGGTCAATCCAAAGTAAAATCAAAGTAAGTATAATAACTATAAGGCTCTGTATCTTCTGATACAGAGCCTTATAGTTATTATACTTACAAATCATAGAAGCAGTCAAGCAAACCACGCCGATAAGTACGCGAAATCTTTATTTCGGTGATACAGTTGAAAGGAGGCATCAATTCACATTCATTATCGGTAATCTTGGCGAGATAACCCGTATTTACTATATATGTCTTGTGGGTACGCACAAACTGGTCTGACAGACTGAGCAGAGTCTCGGCCGTAGTGTGTCGACGCAACATATAGCGTTTCATATTTTTCAGTATCACTTCCCAAAGTTTGCGCATCTGGTCATATTTGAAGTACACGACATCGGAGGGAGCCACAACCAGACGTTCATTGGTAACGGTACTCACTGTCATGGAGCGGGGCGAACGTAATGGTATCGTCGTATGCACGGAACGCACATCGCATTCTCCATGCAGCAACGGTGCATGTCCGCCGCGCTGCAGGCGATAGCGTTCAAGCATCAGTGCCAGTTCGGCGACATCGACAGGTTTGAGCAGAAAGTCGAAAGCCTGCATACGCAAAGCATTGAGCATATAGCGTGGATAAGCGGTGTAAAATATTACTTTAGGAACTTCAGTATGAGTGATGTTGAGTTCATCAAGAAGGTCGAACCCTATAGTATCATTGAGTTCGATATCAAGAAATATCAGTTCGGGACGTACGGTCTCGGTCAGACGGTAACCGTCTTCAAGTGTAAAGGCTGTCCCGGCCACTTCAATCCAGCTGTATTCGCGTAACAGTCCGACAAGTACATTTACCGCCATAGGGTCATCGTCAATTATCAGAACGCGTACAGGTAAGGATTCCGTTACCGGATCGCCCGCGGTAAGGTCTGGTGGTTCGGTACCCGCGGACTGAGATGTGTCACTGTGTTGGGTCATAGGTAGTCAAATTTAAAGTTTTGGGGTATCGTCAATCGTGCCATATAACCGGCATGCTGGGGATTTTCAGTCCACTGTTCCAGATTATATGTGATATGATTCGACTGATGCTCATTAAGTATCTGTAGAGTTGTCATTATGATACGCAGACCTGTACGTGTGGAATCATTGCTCGGGGCGGCATCAGGATTCATGTTATTACACACTTCTATCACAATATCATCTCTGGGGGCTTTCACTTTTATGAGCAGCAGGCGCTCCACACCGTTGGGTAACGAGGCGAAACCATGCTTGAAGGCATTTTCAACACACAGCTGTAATGTCATGGAAGGCAGATGCACATCAACAGGATTGATCCCTTCAGCTATTGTAGTCGTGTACTTCACTTCGCCGCGACTGCTCTCACTCTGAAGAGTTACATAATCGTCGATAAAGGTCAGTTCATCGGCAAGCGTAGTCACAAGCTCGTCTGCCATGAGTTGTTGCCGCCGCAACAGCCTCACCAGACGTCGCAAGCGGTAGGTTGATGTGGCATCATTGACAAGAGCATGGTTAAGAATATTGTAGATGAAGTGAGGACTTAGACGATTGCGTGCGCTCTGCATACGCTGTTCGAGCAGTTTACGGCGCATACCGCGTTCGCGCTCACGTGAAAGTCTCCGAGACATGACCAGAACAACACCTAACAGCACTACAACAATTATGGCGCTTATGGTAAGGATAGTGTTCAGTGTCAGCTTCTGCTGGCGTTCGTGAAGGTCATTACGCAGACTTTTTATCTCGGCATCACGTTCATAACGCTGCCGAAGCGTGCGGTTGTACATCTGCACACGCTGATTGCGCAGGCTGTCGTCAAGCGCTCTGTATTGTGATTGGGCTATGTATGCTTTGTGCCACTGACCGGTGTGAGCGTAATAGTCCTGCCTCATTTCAAGATCAGCCAGTCTTTGTTCCGGTCTGGTTGGTATGTCACGTGAGGTGTCGGCAAGCTGTGACTCAACTTTCGCATAGGCTCCGGTCTGCACGTTATAGCGCGTATAAAGGGTGCCTATATAGTGTGACACATAGGGATTAGGCTGTATATCATTAAAGTAGTGAAGCGTGTGATCAAGCAATATCCGTGCCGTGTCCGTAGCGCCCAGACGCAGATAAACGTCGGCAAGATTGACACGGTTGAAATTACGTTCCCACTCCATAGCTTTATCTCCGGCCAATACACTGTCGAGACGTGTAAGCGCACGCTCCGATCCCTTGTAATCGCCATTGAAATAACAGCTGTTGCTGAGTGCGGTCAGATAGGAAAAGCGATCATGAACCGGAAGCTCGTCCCATATACTTTCTATCTCCTGCCATATCGGTTCCTGACTCTCGAAGTCTCGGAGCTCAGTGTAAGCAGCCGCCATACCTAAACTAAGCGACAGTCGCTCCCAAGGAGTATCTCCGAGCGAATCAGACAGATGACGCGCACGTTCGAAATAGTCAAGCGAACGGTCAAGCTGACCAGATATTTTCAGGGCATCTGCCGTATTGGTAAGTATCTGCTGTCTCAAGGCAGGATCCTGTCCGGGCGCCAGATAGTCCAAAGCACGCCCGTAGCTTATAAGGGCTGTGTCGGGCAGATAATCATACTGCATATAAGAAGCACCCCTGACCATGTGGGCACGCGCGGCCAGATGTCGCTGACGGGAGGTCAACGGTCCGGGCAGATTGCCAAGATAACGGTGAACGGCAGCAAGGTCGGTGTACATACTGTCAGTGCGTGACAGATAAAATTCAGTTATAGCTTTCAGCAGGGTCTGATTGTAGTAGGAATCACTGTCTACCGTCAGAGGTCGCTCACGTTCTATAGTGGCCAGCGCCCAAACATAACGACCTTTCAGAATACTGTCGCTTAACGTACGTTCCAAAGGAGTGAGATCGGAGTTGGACACGTCCCTGCAACCTGCCGGCAGCAACGACAGGAGCATCACCGGAGATATGGCGGACAGGCGCATAAGCGCATTGAAAATACTTTTGATTCGCTTCATGCTTGGGCGGCAAAAATTCAAATTCTGTCAGATTAAGACTACGAATACTACTACGAATACTAAGGTAGTGCAAATATAGTTATTTTTACCTGATTAACCATTTTTCTACCAAATCGTCAGCGTAAAGTTTTTATATAGAAAGAACGTTTTTATACCTGTCAGATGTATATTTTTGCCTCTTGGTAAATTAACAAATAGAATCACAAAAAGCATAAAAATAAATATATCTTTAATAATCAAACTATTATCTTAAATAATCGCTAAATTATTTTTTTCATATCATTAACATGTTTTTTCGGACTGTCTAAATGAAAGATAACTTTTTTACCGATTATATGCACCAAAACTTGTAATCACCGAATATTTACACTAAATTTGTATTCTGTTTCTACCGCTTCCGGCTTACACCGGATTTCAGACTTACTGTCTTATCTGTACAAGTCCTGATATTCTGCTGCCAGCGGTGCTTTACATTTATTTCTCACCATTTATATTATGGCTAACTATCCCAATATTCTCCAGCGCTGTCAGGACTGGCTGGCCGACAATGGCCTGCGCCCTCAGATTGACAATGACGGCGATCTCGTCTTCAAGTATCAGATGCTCAATTTCGTCATCATCTGGTCAGAAGATGACGCTCCTTTCCTGCGCATACTGCTGCCCGTAATCTGGAGCATCGACAATGAGGCTGAGGCCGAGCAGGTGCTCATAGCCTGCAATAAAGTCAATATGCAGCGGAAAGTCATCAAGACTTTTACCACCAACAACAACACTTTCATGTCGGTAGAACTTCTTGTACAGGATGATTTTGACCCCTCACAGATACTTGAGCGTTCACTTGAGATGCTGGTACAAGGTTATCAGTTCTTCGCCAATGAGATGCGCGGTCAGCAGAATTGACTGCCCTGTCCAAACTGAACATTGAAGATGGCCTGTCCTGTAGTCAGGCCGGGCCATCTTGTCTTATATATTATATCTTTACTGTATCTCTCCTGAATCTCTCCCCTGTCTTGCTTTTTCTCTACTCTATATTTTTATATTTTTTCCATAATCCATTATTTAATATTAACGCCTATGATGAGCAAGAATTTACTTATCACAGCGGCTCTTATGACGGGCATATCAGCTCCGGCAGCCGCTCAGGCTACTCTCGATGTTTCTACGCTGGCTCAGCCGCGTAACGAGCTGTTCCCTTTTGCACCCAAATTTCGGGGTGAACGTGCTATGCCCGCAAGAAGCGGACATTCTCTGCGTCCTGTCTCACCCACTGCTCCGGCTCGTACCGCTATAGCTCCGGAGCATGTTCTTGCCGATACGAATGAGTTCGGCTATCTTTATGCACCTAATGACGATGTTTGGTATTATACTCTGAATTACGATTACGAGTATATAGAACACGACTACTTCACCCAGAAAGTTATCAAAGGGTGGCACTATAAGATATACGACAGTACCTTCAGCGAGATAGCCAACATCGACGGTACAGTCGAACTGACTGAAGGCGAAACCGGAATAGCAGGTGTGGATCTCGGCCCGGATGTGACTCAGAAATTCTTTAACCGTGATACTTACTATGAGTTCATGGTGATGGTAGCCACAAATACCGATGCTTATGTGAACAATTACCGTACACTGGTTTACACCTCTGATCCGGCACAAAAAGACCCCATTGAGGTAATAGACGGTTATTACGTGTCTGCTGTCAATGCTCCCAGCGATGCATATAACGAAGAGTTCTATATCACATTCCTGACCGAAGTCGAACCTGAGGAAACTGACATTCACGGGGTGTATAATTTCATGGATTACAACCTTGCGCTCTATAAAAAAGGCGCATACAATGAGGGTCCAAAGCTGATAAATGACTTCCGTGTTCCCGGTATCCTGCTAAGTGCTCCTGACGCACCTTTCTTTATATCCACAGCACACGACGGTAAACCTTACTTCGCTCTGTCACGTCTCAAATACAGTTTCTACGAAGATCCCTGGGACTATACTAATGAGAACCTGACAGCCGATAACACATTTGATATCACACTCTACACATTCGATAGCTGGAACGGACTTACCGACCTCGGCACAACGTCTATTCCGGTTCCGGGACAATTGCCGGGTAATCCCTTTACCTTCCTTAGTGTCGGAACCTTCAGTGGTGTAGGTGATATCAGCTTTGACCGTTATACTTCCGGTGACACGCCGGCCTATATCGTGACATACGATCACTACCTCAGCAATGATACAGACATCTATGACTATAAGATCTATGACACTGAAGGCAATCTTATGAACACCATAAGCGAGGGTGTGGACAGCGGTATCTTTATGACCGACATCAAAGGTACGGCTCCACAGATAATGTTCGTAATAGGGTCGGAGGATATCTCTCTTGAATTTGTTGACCTTCTCTCATGTGAAGTCTTACTGAGTCTGCCACAAATATATGATGGACTGCCTCTCACAGCCCAGGTAGACCGCACGCCTATTGAAGGGTCATACGCCTATGCCGTAAGTCTGAGTAACGCTCATGATGATGCCGAAGGGAATGCCATACATTCCATAGCATGGCTCAATCCTGATGGTAGTCTGAAAGGTGTGGACGAAATCAATCTCGGTAAAAATGTAGCTTACGCACAAGTTTACATCAACGGAGAAGCACTCTCACCATACGCTATCAATACAGATGCTCTTCATGAATATCTCTTCCTTGTTAAGCGCTACCTCGGTCAGGATGGCGGCACTCAGGAGGAGCTGTTGGTCCTCAATAGCAACAGCGACATTCTTCTGACTTGCGAACCAAATGATGAATATGGATATATATACAGTGTCAATCCGATTGAGCTTGGTACTACCCAAGCCGCCCTTGATGTTATATATTACCAATACGAAACTGACAAAATAGCTGCCCTGATTTATGATCTTCCTCTCAGCCGCTTCGATGGTGGCGACGGTACGGCAGAAAATCCTTATCGTATCGCTACATTCGGCGATCTGCAACAGATGTCTGTAGATCCGGAGGGTGCATATATTCTTGTGAACGATATTGACGCCACAGGCTACAGCTTCAATATGGTAAAGCAGCCATTCACCGGTACTCTTGATGGTCAGGGACATGTTATCAGCGGCTTAAATGTAGGTTCCGGTAGCATCTTCAACCAGCTTGAACCGGGAGCCGAGATACGTAATATTACTTTTACTGACCCTGTGGCAGAGCCGGGTTCAAAGGCTTTCATAGCCAAAGATACCAGAGGTGCCAAAATTCACGGTCTTACAATCAGACGCCTCACCTACTCCGACCCTGACGAAGATGCTTACGGTGATTTCGGTACAATAGCTTACCGTGCTTCAAACGAAACCGAAATATCTCTCTGTGCCGTACTCGACGCAAAATTCGCTCTGCCCGACTACACTATCGGCGGTATTGCAGCCGACATTCGGACTTCGACTACTATCACCGCCTGTGTATTCAGCGGCTCAATAGTAGGTGGCTCCTGTGTGGGCGGTATTGTAGGTTCCGATTATAATGCAGGTGCAGTTACCAACTGCCATGTAAATGCCGACATAACCGCTAAAAACACTATCGGCGGTATCATCGGATCATCAAGCCGAGGAATGATACAGAACTGTCATGTGCAGGGCACTATCACAGCTACCGAACCTTCACGTCGCGGAGGTGTCCTTACAGGAGGCATCGCAGGTGAACTCACACCGGCCCCCACCGTTTATTCGGATAATGCACACCGTGCTCCTGACTATAGCAACGCTGTTATAGCCGGTTGCTATGTCAGCCTCTCCGAACTTAATGGCCCTGAAGTGGGCGAAGGTTCTTACCCCGGTCAGAATGACACAATGCACCGTATCGTAGGCAGAAGCCGTGTCAACGAAGAACCGGATGTAATTGATTACGATGAGAACGGAGAACCGATATATGGTGATCCTCATTCAACTGAGGCAGGTCTGAGCAACAACTATGTAATTGCGACTCTGCAACCTGTCAACGCTACGATAGGCGGTGAGGATGCTGCATCTACAGAAGGTGAATCTATAGCATGGGAAGACCTTGACATTGATTTCTTCGAGAATATCGGCTTTGCCTATGGCACTTCTGTTGCTGCTCCTTGGGCACTCGACAGTTTCCGCTCACCCGCTCTCTACATAGAGAAGAGTGAACTCAGATTCACTCCCGATGTTATCGAGGCTACGGTAGGCGAACCGTTCTATATGGCACTCACTGCTGTCGGTGAATCGGAACTTGACATGGACATGGTATTCTCAGACTTCATCTGCGAGACCTCGGACGAAATGAGTATCTACATGACCGGCGAAGCCTATACCGAAGGCAATACGCTTTATATACAGTTCGTCTGTGAGGCAGCCGGCACTTACACAGTTACTGCCGGATTCGGCGGAGTAAGCGCCACAGCTACCGTCAATGCCAGTGTATCGGGTGTGGCCCCGGTAATTAATGCTACACGTGTTCTCACATTTGATGGCGTTACAGTAAAGGCTGCTGATGCTGACACTACGGTAAGCGTCTTTACAGTAGCAGGCACTAAGGTTGCCGAAGGTCGCGGTCAGGTTTCTGCCGCCGGTTTCGCTGCCGGTGTCTATGTAGCTCGCACCAAGGACGGTGCACTGAAGTTTATTGTAAAGTAACTCTCCCATACTGTTAATTAAAATTACAGAGGAGGTGTGACCCGAATCGGGTCACATCTCCTCTGTAATTTTTCGTGTTAGATACAGACACACTCTAATTTTTCCAAGCCGATTATAATGATTATGATTTGTTATAAGCTATGTTTTTTATTACCTTTGTCCCAATTTGGTCGACCGACCCATACGTTACGTCATCTCAGCGCCGTTCTCCTCTCAGGCACTCTAATGATAAAAAACATGAAACGATACATTTACCTGCTCACACTCATATATAGCTTAGTGCTTCTTGCATCATCATGCGATGCAGACAATCCGGTCACAGTCGCCGAATACGTTCCGCCGCTAACCGATTACTCTGACAGCGGAATGTGGGTGACTTATACCTATGACACCAATGATACCGGTGCAGACATTTTCTATATTCCCTCGACGTGGGAGTATGATTATATAGCCGCCAACGGCTTACCCTGCCACTATGCAGACCCTTCGCTCTCATCACACAGAGCCGATATGAAAACTGAAATGGACCGGATAGCCGCTTATATGGCTGAAGGCAATAATTTCTATTCTCCTTACTATCGTCACATATCACTCGATAGCTGGGCTACTCTCAACGAAGACACAATCAACCGCCGTTACCACGATGTAGCTTTTTCGGATGTACACAATGCCTTCGACTATTTTATCTCTCACCGTGACAATGAACGTCCGTTCGTTCTCGCCGGTTTCAGTCAGGGAGGTAAGTCGGTGGTGGAACTGCTAAAAATCCTGCCCGAAGAATTACGTGAGAAAATGGTGGCTGCATACGTGATGGGTTACAAAGTCACTCCCGATGATGTGGAAGCAGCTCCGTGGATTATACCGGCTCAGAGTGCCGAGGATACAGGAGTTACCGTCAGTTATAATTCAGTATCGGACGTAAAGTATATCAAATCTGTTGTAGCAGCCCCGACTGTTATGTGTATCAATCCGGTCAATTGGCGAACAGACGCTACTCCGGCTGTGCTCAACGATACAATCACCGTGACCCTCTCTCCGGCGCATAATGTATTGGTAGTAGAGGGATTTAATGGCAGTAGCCTCCCGAATATCCTTGATATTCTCAATGTTGGCGACTATCACGGAGCAGAACCCTGGCTCTACAGCAAATGTCTGAAAGAGAACCTGAGAACACGTATCAATTCATTCAGAAACAAGACCGGATGTTCTGCAGACGGTAAATAATCGCTACCGAATACTTTATCAGTATAATTTGAGTTATTAGAGTATATGGAACAGCTCTACAGATTCAGTCCTTACCTGAAAAGTACACTCTGGGGAGGACACAAGCTAATGGCTCAGCGCTCCGGCCTGACCATGACACTGCCTCCGGCCGAGGCAGAAGCCGAACGTGCTCGGCTGGAAAAGTTTGACAATATCGGCGAGAGCTGGGAAATCTCAGCCATGCCGGCTTGTGAATGTACTGTTGCCGACGGTCCCGAGGCCGGTATGACACTCTCACAACTTATCGAAAATCACGGTGCCGCACTGGTTGGCGACAGTGTATGGCAGCGTTTCGGTAACAGATTTCCATTACTGATTAAATTTATCGATGCTGCCGCCGACCTGTCACTGCAGGTACACCCGGATGATAGTCTGGCCATGCAGCGTCATGGTCTGCCGGGAAAGACTGAGATGTGGTATATTCTCGATACCGCCCCCGACGCACTGATACGCTGCGGTCTGCGCTATGACCTCACGCCGGCTGAATATGACTGTCGTATAGCTGACGGCACTCTTATGGAGGCTGTCAATTCAGTTGTAGCCGCTCCCGGACAGGTGTATGTTCTCCCCCCGGGTCGTCTACATGCTATCGGAGCCGGAACAATGCTTATTGAAATTCAGCAGTCGAGTGACATAACTTACCGTGTCGATGATTATGGTCGCAGAGACTCTGACGGCAATCTGCGTGAGCTACATACAGAACAGGCACGTGACGCTATCGACTACCGCCGCACTGACAATATCTGGGTCATGACGCCTCCTATACCCGATGATAAAGACACTATACAGTCTGTAGTGCTTGAACACGGCCCTTATTTCAATGCTGACCGTGTGTGCGTGCGCGGCAGCCACAATATCAATAATACAGCCGATTCTTTTATGGCGCTGATATGCCTTGACGGTAAAGGATATTGTCGTGTCGGTGACACGGTACAGCCGGTATATAAAGGTACCACTCTGCTTATTCCGGCTATCCGGAACACTGTCGGACTTGAAGGTGATATGACACTTATCACAGTAACAGTAGCCTGCTAAGACAGGACTACCCCTATTAAGTACCGGAAATAAAACCTCTGCGTCTCAACCGTTGATGACAGTTGAGACGCAGAGGTTTTATTTAATTAAAATCGTATTAATTTCGTAACATTACCTTGCGGGCTTCCGTACCCTGACGGCGGATATATATACCCGGTGTGAGATTGCTACGGTCTACACGGATACCTTGCAGTGTGTAATATTCTGCATCTCCGGCAACAGCGTCAGGCAGCAGTTCAACCTCCGACTGTTCGACAGCATTCACGTAATCGCTATAAACACACTTCATGTACAGATAGTCTTCCTCTGCTTCAGGGTCATACATTGTTGCCTCGGCCACTAAGGGATAACCGTAAACAGAGTCATAGCTGACAGTATTTGTCATACGATCCATAACCAGCGTTTCATTACCGTCATTCAATGTAAGCTCGATAAGAAGTTCAATACCATAATCGTCATAGATGACAGTCTCGGTTTCTGTTTCCGAACCTACAGGTGTACCACCAAAATTAATAGTCGTAGTGAACGTATTACGGTAGCTTCCCTTGCCGTATCCGGAAGCATCAAGAAGATCTACCTGACCTTTCATTACAATCTCCATCACATCTTCCAGCACGGCCGTCATAGAGATGACGTAACCCTCTCCACCTTCCATGTACTCGACACTGGCATTAGCCTCGATGCCTTCAATCATCATAGTGGCGCTCTTGAGCCGGTTTGCACCTTCAAACAGCTTATCCATATCATAGATCTGGCCATCAGTGTTTTCCCAGACTATATTGGTCATGCTTTCCGCAACTTCCCATACCAACTGACCTGCATCGTCATAAGTAAGCACTTCCTCGACTAATGAAGTGGCCTCGCCATTATCACCGTATGTAACAACAAGGCGCTGTGACGGGTCAAATTCTCCGTTATAGAGAGTGGCTATGGTGACGGAAGTTATATTGCCTGCATCATCACGTTCGATGATACGACGGTAATTATTGCCTATCTGAGTCCATTCACCGTCAACCCAGAACCAATTGTCATTTTTGGTTATGACGTCTGTAAGGCGTGAGTCATAATCACGCTCTACGAGCTGAGAGTTCTCAAGTTCGCTGCTACCTTCTTCGCCAAACTGTGTCAGACGGCGGCTCAGCATACCGTTGGTATTATAAGTATTGGTTTCGCGCGACATTGTACCGTCCATAAGGTCTGTACACTCCTCGATTTCTACCAGTCCTGTTGCGGTATAAGTGTCAGTGTACTGCTCGATAGACATCCAACCGTCTTCCCAATAGAATACTTCACGGCTTCCGGCACACCATATAGGTGTGTTGTCCGCAGCTTCACGGAATGGGGCTGCATAGCCGCTCCGTATACCGAGCAACGGGGTCATACTTCTGCCTTCATGGGTATGTGGGCTTGTGCTCTTCATAAAATTAAGCATAGCGGCCTTTACCGGCTGAGGAGCAGGTGCGGCTACAGCCGCAGTAACGGACGTGAGGGCTACCAGCCCGATAAGTAGATGTGTCTGCATAGTGTAATGTTTAGATAATTGCGCCCTCTGGTCTCGAAGGCCATATATACTTGAGACTGCAAATATAGTCATATTAATTATTTTTTGACTATTTTTGCACATTATTTTTTCATGCCTCAAATCTTTGATATGCTTATCACCCTGATTACACTCGCTTTGGCGGCCGTCGGATTCGTCTGGGGTCGTATTCGTGCCGACATCGTGGCGCTAATTGCATTAATGGTTCTTACAGTCTCCGGTATTATTACAACTCAGGAAGCCTTATCAGGCTTCTCGAATGCCATAGTCATAATGATGGTAGGATTGTTCGTGGTAGGCGGAGCTATTTTCAATACAGGTCTGGCTAAGACTATAGGTGCACGTCTGCTCAAATTAGGGGGTGGCAGTGAGACACGTCTGTTTATCGTGGTCATGGGTGGTACGGCACTGATAGGTGGATTTGTCAGCAATACAGGTACGGTAGCCCTTATGCTTCCTATTGTTGTGAGTATGGCAGCTGCCGCAGGTGGCACACCGCGCCGACTGCTGATGCCGTTGGCCTTCGCAAGCTCCTTAGGGGGTATGCTCACTCTTATAGGTACCCCTCCCAACCTTGTGGTAGCCGAGATATGGGAAGAATTTTCAGGTCAACCGCTTACATTCTTCACGTTTCTGCCCGCCGGCGTTGTCTGTCTTATAGCCGGCACACTATTGCTTATTCCTCTCAGCAAATGGTTTCTCGGACAACGCCCGGAAACTTCTGACGATAAAGATCGACAACGTTCGCTCACTGACCTCGTTGAAGAGTATGGCCTGAACGCCGACCTTTACCGTGTCACTGTAGGCCCCGGTTCACCTATATGCGGCAAGTCGCTGGGACAGCTGCATCTGAGACGTGATTTTGGTGTGGAGATTCTGGAAGTACGCAGCGGTGACACCTCACGTGGCCTGATACGTAATGTTTCCCAGCAGACACCGACAGCAGCTACTGTCATCGAAAACGGAGATACACTCTATTTACGTGGTTCAAAAGAGGATATAGGACGTTTCGTAGTCGATTTCCGTCTCACACTTGACGCTACAAACAGCGAGCGCGGACGCCTTCAGTTCTATGACATAGGAATAGCCGAGATTGTACCTATGCCTAATTCTCCTATTCTGAAAGATACAATCGCTGCACTCGATTTCAGTAAACGTTTTGGAGTCAACGTTATCGGCATACGTCGTAAAAACACCTATCTTACGCACAATCTCGGTGAGGAAACGGTTCGTCAGAGTGACGTGCTGTTAGTACAAGGCCCTTGGCGCGATATAGGAAAACTCGGTGACCATACACGCGACTGGGTTGTGTTGGGACAACCGCTCTCGGACGCAGCCAAAGTTACTCTGGACTATAAGGCTCCTCTGGCGGCAGTCATTATGCTTGCTATGGTATTGGGATTGGTATTTGAAGTAGTACCGGCTGTGGTGACTGTGATACTTGCGGCTTTAGCTATGGTACTGACCGGCTGTTTCCGTAACGTCAGCGATGCTTACAAGACTATCAACTGGGAGAGTATCGTGCTTATTGCAGCCATGATGCCGATGTCGTTCGCACTCGACAAGACCGGTGTATCGGCATGGGTGGCAGATTCACTCGTTGAGTCACTCGGTGGCTTAGGCCCGCACTGGCTCCTCGCAGGTGTCTACTTCACTACCTCAATTATGACTCTCTTCATCAGTAATACCGCTACTGCCGTACTGCTTGCACCCATCGCTCTCGAAAGTGCCGTTGCCTTTGGTGTCAACCCGCTGCCCTTCCTGTTTGCAGTCACTTTCGGTGCCAGTCTGTGTTTCGCCTCTCCTTTCTCGACCCCGCCAAATGCTCTCGTCATGCCGGCAGGTCAATACACCTTTACGGACTATCTCAAAGTCGGTGTTCCACTTCAGCTGCTTCTCGGACTTCTGATGATTTTCGTTCTGCCGATTATATTCCCCTTCTGAACCGATAGTAATAGTAGGATAATTCAATGGCTCTGTATAATCAGAGCCATTGAATTATCCTACTATTACTATTCAACAACTTACTCCAACTGTTCCGGCTACTCGGATTTTATCAGCGTAATCTTTCTGTTGACTCCGCAAAGTCGCTGATTTTCTAATTAAAGAGGTAAGTAGCTCTAAAAAATAGTTTCAGTTACAGTCTTTAAATCCTGAACTATAAAACTTGTTATTTTTGGCCACTTCAGACTTGACTCTCAGTCAAATACCGATGTATTTTCCTGTGCACTGCTTCCTAATCAACTCAAAAATATCTGCGTTTTATATATTCATTAATTTTTAGAGCTACTTAATAATTTGTTCCATGATATTAAAATACTTACTTTTGTAAAAAATACACTTAACATTATGAAATCATCAAATAAGTGGCTGGCGCGTATCTTCCGTTGGGAAGTCGCCGGCGTCGTAATTGCTGCCGTCAGCCTCATTTACGCCTACAAGAGTTTCAAGATTGATGAAGGTGGAGAACTACAGATTACTACACCTTACGCTATATTTGACAGTGAGGACACTATTGCGGTTGTCACCGATGACAATGACTTGGCATCTGTGCTTAATCAGCTGTTGCCGGAGTTCCGAAACTCAATTAAATACTCACTTAAGAACTTCAATCTCACCTACGACATTACTACTTCGGAACCAACTGATTTTACATTTTCACCCGACTTTACCACACGTCAGGTATCACCCACACGAATTAGTGCCACACTTGCCGACCATACACTCTACGCTCACAGTCAGGTCGAAGCCCCTTTCCTTACAGCTATGCCTTCCAAAAGCAACTTCAACATGGCAATAACAGTACGCGCTACTTTCGACGGTGCTGCCGAACCTTACAACACTACGTGTAACTATCACTTCTACCCTACCTCGGCTCTTAACACACTTAAAGAAAATCATAATCATTATGCCTACGTTCTTGAAACCAAGAATAACCGACTGACAGAAGTCAACCTTACACAAAACACAACGAGCTCACCGGAACCTACCGCAGCCGTCAGGAATCAGGACATCGAACCCTCCCAACCGGATTCGGTACCTTCAGTCAGAAATAATAACCCTGTCTCTGCAACAACTACTATCGAAAGTGAGGATTCTTCTGACAGTATATGGAACAGAAATATATTAGGCATACCCGTGCTTGGCTTGCTGATAGGTCTGCTTCTATGTCTTATTTATCTGCCGGCCTTATCTTCTCCGGAAAATACAGCGGACGACATTTTTGTATGGCCCTGGAACTTCAGTAATGTCAAAAACAGAGTTAAAAACCGCCTTTACCGTAACAAAAGATGTAATCTACGTCAAAGATTATGGGTAGACATGGTTATTATCAGCACTTTACTATCAGTAATCGTTACTGTTGCTTTAGTTATATGGGCAATAGGTTACTTGATTTATCTTGGTTACACAAGTAATTAGCTCTATCACCCAATCTTGATAAATGACTAAAGATGAACTTGTAAAAGGCAATTCCCCAGAATGCGTGAATCGGGATGCCGGTAGCATACCAGCAGAGATTACAAAGCTATAAGCAGACACAGAGTTTGAGAAATTCCGCGAGCGTACCCAATATTAACTCTCTTCGGTAGAAATCCACTTCATCGAAGCTTTCGAAACCGAATAAAATAAACTCTGAGGAAAGTAAAATGCAGAAAATGCAGAAAACGCAGAAAATGCAACCATAATATCGGTTAAGTTTTCTTCGTTCCTCCTCTAATCTTTTTCGGTCAATATAGGAGCAGTTACCTGCGTTTCACCGGCAATCACATCATTCTCCAATTGATCGAAGACTTTTCTCAGGATATATGCTACAGAGATTGCATCAGCAAATTCCTTATAAATCTTATTAGGGATAACCTCCAACTGTTCATGGAGATTATCTACGCCAACCACAGTCAAGTCATCGTCTACCCCCGGACAGAGCAAGTATGTAATCGTAGGAAATCACTTTATTGCTACCATGGAGCGTAACTAAACGGAGAGTGGCGTGGTGGTTCAAGTCTACTCCAAGAACGGGCGTTAAGACCACGGACAGACGATGAGAGTCCGGTGAGGCGACCTCCCTGTCGCATCCTCACAGGACATTGAGGAAGTCGGTGTTTAGCACGTTCCATCAATAGGTATGAGGTTAATGGGTGTCAGTGAACTACGGCTCACCATCACCGTTTTATGGCATACTATGACAACACGAGCCGCACAGCTCTTGGAGTTTACGAAATTTGACTAGCAAAAACAAAAAAAAACAACGATAAAGTTGTATCATTGAAAATAGGTTTATTATCTTTGTACTATGATTACGAAAGAGCAAGTCGAGAAATTCTTAGAGGATTTCAGTCTGAAGGTTAAAATCTTCGGAATACGTTTCCGTGATGACCGCCAAAAAAATCAGAATAGCCTCGTTGAATTAGGTATCACTCCTAATCAACGAATGTAAGTTATCATGAATCTAAATTGCTATGATTATTCCGAAGGTCCAGTGGTGGATGCCTTGAATAATCAAGGTGAAATGTGGGTGTTTGGTAAAGATGTGAGAGGAAACGAGATATACATCAAGATTACTCTTGGAAAACCTAATGCCCATACGATATGTATTTCGTTCCATAAAGCGGGACATCCGATGTCTTACCCACTAAAGAATGAAAGCAATGGAAAACAATAAACTGTTACCCGGAGAAAAATACTTTCATGAAGTAAGAACCGCTACTTTTCGAAAGGAGGGGTATTCTTACATCCATACCGGAATCATTGATGAAGACGGAGAGATGTGGACTACTACTGAAATGGATGAGGCTAATATCTTTCAGGTCTATAACCAGTATAGGCTCAAACATGGCATTCCGTTCCCTGATGAGATTACTGGGATAAGGAAACACTATGGTCTGTCCGCGGCTAAGATGGCACAGATACTTGGATTCGGCATAAACCAATACCGTATGTATGAAGATGGTGAGGTACCGAGTGTTTCAAATGCCCGGACAATCATTGCCGCGCGTGAAAAAGATGTTTTCATGTCCTTTGTAGAGGCATCAAAATCTGAGATGAGCGAACAGGAGTATCTACGGATAAAAAAGAAAGTGGAAGTAGCGATTGGAAATTATAAGCCAATCGTGCAACCTTCGGAATATACCGGTTTTCGCTCTTTATCCACCGATAAAGTTGCGAATGTGGTACGACTGATTATCTCAACTATTGGCTCTACATTTGTAACTAAAATGAACAAACTACTGTTTTATGCCGATTTCATTCACTACAAGAATCATGGATATGGCATAACCGGAATTACATATAAAGCATTACCGTTTGGACCTGTCCCTGAACACTGGGGAACATTATACAGTTCGCTACCGGGAATTGACATGGAAGAATTCGTTTATCCGAGCGGTCATAGCGGTATCAAGTTGGAAGCAACAGAGAATACTGACAATATACTCAATGAGTCTGAACTTAGTACCATTGAGAACGCATGCGCGTTGTTTTCAAATATGAGCGCAGGAGAGATATCTCAGACGAGCCATCTTGAAAAGGGATGGATTGAAAACAAGGACACTCGATCTTCCATATCGTATCAATATGCATTTTCGCTAAACTACTAATGAAGTTGTCTAAACTTATTTTAAGACGTTAATAAAAAAATAAAATAATTAAAATACAACGTATTCCGCAAAGGATACCCTATATTATAGTTACCACACTTAATATATCGTACCGATGCCGGAATACGCCGTACTTGACAGAGTTACAATAAAAACTGAGATTATGCCCTGTCTTTCGATAGCAAAAAGAGGTTTTTCCTCTATATTCGATCTTGTGGAGGTGATTAACGCCATTCTTTACAAGCTCAGGAGCGGCTGCCAGTGGCGTCTGCTCCCGATAGGCCATCTTTTCAGCGGAGAAGGTCCAGGTTGGAAAACAGTCTTCTGTCATTTCCGTAAATGGAGCATTAAGGATTGAATGGCAGAGGATATATAGCAGGATACTGATTAATAATAAAAACACTCCGGATCTTTCTATAGCCCATATAGATAATAGGTGATTTGTCTTTCCCTAAAAGACAATCGAACTTAGATAAAGTTAGTTGACAGTGATTAGAAACAAAAGAATTGCAAGTGATTCAAATGAATCACTTACAATTCTTAATCACCTAAACTAATCGTAGTGCGCACGAAGGGACTCGAACCCCCACGTCGTAAGACACTAGATCCTAAGTCTAGCGCGGCTACCAATTACGCCACGTGCGCAGGATATAAGCCATCCGGCTTATAACATTGCAAAGTTAGGCATACTTTTTGGTTTGACCAAACTTCCGCGATATTTTTTGTATTTTTCAGTCGAAAGTTAGAGGGGAATTGCAAATAAGCGTGTTTTTTTGTATCTTTACACGATTTTTCACTACTTGACTCATGGACGAAATCAACGATAAAGCTACAGATACAGAAGATATAAACAACAATATGGCCGAGGCCGGAAGCGTGGATATAACCACCGGCGAGGTTATAGAGCCTGACACCGTTGAGGGTGAGGCCATGATTACAGACGAGGCAATGGAGGCCGAAGCGGTCGAAGGAGACAATCAGGTTTCCGATTATTTCGTACCCGGTGCCGGTGACAAAAAAACTATCCTCTCAGGCATGTTCCGCAACTGGTATCTGGAATATGCATCTTACGTTATACTCGAACGTGCTGTGCCGCATATCGAAGACGGTCTCAAACCTGTACAGCGACGTATCCTGCACGCCATGCAGACACTCGACGACGGGCGCTACAACAAGGTAGCGAACGTAGTGGGTCACACTATGCAGTATCATCCTCACGGTGACGCTTCGATAGGTGACGCATTGGTGCAGCTCGGCCAGAAAGAACTGCTCATAGACACTCAGGGTAACTGGGGTAACATACTCACCGGTGACTCGGCGGCGGCCCCACGTTACATCGAGGCACGTCTGTCGGAATTTGCCCTTGAGACAGTCTTCAATCCGAAAATAACGGAGTGGACAGTTTCATACGACGGCCGCAAACGAGAACCGGTGACACTGCCTGTCAAATTCCCGCTGCTGCTGGCTCAGGGTGTGGAGGGTATCGCCGTAGGTCTGTCATCTAAGATTCTGCCACATAACTTCAATGAAATCATTGAGGCTGCCATAGCCTATCTGCATGACAAGCCGTTTCAGCTGTTGCCTGATTTCCAGACAGGCGGCTTCATGGACGTATCGCGCTATAACGACGGTGCACGCGGAGGTTCGGTGAAAGTACGTGCCAAGATAGAGAAAATAGACAATAAGACTCTTGCCATAACCGAGATACCGTTCGGCAAAACAACCTCAACGCTCATCAGTTCAATACTGGGAGCTATGGAAAAGGGTAAGATAAAGATTCGTAAGGTCGACGACAACACTTCGGCTACGGCCGAAATACTTGTGCATTTGCAGGCAGGTACCTCGTCAGACAAGGCTATAGACGCACTATATGCTTTCACCGACTGTGAGGTAAGTATCTCACCCAACTGCTGTGTCATTTGCGACCGCAAACCTCATTTCATCACTGTCAGTCAGTTGCTGCGCTTCTCGGTAGACCACACACGTGAACTGCTGAGACGCGAACTGGAGATACGTCTTGCCGAGCTGCGTGAGGCACGTCTGTTCGCTCTGCTCGAAAAGATATTTATTGAGGAACGTATCTACAAAGATCAGGAGGTCGAAACAGCTGTCAATATGAATGCGGCATTAGCACATGTAGACCGTCGTCTCGAACCTTTCAAAGCAGACTTCTTCCGGCCTGTCACACGTGAAGACCTTGTACGACTCTGGGAGATAAAAATGGCTCGCATATTGAAGTTTAATTCTGACAAAGCTAATGAGAGAATCGCAGCTCTGCAGAAAGACATCGATAAACTGAGCGACAATCTCGAAAACCTTACCGAATACACTATACAGTGGTATAAGCATCTCGGCAAGAAATATGGTGCTAATTACCCGCGTCACACTGTAATACGCGGTTTTGACTCAATTGAGGCTACAAAAGTGGCTGAAGCCAACAAGCGACTCTATTTCGACAAAGATGGAGGTTTCATCGGTACAGGGCTTAAAGACCATAAATTCATGTTCACTTGCTCCAATATTGATGATATTCTCATTATCTACCGCGACGGCACCTACAAACTTGTCAAGGTGCAGGACAAAATATACATCGGCAAGAAAGTTCTGCATATAGGTCTGTTCAAGAAAGGTGATAAACGCACCATCTATAATGTCATATACCGCAACGGAGGTAAGGAGGCATTCTCTTACATGAAACGCTTCTTCATCACAGGTCTGACACGCGATAAGGAATACAACATTACAAAAGGTATACCCGGCTCGCGTATCGACTGGCTCACGGTCAATCCCAACGGTGAGGCCGAGATTGTAAAAGTGGCTCTCAAAGACGAACCAAATGAAACAATGCGCCGCCCACGTGCCAAAGAAGTATTGGTTAACTTTGCAGAACTTGATATCAAGGGCAAGGAATCGCTTGGTAATCTTGTAACCAAATACCAGATCAGGGATATAACCCTGCAGGAGCGTGGCGCCAGTACTTTAGGAGGCCGTGAAGTATGGTTTGACCGTGATGTGCTGCGTCTTAATTACGATGGTCGCGGTGAAAGTCTGGGAATATTTCAGGGCGAGGATAAAGTGCTTATTCTCACCAAAAACGGCGAGTTTTTCACCTCCACTTATTCGGATGAAAACCATTACGATGACAATATACTGCGTATCGAGAAATTTATACCGGACAAGGTATGGACTCTTGCTCTCTTCGACGCAGGTCTGGGCTTCCCCTATCTGAAACGTTTCACATTCGAGCTTTCGGCACGTCCTCAGCGCTTCGTAGGCAGCGAACCGACCTCGCGCATCATAATACTTACCGATGTGGCCTACCCGCGTTTTGAAGTACGTTTCGGCGGCAATGATGCCGTACGTCCGCCTCTTGAGATAGATGCCGATGAATTTATCGGTGTCAAGAGTTTCAAGGCTAAAGGCAAACGTATTTCCAACTTCAATATCGCTTCTATCACCGAGCTTGAGCCGGTACGCTTCCCTGAAGCATCGGAAACGAACCCGGGAGAAGAGGGACAACCGACGTCGCCTTCCGATAATCCGAAGACTATACTCGGCGACCTCTTCAGAATAGACGACTTATGAAACTGAACTCTATCATACTGTGGCTGGCGGCAATGATAGCCGCCGGCCCACAGCTTCGGGCTGAAGAGATGCCCGACCGTTCGGTGCATAGCGCATGGACTCTGGAATGGGGTGCTGAAAGTATTCTTGATACCTACCTCTCACCCTTGCGTTATCACGGCACCACACTCGGTCTGGCAGCCTCGTGGCAGAAAAACTTTACCTCGCATCCCGACCTCTGGGTAATGCACAACGATGCTTCGGTACGTGGTGCCAATACACTCAATCCGGCACATAACGCCCGTATGTTTGACCTCGATGTACGTTATGACTGGGGTGTAAGCCGACGCTTCACTCTTCCACATAGCATACAGCTGTTTGCCGGCGCTTCAGCAGGACTGCAGGGAGGCGTCATCTATCTGCCGCGCAACGGCAACAATCCGGCAAGTGCCAAAGCTGAAATGCGTCTGTCACTGACAGCCGGTGCCGAATGGCATACCCGTATCGGACGCCTGCCACTACGCCTCACAGAGAGCGTACGCCTGCCTTCGCTGTCGGCATTCTTTTCGCCACAGTATGGTGAAACATATTACGAGATTTATCTCGGCAACCGCAACGGATTAGCTCACTGCGGTTGGTGGGGTAATCATTTCGCTCTTGACAATCTACTCGCGGCTGACCTCGGTCTTGGTCGCACAGCCTTACGTATAGGCTACCGTTTCGATGCGCGTACCTCGTGGGTAAACAACATCAACACACAAATCTTCACCCATGCCCTTGTCATCGGTGTCATACCCGGCGGTATAGGGCCAAAAATCAAACGTCAATGATTTCTCTCAGCCGTCTTTTATCCCGTCAGATTTTCTCTGCGCTACTGGCTGTCACATCTGTTTTTACACTCTCCTCTTGCCACGAACACGAGGAATATGCCGATGACGGTGCAGGCAACTTTATGCAGCTGTGGGAAATCATCGATCAGCATTACTGTTTCTTTGAGGAAAAGGATATCGACTGGGCCGAAGTGGGCCGCAAGTATGCCGCCCAACTGAAAGGCACAATGACCTACGATGAGTATTTCAATATACTTGCCGCCATGCTTGACGAACTTGAGGACGGCCATGTCAATCTTTCCTCCACCTTCAACACAAGCTATTACCGTAAATGGTGGTCTGACTATCCGCAGGATTTCAACCTCCGTACCCTGCAACAATATTATCTTGATTTCGACTATCGTCAGACCAGCGGTATATCCTACCGTATGCTTGACGGGGAAATAGGTTACATCTACTATACTTCTTTCTCTTCAACGGTCGGAAACACAAACCTCGACCAGATTTTAGCTTATTTCGCGGAAAGCCGTGCGCTCATCATAGACATACGCGACAACGGTGGCGGAGCGCTGACCAATATTGACACGTATGTGGCACGTTTCATCACCGAACCGACATTAGGCGGTTACATCTGCCACAAAACAGGCCCGGGTCACAATGACTTCTCCGAACCTTACGCCATAGTCTACAAACCATGTTCGGCTAACCGTATCAGCTATCTTAACCGTCCCATAATGTTGCTCACTAACCGCAGTTGTTTCAGTGCTGCAAACGCTTTTGCCTCCGTCATGAGTCAGCTTCCCAATGTTCGTATCGTAGGCGCACGCACCGGTGGGGGCGGCGGTCTCCCCTTCTCGTCCGAACTTCCTATCGGCTGGACAGTCCGTTTCTCAGCCTGTCCTCTGTTTGATGCCAACCTCAACAGTATCGAAAACGGCATCGACCCTACTCCCGGCTACGAAGTGCACTGCACTGACACCGAACTTGCCCTCGGCCACGACGCCATACTCGACTTCGCCCTCGCCATTCTCCGCGAAGAAACCGCCGAGCCACCACAAGAGACACCGGAGGAATAAAAGACCTTGTCCTGAATTTTCAGAAAGTGTCTGAATTTAACTTTCAAGTGATTGAAAAAATTTAATTTAAGTGACTCCCACTTTCTTTTATTTCGTGTTAAATTCAGACACTCTCTTATTATCAGATAACTTTTTCCATAAAAATTGAGGTCGGTTGGCATAAAATATGTAATTTTGCATCCCGGACTAATAAATACTATCCGTGGAAACAAAGTACATATTTGTGACAGGCGGTGTTGTATCTTCGCTCGGCAAAGGTATAATATCCTCCTCTTTGGCCCGCTTGCTGCTCTCAAGGGGCTATCGTGTGACAATCCAGAAGTTTGACCCGTATATCAATATCGATCCGGGTACGCTTAATCCCTACGAGCATGGTGAGTGTTACGTCACGGCAGACGGTCATGAAGCCGACCTCGACCTCGGACACTACGAGCGATTCACGGATATTCAGACTTCCCGGGCGAACAATGTCACTACCGGACGTATCTACCGGACAGTAATAGATAAAGAGCGCCGGGGAGACTATCTGGGCAAGACGGTACAGATCATACCTCACATCACAGACGAGATAAAACGTAATGTCAGACTGCTCGGCGATACGGGTAAGTTTGATTTCATCATTACCGAAATAGGCGGTACCGTAGGCGACATCGAGTCAACTCCTTTCCTTGAGGCAATGCGTCAGCTGAAATGGGAACTCGGACGCAATGCACTGAGCATACATCTTACGTACGTACCTTATCTCAAGGCTGCTAAAGAACTCAAAACAAAACCCACTCAACATTCTGTCAAGCAACTCCAGGCTATAGGCATACAGCCCGACATACTCATTCTACGCACCGAGAAGGACATTCCTGTATCAATGCGCCATAAAGTGGCACAATTCTGCAATGTAGCGCCGGATGCTGTTATACAGAGTCTGGACGCACCCACCATTTATGAAGTACCCAGACTTATGCACGAACAGAATCTGGACGGACTTGTACTGCGACTGACAGACACAAAATGTATAGGCCAGCCTGACCATGCTCGCTGGAACGACTTTCTGCATCGTCTCTACACAGCCACCGAAGAGGTCACAATCGGACTTGTGGGAAAATACGTTGAACTTCAGGACGCCTACAAATCAATAAGCGAGGCACTTATGCAAGCTGCTACCTACTGTGACCGCAAACTGAAACTGGTGTACATACATTCGGAAAAACTCACAGAAGAAAACGTAGCCGAAAAACTTGCCGAGACAGACGGCGTAGTGATAGCACCCGGATTCGGTCAGCGTGGAATAGAGGGTAAGTTCGTAGCTCTGAAATGGTGTCGGGAACACGACATACCCACTTTCGGCATCTGTCTCGGAATGCAGTGTATGGTCATCGAATACGCACGCAACGTACTTGGTCTGCAAGGAGCCAACTCAACCGAAATGGACCCCGACACTCCCTACAAGGTCATTGATCTTATGGAAGAGCAGAAAAACATAAGCAATCTCGGAGGTACCATGCGTCTCGGAGCATACGATTGTCGCCTCAAACCTGGCTCGATTCCTGCACTGGCATACGGTAGTGAACTTATACGTGAACGCCACCGTCACAGATTTGAGTTCAATGATGAATACCGAACCCGGTTTGAACAGGCCGGACTGGAATGTGTCGGTGAGAATCCGGAAACAGGGCTTGTCGAAGTAGTACAGGTGTCCGCACTGACATGGTATGTCGGAACACAGTATCACCCCGAGTATCAATCGACTGTACTGTACCCCAACCCTCTTTTCCAATCTTTCGTAAAAGCCGCAATCGCTTTCAGTCAACGCAAGAGCGAGAGCGCATTATAGCGACTAACAAAATGGAACTGATAAAACACGAGTGTGGCATCGCAATGATACGCCTGCTCAAACCACTGTCATACTACAAGGAGAAATACGGCACGGAACTTTACGGTCTCGACAAACTCTATCTCATTATGGAGAAAGAGCACAATCGGGGTCAGGAAGCGGCAGGCATCGGGTGTGTCAGACTTGACACACCACCGGGAGAAGAATATATCTACCGTGAGCGCGCACAGGGTTCGGACGCAATAAGCACGATTTTTGCAGAGGCTCACCGACAGATAGCCGAGGCGATTAAGGAAGGGGTACCTGTGGCAGCGGCACCGTTTGTCGGAGAAGTGTATATGGGACATCTGCGTTACAGCACTACCGGACGCTCGGGCATAAAGTATGTCCATCCCTTCATGAGACGCAACAACTGGTGTTCGCGCAATATGTTGCTGTGCGGTAATTTCAATCTGACCAACGTAGACGAGATATTCAACTCAATCACAGCTACCGGACAGCATCCCCGCATCTATGGCGATACATTTCTACTGCTCGAACAGTTGGGTCATGGCCTTGACCGTGAGAACGAACGTCTTTTCGCACGTCACAGTGCCGACGGTCTGAAAGGACTGGAACTTGCCGAAGCAATAGCCCGAGACCTCAACGTATCAAATATGCTGCACCGTTACGCACCGACATGGGACGGCGGCTATGTGATATGCGGTATTGTCGGCAACGGAGATATGTGGGCCATACGTGACCCTAACGGAATACGCCCCGCTTTCTTCTACAAAGATGATGAGATTGTGGTCGTAGCCAGCGAACGCCCTGTGATTCAGACTGCTTTTGACCTCACGGCGGGACAGGTACGAGAACTTGCTCCCGGCGAAGCCATTATAGTAGACCGTGACGGGTCGGTACGTACAGACCGTATTCTACCCGAAAGTCTTAATGCCCGCTGCAGTTTTGAGCGTATCTATTTCTCACGCGGTTCAGACGAAGATATCTACCGCGAGCGTAAAGCACTCGGAACCTATCTTGTTACCCCGGTACTCAACGCTATCGGTCACGACATAGAACGCAGTGTGTTTTCTTTCATTCCCAACACAGCCGAAGTAGCTTTCTACGGTCTTGTCGAAGGTGTGGAAGATTACCTCATACAACGGAAAATAGCTGATATACGCAATCTTGCCTTGACCGGCACACTCAGTGATGACAATATAGAAAGAGTGTTGCGCCGTCGTGTACGCCGTGAAAAAGTGGCTATCAAGGACATCAAATTGCGTACATTCATAGCTGAAGGTTCGACACGCAATGACCTTGCCGCCCACGTCTATGACATCACTTACGGTTCGATACACCCCGGAGACAATCTGATAGTGATTGATGACAGTATAGTGCGCGGTACGACATTGCGACAGTCAATCATACGTATACTTGACCGCCTTAATCCACGTAAAATGGTGATAGTGTCAAGTTCGCCTCAGGTACGCTATCCGGACTGCTACGGTATCGATATGTCACGTATGGGCGAATTTATTGCCTTCCGTGCGGCAATGGCTCTGCTCGAAGAACGAGGTATGAGATATATCATAGACTGGGTTTATCAGCTCTGCAAGGAACAAGATTCGCTACCGAAGGAGGAAATCGTAAACCATGTGAAGAAAATTTACGAACCTTTCACCGATGAGGAAGTGGCAGCCAAAATAGCACAGCTTCTTACGCCTGAAGGTACAAAAGCCGAAGTAAAGATTGTATATCAGTCAGTAGAGAACCTTCATAAAGCAATTCCCGGCCACCCCGGCGACTGGTACTTCACCGGCGACTACCCCACTCCCGGCGGCAACCGTCTTGTCAACCGTGCCTTCATCAACTACTATGAAGGACGCGTCTCAGCCCGCGATTGAATCAACCTCTTAAAAGATGACAATCTTTTTACAATCATAGTGTGTTATATTTATACAAGATAGGTAGTTCTTAAGATACTGAAAAGTATCAGTCAGACAATTTTTGACACACTAAGTAGCTCTTAAAAATTAATGAACAATAAAACTACAACTCAAACCATATATCGTTTAATTTTTAAGAGCTACTTATTAAAACACACGTTATTATGAGTGAGATTCTTGATACAGCCGAGCGTAATGCTCTCCCTGACAGTTTATACGGTCTGCCCGAGCGCAGAGAATACCCAATGCCCGACGAAGCACATGTACGTGCTGCCGAAGCCTACTTCCGGTACTGTCCGGAAGAGCTGAAACCGAAGCTGGCACGTGCCATACTGCGTTTCGGCAAAGAATACGGCATGGATATACAGAGTCCTACCATTCTGCACTATGCAGCTTTGTAAGGATTACAGACAGAAAAACATATTGCACAGATGGTAAAAAATAGCTATCTTTGCACTTTAAGCACGTACCACGGACGGCCACTGATGTCGCCCGTGGTGCTATGCGTCATATAAAATGTAAAGTATCATATACTTACAATATGTATAGAGACAGGACATGCGGCGAGCTGAGACTCACCGACGCGGGCACCGAGGCCAAGATAGCCGGTTGGGTGCAGCGCACACGTAAAATGGGCGGCATGACTTTTGTCGATGTCCGCGACCGTTACGGCATCACTCAGGTAGTGTTCGATCAGGAGCGTAACCCCGGACTCTGGGAAGCCGCCAACAATCTCGGACGCGAGTTTGTGGTGCAGATTTCCGGCCGTGTCGAAGAACGTGCCAGCAAAAACGCCAAGAACCCCACAGGCGATATAGAGATATTCGCCGATGAGCTTAAAGTGCTCAACCGTTCGAAAGTACCCCCCTTCACTATCGAGGAGAATACCGATGGCGGCGATGATCTGCGTATGAAATACCGCTATCTCGATCTGCGCCGTCCCAACGTGCGCCGCAATCTTGAACTGCGTCACAAGATGGCCTTCGAGATACGCCGCTATCTCGATTCAGAGGGCTTCCTCGAAATCGAGACTCCTATCCTCGTCAAGTCTACGCCTGAAGGCGCACGTGACTTTGTGGTGCCTTCGCGTATGAACCCCGGCGAGTTCTATGCCCTGCCCCAGAGTCCGCAGCTTTTCAAGCAGCTTCTTATGGTCAGCGGATATGATCGCTATTTCCAGATAGCCAAGTGCTTCCGCGATGAAGACCTGCGTGCCGACCGACAGCCCGAGTTTACTCAGATTGACTGTGAAATGAGTTTTGTCGAGCAGGAAGATGTAATAAGCATGTTCGAGGGACTGGTAAAACATATATTCAAGTATGTAAAGGGTATCGACTTCACAGAGCCTTTCCCCCGTATGACATGGAAAGACGCTATGGAAAAATACGGTAGCGATAAACCCGATATCCGTTTCGGTATGCCGTTTGTCGAACTTACCGACATAGCCAAGGGCAAAGGTTTCGGGGTGGTTGACGATGCCGAAATCACAGTCGGAATAAGCGCCCCCGGTTGTGCATCTTATACCCGCAAACAGCTCGACGAACTCACTAACTTTGTGAAGCGTCCGCAGGTTGGTGCCAAGGGTCTGATATGGGTAAAAATCGAACCTGACGGCTCTATCAAGAGTTCGGTCGGTAAATTCTATACCGAAGACGAACTCCGCAAATGGGCAGAACGCATGGAAGCCAAACCCGGCGACTTACTGCTCATAATGACAGGCGAGGCTATGAAGACACGCAAGCAGCTCTGCGAATTGCGTCTGGAGATGGGCAACCGTCTCGGTCTGCGTGACAGAAACGTGTTCGCACCCCTCTGGGTAATAGACTTCCCTCTGTTTGAATGGGATGAAGAGACACAGCGCTACTACGCCATGCACCACCCATTCACATCGCCTAATCCCGATGATATACCGATGTTGCGCACCGACACAGGCAATGTACGCGCAACGGCCTACGACATTGTGGTTAACGGTACCGAACTCGGCGGCGGCTCAATACGTATACATGACGCCAAGCTGCAGGACGAGATGTTCGAACTGTTAGGCTTCACACCCGAACGTGCCCACGAGCAATTCGGCTTCCTGATGAATGCCTTCCAGTACGGCGCACCCCCTCACGGCGGTCTGGCACTCGGTTTCGACCGTTTTGTGTCGATACTGGCCGGTCTTGATACGATACGCGACGTCATCGCCTTCCCCAAGAATAATTCGGGCCGCGACGTCATGAACGAGTCACCCTCGCCCATTGACACGGCCCAGCTCGACGAGCTTCAGCTCGAACTAAAGCCCATCAAGGCAGATAAAGATAAATGATAACCGTCAAAGACATAGCCTCGACTATCGAGGCTTTCGCTCCGCGCGAACTGCAGGAGAATTATGATAACTCCGGACTGCAGGTAGGCAATCCCGACATGATCGTGTCGGCTGCCCTGCTTTGTCTCGATGTCACCGAGGATATTCTTGCCGAGGCCATTGAACGCCACTGCAATCTAATTATCTCTCATCACCCCCTGCTGTTCGGAGGCATAAAACAGATTACCGGACGTACAGCCACTCAGCGTATCGTCATAAACGCCCTGCGTTCCAACATAGCCATCTATGCAGCGCATACCAATCTCGATGCAGCATGGGAGGGAGTCAGCTACGAGATAGCCCACACTCTCAAGCTGTTCAATCTCCGCGTTCTTGTACCTAATCCCAAGGTTCCCGACAAGGGACTCGGTGTGGTAGGTGACATCGCACCGGTACCGAAGATGGAATTTCTGCGCAAGGTCAAAGAGGCGTTCGGTGTCAAGGCACTGCGTTTCTCAGCCCAATCGCCACAGCTGGTCATACGCAAGGTAGCCGTATGCGGCGGTGCGGGAGCTTCTTTCATACGCCAGGCTCTCAGTGCCGGCGCCGACGCTTATGTCACGGGCGATGTCAAGTATCATGACTTCACCACTTACGGTCTCGACCTGCTGATAGCCGACATGGGACACTATGAGAGTGAATTGTGCGCACAGCGTATATTCTCACGTATCATACGCGAGGCATTTCCCGACCTCGTGGTCTATTTTGCCGAGGCCGAGCGTAATCCTATACAGATAATATAATTACAACATAAATGGCAGAGAAAAAAGAAAAAGAACTCTCGGTAGAGGAGCGTCTGCAGGCTCTCTACAAACTTCAGGAGTACCTCTCCAAGATAGACGGCATACGTACCCTGCGCGGCGAGCTGCCTCATGAAGTGAAGGACCTTGAGGACGACGTGGTACGCTACCAGACACGTATCGAAAAATACCGTGACGAGATTGCCGACCTCAAAGAGTTCGTCAACCTCAAAAAGGGCGAGATAGAGATGCGCAAGGAGAAGATAGCCCGCTACAACGAGCAGCTCGACAACGTGCGCAACAACCGCGAATATGCATTCCTTGAGAAGGAAAAGGAATTTGAAACTCTTGAGATAGAACTGGCCGAAAAGCAGATACGCGAGGCTCGTGACAAACAGGAGAATAAGACTCAGGAAATCGAAAAGACTCAGGAAGACCTCGCCGACAGCCAGCAACTGCTCAGTGAGAAGACCGAAGAACTTAACGAAATAGTACGCGAGACACAGAAGCAGGAAGAAGACCTGATGACAAAGGCTAAAGAACTCGAACCTCTTGTGGAACCCCGTACACTTGCCGCTTTCAAGCGTATACGCAAGAATGCCCGCAACGGTCTGGGTATCGTCACTGTGCAGCGTAACGCCTGCGGAGGCTGCTTCAACCGTATCGCACCTCAGCGTCAGCTCGAAATCAAGATGCACAAGAAAGTTATCGTGTGCGAGTATTGCGGACGTATTCTCGTAGACGGCGCTATGGTCGGTGTCGAGGAAGTAGTACCCGAAACACCTGTAAAGCCGATACGCAAAGGTCTGCGCAGTCGCGTTGAAAAGAGTGAGTAAAATGCTCGGAACACACAGAAAACAGCAATTTTATTTAAATTCATAAATAGCTGAACAGCAATATGAAAGGCTCTATCTACGGTAGATAGAGCCTTTCATATTGCTGTTTTTATAGAAAACAAAACAACCATTCTGATAGTTAAGATATTATAAAACGAAATTCCACTTATTCGTTTTCCACGAATATTATGATTAGAAACCTTCCCCTGTTTGCTTTTTTCAGCATGGTTGTTTCATGCTTCACAGCAGCTGCAGAGACCGTCCCCGGCGGTAACCTGCGTGAGCCGATGCCCGTACAGTGGTCTATGCAGCCTGAAGTGTTCCAGAGTCTGCCCACCGAAGATAACTGGTGGCAGACATTAGGTGACCCAGTGCTGTTGCAATTGCTCGACATGGCCGAGAGCAATAACTTCAATCTTCTCGCTACAGCCAAACGTATCGAAGCAGCCCGTCAGAGTCTCAATGAGGTCAGGGCGGCTTATTTTCCCACTGTAAGTGCCGATGCCGGCTGGGACAGAATACAGGAGTCAGGACGTCAGACAGCAGTGACGACACCGGCCTCAAAAATGAGTTATTTCTCTCTCGGTCTCTCGGCTCAGTGGGAAATAGACCTGTTCGGCCGTGTCGCCGCCAATGCCAAAGCAAGCCGTCAGGCTTACAATGCCACACGTGCGGAATATGCCGGCGCTATGGTGTCGTTAGCGGCCAATGTAGCCAAAGCTTATATCAATCTGCGTCTTTATCAGGAACAGCTGCAAGTAGCCAACGCTCACATCGAACAACAGCAGAAGGTAACAAAAATCACCGAAGCTCGTTTTGAAGCCGGTCTGGGCAATATGCTTGAAGTCAATCAGGCACGGACAGTACTCTATTCTACCGAAGCAACTATTCCGGGTCTTGAAGCCATGATTCAGACCTCGGTCAATGCTATCGCTCTGCTCGTCGGATGCTATCCCGATGAAATATCGGACCTTCTTGTCAATAACAAGAGTCAGCTACCCGAAGTAACCTCCGTATTCGGCACAGGTGTTCCGCTCGATTTGCTGCGGCGACGTCCCGACATCGTACAGGTGGAACTCAATATGGCACAGTTAGCCGCACAGATAGGCGTAGAGAAGAAAGATTTTCTCCCCGTTCTGTCTATAACGGGAGCCATAGGAACTACCGCCCATAAAGCCGGAGACCTGTTTGGCAGCCACAGCATGACCTACTCAGTGGCACCACAGTTAAGCTGGACAATATTCGACGGTCTGGCACGCAACTATCGTGTGGCCGAGGTAAAAGCTGATTTCGAAGCCTCCATAGACTCCTACAATCTCACCGTAATGACAGCCGTACAGGAAGTAAATAACGCCACTGTCAATTACACAAGTACCTTAGAGACAATTCAGCTTTACAAGAAAGTCATCGAGACAAGTCAGGAATCACTGAAACTCTCTATGGAACGCTACAAACAGGGTCTGTCTGAATTTACCAATGTAGCCGATGCCCAGATAAATTATCTGACATACCAAAATTCACTTGTGTCATCAAAGGCCAAAGCTATCACTGCTCTGATAACGCTTTACGAAGCTCTCGGCGGCGGATGGAGCGGCTCACTGCCACAATAAGCGATACACCTCTCAATCCTTAAAATCCACAAATTCTCATTCACTAATTCCGCTATGAAAAATTCGTATATATCCTACATAGCTTGTGCCGCCTTATGTTCGGTCGTCATGACTGCGTGTCACAAGAAAGAAAAGCCGCACACCATGACCGTACCGGAAATCAGTGTGGCTACTCCGGTCATAGATTCCGTTGTGCTATACAAGACTTATCCGGGTACACTCTCCGCCATGAGTTCAGCCAAGGTAATGGCCCGTGTCAACGGTATTCTTGAAAAGAAACATTTCCAGAGTGGCTCTTATGTACGTGCCGGCCAACCGCTCTACACCATCGAGTCATCACACTACCGCGACCTTGTGCAGCAGGCCGAAGCGACACTGAGTTCGGCCCGAAGCCAGTACGATTACGCCTCACGGCAGTATGCAGCCATGAAAAAAGCTCTTGAGAGCGATGCCGTGTCGCAGATGGACGTGGCACAGGCTAAAAACAGTATGGAGAATGCCGAAGCCTCCATTAAGAGCGCCGAGGCAGCCCTAAACAGCGCGCGTATCAATCTCGGCTATTGCACCGTCACGGCTCCTGCCGACGGGTGGGTATCAGACGGTGTGTACAGCGTAGGCAACTACGTCAACGGTGAAGCTGCTCCTGTCGAGGTGACGACAATCGTCAACAATAGTAAATTTAACGTGCTGTTCCATATTGAAGACAGCCAGTATGAGAACATGATCAGAAGCAACGGCGGTGCTTCCGGGCCACTTTACAGGGCTATGCCTGTACACTTCTCAGAGGAACTTCCCCACACCTATACAGCCGACCTGTATTACCAGTCGCCGTCCATTGACCCTTCTTCAGGAACACTGTTACTGAAAGGCGAGCTGAAAAATATCGAAAACGAACTTAAAGACGGTATGTACGTCACAGTCTCCCTGCCTTACGGTGTCAATCCGCGTGCCGTACTGATTAACGACGCTTCTATCGGCACTGACCAATTAGGCAAGTATGTATATCTTGTCAATGACTCCAACCGTGTCGTACTTCAGCATATAGAGGTAGGCGATGTCTACCGTGACACTCTGCGCATTGTAAATAACGGCATTGAGCCAGGACAGCGCTATGTCACGAAGGCACTGCTGTCAGTACGTTCAGGCATGGAGGTAAAACCTGTGCTGGAGAAATAACACTAAGTCAATCCACATCCAAGTCACAACCGAATGTTCTCTAAATTCTTCATAACACGGCCCATCTTCGCCACTGTAATTGCAGTCCTGATGGTACTTGCCGGCGCCATGTGTATGGTGTCGCTTCCCGTGGCACAATACCCTGATATCTCGCAACCTACCGTGATGGTGAGTGCCAGCTATCCGGGTGCTAACGCACATACTGTGGCACAGACCATAGGCATACCTATTGAACAGCAGATTAACGGTGTCGAAAACATGCTCTACATGAGTTCGACTTCCGGCTCCGACGGCAGTTACTCGCTGACAGTGACCTTCAAGAACGGTACCGATCTCGACGAGGCGGCTATCGACGTACAGAACCGTATATCACTTGTGTCCGGTTCGCTGCCTTCTGAAGTGACTCAGCAGGGTGTAAGTGTCAACAAAGAGTCAAGCAATCAGGTGCTATTCGCCTCGCTTGAGACATCGCGGCCTGAACTGTACGATGCTCTTTACCTCACCAACTACGCCACCCTTTACCTTATCGACCCCATCACCCGTGTCAACGGTGTAGGTGGCGTGCAGGCGTTCGGTGCCGGTGATTACAGTATGCGCGTGTGGCTTGACCCTAAGGCCATGCGTATACGCAACCTCACACCCGAACAGGTAATAGCGGCTATCGAAAGCCAGAACTCCAATGTGACAGCCGGTTCGGTAGGCCAGCCGCCGGGTAACGGTGACACTCAGTTTGAATTTACACTCACAAGTCAAGGACGCCTTGCGACAGCCGAAGAGTTTGGCAATATAATCATCCGCAGCAACGAAAACGGACTGTTGCGTCTCAAAGATGTAGGCAAGGTAGAATTAGGTAGCGAAAGCTATTCTATGATATCGCGTGTCAACGGACGTGAGTGTGCCCTCATCGGCGTACAGCAGCTGCCGGGTGCCAATGCTCTTGATGTAGCCGACGGTGTGATAAAGGAACTGGACCGTCTCAGTCAGTACTTCCCGGAAGGAATAACCTATAATGTAGTCCTGAACCAGACCGTATTTGTACGTGAGTCGATAGATGACGTGCTCTCCACTTTTGTCATAACTTCGCTTATCGTGCTTGTGGTGATTCTGATTTTCCTCCAGAACTGGCGTGCGGTAATTATACCGATGCTTACCATTCCGGTGTCACTCATAGGCACTTTTGCTGTCATGAAACTCATGGGTTTCACCATTAACACTCTGACATTGTTCGGTCTTGTACTCGCTATAGCCATTGTGGTCGATGATGCTATCGTAGTGGTCGAAGACTGTTCTCGTCTGGTAGACAAAGGTGTACTCAACCGTATACAGGCGGCCGAAAAAGCCATGCAGGAGCTTACGGGGCCTGTTATCGGTGAGGTACTTGTGCTTATGTCCGTATTCATTCCTACAGCTTTCATCTCCGGCATTACCGGTCAGCTGTACAAGCAATTCGCACTCACCATAGCCATATCAACAGCCTTTTCAGGCTTTAACGCCCTTACGCTCACACCGGCCCTGTGTGCCCTGTTCCTTACACCGCGTAAGAAACCGACATTCTTTGTCTACGTATGGTTCAATAAATTCTGGAACAAGGTTCTGCATCTCTACGACAGTATTATCTCACGTATGCTGGCCCATCCGCTTGCATCAATGCTGATTTTTATAGTTGTGGCCGGAGCAGGAATCTACGGTTTCATAACCATGCCTACAAGCTACATACCCTCAGAGGATATGGGTTACTTCATGACCTCAGTACAGCTGCCTACCGGTGCCTCGCTTGAACGTACCGAGGAAGTAGTCAATGCGTTGGAAGAAGAGATAAAGAAACTTCCCGAAGTCAAAGATGTGATGACTATCACAGGTTTCTCAATGATGGGAGGCGGTGCAGGCTCAAACATGGCCTCAATCAACGTCATGCTTGTTCCGTGGAAGGAGCGCGGACGTAAAGGCTCGGTCGAAAACGTAATAGCTAAAGTCGATGAGATTTCCGCCCGTTTTCAGGAAGCACTTATTTTCTCGGTCAATCCTCCGGCTATTCCCGGTATAGGCAATTCGAGCGGACTGCAGATGCAGTTGCTTGACATCAACAGCCTCGGCCCGGAAGAGATGCTGAAAGCAATAGGTGAACTTCGTGTAGCTGTCGGACATGACCCGCGTATAGCCTCACTGACGTCTCTCTACGAAGGTGTCGTACCGCAGTATTCACTCCTCATAGACCGTGACAGAGTAGAGATGCAAGGTGTAAGCCTCAACAATATCTTCTCTGCCCTCTCGGCTTACATGGGCGGTGAGTATGTGAATGACTTTGTGAAATTAGGACATATATATCAGGTACGTCTGCAGGCTGACGGACGTTCACGACGCAATGTCGCCGATGTGCTGCAGATAGCTGTTCCCAATTCGCAGGGAGATATGGTACCGCTTAGTTCATTCGTAACCATACAGCCTGTAATGGGTCAGGAATTGGTATCACGTTATAATATGTACTCCACAGCATCGGTTACCGCCACTCCCGCTAAAGGTGTATCGACCTCCGAAGCTATCAAAGCTATGGAGGAACTTGTGAACGAACATCTCGGTAAGAACTACTCATACGCATGGACAGGTATGGCTTATCAGGAAACACAGTCGAGTACCACAATCTCCTTCGTGTTTATCTTTGCCATAATCATGACTATACTTGTATTGGCAGCTCAATACGAAAGCTGGACTGACCCTATAGCCGTCGTACTCAGTATGCCGGTAGCTATTTTAGGCACAGTGATAGGCTGTCTGGTCATGAATCAGAGTATCAGTATATACACTGAAATCGGTCTGATATTGCTGTTAGGTATGTCAGCCAAGAATGCAATCCTTATTGTCGAGTATGCAATGGATTTCCGCAAGTCCGGTCTGGATATAGTAAAAGCGGCCCACGATGCAGGCGTAATACGTTTCCGCCCTATCATGATGACCGCTCTTGCATTCGTGTTCGGTGTGATGCCGATGATGTTCTCTACAGGTGCAGGTGCCAACAGCCGTATCGAACTGGGAACTGCCGTAGTATTCGGCATGGCGCTCAACGGCCTTATCGGTACCCTGTTTGTACCTACTTTCTGGGAAGTAATGCAGCGCTTCAACGAGAATTACCTCTCCAAGATTATCAAGAAACCTACTTTCCAGGCTACACAGGCACAGATGGACGCTGTAGACAGCGGCAAGTCGCTTGACAGTCAGACAGAATAACCGAAACTGTAGAAAAACTATCGGAGCAGTCAGAATTGTCGTGAAGACCGACGTTTCTGACTGCTCTGATAGTTTTTTAAGAGCTACTTATTCCCTTTACGGAATATCCAGATACCTGTGCAGCTGTACACTCAGAGTCCAGCGCGGGTCGGCAAGCACACGGCGTACAGTACTCAGACGATTGACCTCAAACTGTTTCGGGTTTGCCACATAGCAAGGCTGGAGATACATAAGAGTACGTTCGCTACGACAAGGCAGTTCAAAATAAGAGTCAAGCGGCTGTCCGAGATCCACCACCTTGATTTCATCGGCACGATCAGCCACAATTTCATGGGGAGTCACACCGGGCAGGTTATTCTTGGGCGATACACACACCCAGTCTATAGATGGCGGTATCGGTCGGCTGCCATTGGTTTCTATAGCCACCATTTTACCGGTTGCGCGTTTGAGCATACGCACGAAGTCATCATCAACTACGAGTGTAGGTTCACCACCGGTCAGTACTATCCAACGTGCCGAATAAAGTTTGATAGCACGTATTATATCATCATCACTCATCAATATGCCCTGTTCATGACGTGTGTCACAGAACGGACATTCAAGGTTACAGCCTGAAAAGCGTACAAACACTGAGGGGTAGCCTGTGTGGTGCCCTTCGCCTTGTAACGAATAGAATATCTCGTTTACTCTTTTCATTTTTCACTATCTGTTTATTCAGCTATTCAGAGTTCAGGCACTGCGGCCACATCATCACTGACGTAAGAGGCCACATTGCCCTGACTCTCCTGCACATCACACCGATAGCACTCGTCGATAGAATCCACCACCCAACGGGCTATATTCTCGGCTGTGGGATTGAACGGAAGCACGTCATTGAGCACCGCGTGGTCGAGATGTGCGCTGACCTGCTGTTTGATATGGGTAAAATCCACCACCATGCCGTCGGGATTCAGCTCGCGGCTGCGACAGTATATAGTCACAATCCAATTATGGCCGTGCAGACAGGCACACTTGCTCTCATAACTGAGTGAAAGATAGTGGGCTGCACTTATTTCAAGAGTCTTCTTTATGTAATACATTTTTCTGTACGCTCTATTGTGGAGTGTTATAGGCTGTCATCATCGCTCACGGCAGTCTCGTAAGGCACCGGATCGGTTATTCCTGCATAAGCCATCGCTTCCAGGCGTTCCACACATGTGCCGCACCGCCCGCAATGTGCCTCACCACCCTTATAACATGAGTAAGTCAGTCCGTAATCAACACCCAGTCGCTTGCCTTCGCAGGCTATCTCGCCTTTGGTAAGATGTGTGAACGGAGCTATTATATCCACCCCATCGTAGGTACCGGCAGACATAGCCTCCGACATAGCTCTGACAAACTCCGGACGGCAGTCGGGATAAATGGCATGGTCACCGCCATGATTCGCTATCATGACATGACGCAGTCCGCGCGACTCGGCAAGTCCGCACGCCACCGACAGCATGATACCGTTACGGAACGGCACCACTGTTGACTTCATATTTGAATCATCGTAATGACCTTCCGGTATTGCGTCGGCCCCTTCAAGAAGCGAACTGTAAAAATAGTGTCCCATAAATTCAAGAGGTATGACGATATGTTCCACTCCGACAAGAGCGCATTGGCGCCGGGCACACTCTATCTCACGGGCATTATGATTACTGCCGTAGTCAAACGTCACGGCAAGAGCTATACGGTCAAGGGCATAGTGCAGCAGCGTTGTCGAATCCATACCGCCCGACAGCACTATAATTGAATCTTTCTCCATTTTCAGGTACTTGTCTAATGTCAATACGGCTCACCGGTGCATAGCCGCTTTCATATTCTCACTCAGTATCTCACGGCGCCGGGCCTCAAGCAATTCACGATGTTCGTCATCACTCATATTGGCAAAAGGGAAGATGCTGATACCGCCACGCGGCATAAACAGACCGCGCACTTCAATGTAACGGGGATCCATAAGACGCCACAGGTCATTGAGAATGATATTCACGCAGTCTTCATGAAAGTCACCGTGATTGCGAAAACTGAACAGATACAGCTTCAGACTCTTACTCTCCACCATCTTGAGACGTGGTATATAGGATATAAAGATATGACCGAAGTCAGGCTGCCCGGTCTTGGGACAAAGTGTGGTAAACTCCGGACAGTCGAAAGTGACGACATAGTCACGATCAGTGTGCTTATTATCAAAGGTCTCAAGCAACTGCGGAGCATAATCTGTGGGATATGACACTTTCTGATTGCCAAGCAGTGTCACACCTTCAAGCTCTTTATCTGTGCGCATAATTGACTGTTTTACGGGTCCCGTAACGGGACATTATTGATTATAACTGCAAAAATAGTATTTTTTTTCCTCTTTTCCTACCGCGAAAAATATTTTTATCATTTCATAATAGTATTATATAATTTTTTATTGTAACTTTGCCGCATACTGAAAATAAATAAGTAGCTCTTAAAAATTAATGAACATATAAACGCAGTTATTTTTGAGGCGGTTCGGACGCGGCACGAAGGATAATACTTCAGTATCCGACTGAATGACAAATCCGAGGCGGTCATAAATAACAAGTTTTATGGTTCAAGATTCAAAGACTTTACATAAAAACATATATCGTTTAATCTTTAAGAAATACTTATTGTTTTAACAATATTATTCTACGACAATTATTAATCTCTATTTATCATGACAAGACAGGAAACAGTCGAAAAATATCAGGATGCTTTTCTTGAGGGTCGCACTGATGAACAGCGTGCCCAGTTCCAGGCTAAAGATGTCAATAAACAGTATGCCTCAATCAAACAGTGGATGCGCAAGCGCAATCTCAAGGAGCCTGTTGCAACCGACTCAGGCAAACTCACCGCTATCCTGAAATTAGTGCGTTCGGCACACAAGAGTATAGAGAAGACATCTTCACTCTCAGATAAAGACCTTGAGCGAATACAGGCTGAACTCGATACAGTCAAAGAATTGCTTAACACATACGATGAGCGTGTCAGAAAAGTTGCGCGCCGCAAGGAACTCGAACGCAAACTTGAAGTTTTAAAAGCACAGCGTGATAAAGCTAATGCTCTGTACGAAGATGCAGAGAAAGAACTGTACTACCTTTAAGACTGACATGAAATAAATAATCTCCGTTGAGGATAATTACTATTCTCGAACATGACATTTATAATCCTTACAAAGTCTGTACCTGCGGAGAAAAATTTATACTCAAAAAAAAATTTTACAGACTGATGAACCTTATTCGCACTTAAATGTTGTTAAGTGAAAGAAGATAGATTTTTGTTCATTAAGTTTATTACTGACACATGGGCCGGAAACCCCATGGCAATAAAACGGCCGCTCGTGAGAGCAGCCGTTTTATTGTTAAGAGCTACTTATTATTCCGATTATTTTGTTGTTTCGCCCCCGGCGCTGCGATTACCGTAGCGGTCAAGCAGAGAACTTATTTCGTCACAGGTCTGTACCACACGTATCATTTCCGCTTTAAGACGGCGCCGGGCCATACGGTCGGCTAAATATACCGGGAAACCGAGTGGAAACAGAACAGTCCATACTTTGCCTAACCATGCACGTCCGAATGTCGGGTCAAGCATCCAGCGCCACACTATGACGGGGAAATTAACCAGTTTGTTTACGGCCATAGCATTACGGCAGTCGGTAAGGTATTCTACCGTAGCATCTGTTTCCTCAGCTATATCCTCCACCTGTCTGCGGTCAAGGCCGTGACTCCATATATTCGTATAGCTCACAGGTGCGGTACATACAGTTTCAAGAGATTTGGCAGACTTGGCGAGACGTGTCAGCATATCGTGTGCGGTATCAAGCGAAATATCGTTGATGATTACTTCCTTGTAGCGGACACTGCGGTCAGGACGGCGGCCGAGTATCTTGCGTATCACTGCCATGTAGCGGTCTTTGTCGAACACGGCCGAGTCATTCATAGCCTTATAGGTAAGATATATGCCCAAAGGCGCCAGTATTGACGTCGAGAGCCACATACCCGCCCAGACTGCCCAATGACCGTCACGTGCCATTTTATAGCCTGTATTATCAATGATATAGTACACAAGGAACAGCAGCACCGATATAACCAACGGTGTGCCAAGACCTCCTTTACGTATGATAGCGCCGAGAGGAGCACCTATAAAGAAGAATATCAGACACGCCACCGAAAGGGTGAACTTCTTTATCAGCTCTATGGCATGACGGCGTATGGTCTTTTTCTCATCTGCAAGAGTCATGGCCTTGAACTGAAGGTCGGAAGCCTGACGCTCCACACTGTGACGTGCCTGTTCCAATATCTGACTGCGCTGAGATACGGTCAGTTTCATAAGTAACGTATCCAAATCTACAGGCTGCACATCAGGCTCGGCCGGTTTTTCGGCCGCAGTTGTCGAGTGGGTTGCAGACGCAGTACGTCCGGCAGACGATGAAGAACCATTCTTAGCAGCATCTGTTGCAGACAAGCGGCCCGGTTGTGAACTTACCGGTTCGTTACGACGTCCCGACCTGCTGCGCGAACCCGGCAGATAGCGCCCTGAAGTCGTAAGAAGTTCATCAGCATAGGTCAGACCCATCGAATCGACACGCTGACTTACGGAGTCTATCGTATGCCGGAGCTGTGCAATATTCTTGCCCACATACTGCTTGCGCATACCCCCCTCATCAAGACGATTGAAATTTGCATCGAATGGTATCAGAACCTCCTTCTCCACAAATGTCTCACGACGGAACGGCACGTTACGGTCACGCTGATTCTGTTCGCGCAGGTTCTCAAACTGTTCTCCCTGAAAAAGATGGAGATAGAGATAACGCATATCAGGTGTGAAGGCCAGACGTGTGGAGTCGGCAAGAAGTATTGTCGAGTTGTCACCGGGACGGGAGACATCGTATATCATCACGTCATAGAGCATACCGGTGTCACGGTTCTTGGTTTTCACATAGAGATTATAACCCGGAATCTGGTCATAAAACACACCTTCGGGAATTTCAAGTTCCGGAGATTTCTGCCTCACCGAGAAAAGCAGTGTCCACATCTTGACCTGCGCATGAGGCAACACATCGTTCTGAAAGAAGAACGCTCCTACGGCTATAGCACCCACGGTCCACATCACAGGCAGCATACTGCGGAACAGTGATATACCGGAGGCTTTCATGGCCGTAAGTTCAAACTTCTCACCGAAGTTACCGTATGTCATCAGCGAAGCCAGCAATATAGCCAGCGGAAGCGCCATAGGCACCATACTCAACGCTGCATAAAAAAACAGCTCGGCAAGCACACCCATACTCAGACCTTTCCCGACGAGGTCGTCAATAAACTTCCACAGGAACTGCATGAGTACGATAAAAAGCACGATGAAAAATGTCATCGCAAACAGGGGGAGGAAACTTTTCAGTATAAAGAGGTCAAGACGCTTGATCAGTCGCATCGGCTCGGACTTGGTTGTGCCGGCACGCCCGAACAGTTCAGGCTGTCCGGTACCGGCAATGGTTTTGGGGCGTAAAGTTAATAATTTATTATCACATTCCGTAGGTTTTTATTAACTTTGCACCAACTGCCACGGGAGAGGTCGTCACCGTGACGTTATCCAGATTAATCCGACCAAACTTAAAATATAATATATCATGACACTTTTCGAAAGGCTCACCAAAAAAGCACAGGAACACCCCCAGCGTCTCGTGCTCCCCGAATCGCTTGAGCCGCGCACACTGCAGGCAGCCGACCGTATTCTCGCCGACAAAATTGCCGAAGTCATTTTCCTCGGCAAGAAAGATGAGATTCTTGCCAAGGCCGAAGAACTTGGTCTCTCGCACATAGCCGAGGCATCTATCTATGACCAGGACGACAAGGACTTTACCGACAAGTATGCCGAACTCTTCTGCGAACTGCGCAAGAAAAAGGGTGTCACTCTCGAAGACGCCCGCAACACTGTTAAGAATCCCCTCTATCTTGGCTGTCTGCTTATTAAGGCCGGCTTTGCCGACTGTATGGTAGCCGGTGCCCTCAGCCCCACATCAAGTGTGCTCCGTGCCGCTTTCCAGGTACTGAAGATGAAACCGGGTATCACTGTCGTTTCAGGTGCCTTCATCATGCTGCTTCCCGAAGATGTTCCCTTCGGTGAGGACCACATGCTCGTATTCGCCGACTGCGCCGTAGTGCCCGATCCTACAACCGAGGAACTGGCCCAGATAGCTATCGCCACTGCAAAGACCACACGCGACATTGCCGGTCTCGACCCTGTTGTGGCTATGTTGAGCTTCTCCACCAAAGGCAGCGCAAGCCATGAGCGTGTCGACAAAGTACGCCTTGCCACTGAACTGGCACAGAAACTTGACCCGACTCTCAAAATCGACGGCGAACTACAGAGCGATGCCGCCATCGTTCCGTCGGTAGGCGCTCAGAAAGCTCCCGGCAGTCCTGTGGCCGGTCATGCCAATACCCTTATCTTCCCCTCGCTTGAGGTTGGCAACATCGCTTATAAGCTCGTGCAGCGTCTCGCAGGTGCCGGTGCTGTAGGTCCTATCCTGCAGGGTCTCGCCGCTCCGGTCAACGACCTTTCACGCGGTGCTACTGTAGACGATATCGTCAACACCATCATCGTGACCTGCAACCAGGCTATCGGAGATAAAAACCTCTGAACACGACTTATTCCTTCTGTTTCCTCTTCTCCGCAACAACGACAATAACTTATCTCTTGTTATGAAAATACTTGTGCTCAACTGCGGCAGCAGCAGCGTTAAATATAAACTTATCGACAGCACCGACAAGAAGGTGCTGGCCGAAGGCGGTGTTGAGAAAATCGGTCTGCCCGACTCTTTCCTCAAATTCAAACGTCCCGACGGCTCTAAAGAGACTATCGTAGTCGATATGCCTACACACAAAGAGGCTGTCAAGAATGTACTTGACATTCTTACCGACCCGAAAGAGGGCGTGATTAAGAGCTATGAAGAAATCGGTGCCGTAGGCCACCGTGTGGTACACGGTATGGATAAATTCTCTAAGTCGGTGCTTATCACTCCCGAAGTCATAGAGAAAGTGAAAGAGTGCTATGATGTAGCTCCTCTTCACAACCCTGCCAACATCACAGGTATCGAGGCAGTATCAGACCTTATTCCCGGTGTGCCTCAGGTGGGTGTCTTTGACACAGCCTTCCATCAGACAATGCCCGCCAAGGCTTTCATGTATGCCCTCCCCTACGAGGCATACGAGAAGTATGGAGTACGCCGTTACGGCTTTCACGGCACCAGCCACCGCTATGTCAGCCGCCGTGCCTGCGAATTCCTTGGCCTACCTTACGACAAACAGCGCATCATCACATGCCATATCGGCAACGGTGCCAGCATAACAGCTATTGCCGACGGTAAGAGCGTTGATACATCTATGGGTCTCACTCCTACCGAGGGTCTTATGATGGGCACACGTGTAGGTGATGTCGATCCGGGCGCTCTGGCTTACCTCATCAAGAAATACAATCTTGATTCGGACGGTCTTATCAACCTCATCAACAAGAAGTCGGGTGTAGCCGGCGTGTCAGGTATTTCGAGCGACATGCGCGATATCGAGAATGCAGTGGCAGCAGGTGACGAACGCGCCATATTAGCTCTTGACATGTATGAATACCGTATTCTCAAATATATCGGTGCATACGCAGCTGTACTCGGCGGTGTCGATGTAATCGTATTTACAGGTGGTGTCGGTGAAAACCAGACCTCAACCCGTGAGAAGATATGCCGTCAGCTGGCATTTATGGGCGTCACCTTCAATGCCGAGGCAAACAAGGTACGCGGTGAGGAAATCGAAATTTCGGGTAAGGATTCCAAAGTACACGTAGTTGTCATTCCTACCGACGAGGAAATGATGATAGCGGAAGATACCGCCGAAATAGCCGGCAATCTGTAATCACCCGCTGATAAAACCTCAGCTACGGACGCCACCTGCGGCCATCATAACGGGCCACACGTGGTGTCCGTAACTTTGTCAATGCTTCGCCGGCCGTCTGTCGGCGAGGTGACCAAACTCTCATGCTTTTGCCGGGCAGCCGCTCTCGGAAAGCTGTCATTGACCATTCTGCCGTCATGAAGCCCTCTTCTGCCGGCGTGCGGCTCTGCAATCAGTAATTATTATCCATAACATCTACTCAACATTTTCCCAATGCTTAACTTTATCGTCTGGAACGCCGACCCGGTGCTCTTCTCGCTCGGCCCTTTCAGTGTGCGCTGGTACGGTCTGGCCTTCGCCGTGGGCTTCATCATCGGCTACAACATCGTGGCACGCATGTTCAAACATGAAGGCGCTCCCGAAAGCTGGCTCGGCATATTGCTCGCCTACGTGGTGGTGGCCACAATCGTCGGGGCACGTCTGGGACACGTCCTTTTCTATGAATGGGATTACTACTCGGCTCACCCTGCCGAAATCTTTAAAGTATGGCAGGGAGGTCTTGCCAGTCACGGCGGTACTATAGCCAACATCATAGCCGTGTTTCTGTTCTCGTGGTTCGTAAGTAAGAAACCCGCCAGCTGGACCTTTGACAAACTCGTAATTCCAATCGCTCTTGTAGGCGGTCTGATACGTCTCGGCAATCTCATGAACAGCGAAATCTACGGTGGCCCGACTACACTGCCGTGGGGTTTCATTTTCGTACGTAACGGCGAGACAGTAGCGGCTCACCCCACGCAACTCTACGAGGCTCTGTGCTACTTCGCACTGTTCGGACTACTGATGTGGATGTACTGGAAACGTAATGCCGAGGAACGTCCGTGGCTTATAACCGGTGTGTTCTTCATAGGTATCTTTCTGCCCCGTTTCCTCATAGAGTATGTCAAAAACGTGCAGGTACAGTCGGAGTATGATATGATAGCCCGCTACGGCATGAACATCGGACAGATGCTGAGTATACCTTTCATACTGTTAGGTATCGGTCTTGTAATATGGGCTATGTCTCACCCGCGCCAGCATTGGGAATTTCCCAACCGTTTCGCTCCGGAACCCGACTCACACTCACACAAACACTGATTTTCGATGATTGTCGGTGTTCTTTTTTGTTTGTTTGCAATTATTAATGTAATTTTGTAGCAATCCGATATTCTCTGACAGTCCGTCAAAGACTCAGAAAGGGATATAAAGCGAAAACAAACAACGAAAAACAAGCAACTTGGAACAACTGTGGCAATTATTTGGCGCGACAGCACAATTGGAGGCTGTCGGTGATGTGGGCTATCATATCTTAGCGCTGCTGGCCGGTATTCAGGCCCTTGTACGCGGTTTCCGCCGCGGTCTCACACGTCAGGTCTGCGCTCTGTTAGGTCTGGCTTTCGGAGTGGTGTGTGCTCACCTCTTTGCTGACGAGGGGCAGCGTCTGGCACGCTTGCTTTTTCCCGGCATCGAATCACATTATTGTTCAGGCTTCATCTACAGCCTTATCTCGGCTGCAGGCATCTACACATGTGTGTTCTTATGTTTCCGCTGGCTCACACGTGTGCTCGGACGCGCTCTGGAGGTCATACACACAGGCATATTCAATGCTTTGCTCGGCTCGGGGTTCAACTTCACCAAGACACTCCTGATGCTTTCGATGGCCTACAACAGTGTGGTCTGCGTTAATCCTTCGTCAAAACTGATGAAATATGCCTCGGCTTCAGACGGTAATGTTGTCGAGGCCGTCATGCGTTTAGCCCCGGCGCTCCTGGGCAGTATGAGTCTTGAAGACCTCGAACACCTTATCAAGCTGCACGAGGCCCGCGACATCTCACAGAACATCACCCCCGCTCCGGGCGTTTTAAACACAGGAGACGACAGTGACACACCTGCATGTATGTATGCCGCTGCCGAGACTCCCGACCTCTCTCCATCCAACATCAACCTTAGTTCATCTATATAGAAAAATGCTAAAAGTCAAAGACCTGCATGCCCGCATCAACGGCAAAGAAATACTGAAAGGCATCAATCTCGAAGTCCGTCCCGGCGAGGTACACGCCATTATGGGCCCCAACGGCTCCGGCAAATCAACATTCTCTATGGTGCTTGCCGGCAATCCGGCTTATGAGGTAACTGCCGGAGAAGCCGAGTTTTATGGCAAAGACCTGCTGGCCATGGCTCCCGAAGTCAGAAGTCATGAAGGTCTGTTCCTCGGTTTCCAGTATCCTGTCGAGATTCCGGGGGTATCAATGGTCAATTTCATGCGTGCCGCTGTTAACGCACGCCGTGAGTACTTCGGACAGCCTCCCATGAGTGCTACCGACTTTCTGAAACTCATGCGTGAAAAGCGGGCGGTTGTGGAACTTGACACCAAATTGGCTTCACGTTCAGTCAATGAGGGATTCTCGGGAGGCGAGAAAAAACGTAACGAAATCTTCCAGATGGCCGTGCTCGAACCGCGTCTGTCCATTCTCGATGAGACGGACTCAGGTCTCGATATTGACGCTCTCCGTATCGTGGCCGAAGGTGTCAACAAACTCAAGACCGACCAAAATGCGACAATTGTCATAACACACTATCAGCGTCTGCTCGACTATATCAAACCCGATTTCGTACATATACTCTATAAAGGCCGTATCGTCGAGACGGGAGGGCCCGAACTGGCTCTCGAACTCGAAGAGAAAGGGTACGACTGGATTAAGGAAAGAGAAGACGAAAAAGAGAAACACGACCCTGACAACAAGCAGATATGAGCGCACTCAATCAGTATTTAGACCTGTACGAGTCGAACAAAGAGCTTATCGACTCGAAGAGCGCTCCGCTCCTTAATGCCCTGCGCCCCAAAGCCGCAGAAGCTCTGCAGACCATGCGTCTGCCGGTTCGTGGCTCGGAAGATTACGAACTCACCGATCTGGAAAAAATGCTCGCTCCTGATTTCGGTGTCAATATAGCACGTGTGAATCTGCCTGTAGATCCGGCTCGGACATTCCGCTGTGACGTGCCTCACATGTCTACCACGCTGTTCATGCTTGTCAACGACAAGTGTGCCGAGACAGACACAACACGCCGGGGACTGCCCGAAGGTGTGCTGGCCGGCAGTCTGCGTGACATAGCGGAATCTCACCCTGACCTGCTGGCGCCGTATTTCGGACATATAGCACCGCTCTCAAACCCGGTGGTAGCGCTCAACTCTCTGCTGGCACAGGATGGCTTTGTGCTTTATGTGCCACGTGGAGTGCGTATCGAAAAGACCATACAGCTTGTCGACATTCTCAGCCACGAAGCTCCGCTAATGGCTGTTCGCCGACTCCTTATAATAATGGAAGCTGACAGCGCGGCAACTCTGCTGATATGTGACCACACACAGAATGCCGACGTACAGCTCTTCAATCTCCAGACTATCGAAGTTTTCGCCGGAGCCGGTGCAAAACTTGACATCTATGATCTTGAAGAGTCCTCAACGTCTACCTCACGACTGTCAGCTATGTATATAAAGCAGGAGCAGGACAGCAATGTACTCGTTGACAGCATCACCCTTTACAACGGTTGCACACGCAATGAATATCATTGCAGCCTTGACGGGCGTGGAGCGCATCTGCGTCTGCTTGGCATGGGTATAGAAGATGATAAACGCCATCTCGACACATATAGCCGCATCAGCCATAATGTGCCCGACTGCACTACTGACGAACTATTCAAATATGTCGTTGATGACGAAGCTACCGGTGCCTTTACGGGTCGTATTTATGTAGCGAAGGGCGCAAGCGGTACAGAGGCATATCAGTCAAACCGCAATCTTGTAGGCAGTGACACAGCCCGTATGCACTCCAAACCGCAGCTTGAAATCTACAATGATGACGTGAAGTGCTCGCACGGTACGGCTATCGGCCAGCTCGACCCGATGCAGGTGTTCTATATGCGAACCCGTGGTCTGAGCGAGGCTAAAGCACGGCTGCTGCTAAAACAGGCTTTCATGGCCGATGTGCTTGACGGTATTCGTGAAGAGAGTCTGCGCGACAGACTGCGCCACCTTGTAGAACGACGCTTCGCCGGCGACACAACTCCCTGTACAAGCTGCGGCGCAGAAAGCTGCAGGCATTAATCGAAATCATCAGAAAAGACAGAGTTATCTGAATAGCCGGAATTTTCTGATAATTCGGACAACTCCGGCTATTCAGATAACTCAAATCATTCCGGCTACTATCTCCCTCATAAAACACCATCTATCAATGGCACTCGATATAGCTGAAATAAGAACCCGCTTTCCTATTCTGGAACGCAAAGTCGAAGGCAGACCGCTGATTTACCTCGACAATACTGCCACTTCGCAGACTCCGCGTATTGTGGTTGACGATATTGTGTACAATTATGAACACTGCAAGGCTAATGTGCATCGCGGTGTCCATGCGCTCTCTCAGGAAGCTACCGAAAGACAGGAACACACACGCCGCCGGGTTTGTGATTACATACACGCTTCCGGTGTTGAAGAGATTATTTTCACCCGAGGCACAACAGAAGCCATAAATCTGGTAGCCTCTTCGTATGGCGACCGTTTCCGCGACGGCGATGAAATAGTGCTCACCGTAATGGAGCATCATGCCAATATCGTACCCTGGCAGCTGCTTCAGCGCCGCAGGAATATAAAGATACGTGTGGCTCTAATCAACGAGCGAGGTGAGATAGATCTCGACCAATACCGCAGTCTTTTCACACCGCGTACAGTAATGGCCTCATTCTGCCACGTGAGCAACGTGTTAGGCACGATAAATCCTGTTAAGGAAATGACCCGGATAGCGCATGAGCACGGAGCTGCCGTACTCATCGACGGTGCCCAAGCCTCACCTCACCTTCCTATCGACGTGAAAGACCTTGACTGTGACTTCTACGTCTTTTCAAGTCATAAAATGTACGGCCCTACCGGAATCGGTGTACTCTACGGACGCAGGGAACTGCTTGAAAGTATGCCACCCTATCAGGGCGGCGGTGAGATGATAAAGCATGTCAGTTTCGAGGGTACAACTTTCGCAGACCTTCCGTTCAAATTCGAAGCCGGTACTCCCGACTTCGTAGGTATAGCTGCCTTCAGCAAAGCACTCGACTTCATTGATGAAATCGGACTCGATGCTATCGAAGCACATGAACTCAAACTGCTGCAATACACCACACAACGTCTGACCGATGAAATAAAGGGTCTGCGCATATACGGCACCTCCCCCCACAAGAGTGCTGTCATATCTTTTCTTGTCGGTGAAACACATCCTTATGATGTGGGTATGCTGCTTGACAAACTTGGTGTGGCTGTGCGTACAGGACACCATTGTGCGCAGCCACTGATGGAATTTTTCGGTATTCCGGGTACCGTACGTGCTTCATTTGCGGTCTACAACACAATGGCCGAGGCTGACGCCTTTGTCGACGCTCTGAAACGTGTCATGATGATACTTGGATGAGCGTGTGCAGGCTACTAAGAGCTACTTATTGAATTAATTAATAAAAATACATACTGCCATGACTGACTGGCACGAACGCAAAAAAGACCTTGAGGTGAGCGTCGACTTTCTTTTTGTCGCCGTTCTGATGATTTTTGCGTCATGGCGTGCCTATTCAACGTTCATGGCGTCACCTCCATACGTTGATGTCGAGCGCTATCCGGTACGTGGTATAGATGTATCGGCACATAACGGCATGATGAATCTCGATGCCGCCGCACATGACGGCGTCGAGTTCATCTTTATAAAAGCCTCGGAAGGTGAATCTTTCCATGACAATAATTTCCGGCTCAATTATGAAAAGGCACGTCATGCCGGACTGAAAATCGGAGCTTACCATTTCTTCCGTTTTGACAAAGAGGGTGTGCCACAGGCTATAAATCTCCTGCGGGCCGTAGGAAGCCGTCCGCTTGATCTGGGTCTGGTCATAGATATTGAAGATTTCGGTAATCCTAAGAATATAGACCGGGAGATAGTGGGCCGACGTCTGAGACACATGGTAGATTATCTCACCTTGCTCGGGCGGCGCGTGACATTCTACACCAACCGTAAGGGCTATTATGACTACGTGGCTGAGGAGTTTCCAGGATTCCAACTGTGGATATGTTCTTTCAACTCCGTACCTATCACAGCCGAGTGGACTTTCTGGCAGCATAATCATCATGGTGCCATAAAAGGTATCAACGGGGATGTAGACCTTAACACGTTCTGTGGCTCGCGTGACGACTGGGAGCGGTTTCTTGACGGTGCTGTCTGGCCCTACACTCCTATGACAGCCGAAAAGCAACCCGTTATAACCTTAGACCCTTTCAGTCCGGTAGATTTGACTGATGATGAGGGATAAAAAACATTTAAGACAATATCGGCACACCTTTTTACGTTATAAAGGTGCATATGCTGACTAAAAGATTTTCATACTTTCCAATACATCATGGAGTACGTCTGCTGAAAGGCGTACTCTCATCTCATGTCCTTCTGTTAGGTTGTCTGCTGGGTGTGCTCGGTGTGCCGCAGGTTCATGCGCTCCCGGCCGACACATATACAGCCTCCTCGGTACTTGCCGAGGGCAACTGGACCCGTGTAAAAGTTTCAGAGACCGGCCTGCAGTTTATCAGCAATTCGGCTCTCAAGTCAATGGGCTTTACCGACCCCTCCAAAGTCCGTGTCTACGGCTATGGAGGTCAGATGCTGCCTGAAACTCTCAACGCCACACTGCGTGATGACCTCCCTATGGTAGGCACTCTGCATGCTGACAACGGCATCTACTTCTTCGGTGTCGATTATTTCAGCTGGCGCTCACTGTCAACAGGCAGCAACAGTCTGAAGTATGCCCACACTATCAATCCGTATGCTGAAACCAGCTATTATTTCCTGAGCGACCGTGATGCAGACAATGACACTCCGGAGTCACGTGACTGCAGTGAACTGCGCCCCGGAACTAATTTCACGGAGTTTACCCAGCGCCTCGTATATGAGAAAGACATTATGGCTCCTGCCAACACAGGCCGCGTGCTTCTTGGTGAAGATTTCCGTGGCACGGCAGCCCGTTCTTTTCCATTCAGTCTGACTGACTATGTAGGAGGCGATCCCAAGATGCTGGTTGCTTTCGGCAGCTACACTTCCGGAGGCCCGGCCACTCTGGCCTTTACAGCCAACGGTTCTGATATTGACAACGGCTCACCGGCAAGTCTGTCAGCCGTTACTTCCTCGGAAGGGTTCCTGCGCTACGGTTCCTTCACACGTTCGATACCGGCAAATCTTGTCGCAAGCGACAAGTTAAGTATAGGCATTTCCTATCACAGTCAAGCCACTATACACACCGCACGCCTTGACTATATCGAACTCGAATACCAGCGTAAGCTCCGACTGAATGACGGAGAACTGTATTTCTATGAAACTCTTAACGGTACATCAACTTTCAATATCGAAGGCTGTACTTCCGCCACTGTCATCTGGGACGTCACAGACCCCGTAAATCCGCAGCGTATCAATTTCAAACTTGCAGGCTCAACAGCCATTTTTACCGATACAGCCACCGGACTGAAGGAGTATGTGGCATTCAATCCCGGTTCGGTACGCCGCGCTCCGGCGGCTGACCGTCGCGTAACCAATCAGGACATACACGGTCTACCGATGCCCGATATGGTTATCATTTCCCCCGTACAGTTTATGGAGGCTGCAAATACAGTAGCTGAAATGCACCGACGGGTTGACGGTATGACTGTCCATGTGCTCACTCCCGAAGCTATATACAATGAATTTGCCAGCGGTACTGCCGATGTCACTGCTTTCCGCAAAATGCTGAAGATGTGGTATGACCGCGCTGCTGAAACGGGAGAGTCATACCCACGCTACTGCATGATAATGGGACGTCCCACCTACGACAATAAGGGTGTGACACCAGCTGTGGCACAAGCCGGTTATGTACGTGTGCCTATATGGAGTTCGTCAACAGGCTGGGGACAGGACAGCTCTTTTAGCTCTGACGACTATATCGGTATGCTTGACGATACCGGCACAACTTTCTCCATGGGGCCGGGGAAGATTCAGGTTGCCATAGGCCGCTGGCCGGTCAAATCAGCTGCAGAAGCCAATACGATGGCTCGCAAATTAGTGGATTATGTAGAAAATCCCGTTCTTGGGGCATGGCGTAACAACGTTATGCTTATAGCCGATGATCAGGATAGCGCTGCTCATCTTAATCAGTCGGAGGATATGTATAAGGGTATGCGTTCCAACGGTAACGGAGCCGATTTTCTCTATGACCGCCTCTATCTTGATTCCTATCCCCTGTCTTACACAGGTACCGGTACAGGTTATCCCGAGGCTCGCGAACACATGTTCAAGAAAATTAACGAAGGTGTCAGCTTCATATCTTATATCGGCCATGCCAATCCTAAATCATGGAGTCACGAAGGACTGCTCACATGGACCGATATAACCAACATGAAGAATCAGTACACACCTTTCCTTTATGCGGCCACTTGTGAGTTTCTGCGCTGGGACGATGATGATGTTAGCGGTGCCGAGGTGATGTGGCTTTATCCTTCGGCAGGCTTTATCGGTATGATATGTCCGTCACGAAGTGTGTATATAAATCAGAACGGATATTTAAGTGAGGCTCTCTCTAACTTTGTTTACCGCCGTGATGCCGACGGTGGCGCCGCACGTGTCGGCGATATCTATATCAATGCCAAAAACGGATTTGGAGCAACCTCAACCAACCGACTGAAATTCTGTCTTATGGCAGACCCGGCTATGCGTGTGGTAAGTCCTACGCTAAATATCAGAGTAGAAAGCATCAACGGCACAGACCTCGCAACGGCAGAAGAACTGCCGGTGATAGGTGCACGCAGTCGCGTGACAGTCGAAGGTTATGTAGCTGACAGTGACGGAAATGTATGTACAGACTTCGACGGTGTGCTTGAAATCTCACTGTTTGATGCAGAGAAAGTTATCACAACCTATGGTAACGGTAAGGACGGAGTGTCAACGGAGTATAATGACCGCAAGACACGCCTCTACAACGGTCGTGTCAACGTACACGAAGGTCGCTGGAATCTGACTCTGCTCATGCCCTCTGAAATAGAGAACAATTTCACGCCTGCCCTTCTCAGCATGTATGCCAGTTCGTCTGACGGCCGCGAGGCCAATGGTGCCTGCGAACAGCTTTATGTGTACGGATTTGATTCAGACGCCGCTCCTGACAGCGAAGGCCCTGAAATCACCGACTTCTTCCTCAATACAGCTTTATTCGCAGACGGCGACCGTGTGAATTCAACTCCGGTCGTATTCGCTACGTTGGCTGATGCCTCGGGCATAAATCTCTCTCAGGCCGGCATAGGCCACAATATGACGATTGTAGTTGACGGTAACATATATCATGGTGATGTGTCTGACAGCTACGTGCCTGATGCAGCCGACCCGACACGTGGTTCTATAAAGTACGCACTGCCTGAAGTAACACCCGGCGAGCACAAGCTGACGCTCACAGTGTGGGATAATGCCAATAATTCAAGCTCGGCATCACTGGCCTTCAATGTCGGTGTGGGTCTGCCTCCGACTATCATCGACATTTCAGCCAGCGCTACTCCTGCTGTGACCTCAACGGTGTTCTCTCTCACGACCGACCGTCCTATGTCGGCCATGTCATGTCTGTGGGAAGTATTCGACCTCAACGGACAGTGCCTGTGGTCCGAACAGACAAATGAAAATACCGATATAGACAGCCGTCTGCAGACCGTATGGAATCTTGAGGACGAGAACGGGCGCCGTGTAGCTCGTGGCATCTACATCTATCGTGCCACCCTCTCCACTCCGGAGGGTTACACCTCTCGTGCTTCAAGACGTATAGCCGTCACAGGCGCAGAGTAAGTCTGTGTCTCAGACTGTTCTATCAGCCGAGCCGTAATGAAATCCGTGTGAAAATGAAAATTTTTGCTTTAGTCAACAATCACCCGCTAATGTGTGCCCCCGGTCCTCTGGCCGAGGGGCCTCTTGTGTGGGATATGCTGCCCGATTCGTGCCTGCTGCGTTCGGGCAATATCCTTTTTCTGCCGGACCTCAATCACCGTTACGAGGCTGTTCCGGCTCTCGCTGTCAAAATAGGCCGGCTTGGTAAATCGGTAACGCCACGTTTCGCACACCGCTATGTCACTGAAGTTACCGTAGCCCTTCATATCCGCGACCTAACGCGTCTCGATGAGCTGCGGCAGGCCGGGTTACCCTGGGTAATGGCATGGGGATTCGACCGGTCGCTGGTCACAGGTGAATTTGTGCCGGTCAAAGACTTCGCCGCACTTTCCGGTATGACACTGGAAGTAACCGACACAGCCGGTGGAACATCAATGAGGACTTCGGGTATGTATATTGACCTGTCTTATGTGATAGAGGCTGTGAGTCACGATAATACTATCAAAAACGGCGACCTGATACTCCCCGCTCTCGCTCCGTCGGGGCTGACACTGCAACCGGGACAGTTGCTTTCAGCATCTCTTGACGGATGCCCACTGCTTGAAGTGAAAATTAAATGACCGGATTTTACTCTAAGAGTGTTTCCGGTCCGTATTTAGTGAATTGATATGTTTGTTGCCGACAGTACAAGATATTTTCTGACATTTGCCGCACTGACCTGCGGCACAGCACTCCTGACAGCTGCACCGGCTGACGCAACCCGCTGGGTACGCACCGGAGTCAACTCAACAGGCATATACAGAATCGGCTATGACACACTGCGCGAAATGGGTTTTGAAAGCCCCGAACGTGTTACTGTCTTTGGCCGAGGAGGTGCCATGCTGCCTATGGAGTTTACCGATGAGAACGGACTGCCTATAATGGACAATACTCTGCCTCAGTGTGATGTATATCATACGGGCGATGCTTTGCTGTTCTATGCTCAGGGACCTGACACTTATGTATGGAATCCTGACAGTAGAGCTTTCCGCAATGCAGGTAAAAACATATACAGTGCCTACGCATGGTATTTTCTGACAGATACGGCTCAGCCGGCTGTCATGCAGCCTGACGTAACAACCTCTGCAAGCCATACGGTGACAGAAGGTATGGATTTCGTATGGCATGAGAACGACCTCATGCACAATCTCCTTAATGCCGGACAGCTGTTCTGGGGTGAAACCGTCACAGACTCGCCGACAGGACGCCTCACATGGTCACCCTCACTCCCTGACCTCCTGCCCGGCAGGACAGGTGTGATGGAGTGTGTCACATACAGTAACAAAGGTGAGAAAGGTGTTCTGACCTATGGTATTACAGGCGGTTCGGATGTTACTTTCCACACTCTGAGCTATGCCAGCAATTATTGGACTCCGCAGGCTCCGGTAGTCGGAGAAGTAATCATGCCACAGACAGGGCAGACGCCGGAGGTGTTTGTACAATATACCTCAGAAACGGAAGAGTCACCGTTATGGCTCGACTATTGGACTCTCACCTACCCCTGTTCCGTGCCGTCACTTCTTGATGCAGATGGCAATTCTCTGCCTCAAAAAAGTATAACTCTCACCGATGTGACAGCCGGCGAATCCGTCAGCTTTATGGTACCCCACCTGCAGGAAGTCATGGCCTTCGATGTTTCCGACCCTGCTCATACACGCCTGCTTGACATTACAGCCGATGACGACGGTTGCCGGGTGACTATGACCGCACTCTGTGATGCTCCACGTGTACTGGTCATGAATCCGGCGCTTGAACAACCTTCACCCGAAGCCCCTGTGAGTGAAACCGTTGATATGTCCGTACACCGGGTGCAAGAACTGGCAGCCGAGGGTGCAGACCTCCTGATAATAACAGTACCCTCTTTGCGTGACCATGCCGAGATGCTCGCCGAAACACACCGCCGTCTGCAAAATCTGAAGGTAGCTGTGGTAACTATCGGAGAACTTTACAATGAGTTTTCAGCCGGTATGCCTGACCCTATGGCTTACCGCAGTGCGATACGTATGTTCCACGATGCACCCCAATCTCTCCGAAACGTACTGCTTTTCGGACCGATGAGTTCGGACGTCCGCAACTTCAGAGGGGAACAGGATTATCTTGAGACAATAATAGCCCTGCAGGATACACGTACCTCACGCGATAATGTATCAAACAATATCAATTCCTATCTCGGGATTCTTGCCGACTATTGCGGCAGTACAGCGATAGAACAGATGAATGTCGATGTAGGTGTCGGCATATTACCCTGCCGTTTTGCGGCTGAAGCGGAAACTATTATAAGTAAGGTTACCGATTTTCTCACTGATGACAGCTGGGCCTACACACTCGGTGAGTTTTTGGCAATAGGTGGTGTGGGAGACCATCACACCCACGACACACAGGCACGTGACCTCAGCATACACGCCGAGTCAGCAAGCGCCGGAGGTCTCACATCATCACTGCTGGTAATTGACGCTTATGGCAACGAGCAGGCACGCCAACGTCTTGAACAGTATCTGGAGGCAGGTAAATCGTTTGGCATCTATATAGGTCACGGTTCGCCGACCATGCTGGGGCCTGATGATTCATTCTTCAACACAACCCATGCGGCAAACCTTCATAACACACGTCTTCCGTTCATGATTTTCGCAGCCTGTACTCTGACCGCTTTCGATCTCGGGCAGCGCGGCATGGCCGACCTGCTCACATACGGTTCGCACAACGGAGCTATCGGCACCCTTGTTGCTTCCCGCTCAACATGGTCAGGACAGAACATGGAGATGATGAAGATGTTTTTCAACAATCTGTTCCGTTCGTCCGGTACTCTGAAAGGACCTCTGCGTCAGCATCCTCTGTCTATAGGTGAGATATGGGCCGCTACTCTGTCAACCTGCTCTTATAGCAACGAACTGGCTTATCAGCTTATATGTGACCCGGCGCTGGTTTTCCCTGTCGGACTTCTATCGGTAAGTGCCGAAACAGTTGAGAGTGTTGTGCTGCCGGGCGGTATGGCAGAGATTTCCGGCCGGATTGTTAACGAAGAAGGTACGGCCTGCGATGACTTTGAAGGCGAACTTGTAGCCCGGCTCATGGAGCCTGAAGAAATAAAGACCTCGCTTGATTTAGTGACAGGGCCTGAAAGTATAAAGCTTGATGTGCCTTACCGAGACCGTCTTTCCACTATGGCTTCCTGCTCCGTGAGCGGGGGGCGTTTCAGTCTGCGTCTGCCTGTAAGCCAATCACTCGACCGATATACAGACAGCACATGCCGCATAGTTCTGTCAGCTTATGACGCGGCAAACCATCTGGGCGCTACGGGCAGTCTGAACGTAACACTCGGAGATGATAAGAACTCTACAACCGTCACTGACCGTCAGGCACCGGTAATAGAAAGCCTCACATACGATAATGTGAGCCGCTGTCTGTACGTCACCGTAAGCGATGACACATGCCTGCCTATGAATGACGCTTTTGAAAAAGCTCCATTTACACTGACTCTCGACGGTCTGCATTGGATGTCGGCAACCACTTCGGAAGTGCGTTTCGACCACGATGCACAGACTCAGAGACGCCGCATTGATGTCTCACACCTTGCAGATGGTGTACACAGTGCTTGTGTCACAGTACGCGATGATGCCGGCAACAGTGCCCGTGCCGAACTAACTTTCACTGTCGGAGAGACTATGCTACCGTGTACACTTACTCTTGAACAAGGTTTTGCAGCCGGTGACAAGGCTCTTTTCTCGGTGGAAGGTTCTTTACCGGCCGGAGCCGAAATTGTTATTGCCGACCGTGAGGGTAATGCTGTTGCCTGTCTGAACGCCGGAGCCACACAGACCGACTGGAATGTGTGCGACAATGCAGGCAAACGTCTTACACCCGGTCTGTACCGTGCCTATGTGCGTTGCCGTGTCGCAGACGGTTCTTATCATGTGAGCCGTACCGTGAGAGTACCGGTTGTATGAAAGTGTAAACTTAAAATCATGCAATAAATATCCTGATGTGAAGTTATAATAAGTAGTCCCACCTGTTACGGGACTACTTATTTTGTTTTTACACTTTAAACCGACATTCATGAGATTAAAAGTCAGGCTGGCGGCCCTTTTGCTGATATGCCTCATGCTGACTCCGACGGCCGCCTCGGCAGATAATGACATAAAGGACAATGAGTTTAACCCGGTCAACACGGGTGTAACCACACTTAGTATCGCTCCCGATGCCCGAGGCAGTGCTATGGGTAACCTCGGTGCTGCCACTGATCCGGATGCCAACTCACAATTCTGGAATCCATCGAAGTACGCTTTTGCCTATAGCGAGGCTGCTCTGTCTATAAGTTACACCCCGTGGTTGCGTAAGATAGTAAATGACATCTTCCTTGCCAATCTGTCAGGTTACTGGAAATTAGGACAGGGTGACAATCAGGCTCTCAGCGCTACACTTCGCTATTTCTCACTCGGCGAGGTGTCAATGAATGATGATAATTTCAACAGTATTCAGACCATTAACCCCTACGAATTTGCCTTTGACCTCGGCTACTCACGTAAGCTGTCAGAAAGTTTTTCTATGGGCGTTGTGCTCCGGTATATTCTTTCTGATCTTTCGTATGAAGGTACCAGTGGTGATGATTTGGGTAATACCGCCGCTTCAGCTTTCTCGGTAGATATCTCAGGTTACCATGTGGCTTATCCAATGATAGGTCGTAACGAGTGTCAGTTCTCATGGGGCTTCGACATTTCTAATGTCGGCACAAAGGTAAGCTACGATCATGGTAACAACTACGCATTTCTGCCTACCAACCTGCGCTTAGGTGCAAACTTTATGTTCCCATTAGCGGACTATAATACATTAGCTTTCGGTGTTGACCTTAATAAGTTGATGGTGCCTACCAAACCGCGTATGAAAGATTATGAAACCGAAGCGGAGTATGACGAAGCTTTAGACAAATGGGAAACTATGTCGCCTATTACAGGTATCTTCAAAAGTTTCTCAGATGCACCCGGTGGTTTCAAAGAAGAGCTGGAGGAAATAAATGTTTCGATAGGTGCGGAGTATGCCTATAACCAGCAGTTCTTTGTACGTATGGGCTACAACTACGAAAATGCCAATAAGGGTGGCCGTTCCTACTTCGGTTTCGGTGCCGGATTCTCACTCAATGTAGTTCAGCTTGATGCTTCCTATATGTTAGCTACGGCACAAAGCTCACCACTTGACCAGACTCTGCGTTTCACACTCACATTTGATATGGACGGTCTGCGTGACCTGCTTGGACGCCGCCGCCGCTGATTACTATCCACATATACACCGATTCCTTATGTTTCCTTTTCGTATCGGCCAGGGATATGACGTACACCGCCTGGTAGAAGGCCGCGAACTTTGGTTATGCGGCATACGTCTTGAACACCATCTCGGTCTGCTGGGGCACAGTGATGCCGACGTGGCCATTCATGCCTTGTGTGACGCTCTGCTCGGAGCTGCTGCAATGCGCGACATAGGTTATCACTTTCCGGATACGGATCCGGCCTACAAGGGTGCCGACAGTAAGCGTCTGCTTGCTGAAGTATGCACTCTCATAGGCCGTGAAGGGTGGAAAATAGGTAATGTCGATGTGACTGTCATGGCCGAGCGTCCGAAACTCAAACCTCATATTGACGAAATGCGCCGATGTCTGGCCGACATTATGGGTATTTATATAGACTGCGTATCGGTAAAGGCAACCACAACCGAGCGTCTCGGCTTTACCGGACGTCAGGAGGGTATAGCATCTTCGGCCGTCGCTCTGATTTATAAAGCCCCGGAGTAAACACCCCCCGGTCAATTTACAGAATCAGTATCTGCCGACAGGCTGGCCAAAGCGGTTGCTGCCCTGACTGGGCAGAAGCATCAGCACAAGAAACCATATACTGCCTATAAGAGGTACTAAGTTAATGAAAATCCAGCCACCGCCACGGCCTGTGTCGTGCAGACGACGTACAGACAGACCTAACCCGGGCAAAATATTCACAAGGCAGAATAGACCTAATACTCCATACCACAGGTTGGCCCAGAAGCCTTCTCCGGCAGCTCCCATAAAGGCGGAGCATACGCCTTCCACAATAAGTATGTAAAGAGCTACCCACCAATATTGCGCCCGGTTGGCACGACCCGAAAAGTCAATGTATTTGCTATAGAAATCTCTGATAGCACTTGTAAAAGTTACCATAATCGAATATTATTAGAGGTTTAATATACTTTTTCTTATTTTAACTATAATCAAGACTATTTTGTTCATTATCCAATTTGAACTCTGCAGCTCTCGGTTTTTTAGTATTTTTTTATTAACTTTGCACTCCATAAGTGGACTTCGGAGTCACGGTGTTTTCGCTGTTGTACTCTGTAGCATACACTTATGGAGTGAGTCGTATCTCTCTGACACACCTTTATCACGCTATGGCAGATAACACAGACTTTTTCGATTATACAGACAACACTCTTTCTTCCGCCCCCGATGCGGGCAGTCAGGCCGGTAATTATGATGACGCGGCAATCCAGACTCTATCATGGAATGAGCACATACGCCGTCGTCCCGGTATGTATATAGGTAAATTAGGTGACGGTTCACAGCCTGAAGACGGTATTTATGTTCTCATCAAGGAGGTAGTTGACAACTCTATCGACGAGTTCAATATGGGTGCAGGCAAGCGTATCGACATTTCAATATCCGATAACGGCGAAGTGATGATACGCGACTACGGCCGAGGCATACCTCTCGGTAAAGTCAAGGAAGTGGCCTCTGAAATTAACACCGGCGGTAAGTTTGATGATAAGAACTTCAAGAAGTCGGTCGGTCTGAACGGTGTGGGTCTAAAGGCTGTCAATGCTCTGTCTACTTTTTGCAGTGTACAGAGTGTGCGCGATGGCCGTACGGTACGTGTCGACTTCCTGAAAGGTGACCTGAGCGAACACACCGACCCTGCGCCTACGTCCGAACCTAACGGCACTATGGTGCGGTTCCGCCCCGACGAACAACTCTTCCGCGACTATAAATTCAATCTCGACTTTGTCGAGACTATGGTCAACAATTATACCTACCTCAACACCGGACTGCAGATATACTATAACGGCAGACGTTTTGTCAGCCGTCACGGACTTCTTGACCTGTTGCGAGAGAATATGACAGCCCAACCTCTTTACCCGGTCATTCATCTCAAGGGTGAAGATATTGAGGTGGTAATAACTCACGCCGACCAATACGGTGAGGAGTATTATTCGTTTGTCAACGGTCAGCACACCACTCAAGGAGGCACGCATTTGTCAGCTTTCCGCGAGCATGTCAGCCGTACTATTAAGGAGTTTTCAGGCAAAGGATATGAGTTTTCGGATATACGTAACGGTATGGTGGCTGCCGTCAGTGTACGTATACAGGAACCGATGTTCGAGAGCCAAACCAAGACAAAACTCGGCAGTAAGGAGATTGCGCCCGGCAGTCCGGTGACAGTCAATAAGTTTGTTGGCGATTTCATCAAGAAAGCTCTTGATGATTATCTGCACAAGAACCCCGACACGGCCGAAATCATGCTCAAGAAGATTGCCTCAAGCGAGAAAGAGCGCAAGGCTATGGCGGGGGTTACCAAGCTGGCACGCGAAAAAGCTAAGAAAGTCAGCCTACACAACCGTAAGCTGCGTGACTGCCGTATCCACTATAACGATACTCTTAAAGCCAACTCCAAAACTGACCTGCGCGATGAGTCGGCTATCTTTATCACCGAGGGTGACTCGGCTTCGGGCACTATCACTAAAGTGCGCAATGCTGAAACTCAGGCTGTGTTCTCACTGCGAGGCAAGCCTCTCAATTCGTTCGGTATGACGCAGGAAGTGGTGTATAAAAATGATGAATTCAATCTTCTGCAGGCGGCTCTGAACATTGAAGAGGGTATTGAAGGACTGCGTTACAATAAAGTCATAATAGCTACTGATGCCGATGTCGACGGTATGCACATACGTCTGCTGATAATCACTTTCTTCCTGATGTTCTTTCCGGATCTCGTCAAGAAAGGTCATGTCTATATCCTACAGACACCTCTGTTCCGTGTGCGCGACAAAACATCGACACGTCGTAAGAAAGTACGTCGCCGCCGTGCCTCAGATAAAGATAATGAGAAAAACGAAGGCCCCAAAGACACTTTCTACTGTTATACCGAGGAGGAGCGCCTTGCTGCCATAAAGCGTCTTGGCGACCGTGCCGAAATCACACGATTCAAAGGTCTTGGTGAAATCAACGATGTCGAGTTTGCTGATTTCATCGGGCCGGATATGCGTCTTGACCCCGTTAAGCTCCGGAAAGACGATACAGTCGACAAACTTCTTGAGTTCTACATGGGCAAAAACACTATGGACCGTCAGAACTTCATTATCGACAACCTCGTCATTGAAGATGACCGCGAAGATGCAATCAACCTCGACGAGTAAAATTCCAATTTTATGAGCACCGCTGTATATGCTGGGTCATTTGACCCTTTCACCATAGGGCATCGAGACATTGTCAATCGTGCCCTACGGCTGTTTGACCGTGTAGTGATAGCCATAGGCATCAATGAACACAAACAAGGCCACTGGCCTGCCGATTTCAGACAGCGTGCCATAGCCGCCGCTTACCATGACTGTCCGAACATCGAAGTCATAACCTACACCGGCCTTACTGTCGACATGGCTCGCACCTGCGGTGCCGACGCTCTGATACGCGGTGTACGCAACGCCGCCGATTTCGCCTTCGAGCAGAACCTCGCCGACACCAACCGAGCCCTCACCGGCATCGACACCGTCCTGCTCATCGCCGACCCCTCCCTCGCCTTTGTCTCCAGCTCGATGGTCCGCGAACTCATGGCCTTCGGCCATGACCCCTCCCGCTTCATCGCCTGGACCGCCCCCCTCGCCTAATCCCTCCCCCACCGCCTCTCCTTCCCCCGCCTGCGTCCTCTCCTCCTCCCGTCTGCGCCCTCTCTCCCTCGCCGCTCATTTCCTCCTCCCCCCGTCTGAGGCCTCCCCTCCTTCGCAGCCTCTCCTCCTTCCCCACCTGCGGCCTCCTTTCCCTCTCTCCCTCACTGCCTCTCCCCCTTCCCCCGCCTGAGGCTTCCTCTCCTTCGCAGCGTTCTCTTCCTCCGTCAGCGCGAAGCTGTCCGGTTCAAAAGCGAAGCTTTTGTTCATCAATTTCTCCATCATCAAATCTCTCACTATGCGCAAACTTCTTATCACCCTCATAACCCTCACCGCCGCTATATGCGCTTTCATGCCACGCGCCCAGTTTATGTCTCCCTCCGGCAAGCTGCGCATGGCCGAAGCAGCCATAGCCCAGTTCTACATCGACTCCGTCAATGAAGACAAGCTCGTGGAAGACGCTATCAGAGGTATGCTCGAAAAGCTCGACCCCCACTCGGCATACTCAAACGCCGAAGAAACCCGCGAGCTTAACGAGCCGCTGCAGGGTAACTTCTCCGGCATCGGCATAACCTTCAACATGTCTCAGGATACCCTCTACGTAATCCAGACAGTCAGCGGAGGCCCGGCCGAACGTGTCGGTATTCTCGCCGGCGACCGTATCATTGAAGTAAACGACACGGTAATAGCCGGTGTAGAAATGAAGAACAGCAACATTATGAAACGTTTGCGCGGCCCAAAAGGCACCAATGTAGACGTAAAGGTGCTCCGCCGTCAAGCCGGTATGACCGACACGGTCGATTTCACAATCACACGTGCAGACATTCCCATCTATAGCGTCGATGCAAGTTATATGGTAGACCTGACCACAGGCTACATACGCCTGAACCGCTTTGCCGCAGAGACACCGCGCGAGATGACAGATGCACTGAAAAAGCTGCGTGAGCAAGGCATGGAAAATCTCATACTCGACCTCGTCGACAACGGCGGCGGATACCTCAACGCTTCTATCGAACTTCTGGGCGAACTTCTCGAACCCGGTTCGCTGGCAGTATTCACCGAAGGTCTCAAATCTCCGCGCAATGACAATTATACTATCCCGGCAGGCCGTACACCTCTCTTCAATGACGGTCGACTGGTAGTCATGGTCAACCAATACTCCGCTTCAGCTTCTGAAATCACATCAGGCGCCATACAGGACCATGATCGTGGAGTCATAGTAGGACGCCGCACTTTCGGCAAAGGTCTTGTACAGCGACCTTTACCGTTCCCTGACGGTTCGATGATGCGCCTCACCGTAGCCCATTATTATACTCCTACGGGTCGCGACATACAGAAACCTTACACCAAAGGTGATCAACAGGGTTACGCCGAAGACATGCTCGACCGTTTCAATCGTGGAGAACTGATGCATCAGGACTCGATACACTACATTGACTCTCTGCGTGTCAACACTCTGCGTCTTAACCGTCCCATATACGGTGGCGGAGGCATATCGCCCGATAAGTTCGTACCGCTGGACACTACCGAGTTTACCAAGTACTACCGTAATGTCCTTGCCAAAGGTCTCATCAACCGCTACGTGATAAACTACGTCGACAAAAATCGTAATCAGCTGCTGAATGATTACAAGACCGACACCGATTACGTAGAAAACTTTAAAGTCACTCCTGCTATGCTTGAAGAGCTTTATCATCTGGCCGAAGCCGAGAAGATAGAATTTGACGCAGAACAGGCACAGCTCTCGACTCCGCTCTTCTCTATGGTGATAAAAGCCCTAATAGGCCGTGATGTATTCGATAACGCCACCTATTACAAGGTCTACAATCGTCATGACCCCATCTTCAGGGAAGCCTACCGTATCATAACCTCCGACGAGTATGACACCCTTCTCTCTCCCGCTGACCCTGCAGATGCCAATATTTCACCTCTCCGCAAAGCTTCCTGACACTAAACGCCTCTCTCCTCTCCACCATTTCCATCAATTGAATTGATTCCGCTAACCCCATATATGAACGATATCTCCACTGCAACTACCGGTCTGCTCCTCAGCTCGCTGGCATTGCTCTGCACGGTGCCACAGACAGCCGCGCAGACCGGTTCCGATACCCTTGATTTAGACTTAGAGCAGAACGATACAATTGCTTACAACCAGACCCGTGTGCGTGAGGTAGATGAGATTATATCATCACTTCCGCCGCTGACTGTCAGAGGGCCGCAACGTCCTAACCCCCTTTTCGGGCCTATCGTATTCTCCGGCTACCGACCACTGAGCGAGAAGCACTTTCAGGTGACGGAACCCGGACGTGAATTTTACGATGAAGTGCTTTACCGTATGGCTGTCGACCGTGCCGCAGGGCTTATCGATCCGATAGATGCGCTTGATATTCTTGATGCGGAGGCTGAAGATACAGCTGAGATACCTAAAATTCCGGCGCCCGCAGCCCGTCCTCAGATCATACAGCCGAATCTTATTCCCGACTGGCTGCGTTCGTCTATGCGAATGGCACGCATACAAGATGATTTCGTCTATTCGCTCATGATTGACAACTACAAAATCATCGACTATGCCGACTGGGATCTTCCCGTACCTCCGCGTTTGCCTGAAGACGACACAAGTTTTGATGCCTATATCAGAAAACTTGACCTTCCGGAAATTGACACTTCCAAAGCCCAGCTGAAAGCCAGCGAAATCGAAAAAAGACACTGGCTGCATGTCTTTAATACAGGTCTGCAGTTCTCGCAGGCTTATCTGTCGAGTAACTGGTATCAGGGTGGTAACAACAACCTCTCGCTCTTCTTCAATTTTCTCTGGGACGTGTCACTGAATCCTGTATGGCATCCGAAATTACTGCTCCAGAGCACACTCAGCTACAAACTCGGTCTCTCCGGTGCTCCTCAGGATACGGAACATGACTACAGCATCTCCGAAGACCTGTTCCAATACAATTTCAAACTCGGTCTCAAAGCTGCCAACAACTGGTACTATTCACTCACCACGCAGTTCAAGACCCAGTTTCTCAACAATTACGAAGCCAATTCTCAGGTGCTCAAAGCGGCTTTTCTGTCTTCGGGTGATCTCAATGTCGGCCTCGGTATGACTTACACCAAAGTCAATAACGCCAAGACAATCAACTTCACCGCTTCCATAGCCCCGATTGCCTACAATCTTAAGACCTGCATTAACCCGCGTGTTGATCACGTCCAATTCGGCATAGACCCCAACCACAAGACAGTCAGTGAAATAGGTTCAAGCGCCGAGCTTAATCTCAAAGCCAATATCGCGCAGAATATAACCTATACATCACGTCTGTTCTTGTTCAGCGATTACAGCTACTTCCTCGGAGACTGGGAAAACACATTCTCCTTCCAGTTCAATAAGTATTTCTCCACTCAGATATATGCACACCTACGTTTTGACTCTTCGTCCGAACTCAGTGCCTCAAAGTGGCGTCACTGGATGCTAAAGGAGATTCTCAGCTTTGGTCTGACCTACAACTTCTCTACCAAACAATAATTATGACACCCCATCAGCTCTCTCCACATTGTCCGCCCTATACCCGAAACAGGTATGGGGCGGCTGTGTTGGCAATTATACTTTCATGCCTCGGCTGTGCCACGCCTTTCAGAGCAGTGGCGGCTTCGCCGCTACCGCTTGTGTGTGATGTGATAAGCGCACGTGAATGGTGTGACACAACCGCCCTTCACCCCATAGAAGGCGTATGGATGTACCCCGAAGATAATGTTACGGTTCTGGTCAGACGTCTGCCTGATGAAAACCGCAATGCCTATCGCGTCTACGACATATCTGTTGTAGACACACCCGACTGCTCAATGACTCCGGGCGAGTCAATAGGCTCTCTTGAGTCTACTGCTGACCCAAAAGCCTTCAGACTCCGCCTTTTTACAGACCGTAAAAAGGGTTCTCTATCCAGTCTGACTGACTGCGCCGCCCGTCTGAGCGATGAGGAGAATCTACGTGTGGAGATACCTAAAGTCAGATTCCGTCTCGGCTCATTATCTGTGTTGCCTAAATTCTGGCGTATGGTAAGAGTACGTATTGATAACCCTGCTTCACGCCTTCCGGTCGGTATGATAAAGATATATCCGTCATACGACGGCAACGGTTCTTCACGCTCAACACCACGTTATCTATGAAACCGCTGTCAGGTTTATTTACTGTCATGCTATTTATCATCGTATGTACAGCTACGACAGAAGCACGTAAGGTCAAACTACAGCTAAAACCTCCGCAGTCTCCGGAAACAGTGGTTACTCCGGATATGATTGAAGTCACTGCCGATTCTGCGGCATCAGCACCTTATTCACTGACTATGATTTCTTTCTCAGGATACGACAAAGAGGCGCCGGCAAATGTAGAGTCATTTTTTATCACCAACAATACTGACCGCACTCTTAAAAGTCTCACTCTGACTATCCGCTACCGTACTCTCGACGGCCGTTCCCTGCACAGCCGTAACGTCACACTCAGTCTTGACATAGAACCCGGGGCTACCGCAAGAGCCGATATAAAATCATGGGACCTTCAGCACACATTCTACTATCATCGGGGAAATAGACCGCGAAAAAAGGCCACCCCGTATGAGGTAGCCTTCCATGTAGACAGTTTTACACTAGCTTTATAGAAAAATCAGTGACCTGCGGCGGTAAGACGGTCGTCAAGCATACGGTCCATATATTGCTGGACAATAGCTTTCAGTTCCGCCTCCATTTTCCGTACCGCCTCAGTCTGTTCTCCGTCCATACGACCGATAAGATTGTCGGCCATAAGATGATCACCGAGACGATATACACCACGCACTTTCTCACCGTCCCACTGCATCACCAATCCGTAACGGACATACTGATAGGTATCGTTGATGTAACTTACCGCCCATGTCTCTTCAGCCGGAGTATTGAGAAGGTCTATACCGAAAGCCACGTAGCCGTCTTTGTATCCTACATGATTGAGCAGCGTAGGCATAATGTCAGTCTGCTGGGCAATGCCTTCCCGCTGTCCCGGAGTTATCTCTCCCGAGGGATCATAGATAATGACCGGGCCGTAGAAAGCGCCTATATCACTGCGATATTCATCATGAGCCCTCATATTGGTGTGGTCATTAGTAATGACGAAGATTGTGTTTTTAAACCAATCCTGCCGGGAAGCGATCTCAAAGAACCGGCGCAAGGCATTGTCAGTGTAACGTATGGTCTTGAATATCGGCATACCGTCTTCTTCGGGATAGATGTCCGTGTAGCGTTCGGGTATATGGAAAGGGTGATGACTCGATGCCGAGAATAGAGCTGTCATAAAAGGCTGCTGCATCTGACTCATCTTCAAGGCATAGTACTGTAGGAAGGGTTCGTCCCAGATAGCCCAGTAGCCGTCAAATTCCTCCGCTCCGCCGGCCAGCTCTTCGCGTTCGAAGTCCTCTCGGCCATAATAGTTGTCGAACCCTATGGAACAGGCAAAACCGTCGAAACCCATACTGCCGGTACGCGCTCCGTGAAAGAAAGCCGTCTCATAGCCGTTCTTTTTCAAAAGTGCGGGCAGACCCTCTATGTGATTCATCGCTGCCGGAGTCAGTACGAAAGGACGCACAAACTGCGGAATGCCTGCAAGTATACTCGGCATTCCGTCGATACTCTTGCGGCCGTTGTCAAAACTATGGCGCCATGTGGCGGACACGCTTACCAAAGAGTCAATAAAGGGTGTGTAGCCCTTATAATCGTCTCCGAGTATCTCATGATTAAGACTGCCGATATATTCGCGTCCGAAACTCTCAAGTATTATCACCACGATGTTCTTACCGCTCGGCACGGCCTCGGGATGTGGAGTATGTACCGGTGTATAGACAGCTTCAAGTTGGGCTTCATCAACGTAATAACCCGGGTGGCGGTAAGGTGAGCTGCCTATGGTGCGTATCACGGCAAAAGGTGTGTTAAGCACTAAGGCATTCTCAATAGGCCGAGATGTGTATTTACCGGCATTAGACAGTGCTATCGGCCTTATATCACGGTGACGCCAGCCGCCTATGGGAGCCGTGACCAAGAGTATCACCGCTGCGGCTCCTGTCACGAAGGCACCTTTTCGGTTGTCTCGACGCCACAGACGCACACAGGCGTAAGCTGCGGGCAACGCCAGAACATAGTTATACCAGTGATTTAGCATACCGCCGCGTATACCTGTCACCACAGTCAGAGCGCCTAACGCTAATGATAGTGTGCCTAACAGATAATACCGCCAGCGTGGACGTGTGTTAGCTCCTGGCGAGGGACTGCTGTACAACCGCCACATTCCCCACAGCAACACAATGGCAAGCACCACCAGATACCAGTGAGGCAGCATCTCGACGCCTATGATTTTAAGCAGATTACTGTCGTTGGCAAATTCGTGGGTCACGTCCCACGTAGTACGTCTGAGCGTATAACTGAAATAAACCGAATCGCCGAGATTCATCACTACGGCGATACCGTTTACTATCATATACACCCACCGGCATACACGGTAATAGCCGGGACATTCTTTCAGATGCAACGGCAGCAGCATCATGAGTACATACAGGGCATTGGTGTAAAATATGCCGGGGGTATCGAATACCGGGCCTGCCGCCAACAGTTGCCAAAGGTTTCCTTCAGCGGCAGTGGCACGGAAGTACTGCCAGTTCTCAAGCAGATATTCCACCCGCAGCAGACTGTACACCACATACACCAGCAGTATATTCAAGGCCGTGGCCCATAAAGGAGCCACGGCCGAGCGTTCGATGTGCAACCGACGCATTATCATCATTTGCAGGTCATTATTTTAAGTACCAGACGGTCGGTCTCAAGCATGGCCTCACGTCCTATTGAAGTAAGGTTGTGTATGGTCTGATCGACATCATCGGCTACAATGCCTTCGGCTGAAGTCACACAGCGGCCGTTCATAGCCAACATGGCTGACATAAGTGCGGTCGATACACCCGAGGATATTTTCATCGAGCATGACGGCTTGGCACCGTCGCATATCATACCGGTCAGATTGGCCACCATATTCTTTACAGCAGCGGAAATCTCCTCAAAACCGCCACCCATCAGATAGACAAGACCGCTTGAAGCGCCTGTCGAGGCAACCACACAGCCGCACAGAGCAGACAGACGTCCGAGACTCTGCTTTATGTATATACTTGTCAGATGACTCAGCATAAGCGCACGGGCAAGCTGTTCTTCGCTGGCATTTATGTCTTCGGCAAAGCTGACAACAGGCATCGTGGCTGTGATACCCTGATTGCCCGAGCCTGAGTTAGACATTACAGGCACAGGCGCTCCGCCCATACGAGCATCGCAGGCGGCCGAAGTATAGCTTATCATGTGTACTACAGGACTGTCACCGAACAGTGTCTTGCCACAGCGGCTTATAGTCGAACCGAGTGAATGACCGTAATCCTGACTCAATGCCAGCATTGCAGCCGACTTGTTAAGGTCGCGTGCTTCGAGTATGAAATCTATCTCTTCGAGTGGTGTTTCTGTGGCAAATTCATACACCATAGCTAACGACAGAGTGATGTCATCGTCATGTGTAGTACCCGTGCCGGTTGTTTCAGTCGGCTGACGTCGGTCTTCAAGCACTTCACCGTCACGTTCAAGCAGCACAAAGTTAGTGTGTGCCTCCGATATGATGGCATGAGATATATGACCGTCGGCCACGGCTGTCACATCTATATACAGGTTGGAAGGAGCGTCCTCGGCTACGGTAATATCAATGCGTCCTTCAGACATGTAGGCTTTGGCAAGCTCCACACTCTCGGGATTCACATCGCGCAGCACTTCAAGTGCATACTCCGAACGTCCTATCAGTGCGCCGAGTGCTACAGCAACCGGCAGACCTATCATACCGGTACCCGGTATACCCACGCCCATAGCGTTCTTTATGATATTACCGCTGAGTCGGAGGTGCAGTTCCTCGGGCACGGTACCTAACAGTTCGGTGGCGCGTGCCACACCCAAGGCTACTGCTACAGGTTCGGTACAGCCGATAGCGGGCACTACCTCACGATGTACAAGCGATATTATTTCTTCTCTCTGGTGTTTTGGTATCATGATATCAGTTGATTATTTTTGTATGTTTCATTTTTTATTGAGTCTGTTCTGTGACGCTTAAAATTCTATGCCTTCACGCCAGCATTTGCGACATACAGACTTATACAGTTCGTTACCACCGATGGCTACCTGCGCTCCTTCTGTAAGCACACGTCCGTCCTCTCCGAGACGTGCGTTGACTATCGTCTTACGGCCGCAGTCACAGGTGGATTTAACTTCGTCTATGGTATCGGCTATCTCAAACAGACGACGTGAGCCTTCAAAAAGATGTGTGCGAAAGTCTGTGCGCAGACCGTAGCATATCACATTGACTCCGTATTCATCTACCGCATGAGCCAGCTGGTCAACTTGGCGGGCTGTCAGAAATTGTGCCTCGTCTACAAGCAGCCAGCCGGGTCTGGTACCTCCGTCGTCAACAAGGTGTGACACTAGATCGTAAAGGTCTGTATCATTATATATCCAGCTGCACTCGCGCTCTATACCTATGCGGCTGCGTATCACGTTACGTGCGTCACGTGTGTCTGTCACAGGCTTGAGACAGATATAAGCCACACCGCGCTCTTCAAAGTTGTAGGCGGTAGTAAGCAACATGGCGGTCTTGGCTGACCCCATCGTGCCGTAACGAAAGTAAAGTTTTCCGATTCTGTTCATCTGATTATTTTTCGCTCTTCTGCAGTTCCTGCCGACGGAGGCTTTATTCAATACCGGCCTTTACCGCCCGACTGCACTTTTGGCATTGCGAAGATACAACCTTTTCGCTGATTATGCAAGCTATCAGGTCTTCAGCCGTAGTCATGACGTACTGATTTTAACATACTCTTACACACTGCACTCACTTTGACACTGTTTTTTCTCTTTCCGTGCTGTCTATCATATCCATACAGTATCATTTATTGTCATATAAAGTGACTAAGAGTATGTTTGAATTTAAATAATTTTTAATGTTGGACATGATTAAGCAACAGTTTGAGGGTGGTAAAATCAATCATCTCCTCTGCGGCCTCCTTGGAGATTTCATAGTTTCGCGTAAGCCTACGGAATCCATCGAGCCATGCGAAAGTACGTTCTACCACCCATCGAAGCGGCTGGGGAGTGA
>JAAVDM010000042.1 GCA_014801815.1 Bacteroides sp. | reverse complement strand
AGATGTGTCTGATAGAAGTTTATTTTATGCATATGAAAACTTTTTTCTCCTATCAACACTCTGGTTGAGGGTTTTTCATGCTCCTAATGTTTAATTTAGTTTAAAAGTAAACATACTCTAAATTGTCCGATGGCTCTGCCTCTTTCATGGCAGTGAAGGTTATCTTATTCGGTTTTTCTGAAACAAAAGCAAGTAGCACACTCTCAAGCACCTAACCTTCACCAAGATTGTTGAGACTGCGATTACGCTTCTTAGCCTCTATATGGAGACCGGCTTCATCTGTCTCATTTCTTCCAATAACAGATACCATAGTCCTGACGATTAAGACTATATGAAACGCGATGTAAATTTTCAGTCTCCTACCCTACTGTAGTGAACGGAATAATTAGTACCAATCCCGACAACATTATCAATCACTATATTATATACAATATGAAATTAATAACGCAAGACAGCCAACGACATAATGGCGGAGGACATAGCCAAATACCCTGAACGCTTCAGGGAAATGGAGCCTCTTTCGATGGCCGATCATGAGGTTGCCTCGGACGAACTGGAGCAATATGTGAAGCAACTTGGATTCATAAGTATTCTGCTTGTAGGTCAATTATCAGAGTCACTGGATAGATGAACCGCAGTTCCTCCCCATTTCGCAGAACTCCGAGGCGACAATATGCCCTCCTATTTAGACAGAAGAGACTCTTAAGACATCATTTTTAGGCACGAAAAAAACCGCAGAACTAATCGATAGTCTACGGTTTACCTTAATTTTGTCTTGTGCTGTCCGGAACTTATCCTACTCACCAAGTGGAGATGGAGGGAATTGAACCCTCGTCCAAACGTGGAACCAATAAGCTTTCTACATGCTTAGTCTGCGAATTGATTTTCGTTACATGACAGGTTCGCGACGACCAATCATATACTTATCCTTTTAATTTCAGATCCGACCCAAGGCTTGCCGGATCCTATTTTCGATTTTCTCTGCACCACTTTATCCAAACGTCTCGAAACAGGGCAATGGAGTGATGTCTCGTTCACCTCACTGTGAGGCGAATAAAGCGATCTTACTGTACTTCAGATCAAGCAGCGAGAGCGTAGTTGTTATTTTCGCCAATTATAGTTCGATGGTCTTGGGATTATAGAGTTTAGGCCACCAAAACTCTGCATGCTTACCTACCGCTTCTACACGCTGTCAAAGCCAGTCATCCCCGTGTAGAAAACAGGTCTTCGTACTCTCTTATACGAAAACCTGTCTCGGTGTTGCCTTGGAAGGACTCGAACCCTCACTAAAGGTGCCAGAAACCTGCGTGCTACCATTACACCACAAGGCAGTATGTTATTTATTATTAATCCGCGTTGTCACGATGACATACGCTTCAGTGTTGCCTTGGAAGGACTCGAACCCTCACTAAAGGTGCCAGAAACCTGCGTGCTACCATTACACCACAAGGCAGTATCCTTAATTGACCGACTTACGATCCGGATAGTGTCTTAAACGTCTCTCCGTTTTTGACGCTGCAAAATTACTACCTTTCTACGAACTGTGCAAGTTTTTAAACATCTTTTTTACACCACAAATACCATATAATTTATAACACACTTACTATCAAATTATTAAAGTACACTATTTTTTCGTTTCAATCATTAAACATCCGCATAACATAGAGTATATCTCATGATTTTTTATTAAATTTGCAATTTAATTTTATTCCATAGCCAAAATATTACACATATATATAATATATGACGCAGATTAACGAAGAGGCCGTAGTCAATGAGAGCGGTCTTAATTTTGTAGAGCAGGAGGTCAAAGACGATTTGGCAGCTGGTAAGAACGGCGGCCGACTCAGCACTCGCTTCCCGCCTGAGCCTAATGGCTACCTGCACATAGGCCATGCCAAAGCTTTTCTGATGGATTTCGGTGTAGCTGAAAAATTCGGTGGCACATGTAATCTCCGTTTTGATGATACTAATCCTCAGAAAGAAGATATGGAGTATGTCAACGCTATCATGCGCGACATACACTGGCTCGGCTACGACTGGGGCGACCGTCTTTATTACGCCAGCGACTACTTCCCGCAGCTCTTCGATCTTGCCGTGCGTCTTATTAAAGAAGGTAAGGCTTATGTCGATGAGCAGTCCAGCGAACAAATAGCTGCACAAAAGGGCACCCCTACCCAACCCGGACAGAATAGTCCTTACCGTGACCGTCCGATAGAGGAAAACCTTGACTTGTTCATGCGTATGAATAAAGGTGAATTTGATGAGGGTTCTATGGTACTGCGTGCCAAGATTGATATGGCCAACAGCAATATGCACTTCCGTGACCCTATCATGTACCGTATCATAAAGACTCCCCACTGGCGTACCGGCGACACATGGAAGGTTTACCCCATGTATGACTATGCTCACGGTCAGAGCGACTATTTCGAGGGCGTCACCCATTCTATTTGTACTTTGGAATTTGTACCTCACCGTCCTCTGTACGAGTATTTTGTCAAGGAACTTGCCGACTCCTCATATTGTCCGCGTCAGATTGAGTTCAACCGTCTTAATCTCACCTATACAGTCATGAGTAAGCGTAAGTTGCTCCAGCTTGTACAGGAAGGTCTGGTCAACGGTTGGGACGACCCCCGTATGCCGACCATCTGCGGTCTTCGTCGTCGAGGTTATACTCCTTCATCTATACATAATTTCATAGACCGCATCGGTTACACCCGTTACGAGGCGCTAAACGACATCGAACTTCTCGAACACAGTGTACGCGATGATCTGAATAAGACTGCCACCCGTGTAAGTGTTGTTCAGAATCCTGTCAAGCTCATTATCACCGACTATCCCGAAGGCAAAACCGAGATCATGAAGATGGAGAGCAATCCTGAAGATCCTTCAGCCGGTACACATGACATGCCTTTCACTCGCGAACTCTGGATAGAACGCGAAGACTTCATGGAGAATCCTCCCAAAAAGTTCTTCCGTCTTTCTCCTGACAAGGAAGTCCGCCTGAAAGGTGCCTACATCATCAAATGTACCGGAATAAAGAAAAACGATGCCGGTGAAATTGAGGAAATATATGCCATTTATGATCCTGACTCCAAGAGCGGTATGCCGGGCAGTGACCGCAAGGTAAAAGGTACGCTGCATTGGGTATCCGTACCGACAGCTGTGCGCGCAGAAGTTCGTGACTACGATCGTCTCTTTGCAGTACCCGACCCCTCTTCCTATGATGGTGATTTTCGTGACGTCCTTAATCCTGAATCGCTTATAGTACGTGACAACGTAATGCTTGAGCCTTGGCTTGCCGAACGCGCTCAGCCCGGTGAGCATTATCAGTTCCAGCGTTTGGGCTACTACACTGTCGATCCCGATTCCACACCCGAACATCTTGTATTCAACAAGACTATAGGGCTGCGTGACACATGGGCAAAGGAGATGAAAAAATAAGACTCCTCTCCCCTACTATCCTACAGAAATTTTATTCAGCGCCGTAACCGTAGCAAGGTATTCACTACACGTGACCGGAGTGAGCGACCCTCAATTCTGAAGTCTGACACATAGTCTTTCCTGTCACACCACTCCATCTTGTATGCTTCCTCACCTCGCATGAAGTCCACACGTGTCATACCTTGCTCAGCTGCTTCAGCTACAAGCATGGCAAGATGCAACTTCCCTACCCCATGAGAGCGGTAAGCCGCGTCCCAGGCAGGCATGTAAAGACTATATACATTACGCCACGTCAGTGCTATATACCAGCTTACGGGTCTACCTCCTACACGTAGCTCGCTGAAGTCTACTATTCCGGCTTCCACGCCGCGCTTCACAAGCGCGATGTGGAAGCCGGGTGCTTTAAAAGCTCTCGACCAACGTCTGGTATGACATTCCAGCATTAACTTCAATGACTCATCACATCCAACCACATCCTTTTTATTATAATGATGTAGTGCCACCTCTCCTTCATACTCAAGTCTACGACGACGTCTGTATATTTCACTAACGGTACGTCTTCCTATTAATTTTTCAATAATACCGTCCTTATCATATCCGGTGATATCACAGTACGGACATACAATCTTATCAACATAGTCTACCGAAGATGGTTTACTGCATTGCATACCGTCAAGTAGTATAATATCAGCAGATGCACGCTTATTAATTTCATAACATACAGAGTCAACAAAATCATTTCGCATAATCGTGGTAGGTCGGTATATAAATATAGGCTCATGATAGTCCATGTCCATACTACCCATAGGCATAACCACACGTGCAAAAGCACCGTACATGTTACGTCTCCATAACACTAATGGCCATATAGCTACATTACCTGTATTATTATCAGTTCCCCATACCCAATATGGAATGAGTGACCTTATACGAATATAACTTTCATACCAAGCACATATCAACTCAGGATGACAGAATACATTTGTACATTCAGCAGCTTCCATATAACGTTTATACATATTAAGATGCTCATCTGAGAATACTTCATTATAGTCGGTCAATATAGTTATTTGCCACATAAATAGATATTATATATTTTATCCTACTTATTATCATTACATACAGTCATCTTACAGAATATCTCATTATCCTGCCTTATACATTTTATAAGTAACATCGGCAAATTACCACTCCATACATTTCCGTCCGATCTTTTTGATTTTATATACACATCAACCGCCTTCTGTTTTACAGAACAGCACGACCTACTACCAATATTACAATACATACGTCCGTACCATGATAATGTATTATAATACCAACTCCATACCCAATAGTGGTATACCATACAATTATTATTAGCTATATGCAGCACTACTTTTGCCGTATTAATATGGTCAGACCATACCTCTCCAAATCCAGGAGACAACAACATATCAGGTTTCCATGATTCAACTTCATAACGTAATTGTCCAACCATATCCGAATCTGTAAGCACACTACCGTCAGGTTGACGTAAGAATACTACGTCATCTTCTCCAAGTCCTAAAATAGAAGTCGCCCTAAGACATAATAATTCTCTTTGACGTTCCACCTCTGTACTATCGTCACTGTCACCCAATGATCTACCACCACTCGACAGAACCACCACCCTTACTTTACTACCGTTAGCAAGCAATGAACATATATACGCACCGGCACCGAACGTCTCGTCATCAGGATGAGGTGCAACTATCATAACCCTTTTGCCGTATGGCATCTGAGGCATAAAATGACATGCGGCATACAGCAACTGACTGCGGATCCGTGCCACACAGTCACGCAGGTATCTATAATAATAAGGAGTCATAGAGTTTTTCAAGTTGATGGGTCATAACTTGCGGTTTTAGATATTTTCCAACATCTCCGGCTAAGGAGTCGGCTAAACGTTGACCATAACCGCGATTATTAAGCAGACACTCCAGACGGTCGGCCACTCCTTCTGCATCATTATCCCTGACAAGGAGTCCGTTTACACCGTCGCTGACAAATTCACGTATTGCTCCACAGTCAACTCCGATAAACGGACGCCCTGCCAGAGCAGCCTCATAAGGTACAAGTCCGAATGCCTCACCGCCATGTGAGAGTGAAAGCACTACTTCCGCTCTTCTGTAGAGGTAATCCATATCACTGAAATGTATTGCAGGCAATAATATACGTCCCTCCCCCACACCACTTTTATGTATTAATTCATTAAGACGTTGACGTTCACATTCACTTCCTCCTCCCGCTATAAGTAACACTGTATCAGAGTGCCGTATTGCAATCCGGGCAAAAGCCTCAATGGCTAAATCATGCCCCTTATATGGTGTTAATTGTCCTACTGATATTATAAGACGGACTTTCGGCGATAATCCGGCAAGCAACTTTTTAAGTTCTCTATCCTCCTCCTGCGGTATATGGAAAGGTTCTATACAATCATATATACGCACGCTCCTTTCTGTTTCACATACCTCACATAGCATTCTGCGGTTAAAGTCTGACACACATACCACTCGGTCACACAGTCGTATCACTCTGTTCGGAGGTATCCAGTCTGTCGCGGCACTACGCCAATGCCCTACTATCTTCACACCGACCGCACGTGCCGGCAACAACCAAAGCATACAGTCCCGACGTAACAGATTGACATGCAGTAATCTCACACCATATTTCTTCAATATTATAACTAACCGTATTCCGAATATAGTCCGGGCCAACGCATCACTGCCACGTGGAGGATGTGCCCAGCGGTCACGTCCCATCCACCATTGTGTCCCTTCGGCAAGATAAACCCTATCTCCCTCGTCAAACGTATAGCGGTTATGATGAACCTGCGGAAATGGAAAGATCACTAAAGGTCGGTAACGGTTCAGATGACGCACCATGCTGTCAAGCACTCTCTCGGCACCTCCATATACCGGACTGTAGTCAAGATAAGCCACTTTCATCTTTACCGTTTCCGCAATTTTCATAATGATTCAGTTTGGTTAATGGCACAAAAGTAGTCTAATTCCTCCTATTAACCAAATTCAGTCTGAATTAATCATCTAACAGCTTATCTATCGGTATTTTTTAATTAACTTTGCGTTCATACTGACAAATATCAGTTTCTTATTCTATTTGCCTCAGTTCCATAAATATAATAACATCATCTGATATGAAAAAACGATTTATAATTCTGACTTCAATTGGATTTACACTGGCTGCCGCCGAATCCTTCGCTCAGTCTGAAGTGCCTGATTCTGTAAATAATGAAACGCCTGCCGACAGTATTGCTGTACAGCTGAACGAAGTCGTAGTGCAGGGACGCAACCAACGTGTGATAAAATACGGAGTTGAGTATATACCCGACAAAAAGACCAAGAAGACTTCTCTTGATGCCACACATCTGTTGCTCCAAATGCAGATACCACAACTTGATATTGCACCGGGTACATTCTCTGTTAAAACAACCGCCGGTAAAGATGTGGCTATGTTTATAGACTATGTACCGGCGAGCGAGCAGGACCTCAATGGTTTACGTCCGGAAGATGTCCTGCGTGTCGAAGTACTGAACTATCCTGAAGATCCACGCTTCGAAAGTGCTCAGCATGTAGTCAATTTCATCATGCAGAAGTATGAGTGGGGAGGCTATACCAAACTGACTGCCGAGAGTCGGACGTTAGCCACTGATGGTATCAATGGCGATATCTATTCTAAATTCGTATATAAGAAATGGTTATTCGATGCAAGTGTAGGCGTGAACTGGTCACATTTGGATCAATACAATTCTATATCTGATCAGACTTTCCGTAATGTCAATTTTAACAACAATCATTATGATAAGATAATCCGAAATTCAGTTTCAGGTCATGACTATCTGGAACGTAATAACTCACAATGGTCTTCACTGCGTGTTGTCTATAACAGTGATAATAGTTATATCCAGCATCAGTTTTCTTTTGGCCGTCAGGCTACTCCGGCATTACATGATGGCTCCGATGTTACTTTCAGCCGTGATATTGTTTCCGGTACACAGAATGCCGTATCAAACAATTCCCACCAATCTCTCTATCCCTCTGTTCGGGGATATTATCAGTTTACATTTCCAAGAGACAACTCATTAGTAGCATCATGGAGTTTCACTTACGGCTCTACCAAACGTTATTCCTCCTATTGCCTCTCTGATCTTTCTCCTATTATAAATGACAACCGTGAGAAGATATACTCACCGACTCTGAATATGTCTTACTCAAAAAGATTTTCTCACAACAACACATTCCGTACCGCTCTCTTAAGTTACACTACATTCTATGACACAGACTATACCGGTTCGTATGACGGGCGACAAAAGCTGCTGTCAACCGAAAATATGCTCTTTCTGGAATACATGCAGAATTGGCAGATGGGTCTGAGCCTTTATTCCCGTGTTGGTGTTTCTTATGTAATAGGACGTGTCAATGGAGTAAACACTCTCGAACAATGGAACCCGCGTCTCGGTCTTCAACTACAATATCAGATAAACGACCAACATTCAGCCAGTATCGAAGGCTGGTGGGGTAATTCCCATCCTCAGGCTTCCACCGCTAACAACGCCCTTGTACAGAACAACGAACTTCTTTGGCTGCAAGGTAATCCTGACCTGAAAAATACTTTATTCACTTCTGTCTCAGCCTCATATACTTATATTCCAACAAACGTTCTCTCCTTATCGGCTACCCTTGAGTATGAAGGTAATCCTGACAAACAAGCCTACGAATTCTATACCCTACCTAACATAAACGGTCTCATCAGGCGCTCTATCAACAGTGGAAACTCCCACTCCTATTCGGCATGGCTGTCAGGTAATCTACGTCTGCTCAATAACTCTCTAACCTTTAGGGCAAACGGTCAGGCACAACGTGTTGTGCTCACAGGTTGTGACGCACAATCAATGAATCTTCTCTTTGCCAGCGTCTACGCACAGTATGCTCGCTCCAACTGGTCAGCCATGCTCTACTATCAAACCCCGCAGAAACAACTGGATGCATGGTCTAACGGCCAACTCTCAAAATTCAAAAGCACCTACGGTCTATTCCTGAACTATGCTACCGGCAACTTCAAAGCAAGTCTCCAATTCCGCAACTGGTTCACCCACAATGGCTACGTAACCACTACCTTCCACTCTCCTCTCTACTCCGAAGTGTCTGACACATGGAATGTCGACATCTCACGCATCATTCGCCTTACCCTTACATACACCTTCCCCTACGGCAAAAAACTCAACTACAACAACGAGCTCCAGCAAACCAACGGCATCGACAGCGCAATCCTGAAATAACCCCACCCTCTCTCCTCTTCCCTCTCCTTCCCTCTTTCTTTCCTTTTTTCCTCCTTCCACCACATTTCTCTTCCTCCTTCCACCCACCCTCGTCTACTCATCCCCCTCCAATTTATTAGCTTCCTCCTTCCACCCACCCTCATCCACTCATCATTCTCTAATTTAACGTGAGTTCGATGAAATTTAAGTAGTTGAAAATTTGGTGATTAGCGATAAAAGTATTAAATTTATAGTGCTGAATTACAAACAAATACTCTTATCGCTATGCTCACCGAAGACAAAATTACTGAAATATTCGTAATGGCAGATGATTTCTGCAAAGTTT
>JAAVDM010000041.1 GCA_014801815.1 Bacteroides sp. | reverse complement strand
TAAGAATCGTGTAACATAAATAAATTGCGGATTAATGGTTACTTAAATATAATCATTTTTCCCCAATTTTGCAATAGGCAAGAGCAAGGAAATCAGTCTCGTGTGCGAAAGTTCGTGAACGAAGTCGTGAACGTAAACTATTCAGCACAGTATGTTCACTAAAAGTTTTCCGTGATATTCATCATTTTTCCGCGATTTACCATTTATGTTTACGACTACCAGCATCAAAATCACTTTCTAAACTCTACAACTTAGTTAAAATATGTATAATACCAAACTAAAACGCCAACAAGGGTGAAAAAAGTTAAAATTTAGGGTAACTCCAATTAAAAGTGGGGATTTGAACCTGCTGAAGCTCTTGAAAGCCCCACTTTGGGAACGGATAATCACAGAAAAATGCAGAAAATTAAAAAGTTACGTTTGGCGAATGTAAATCGTGAACAAAACTGTTAACGGCAGAGCCTGTTCACGAATTGCACACCCGGCAACCTCAAAATGTTCACAATTCTGCCGGATAGGGATATTACAAAAATCGCTGAAACTGTCTTAGTTTCAGCGATCTGCGGCATTCTGCCGCTTTGTTAAGTGACCCCGGTGGGGCTCGAACCCACGACCCAATGATTAAGAGTCATTTGCTCTACCAACTGAGCCACGGAGTCAGGTATGTATTTGCTTGACGATGTTGGTTCCGTTTTGCGAGTGCAAAGTTACGGCTTTTCTGAGTAACTGCCAAATATTTTAGTGTTTTTTTTACATTTTTTTTTGATGAATTTACTTAGGAAGTTGATTTTTAGCTGATTTTGTGATAAAATTAAGATGTTGAGAAGTGGATGAGAATTATGAAAGTAAAGGGAATAAAAGGTGGTAGGAGGATAAAAGAAAGAGGGTAGGAGATTTGTGGGAGATAATGAGCGGATTAAACTGGATTTATCTACAGAAGTTAAGTTCATTTGCAGAATGAATAGAGTGAAAATGAGTGAATAGAGTGAGAAATAGAAGGATAAATGAGAAGGGTAGGAAATATAAGTAGAAGAATAAAAGGATATGAGGTGAAAGAAGAGTATTGGATAGATACAGAAAGATGAAATTTTGCTAAAAAATAACGCTCATGTTTCAATTTATCATTAACTTTACACGCCCATATTGGGGTACGGAACCCGGCTAAGGAGCAAAAGGGTTGGCCGTACTGAACAGAACGTACGTTAGAATAGCATTATTTTATTATATATTAATCGATTAAGGTTATGAACAAGAAAGTGTATTTTCTGGCCTTAGGTGTGGCTGCTGTCGGTATGACAGGCTGTTCCAAGAAACTGGGCCAGTTTCAGAGCGACTACTTCTCGACCAATCCCACTCCACTTGAGACGGTAGGTATGAATGTGCCGGCTACTATTACCGGTAATCTGCCGGCTAAGTTCATGGTGAAGAATGCTAAGGTCGTAACTACTCCGGTGCTTGTGTATCAGGGCGGTGAGTCGGCAGGTACTCCCGTTACTATCCAGGGTGAGAATGTACGTGCCAACGGTCAGGTGGTAGGTTACAAGAACGGCGGTAACGTCACTATCCCCTTCAATGTAGAGTATAAGCCCGAAATGGAGCAGTCTGACCTCTATCTTGACTTTCAGGTGGACCAGAACGGTAAACTTTACGGTCTGCCGCGTGTCAAGGTCGGAAATGGTGTTGTAGCTACCTCGACACTTGCAAGTGCCGCTACAATTACTCCCGCCGTAGCTGCTGACAAGTTCCAGCGTGTCATCAATGACCAGTACAGCGCCGATATTCACTTCCTCATCAATCAGGCAGTGATTCGTCCGGCTCAGACAGCCGCCTCTGACTATATCGACCTCAACAAGGAGCTGCTTGAGGCTAACGCCGCACCTAACAAAGAGATAGCCGGTATCACAATTCATTCTTACGCATCGCCCGACGGTTCGCTTGCTTTCAACACCGAACTTGCCGAGCGTCGTGAGACTGTGACCACCAACTATATGGAAAATCAGCTGAAGAAGGACAAAATCACCGAGTTCGGCGAACTGACTTCTTCGTTTACTCCCGAAGACTGGGAAGGTTTCCAGAAGCTGGTACAGAAGAGCAACATACAGGATAAGGACCTTATCCTCGGTGTGCTTTCGATGTATAAAGACCCCGAAGAGCGTGAGCGTGAAATACGTAATCTTGCCTCAGTATTCAGCGAACTGGCTGACCAGATTCTGCCTCAGCTGCGTTACTCACGCATCATGGCTTCAATCAACACTATCGGTAAGAGCAATGAGGAACTGATTCAGCTTTTCGACACCAACCCGTCGAAACTCACTGTTGACGAAATCCTCTACGTAGCCACACTTACCAATGACAATGCCCGCAAGATGCAGGTTTACAAGAAGGCTTCTGAGCTTTATCCCAACGACTACCGTACTTTCAACAATCTCGGTATGACTGAGTACGAAGCCGGTGACTATACTGCTGCCAAGGCTGACTTCGAGAAGGCTTCTCGTCTTGCTCCCAACAGCAAGGAAGTGGATATGAACCTCGGTCTTATCTCTCTGCTTAACGGCGACTACCGCAAGGCTAACGAACTTATCGGTGCCGCTGCCGGTGTGCCCGAGGCAAGCGACGCTCTCGGCGTTTACTATCTGACACAGGGTGAGGTGACCAAGGCTAACAACGCTTTCGGCAACACCAAGAGCAACAATGCCGCTCTCGGTCAGATTCTCGCCAAAGACTATTCTAAGGCTCAGAACACTCTGGCTGCCGTAGCTAATCCTAACGCCACTACTTACTATCTCATGGCTATCGTAGCTGCCCGCACCAACAATCAGACTCAGGTGACTGCAAACCTCAGCAAGGCTATCTCACTTGACCCGAGTCTGAAGAGCCGTGCTCAGAAAGACCTTGAGTTTGCTAACTTCAATCTCAGTGCAATCTGATTTGTAAGCTATAAGAGTCTGTCGGCTTGAGTAAAAGCGGCAGACAAGTAAAAAAGAGTCGTTTCGTGATATGCGGAACGGCTCTTTTTTCGTTTTTTACATTAACTTTGAGGTTTCAAAACTTTGATAATTCACAAACATAATACCTTTCTGAATGAATAAGATTTTCACTCTGTTAGCTCTGTCAGCTATGACTCTTACAGCCGGAGCCTACGAGACACCCCAACGACCTAACGGTATTTCAGCCGAAACACTGCAGCGCATACGCAGTGCGCAACCCGATGATGTGGCTTCGCGAGCTATACGTAACGCACTGACCAATAACGATATTGACAAACTGGCTTATTCAGCCTCCAACCGTAACGGTTTCGACGACCATTTTTCGCACCGTGTGGCCAGCAAAGGCATAACCGACCAGAAATCATCGGGACGCTGTTGGCTCTTTACCGGACTCAATGTGTTGCGTTCGCGTATGATGTCTGAACATGACCTACAGAAACTCGAATTATCGCAGGCTTATAACTTCTTCTATGACCAACTTGAAAAGTCGAATCTCTTCCTTCAGGGTATCATAGACACGGCTTCCGCCCCCGATGATGATAAGATGGTGGAATGGCTGTTCAGGAACCCTCTGAGTGATGGCGGGCAGTACACCGGCTTTGCCGACAATGTAATGAAATACGGCGTGGTACCTAAGAACGCAATGGTCGAGACAGTGAGTTCGTCGTCTACTGCCAAACTCAACCGTCTACTGAAACGTAAACTGCGTGAATACGGTCTTGAATTGCGCCGCAGTGCCGCATCAGGCACTTCAGCCGAACAGCTCTCCGGACGTAAGGAGGAGATGCTCACCACTGTCTACAGTATGCTCAGTGCCGCTCTCGGCGAACCACCTACAAATTTCACATGGGTGCGTAAAGACTCCAAAGGCAACTTTGTGGAACGTGTCAATACAACGCCGCAGAAGTTCTATGCCGATATGTGCGGTGATGACCTGCGCGCCAACTATGTGATGCTGATGAATGACCCGAGTCGTCCTTATTACCGTCTGTACGAAATAGACTTCTCCCGCCACACTTATGACGGTTCCAATTGGATCTATGTCAACCTGCCCACTGAAGACATCAAGCAGATGGCAGTGCGTTCGTTGCAGGATAGCACGATGATGTATTTCTCATGTGATGTGAATAAATTCCTTGATCGTGACCGAGGTCTGCTCGATATTGACAATTATGACTATGACTCACTGTTCGGCACTACTTTCGGCATGGATAAAGCCGACCGTATACGTACCTTCGACAGTGCTTCGTCACACGCCATGACACTTGTGGCCGTTGACCTTGACGATGCCGGCAAGCCGCAGAAATGGATGGTCGAGAACAGCTGGGGAGATGGTGCCAACGGCGGTCATCTTGTCATGACCGATCGCTGGTTTGACGAATATATGTTCCGCCTTGTGGTGGATAAGAAGCATATCACACCCCGTGTGAAAGAGATACTCACCCAGACACCTCAGTTGCTTCCGGCATGGGATCCCATGTTTGCCGATGAGCAGTAACTGAAATTTTCCGGAACGAAACCGGCTCTCTTTTTCAGAAAGAGGCACAGTCATTTCGGCTCTTTTATACTGTCTTTTACTGCAATATTATGGCAGTATAAATGTATTTGTTAAGAAATATTAAGAATATAAATTGTTGAAAAATTAGGATTTAGGTTGTTTTTATAGTAACTTTGCAGTACTGAAAACAGCGTGATATGTGTCTTTTAGACTATATCTCTCACCTGAAAAATAACAATCTGAACAATAACTAAAACTATATATACAATGGCAAAGAAGAAAACCACTGCCAAGCCTGCTGGCGGCCGTATAAACGACATAGAAGAGAAGCGCAAGGCTCTGAGCATGACGATGGCTCATTTGGAGAAGGACTTCGGTTCGGGCACGGTTATGCGTCTCGGCGACGACGCAGTGCAGGATATCGAGACTATCTCGACCGGTTCGATCGGACTTGACTATGCCTTAGGTGTGGGTGGTGTTCCTCGTGGCCGTATCACCGAGATATATGGTCCCGAATCGTCGGGTAAAACCACTCTGGCCATACATGTCATAGCTGAGGCTCAGAAGAAGGGCGGTATATGCGCCATAATCGATGCCGAACATGCCTTTGACCGTTTCTATGCCGAGAAACTTGGTGTTGACGTCAACAATCTGTATATAGCACAGCCTGACAACGGCGAACAGGCGCTTGATATAGCCGAACAGCTCATCAACTCCGGCGCTATCGACGTGCTGGTCATTGACTCTGTGGCTGCTCTGACTCCCAAAGCCGAGATAGAGGGTGAGATGGGTGACAAGAATGTAGGTCTTCATGCCCGTCTGATGTCACAGGCCATGCGTAAACTCACCGGTAGTATCTCCCGTACTCGCACATGCTGTATCTTCATCAACCAGATACGTGAGAAGATCGGTGTGATGTTCGGTAATCCCGAAACTACAACCGGTGGTAATGCCCTCAAGTTCTATTCGTCGGTACGTATTGAGATACGTCCCTCATCGTTTATCAAGGACGGTGATGTCTCGATAGGACGTGTAGCCAAAGTCAAAGTAGTCAAGAACAAGGTGGCTCCCCCGTTCATGAAGGCAGAGTTTGAGATTCTGTTCGGTGAGGGTATCTCACAGGCCGGTGAAATTATTGATCTTGCCGTAGAACATGACATCGTCAAGAAGTCAGGTGCATGGTTCTCATACAACGGTAACAAGCTCGGTCAGGGTCGTGATGCCGTGAAGCGTGTCATAGCCGACAATCCTGAATTAGCTGAGGAACTCAAGGAGAAAATCATTGCCACTCTCGATGCCGAGCGTGAGGCTGCCCGCACATCACGTCCCGGTACGTTTGTTCCCAAGACTACCGTCCGCAGCGATAGTGAAGATGATGATTCTGATGAAATGCCCGATGATGCAGATTTCGGCGACACTCGACGTGAGGACAGCGATGACCCCTTCGGCGATGATTTCGATGTCGACATCGAGGACTGATAAACATACCCTATAAACACGGTTATGGCACCGACTGCTACCTTCAGTCGGTGCCATAACCGTGTTTATAGGGTATGTTTAAATTAAAATGTCATTACAAATTATCTAAGCAGCTTTTAAAAATCTCGTGCCATTTCGTTAGCGTACAATAACCTTTGCTGCACTTCTGCCTACTTTTACTACATATTGGCCCTTGTCAGCTTTTACACTCTTTTCGGTACCGTCAGAAATGAAAGAGGCGATGCACTTACCATCAACGGTGTAGATCTTCACATCATCGTTATCAAGACCGGTGATGAGGATTTCGCCTTCTCCACCTAAAATACTGCGACCATCGGCTCCGATAACATTCACACCTGATACATTTACATGACTTGAAGGCATCGACTCGCCTTGCTTGTAGACGGCTGTCACAAAGTAGTCGGAATTGTAGGCATCGTCGTCACCTACAAAGTAAGTGGTATCAGTTGTACTCAGAGTTACCAAAAGCTCGCCGTTACGATAAATACGATAACCTGTCAGTTCAGGTACGACGGGATGGTAAGATATCTCATCGAGGAAGATAAAGAAACCATTGATTGCCGTGTAACGGAATGCAAAGTACTTGGTACCCTCAGGTAGGTCGTAGGTGTATTCATCCCATTCTGGATCATCTACACTTCCCTGTTCAAGAAGGATGAAGGAATCGAGATTATCATTGGTAAGAGAATACCAGATTTCGAATGTCTCACTGTAGGAGTCTCCATACTTACGCAGGAACATAGAGATTCTCTGAGCATTGCCTGACAGTTCGGGAGAGATCAACCAGTCGTCATTACCAGGTGATGAGGAATAGTAACCCTTCATACACATCAGATATTGGTCATCGGCTATCGGCTCATACATAGTCACCTTTGTAATGTCGAGATTATTCTCTACGGGATTGAATACCATGTAGGCGAAGGGCTCCTGTTCATGAGGTATCGGATGGTTATTGATACCGCAGGCAAGACCTTTGTCAAGGTCGTAGGTCTTCCAGTCACCGAATACAAGATCACCGTTGTCATAGGTCTCGAATCCTTCTGTCACCTCTTTGTCAGCTACCTCGGGAGCATTCCATGTCAAGGTGATACCGTCAGTGACTTCTTCGGCACGCAGGTCAGTGGGGACTTCAAGAACTGATTCTACCACGTTTGAGGTCTTCTCAGCCACATTGTCGGCAACATTCATATCGCCGTCGTATACAATCTCAGCACGCAAATCAAGCGATTCACCGACGTTAACGGCAGGTATCACTTCTATTTCATAATTCATATAGCCGAGTGCAGGTATAGTCTTGCCATCGATCGAATGTGAAAGTTTACCATCAACGTAGAGATTCACTTTGTATCCGGTTGCCTCGTTCAGGGAGTTGTTGTCTACCTTGATGATTGCCTGTCCTGCCTTTCCTGCAGTATATGTCTTCTTAGCTTCAAGTGATACTATAAGATCCTTGTCAAGAAGATTACGCACTTGAATGCGGTCAAGCCATACTGTCTCGTTCAGTACGTCTCCGTGAGCCTCAAGATCGAAGCTCAGTGTGCTTGCGTTTCCGTATCTTGAGATGTCGGTTACATCTGTATGCCAAGATGTCTTGTCAGTAGCTTCTGCAAGATCGATTGTCTTCACAAACTCTCTCTGCCAACCGTCTACATTCACATAAAGGTCAATCTTAACATCGCAATCCGCAGTTGCACGCCGATCGAGAATGAAGCAGAGATTTGAAGCCTTTTCTCCGGGAAGAATCTTACCGGTACTCATAATAGTGTTGCGGAAACCGAGTTGAGGTTGCCAGAAGATTGATGTGGAACCCTCGTCGGAGCTTACTTCAGGATCAGTGTAGAATATATGCTCGTAGAATCCTTCGCCGGGTATATATTCTGTGTCACCTGTCTCAAGCCAACCATCGTTGTCATATTTAGCCATATTGAATGTCTCCACGTATGGCAGCTTATGACCTGCACCAAGAATAACGATATTCGATACAGCTATGTTACCGAGATTACCGTCATCTATTGCAGACACACCGAATGTTGTGCGGCTCTGATTACCGGTTCCTGTGTCCTCAATAGTGTATGATGTTTCCTTAAGATTGGTGAAAATGGGGTTGGCCATACCTGCTGTGACGCTATACACCTCATAGGAAAAAGCTGTATCATCAACGTAGCCACCGTTGCTGCCCACTGCACCGGGATTCTCCCATACAAGCTCCACGTAGTCCCCCTTGTCAACAGCTTTGAAACCGACAGGCTTTGCGGGAATATCACGGCCTACGAACGCTTTTGCCTCTGCAGGTACACCCTGACCCTCCGATGAATAGCACACCATGCTGTAATCGGTCGATCCTAATTCTACGTCGGTATCTACATAGCTGAGTGTTTCGCCCGGCTTGACATTACTCCATTCATTTACGAGTTTGTCGCCGTGGAATAGCTGTGCCTTTGTAATTTCTTTAAGTGATTCATCTCCACGAGCATTCTTAGTGGGAGCAGTAAATGTCACATTGACCTCTTTTGCCCCCATAGCACCTCCTGTAGCTGTAAGCTCGCCTGCTGCCGGAGCAGCAGCCTTGCCGATGCTGTGTACATCGAGTTCATCAATATTGAAATTTGTACCGTTCATACCGGAAATGCCATGGAAAGCTATCCGATACTGCCCGTCCGCTTCCGGTATCCATGTATGGCTGAAAAGATGAGGCTTCTCAAAGCTACCCTGAATACGCACGGGATCAATTATGATCGAGTATGCGGAGGCATCAGTCGGCTCCTCACCCTGTCCAAGGGCAACCTCCATAGTCTCTTCCGAAGACCCCATAGTCCAGGCTTTGAACTTGAATACGTATACGTCATCAGTACTCAAATTAAGCCTTGGCGTGAGCAACCAGTCGTCACTGTATTCAATTCCGTAAAGTCCAAATTTATTGGTGTTGCAGAATGCGAAACCTGTAGGATTAAAGCCTTGGTGCAGACCCACCATCCATACGCGGCCGTCATCATTGCTGTCGATTACGGTGAAGAGGTTGAAATTGTCAGGATTCTCAAAGTCTTCAAAGTAGGGCATGTTGTAAGCATCACCGACCGGAACTTTCTGAGTGAGAGTCTCATCGCCGATATTATTCTTGTAGGTAGCTTTCACACCATACCAAATTACTACCGGTTGCTCTGGAGTCAGAGTTTCTGAGAATGTCTTGGCTGAGATATTTTCTGCCACTACTTTCTCATCGGGATAGCGTGTCACAGTGTATGTCAGCGCCTCAGAGTCGATATATCCGCCTTTGACACCTCCTGCGGGGGCATCCCAGGTTATAGTTACATCATTACCTTCTACTTTGCAGTTGAGCGTTCTCACTTCCTCAGGAACACCATCGCCTACCCATTGGAGTACTTTTGTAGAATACGATTCACCGTCACTATTACTGCACACCAGACGGAAGAGAGTATCACCAAGCGGTGCAGTTACCGGACAGCTAATTTCCTCACCGGCTGCTCCTGAGCCTGTTGCCAGTAATTCGCCGTTGGCATAAACTTTATAGTCTATTGTTCCGCTGAGAGCCGTACCTTCACGGTTAGTGGCAGGAAGAGTAAACTCGGCGGTACCGCCTCCCTGTGGGTCGAGATTCATTGTCAATGATACGGGAGTGGCAGGTGCCTTCATATTCACCGGTTTCTTTACATATAGACAGGTGAATTCTTCACGGTTGTTAAAATCATAGATTTTTGAGATGGTAGCACTCGAAGGGTCTATCTCGTACAGAGCACTGTCATCTCCGTCGGTGAACGCCCAATACATTAGATCCGTATCTTTATCGAAAGTAGCAGACTGCATATACATAGGATAGAGACCCGTATTCATTATTTCGGATGGTTCACCGCCTGAACGTGGATAAAGACGTAATACACCGTTAGCATCGATACCATAAATATCGCCTTTGCTGTCTACAGCCACTGCATATAGGATATCCGGAAGATCACAGATCACACGGCGGTATTTGGTATCATAGTCTACTACGGCAAGCTCAATATCGGTACTACCTGCTTTCTGGAAGCATCCTACCGCGCCTCCGGTAAGCGGATCGAAGTCAGAGTCGAATGGGAACATTGATAAATCCTCATAAGAATCCCAGCCCACATATTCCCCGGTAGCAAGATCTACCTTGTTATAATTGACGTATAGAATATCGTCATACTGGTTGTAGTCCACTGCATGTAGGGCATTGTCGATTACAGTGGCATTACCGGTCTGGAAAAACCAGTACTCCGACAAAAGCTCTACATTGTCAGCACCGTCGGGAGTGGAAGTGAAGGTATATAGACCATAATGAGTTTCGTCTCCCCAGTCGGAGGAAAAATGAAGTGCACCTCCGAACACCAGATTGGAAGCTGCTGTAGCTTTTGCCACATCGTTTGAGCTAACATTGCGGTCAAGCGTAGTAGTGCCGTTGTTGAATACCATCTTTTCTACCGATTGGCCTACGTGCGCCGGTGTCATCATCGAATAGTCGCGTACAGGCGGCACTGCCTTCTGAGGTATTGATTGCATGGCTGCCCATGTAACGGAGATTCCCGCTAAAGCGACAGTTGCTGAAATAAAGTAGAATTTTTGTCTCATAGATAGTAGGTTTATGAGTGAGTGTCTGATCTTGTGATAGCAAATATAGGAAACTATTTATGGCCCGGCAATATCCGACATTTATACGCGTTACATCTATAAATGACGTTAACATACTGCAACTAAGCCTAATGCGTGGTATAATTGCCATCATGAAACATCAAATTTGTAACATCTTTTTTTCATGTCTTTCCGCCTTGAGCACTATATACGCCCAATCCTGTATCGACTGAGCCGTCTGTTGCCGCTGCTTACCGCAGCGGTCATTTGTCTTGTACTGACCCTCTGTCAGCACTCTAAATCCACATATAATCTCGGCCTTGAACAGCGTATATTGAGTCTTGACACAGAGAGTGCCGTAGCCGCCTCCGATTCACTTGACCTTTCTGATGAACGCAACGCTGCTCTCGCAGCTTTCTGCCGGGGGAAGTCGGCTTATGAGAATGGTAATCCTAAACGAGCCACTGCTGAATTAAAGATGGCCGAAAGTCTCATTGACTCCACAGAGTTATCTCCTTTGAGTTTCGGAATTTCTCACTATCTCTTTTATGTGAATTATTATTACGGTGATACAAGGACAGCACAACGATATGCAGACCGCGCGCGCCATGTTGCGGCTCACCTGAAAGATACTCTGAAACTTTATAACGCTATTACCGTACAGGCAGCCGCTTTGCTCGAAATGAATCGTAAGCGTGAGGCAGTAGATACTATTCTGCGGATACTTGATTATGCCCATGCTCTTCCTCTGCGACAGCAAGCTCGGATGTACAACAATATAGGCTACATGTTTAAGGACTCCGACATTAATGTAAGCCGTCTCTATTACGAGAAGGCAATTGCCTGTGAGCCTATTAACGCAGCAATGGCAAATCTTGCTGCCATATATGCACATGAGGGGCGTATGGCTACCGCCGACTCCCTCTGGAGCAGAGCTATGCTTACAAATAGCAATCCCCTGCGTCTGCATATACTCACCGATATGTACAATACACGCTATGAAATTGGTGACTATAAGGGAGCTTGTCTTGCTGCCGATACTATTATAATACTCAAGGACAAGATGGAGCATGAGCGTATGGAGCATGATGTAGCCGGTGAGCAGTTACGATTCGACCACAAATGGCAGCAACAGCGTGACCGCCAGCATATTCGGTCTCTTATTTTCGGTATTGTAATTCTTGTGCTTCTCGCTCTGCTGACGTGGCTATACTACTTTTATCGCCGGTCTAAAATGGAGAAAGCTCTTGCTAAGGAGCACATTATGGCGCAGGCTCTACAGGAACGTATCGAGGGTCTGCAGGCTGACATCGACCGTGCCACTGAAGCAAACAGTATGCAGGCTGATGAGATACGACGTCTGCGGGAACAGACTGAGGAAGTAGGAAAACTTAATGCTCGTCTGCAGAGCCTGAAAGAGAAGCAGATAACTGCTTACGCCAACGGTAGACGTCGTTTCGACGAAATTTCCGCCGGCAGTAATATCGGAAGCTGGCACAAACGTGACATTGACGACTGCGTGGAGTACTACGAACTCGTAGATAGAGCCTACATGGCTTCGCTTGATACTTTGTACTCCGGATTGACCTCAAAGAATAAGCTCTTTATGATTCTGAGTTATATCGGCAAGAGCGACGCTGAGATACAGCATATATTCGGTGTTGGTCCCAATGCCATCCGTACACTGCGAAGCCGTATAAAGGCGAAACAAACCTGAGAGCGGGTTCCGGGTTATCGTCTCCTCACTCATAAATGTATACTTACCTGACTTTAAAATATATTATTTGATTTGAATTATTGAATTTGAATAATTCATATTGAATAATTATCTTTGTAACAGAAATCATTCAGCTAAGTGAGTGCTATGGAACATCCGAGAAATCCTTTCATATTGGGACGTCGAATTGGGCGACCTTATTTCTGTGATCGTGAGGAAGAAGAGAAACGTCTTGCAAGTGCTATCACTAATGGGCGTAATGTGGTACTTCTTTCACCACGCCGTATGGGCAAAACGTCGTTGATAAATGTTACCCTGCATGACTCTCCGATAATTCGGGAGGAGTATCAGATTTTCTTTTTGGACATACTGCAATCAAATACACTTGGTGAGTTCGTCTACCTGTTGGGAAGGACTGTTTTCAACACTCTGGCAGAAAGGAGCAAGAAAAGCTTGAAAGGTTTTTTGGCGGTATTGAAATCATTAAAGGGAACATTCGGTTTCGACCCGTTGAGTGGTTCACCCACATTCAGTATACAATTAGGCGATATAATCCATCCGGAATACACTCTTAAGGAGATATTTACTTATCTTGAACAGAATGAACGGCCTGTGATGTTGGTGATAGATGAGTTTCAGCAGATTACCAAATATCCGGAGAAAAATACTGAAGCTATACTACGCAGCTATATACAGAGAATGTCAAATGCCACCTTCATATTTGCCGGAAGTGAGTTCACAATTCTGCAAGAAATGTTCACCAACTCAAAAAGACCGTTTTATAACAGTAGCGAACTGATGCATCTTGGGGCGATAAATGAGAATGTCTATGTTGCTTTTGCCACCGGATTGTTTAAGCAGCGGGGACGACAGCTTGAAGAGGAAGGAGTGCATCGGGCATACACGCTTTTTGACGGCAACACATTCTATCTCCAAAGGACTATGAACGGAGCGTTTGCAGATACTCCCGAGGGAAAAAAGTGTGATACGGAAACGGTAATACGTTCAGTACGGTCTATGTTGGCAGCCAATGAGGTGATTTATCGGGAAATGCTGTCAAAGATCAGTATCAGCCAGAAGAGTCTGCTGATAGCAGTAGCTAAAGAGAAGAGAGTTACTTCCCCCACCGGCAGTGCTTTCGTAAAACGCCATTCTCTTACGTCTGCCAGTTCTGTACAGAGCGCGTTACGTAATTTGATAAGGGATGGAATCGTAACAAAAGACGCGGATGGCTATGCATTGACAGACCCACTCTTACGCATCTTCGTCAACAGTCTCTACTCATACCCGGAACTATAAATTGGCTTGAAATAAGGTGCTACAGAATATTCCGTCACATATCAACTTTTTTTGCCTAAGGTGACTGAAGTGAACCTTCCTCTGATAAAAAGAAATGATTCAAGTAGATACATTATAATTGATAAGGCGTGTGGGTCTGGTCGAGCCATACGTACGCCTGATGAGATAAATCGTTATTAATCAATAATATTAGCTGAACAAAAGAAAAATATTTAGTATTTAGGCTTCTGCAAACAAGTCATCGGCTGTGAGTTGCGAATGAATAGTAGGGCCACTGCAGTTCATATATATTTTTTTCTTAAATGAAGGAGCTGTGAGTTTAACTGATGAAATAGGGGGAGATATGATTTTTTCTGAAAAAATTTCGCTAATTTTGCAGCTGTATGGTATCTCCTTACGGGGGTGAGTACATCCATGACATACTGATTCTAATTAAAATCTATACATATCATGAAACATCTCTTTATCGCATCGGCCGCTCTTTTGGCCATGGTGTCGGCAAACGCAGCCGGTACTTATATGATGGCGCCTATGGACGCTGACCCGGGTGTGGTCGATCCCGATTCCACAGGTTTTACTTTTACTGATGTCAAGATACTGCCTACAACACCGGTCAAGGATCAGAATAAGAGCGGTACGTGCTGGAGCTTCTCGGGTACAAGTGTGCTTGAGGAGGAGGTTCTGCGTCAGGGTGGGCCTGAGCTCGACCTGTCCGAGATGTACTGTGTGCGTAACTGCTACATTGACAAGGCTAAGAAGTATATAATGACCGATGGCAAAATCAATTTTGCACAGGGTGGCGGCTTTGCCGATGTTCTTTACTCGGCTGCCAATTACGGTGTGGTGCCTGAGGAGGTGTATGCCGGTCTGGAATATGGTGAGAAGAAACATTCTCATTACGAGATGGCAGACATACTTACGTCATATCTCGACGCTGTATTGCGCAACGGCAACAAGACGTTGAGCGACGCATGGCTGAAGGGATATATCGCAGTGCTTGATTCTTACTTAGGCGCAGTGCCCGAGACATTCACATATAACGGCAAGACCTATACCCCGCAGTCATTTGCCAAGGCTATGGGTATCAATGCCGACGACTTCATCAACATTACCAGCTACACACATCACCCATTCTATACGCCTTTCGCACTTGAGATAGCTGACAACTGGCAGTGGTCAACCTCTCAGAACGTACCTATGGAGGAGCTGAAGGCTATCGTTGACAATGCTATTAATAACGGCTATACTGTAGGTTGGGCTGCCGACGTATCTGAAGGCGGTTTCAAGTGGCGTCAGGGATATGCTGTCAATCCCGAACCCAAGTCTGAAGAGGACATGGACGGAACCGAACTTTCACGCTGGGTAAAACTCTCCGACAGCGACCGTGAGAAGTCGGCTTTCGACATCAAAGGGCCGGTTAAGGAAAAGACCGTGACACAGGAAATGCGTCAGAAGTCTTTCGAGAACAAGCAGACCACCGATGACCATGGTATGGTAATAATCGGTACCGCTACCGATCAGGAAGGCAACCGCTACTATAAGGTTAAGAACTCGTGGGACACCAATCAGATTTATGACGGTTACTTCTACGTGTCCGAACCCTACTTCCTCGAAAAGACTATCTCTGTAATGGTCAATCGCAACGCTGTTCCCAAATCAATATCCTCCAAGTTCAGAGGCTGATGATGGACTGAATAAAACTGTACTATAATAAAATACCCTATTCTCGCCGAGAATAGGGTATTTTATTATAGTACAGTTTTTTATATTCTATGTTTGATTGTTTATTAGCGGATTATAGCACGTCCTGCCCATACACAGAGGATACCTAATACTACGCTGAGAGCAAGATAGATTGCGAATGTAGCCCAGTCGCCCTTTGAACCAAGTACCCACATATCATCAGCAAATGATGAGAAAGTGGTGAAACCACCGCAGAAACCGGTTATAAGAAGTACATTTTCGCTGGGCGTCATGACCTTGGCATGTTCGAGCAGACCAAAGAAAAGACCTATTATGAAACAGCCTATAATGTTTACGAGGAATGTACCCATGGGGAAAGCTCCGTGCCACATACCGGCTGACCATTTACCTACCAGATAGCGTCCGGCTGTACCTACAAAACCTCCGCAGCCGGCGATAATAATTTCCTTAAACATAATAATGTGTTTTTATAGATTAAATTCAGCTGATTAAATAAAGCAGACATTCATAGAGGATGTCTGCTTTATTAACATATTATATTTAAAAAGAGTTTAACCGGCGAAGTTTTCTGATAGGATTATTTTACTTGTAGCGTGCCCAATGGATGAGATCTTTGACAGTAGGCTTTTTACCGTACATAAAGATACCGACACGGTATATCTTGGCCGCTATCCATGTCATTCCTACGAATGAGACGTAAAGTATAACAAGTGAAACCCATATCTGCCATGATGGTATGTCGAAAGGAATACGTGACAACATTACCATCGGTGATGTGAAAGGTATCATTGACAGCCACACGGCTAAAGTAGTGTTGGGGTCGTTGCCTATCGAGAGTCCGAACACAAGGGCCACAATAATGGGCAGGATAGCGAATGTCTGAAGCTGTGAGGCGTCCTGTATATTATCAACCGAAGAGCCGATAGCTGCAAAGATTGAGGCATAGAACAGGAAACCGCCTATAAGGAACAGCGTCAGGTACATGAAGAGTTTGAGCAGATAGCCTACCGACGAGAACAAAGCTACGGCCTTCAGTAGGTCGGGGTCAAATGCTGAAGTAGCTGCATCAAGACTGCCGCTGTTCATCATGGCAATCTCTTCGGTCATTCCTTCCGGCATTATCATCGGCATGATGAATGCGCTCATCACACACATCAGGGCACACCACAGCACAATCTGTATTACGGCAACAAGTCCGACACCGATTATCTTGCCGAGCATCAGTTGCAGCGGTTTGACGGAGGACACTACAAGTTCGAGCACACGGTTGTTCTTTTCCTCGATGATAGATGTCATTACCATCTGGCCGTATATAAGCAGGAACATGTAGAGAATGAATGTCATGCCGAGACCGAGCATAAACGAAGTCATCGATGATACGTCTTTCTCGCTACCGTCATCTGTTATACGCAGTGTACGAATAGAAGTGTTGACGTTTACTTCATCAAGAATTTCCGAAAGATTCTCTATGTTGTATTTTTCCAGTCGTTTATCTTCGACAGTCTTGGATATCACACGGTTCAGAAGTCCCTCCACTTCCATTGAGCCTGATTCATGGGTGTAGAGCATCACGTTCTGTGGATTCGTCACCACATCGGAGTTGATGAACAGAACGGCATCGTAACTGTCATTGTGCAGAGCTGAGTCTAACGAAGTGTCGGTATGTGTCAGCGTGAGATACGACATGTCGTCTGCGTTCTTTACGAGTTCCGGGAATATGATGCCGCTTTCGTCGATAACGGCCATATTCTTGTCAGACGGAGTCGAAAATTCCATTATGAGAACAGGTGCGGCCCAAATCAGCACCATGATGAGAGGTGTGAGCAGTGTAGTAAGTATAAAACTCTTTTTCACCACACGCTCGCGCACCTCGCGCGATATTATGATTCCTATGTTAGAGTTCATTGGTGTTGGTCAGTGTATAAGTGAGAAAATATGTTGTGTCACTGTTCAGTCGGAGGCGGTGTGGCGTTAGACTGCTCGACTGTTCTTATGAAAATCTCGTTCATCGAGGGCAGAGCGCGGTCGAATGTCACTATGTCTACCGTATCATTGGCAAGAGCTATGAAATCATGCATGGCCACATCCTCCTTGAGAGTGAACTCGGCTTTAAATATGGGGCCGTTATGGGTAAGTTCCGGTTTTCCCATAGAGTGATTTACCACACGGTCGCCGAGACGTTCGAGCAGTGTGGCGGGTACACCCTGAAATGCCAGACGATAATGATTGCGTCCCATTTCGCGTCTTATCTCGGCTACGTTGCCCGACAGTATATTGTGTGAGCGGTTGATGAGTGTGAAGTTATCACATAGAGCTTCGACACTCTCCATATTGTGCGTCGAGAAGATAACGGTAGCCCCTTCGTCACGCAGACGCAATATTTCATTTTTAAGCAATTCTGCGTTAATTGGGTCGAAGCCCGAGAAAGGCTCATCGAAAATCAGTAGTTTGGGGCGATGCAGCACTGTCACTATAAACTGTACTTTCTGCGCCATACCCTTTGACAGCTCCTCAACCTTACGGTTCCACCAGTCGAGTATACCGAACCGTTCAAACCACATACGCAACTGTTCGGTGGCCTCACGTGTCTTCAGACCTTTCAGTTTGGCGAAAAAAAGAGCCTGATCGCCGACTTTCATCTTCTTGTATAGACCGCGTTCTTCGGGCAGATAGCCTATGTTGACTACATCGTTGGCCGTAAGCGGATGACCGTCGAAGAGCACCTGTCCCTGATCGGGAGCCGTGATATGGTTGATGATACGTATTAGGGTTGTCTTTCCGGCGCCGTTCGGCCCGAGCAGACCGTAGATTGAGCCTTCGGGTATGTTGACACTCACATTATCGAGCGCAACATGATTTGTAAACCGTTTGGTGATGTTTTCAGCTTTGATTATATCCATACATATTTGATTATATACATATTATCGGTGAAGTGACGAAAGAAGGGAACAAAAACGAAAAACGGGGAGCCACACCTTGCTCGTTCCGCTCTAAGAGGCCTACCACAGCCCGACATAGTTAAAACGAGCAATGGTAGAATCTTCCCCGTGGCGTAGGAATATGCAAAATATCCTGCTCACAGCATCACTGCTCTGAGTAGGATATACATATACGTATCCATGGGGCATCTACAATTGCTTTATTTCTGACTATGTCTTTTGAAAGTGGTAGTTTCTCAGTGCCGGAGAATAAAGCGTCAGTAAACGCCGTTCGTATGTAACGGACTGCCCGGGGCACGGAGTGAATCCTTCTCTAAGGTACCGTGCTGCATGCAGTCCACCTTGCAAAATTACTAAAAATCCGCGAACTTAAGTAGCTCTTAAAAATTAATGAACATATAAAACTTGTTATTTTTGGCCGCTTCGGACGCAGAGCGGCCAAAAATAACAAGTTTTATGGTTCAGGATTCAAAGACTTTACCTCAAAACGTGTATCGTTTAATTTTTAAAAGCTACTTACAATCCTGAGTTTATAACTTCTTGATAATACGTGCCGGATTCCCGCCGACCACTACATTATCGGGAATATCTTTTGTCACTACCGAACCGGCTCCGATAACTACGTTATCGCCGATAGTCACTCCCGGCAGTATTGTTGCCGAACCGCCTATCCAGACACTGTTGCCTATCGTTACAGGTTCGGCCCATTCAACGACTTTGTTGCGTGTTTCGGCGTCGAGCGGGTGGCAGGCTGTGTATATGCTCACGTTTGGCCCGATAAATACGTTGTCTCCTATTCTTACTTCGGCCTCATCGAGAACTGTCAGATTGAAATTTGCGAAAAAATTCTCACCGATAAAGATGTTACTGCCGTAGTCACATCTGAATGGCTGGTTTATTCTGAATGATTCGCCGTGCCCTCCGAGCAGTTCGTGCAGAATAGCTTTCTTCTTCTCGCTCTGTGAAGGACGAAGACTGTTGAACTCCCATAATTTTTCGCGTGTCTCTTTAAGGCGCCGTATTAACTCGGGGTGGTTGGCATCGTAAACTTCGCCATTGACCATAGCCTTCCATATTTCTTCAGCTGTTTTCATAATATGAATATTTAAATTTATAAAAAGGTCTACTGTGAGGACTTGTTGAGTACAGAAAGTAATTCCCGCCCTTTAACCGTCAGTATGTACTTTTGATTTCTGTCTGTCGGTGTATCGGGAATAGTTAACTGTAATAATCCTCTGTCTAAAAGTGGTTGCAGATGATTTTGACGGTTTTTATATTGGTTGCTGATTGCCAGCTTTTCCATAATTTCCTGTGCGGAATGTGCAATCTTACAATATTCACAAATCAATATTTGCCGAGGAGACAGACTTTCTTTGTTACTTTCTTTGTTACTTTCTTTGTTACTTTCTTTGTTACTTTCATCCCATACTTCTCTTGTCTGTCCCCGATTTTTAGCTGTAGCCTTTAAGATGAAGGCGTTAAGATGATACGTGGGAGGTTCCATGTCCATGTCAGTCATTTCACGGCACATACGATCAACACCTTCTCCAAACTCCTTGACAAATTTATAGGCTTTCAGAAATTGAGCTATATGTGGATTACGGGAGAAATGGGTATGACGTATATTATCCGGTCTTACATTACCGGGCAGTGTCCCCGGACTCTCGAATACCAGCCGATCATCGAACATTTTGATTTGTATTTCGGTACCGCGTATGGAATAGTCACGATGACAACAGGCATTGACTGTCATTTCCTGCAGCACAAAGTGTGGATAGTCACGTTTGGTTACAAACAGGCCGTCCTGGCCTAAATAAGTGGGTTCGTCAATCTGTAACTCCAGTAATTCAATCATTTTCTGTATCTGATTCAAGATAGTGCCCTCAAATGTAATATCTTTGATTACATTCATCTGGGTGCCTACTTTCTCTTCAGTACCTTTATATTTTATGAATCTGACCCTTGCCCGAGGAAAGAAACGCTGTGGATTTTTCCCGAACAGAAGTATGGCGGCAGCACTGATTTTCTGTACACCGTTGAGCTTCTTTACAAAATCCTGATTTTCGGTCAGGAAATCTATGACTGTTTTTCCATACCCGAGTACATCTGTATAATCTTTTACTGACTCTAAATCCAAATCATCGATTGTCGCTCCCATTACCGGAGTGTCTTCAAACGACTGCACACCCTTATCGTACATAAGCTGCATACGCTCCATAAATGTAAGTTTGCGTGACTTATCTCCCAATCTGAGATAGCACTCATCATTTTGGGTAGCATGTAAATCGGCACTCGGCTGAATATGGAAAAGTAATATTTTATCCGGCTTACCATTACGGTTTACACAGTCAATCAGTTCGAATGTGGCTCTGACTGTAGGATTACAGAAATCATAAGGCACACGGATTAATTCGTTAAGATGTATCTGATTTGAACTTACCCCTTCGATTTCACGTCGCCGGTCTGAGATTCCTACAGCAAGCTCTCCTCCATCAGCATTAGCCATAGCCACTATAGTGACGGCCAACCCTTTGGGTTCAATGGCAAAACTCTTGCAGTCGAAAGTCTGTCCTTCCTTCCGGGTCAATATTTCTTCAATTGTCATATTCATAACCGGTGCATTAAATTATGTGCTTATTGCAAAGTTATTAAAAATTTTTGTATCCCGGTTATATTGTCTATTTTTGCGGACGGATTGCAAGTTCCGAAATATGGTGTTTTGAATAGGAAATATGAATAAGAGTCTTAAAAGACTGTCGTTGGTTTTACAGTGTATTATGCTGTCCGCTGCGGCAGATGTGTGTGCGCAGCAGGTCGGCAACGATAGTATACAGACACAAAAGCTGGAGACAGTCGTTGTGACAGCACACTCAGCCCGACAGCGGATAAGGAGTATAAATCTCGGAGCAGAAAATCTTGAACTTGCCACCCTGTCAAAGATGCCTATGCTTTTCGGTGAGAATGACATTGTAAAATCTCTTACTCTGTTGCCGGGTGTGCACGGCGAGGGTGATGGAGCCGGAGGATTCGAGGTGAGAGGTGGTACGGCGTCGCAGAATCTTGTGCAGCTTGACGGTATTACTCTCTATAATCCTTCGCATGTGATGGGCATATTCTCTACTTTCAATGATCAGGCTCTGGGTCGGGGCACTCTGCATAAGGGGCCTATCCCGACATCTTTCGGCGGAGCCACTTCGTCTGTACTTGAGACTTCGCTTGCTCCCGGAGATATGGAACAATATCATGTAGCAGGTACCATAGGTATATTGGCGGCAAAGGCTATGGCCGGTGGCCCGATAATTAAAGACCGGCTTTCGTTTGCCGTATCGGCTCGGCGGTCGTATGTTGACGCTTTCCTTCAGCTTGTGCCACAGTATCGCAGCACGGTAATGAATTTCTATGATATTACGGCCAAATTACGCTATTGCCCGCGCCACAGCGATTATCTTGATATCTCCTTTATGATGGGTCATGATAACATGGCTCTGAAACGGCTTATGGGGCTGTATTGGGGCAATCTCGGTGCCTCGCTCAACTGGCGGACACGCCGGGGAGATAATCTTACGTTTGTCACAACGGGTGCCTTTACCGACTATTCACCCAAGATGTCTATGACGATGATGAATGTCGACCAGACGCTCAAGGAGTATATACGGAACTTTTCTATAAATGAGAAAGTAGAGCTCTATACAGGTGATACACATCTCCTTGAATTTGGTCTGCGTTCGGAATTTCTGCGTGTAAAGTCGGCTGAAGTTGAGGTCGCGGCCAATAATGAGAGAGAAATCCGGTCAGGGTGGCAGAATGCAGTATGGGCTAATTATGAGAATGAATTTGGCACACACTTCGCTTTATCCGGCGGTGCCCGGCTCAGTATTTCCTCAGCCCTTTCGGGCAATCGTTTTCATGATTTTGTATCGGCAGGCGAAGCTGTACCTGATTTCAGCGGCCATACTTATATTGACGCCGAACCGAGAATAAGTCTGAAATACAATCTGTCTGAAATTCATAACGTGAGATTGGGCTATGCGGTGACTACCCAGAATCTTCATGCCATACGCTCAAGTTCGACAAGTTTTCCGTTCGACCGTTACGCACTGACCTCGGCGGGTGTCAGACCGGAAAAGGCTTCACAATATGGTGCCGGTTATACCGGCATGACTGCTGACGGAGCTTTCGATTGGTCGGCTGAAGTATATTATAAGACTATCCGCAATGTCTACGACTATGACGACGGCAGGACAATGTTCTCACGTATCAATCTGGAAAGTATAATATCAGGCGGTAAGGGACACAGCTACGGAGCGGAATTTATGTTGCGTAAGAATACCGGTGCCCTTACCGGTTGGATTTCATACACCATATCGAAGACACAGACCCGTATAGCCGGTATCAATGACGGCCGTTGGTATGACGCCACTAATGACAGACGCCATGACCTGTCAGTGACTGCAATATATACTCTTAATGACTGCTGGAGCTTTTCCGGGTCATGGATATTTTCTTCGGGTCAGCCGCTTACGGCCCCTGATGTGAAATACGAACTCGACGGATTAACATACTACTATTATTCGCAGAGAAACGGCTACCGCACTCCGTCAACACACCGTCTTGACCTCTCTGCCGTCTATACCAGAGTCGGGAAGCGCTTCACTACACAGTGGGCTTTCGGCATATACAATGCCTATTGCCGTTATAACCCATATATCATCTATTTTGAAGACGACCCTTCGAAGCCTTCCGGCACCCGCGCCGTGCAGCAGGCACTCTTCGGTCTTATACCTTCGGTATCATATACTATAAAATTCTGACTTCTGATGAGAATTATTTACTGTCTCTGTATAGCTGTGGCCACTATGCTTTTAACGGCCTGTAAAAAAGAACTTGACATAAAATATAAGGACATAGAGCCGATAACTGTTATCGAAGGGCATCTTACGCAGTATGGCGCCGGTGTACGCCTCACAATGACTACTCCTATGGACGAGCCAATGGACGAGACTCCGCTGACTGACGCTGTTGTCACCCTGACTGACCTTACCACCGGTCACAGTGAGATTCTTACTCTTAATGAACAGGGTGATTATATAAGCACAGCCGCCGGGATTACGGGCCATCGGTACGAACTTAATGTGAGACGTGACGGGAACAGTTATATCGCCGGATGTGAAATGCCCGCACCTGCTGAAATAGTGGACATTGCTTTCAATTGGATAAAAATGCCATACGATCATGTGGCGGTACTTCAGGTCACTTTCAGCGATCCTACCCCTTCTGTAACCGGATATTACTGGGTAAGACTCTACAGGAACGGTGAGGCTTATAAGTGGAATCTTGTCACAGATCTCTATGCTGCCGGCGGCTTAATAAATGACGTGTTCATGACTTCTCGTAAAGATCTTGATGAAGAGGACGAAGCCGATGCTCTCCGTGACGGCGATGTGGTCAGTGCCACAGTGACTCCTGTCAGCCGTGAGATGTACGACTATCTGGAAGCTATATCTTCTGACAGCAACGGTCCTTCGCTTTTCACCGGTTCTTTCTGCCTCGGCTATTTTCTTGCCGCACCTGTAGCCGAGACTTCAATTGTGTTTCAACCTGACCGGATTCCGGAATACTGAAAAGAGTTACATACCCTTATGCACAGCACGGCCCTCTTTACGAAGAGGGCCGTGCTGTGCATAAGGGTATGTAACTCGCAGAAGATAGATTATTTCACTACGAGCTTGCGGGCAGTGCCGTCATTGTATCTGATGACGTAGACACCGGCAGCAGGCTTGGCAGTTTCTACACGGCAACCGGAAAGGTCATAGATACCTTCAACAGAAGCATTGCCATTAACGATAGCTTCTACACCGGTGAGTGTTGAGTCAACAGGAATTGTAACTTCCACACCGGGGCCTTTGACAACGAGGTTACCTGTCACGGCAGTACCGGGTTCGGCAAGACGTACGGTGAGTTCACACTTGTTGTAGCGGCCGGCTACGGTGGCAATAACTCCTTCGGGAGCCTCGACTGTCAGTTGACTTCCGTCATAATAACTGCCGAGTGCGACTGTCACTGCAGAGCCGTCTTCCGGCAGATTCACACCTTCGCAGTCTGTAGTAAGCCAGGGATATTCAGCATCAAGGCCAATTGCAAATGCGGAGTAGGGGTCAACGTACTCATCGTTTTCTTTATATACAAGCGGCTTGAGACTGTAGTAAGCGGGACGATCCACGTGGTTGCTCAGGTCAATGTGGTTGAGCATGTAGCCCCAGCAGATGTAGTCGGGATCCGGAACACTTGACTGTAAGGGAGCGAAATACTCTACCTTATCCGAATTGAAGCCTTCGAGCATAATGAAGTAAGCCGGATGCTCTTCAGTTGCTTTTACAGCTACAGGTTCGCTGAATTGGAACGGCAGGCACAGATAACCCTTCGAGTCGTAATATTGAGCCATTATATCAGAACCCTTGATAGTAGTCGTAGCTATGACTTCAAAAGTAGAGAAGTCGGTGCTCATGTTCTCGTCCACACCGTAGATAGTCGCCTTCAGTTCGGCGTCATCACTGATAAGGCCGAAACCGTAGACATTGACACCTTTGATTACGATGGGTGCATAGGCTGAAGGCATGAAGAGATTACCGATACCGATAAGATGTGAATAATCGCCCTCCTCTTTAGGTTCGCCGTTAAGTGAATAGTTGAGCCAGTATTCATCGGAATTCTTGTTGTACCCGAATACAGGTATGGAAAAGTCGCCTATATTGGTGTCATCGACAGTCGTCATACCGATACCGAGTTCGTGATAATTGAAAGGAATGAGTGAAAATTCAAGTTCCATATTGTCACCGATTGTGTGCTCAGGCTTACCACCGGCCTGGAAATAGAGGTAAGGTGCAGTGTACGAACCCGGAGTTGAATTAGGGGCGGTGGCATTGAGCGTGGGAGGATAGAATAAGTTATTGCGCATAGCCTCTTCGGTGCGGTAGTCAGGTATGTATGTCACAGTAAGCTCGTCGGGATCGTATGATTCTACGAACTCACCGGTGACAGGGTCACAGTATTTCCAGCTGAACTCAGCACCGTCGATATACGACATGTTGGTCCATGTCAGAGGTGCATAGACAGGATATTGTGCTATTGCTCCGCTGATACCTGTCAGACTCCAGTCACAAGTGAAGCCCCAGTACAGCGTATCGAAAGGTGACATATAGCTTATGTCTTCGAGAGCGGGATAACCGATACCTATAGCGTCAATGAACATTGTGTTGCCGTCGGTGCCTACGTAACGGAACGCTACACGGGTTGTCTTGTCATAGAAACCGTCGAGACTCACATTGTGCTGCTCAAGTGCAGTCGGTGTGAGGTTAAAAAGTTCTGCGATACTGTATTCTTTGTATTCCTCGAAATAGTCACGTAGCAGAGTCCATTCCTCGCCCTCGGCCTGTGCCCAAATCTGAAGATTTGCCGATACTTTCGGTTCACCGATAAAAGACATTGTGTCCCAGTCGACATTATCCAGATTGAATAGGAAAATAGGATCCAGATAGAGCCAGTAGGACAGAGACATGCCTTCGCCTACAGTTACGTAAGGCGAGATGAGCCATTCGTCCTGCTCACCTGTAGAGAAATTGATACCGTAATAGAAATCACCGTCTGACGGCCCGGGGACTCCCGGTGCTGTAGCACCGGGAGTCCAGCTTTCCGTACGGTCTACGGTGCCGTTCATTTCAACTGACCAGCCTTCGGGCGTCCATTCATAATCCGTACCGTCCCAGTCTTCAAAACTTTCGTAGAGCACATAACCCTCGGGTAAAGCTGCTTTTGTGGCTTTACGTGCAGGCAGATTCAACTTTGCGCTCTTCTCGGCAGCGATAGAGTGCAGTTTCTTGATTCCGTGGCTTTTGGTGAGCGTCACCCCCGGAGCGAGACGCAGGGAGGTAGCTGCTTTGCCGGAATTTTTTACATTTTTAACTTGCAGTTTGTCAATGGCACTGACCTTTTGCAGAGCTGGTGACTGTGGGGCGGCGCAGAGACCGAATGTCGCTGACAGTAATCCCGCAGTAAGTAGATAATGCTTCATAAACGCAGGTGTTAAATTGAAAATCCTATCGTGATGTTGTCTTAATCCCACGATATAAGATACAAAAGTATGTAAAACTTATGTAATAGCCAAAAATGTAACGTGAGACGGCTCTATTTCATACTATCGGACAGAGGGTAGTAATCTTTAATCTTTGGTTGCATTGCAGGATATAATAGACTCAGCAACGCTGCTGATTGAAGAGCATAATGAAAATGAAAAATTGAACATTATATGGTCAGTTCTGACTATTGTTTTGATAAACATATCATTAACTGAATATGTTTTTGTTACAAAATATACTTATAAAGGCAAAATATTTAATTTATGATAGATTTCAAATCAAGGTATCTGTTGGCCAAGGAATATGACACTCCGGAAGTCGACAGAATATATACCTTAAGCAATAACAGTTCGTTATTCAGTGATCCTGAGGCTATGGCTGAATTTTCAAAGATGTTCTTCCCGGCAACAAATCATCCTTATGACAGGAAACTGGTAATACCATCAGACTTTGATGATAATCAGATAGCACTTTATGTGTATTATCCTGACAAAAGACCGGAGGGTGAACTCCCTGTGGTATATTACATTCATGGAAGCGGTTATCTCGTAGGCACAGCCGATATGTTCGGCACTGAACTGAAAAGGATTGCAAACGAAAGCGAAGTGGCGGTTGTGAGTGTGGAATATCGACTGGCGGTGAAGGCTCCGTTCCCTGCTGATATCCATGATTGTGTTTCCGGTCTCAGGTATCTGTTCTCTCATGGTAAGGATCTTGGGATTGACAGTAATAGAGTTGTCTTGATGGGGCCCAGTGCTGGTGGTGGCCTTACCGCTCGCTTGGCACTGTACAACAGAGATCATGATAAGCTACCGGTAAAAGGCCAGATCCTTATATATCCTATGTTGGACTATCGTACTGGAACTGATGAAGCCCCTATTGGAAATCCTTTTGGTGGACAGCTGTTATGGACTCCGGCATTCAACCGGCTTGGCTGGACGACTCTGCGCGGAGGACAGGATATTCTGGAAAACCTGATGCCATACTATTCGGCTTCGACTGGCGGTGTCTCTGGCTGGTTTGCCTTTCACTTTCATTGCCGTAGGCAACATGGATCTGTTCTCTGTTGAAGACTATACTTATGCTCAGCGCCTTGTAGTTGATGGGGTTCCGTGTGAATTCCATCAGATATATGGTGTCTATCATGGATTTGACGTTGTGGAGCCGGATTCTCCTCAGACAAATCTGCTAAACGACCTCCAGCGGAAGGCACTTAAAAGAATGCTTGGCAACTGATTCCGTCGGTATCGCGAAGGGTGTTGCAGAATTCTCCCTCTACTTCAAAAAAATCGAACAAAAGCCTCAACTTTCACAAGCTGAGGCTTTTTATATCCATAAAATTTTGTAATTTTATGGTAAAATTTTATTGCAAAATGAATGTTATCAAGACGATATTTGCAGGTCTGGTGACCATCCTTGTGGAGAGAGGTGAGATAAAACTGTCGGAAGATCTGTATATAGACGGTAGTACGATACTTTCGAGGGCATTCCGCCGTAAGATAAAAAAATGGAGAATATTATGTGAATTTTATAATGACGCTACTACTGACTCGGGAAGACCGCTTGCTAATATTATATCTTTCATAGCTACGCCTAAGGCTTTTAGTTTACGAGCCATTTCCATTATTCCTTCCTCGCGTCCTTCCTCGCGTCCTTCCTCACGTCCTTCCTCGCGTCCCATCTCACGTCCTTCTTCACGTCCTTCTTCAATGGCAGTTTTCCATGCATCTTGTTCCACGCGGTAAGCATCGACAGCCCGCTCATAAGCCAGACGCTGTCCTTCGGTCAGTGCGCCCTGTCGTGCTACCTGTTCCAGTTTCTCAATTATCGGAAGATGTTCCTTCCCCGGCATATATTTCATTGTTTTCATATTCTTAAGAATAAAAATTATACGTTCGAAATTATCCTTACATTCATCTATTGTGTCATACTTCATTTGCGGAAACATGATATATGTCATGCGCATGTAGTCGTCGAATACCTCATTGGTATGACGGTCACGTTTTTCCAGATCAATCCGTAGCCGAGGCTTACGTCCGGGCAGATTGAAGTTTAGAAAAAATACCCCGTACACCCGTTTGATGTCGTAATGCCACTCGTCTCCGGACTTCCCCTGACGTGCTAATGCTGAAGCGATATAGTATGCCGCACGTTGCTCAAAGAATGACTGGCGTTTATTCTGCATCTCGACAAGTACTTTCTCGCCATTGTCGGTTTCACACAGCAGGTCGAAGACAATACCGCGTTTTGACTGCAGCCCACGCGGAATTTCCTTATCAATGTAACTTATATCCTTAAAAACAACCTCATCGGCAAAAATTATATTCAGCACATTGAGCAGTATGTCTTTGTGCTCCTCCTGACCGAAGATAATTTTAAATCCTTCGTCAACGAAAGGATTAACAAATACTCCATTATTCTCAGAATATTTTACCGAATCGGTATATTTATTTAATTGTTTTTTATCCATGCGCAAATTTAACTTTTAAAATTGTATTTTACAACCAAAGGATTAATTTTCCGTAATATTTTCTCTATATCCTACATAACTTATCGAATAAAACCTATATAACTTATTGAATAATATAATTAAGAGGATATGTCGTAGTCTACGACATATCCTCTGTTCAGACACTTATAAAGAGTTTTGTATCACTCAGCGTGTACCGCCGAAGAGCCAGACCGGTTCGGTGAATATGTACATGCCGGCTTCGTTGCCGCTGCCGAATGCCGCCGCTATGTTGGGGTTGGCGGCTACGTCGCTGTTGCCGTAAGGGAGGCGGAGAGGCCAGCGGTTGACACCGGAGATGGTGTTGTTTGGATTAAGTAGTGTTAGCCATTCTTCACCGAGAGCGCGAGCGCGGCGCAGATCATTGTAGAAGCTGATGGGACCGGTGACAGCAGTCGAGATGAATTTCTGACGCATCACTTCATTTAGTGTGGCATCGGGTATGGGTAGAACGGGTATGGTTACATTTTCGGTACCTGATACTCTGACATATTCATCGTATGAGCATTCTATGGCTTCATTCATGGGAGTCGCTGCGTCGAATCCGAGACGGGCTCGGGCTTCAGCCTGAATCAGCAGCAGCTCCGACTTACTGAGTATGTAGACGGGAGCGTTTGTGTTGGCTAACCATGCCGGCGCACCCACCTGCTGTGTGGTTACGGCCAGCGACGCGTCTCCCGCCGGCGCCCATAGTGTGCCGGTACCGAAGGTGTCGCAGGCATACATTTCGAGTCGCGGGTCATCGGTGTCGGCAAGGAGGGTTGCCAGCGTACCGTTAGCTCCGAGGTAATTGCGGCTGCTCATAAAGGCCGCCCACGGGTTGTCCTGATCCGGACTGTCAAATATGTCAAGTACCGCACCGTCGAAACCGAGTTCGAAAGCCTTTTGTGCAGATTCTTCTACGGCTGTCAGACAGTCCGGATAACGGTACATACCGTCAAGCAACAGACGCGCTCTGATACCGTAAGCAAGCGCCAGCCACCGCGCAGGCTCACCCTGATAGAGCAGATCCTGTGAGCCTGTGTTATTGAGCTGTTCGTTGTCAGCCAGCGTAAGGTGAGTGATGGCACTGTCTATGGTCTGCAGTATATCGGTGTAAATGTCCTCCTGTCTGTCGAGCTTGGGAGTCTTGTTATTGGAGTCGAGCGCTTCGCTGTATGGCACATCGCCGTGCAGCAATGTCAGTGTTTCCCACTTGATGCACCACAGCACTTCGGCCATACCCAGAAGGTCGGGCTGTCCGGCATTGAGTCCGCCATCGGCGCACTTCTCCATAATCTGTTTAAGATTCTGAAGATTACGGTAGATAGTGTTCCAATCATTGTTAAAAGTAGTGGCTGCGGCGGTCACTCCGGCATTACGTATTTCGGCATACATCAGAAGGTTGTTGCCGTCACCGAACAGCTGTTCCGTATACGATGAGGTGTACCATGCGTATCCGCCTCCTATGGTAGAGAAAGCAGTTGAGGTGATAGCGTCCGTAATCTGGAAACGGGCGTTTACCGTTTCGGCCGGAGGATTACTTGTATTCCGGTTGATACGATCCATTTCGGCATCGGTACAGCCGCCGGCAGTCATCAGCAGGGCGGTAGTTATGAAAGTAAACAGGCGTGAGGTCTTCATAATGCTTCAGAATGTGATTTTAAGACCACCACCGATAGCAGTGGTGGCCGGCATGGAAAAACGTTCGAAATAACCGCCCATATTGCCGTTACCCTGCGAGGACTCTGGGTCGAAATTGGGCAGACGTGTCCAAAGCAGCACGTTGCGGGCGAAAGCCGAAAGCTGGAGCTTAAGCGGCCCGAGGTCAGGCAGCTGCCATGTCAGTGAGATGTCGCGTAGCTTTACGAAACTCATATCGTAGACTCCGCTTTCGCCCACCTGATAGTAAGCCATGTAGTATCTGTAACGCTCCACCTCCGTTGTGTTGGGTTCGCCGGTAATCTCATCGACGCCCTCGGGTATAAAGGTACCCTCATGCCATGGAAGAGACTCCATTGTGACGCCTGCATTATTGAGCACCATATTAGTGCCATGATACATTCGTCCTCCGTGTTGCCAGCTGAGTGTGGCGTTGAGTGATAGCCGCCGCCAGCGTGCGCTGAGATTGAAGCCTGTTACGAAGTCGGGTGAGCAGCTTCCGAGGTCGGTTGAGGCCGCCGTTGCCTGCGGCAGACCGTTGCGGAGCAGCAGTTGGCTGTCGTCCGTGCGTTTGAAAGCCGTGCCGTAGATAATTGGGTATATCTTGCCGGCCTCAGCACGTATCTGAGGCGAAGTGAAGCCTCCGAGCATCAGCGATTCCACACCGGGAGCCAATTCTATAACCTTGTTGTCGGTCAGCGTAAGATTGCCCCCCAATGTCACCTCCCAGTCTGCATTGCGTAGGAGAATGGCTTCTATAAGCACCTCGTGACTCCATGTGCGCATACGTCCGGCATTCATGGTCATATACTGATAGCCTGTTGAGCCTGCTGTCGGTACGGAGAAAATTTGGTCTGTCACATTCTGGTATGATACGGTGTACTCGGCGTGCAGACGGCCGCCGAACAGTCCGACTTCGATACCGGCCTCAACGTTCTCGGTGTTCTGCGGGCGCAACTGCGGGTCGTATATCTGCGGATAGGGCACATAGGCCGAGATACCGTTTACCGGATAACGCAGGGGATAATAGGTGTACATGCCGCTGCCGTATTGCGGCGTGTAGTAGTAATCGGTGAGGTACGTGCCGGCCTGACCGACCTGTGCGTATGACACACGCAGCTTGCCGTAGTCTATGCCGGCTATGTCCTGCAGTCCCGGCAGACTGCTCCACATCCACGCGAGGGATACGGAAGGGTAGAACACCGACCTGTGGGCACGCGGCATACTCGACACATAATCGTTACGCCCCGTGACGTTGAGGTAGAGCATTGATCGCCATGCCGCATTCAGACTGCTGAAGAAACCTACCGTACGCTTGCGTACACTGTATTCGGTGCTTGAGTAAGAAGTAGCATTGCCTATGGTCGGCATACCATAGAAGTTGAAGTTCGTACCCGTGTAGTCCCACCAACGGGCGTTATCCTGATTTACCTCACAGCCTATCAGCAGTCCGAGATCCCAGTCCGTACCCGGATAGACGCTGAGGTCGGCCGTGGCGAGATTGTTGAAGACTAAGCGGTTGACACCGTAGTTGTCTATCGAGCCTTTGTTGCTTCCGGCGCTTCCGACTTCAAGCACATCTGAGTCACTTGTGTTGTAGACATCGAGTCCGGCCTGCTCGCGTATCTTCAGACTGAATATGTCACTCACTCCGTACAGCGGACTGTATTCCACCCACACATTGCCGTAACCTCGGTCTGTGTTTTGACTGTAACTATTGTTGGCCGCCCACCAGTAGGGATTGTCATATACTGTGGGACGGTATGACACCTGTACCGACGGGTCGCCGGGACGGTGGTAAGGTGTGCCTTTCAGGTTGAATTCCGCCGGTGCCGTATAGACGGAATTGAGTATGGCCGAATTGGCTGACGGCGCCGACTTGATACGTGTGGAGGCGTAATTGGCCGATACGCCCGTCGATATACGGTCAGTCAGACGTATATCTGTGAGGGCACGTACACTCCAGCGGTTCATGCCTGTGGTGGGCACTATGCCCTTCTGGTATGAATTGCTGATGCCGAAAGCATAGTCGCTTCGGTCTGTGCGCTGACTTACGGCTACGTTGGTATTAGCCGTTATGCCGGTGCGGAATAAGTCTCCCGTGTTGTTGTAGATGGTCGGAACTGTCCAGCCGTCGAGTCCGGCCTCGGCCAGCACCGGATTGTAATATTGTCCGGGGTGTCCCTGACTGTCGCCTCCGTATGTGGCATCAGCCGGGAGCAAGGAGATACGCGGCCCCCATGTCATGGCCGAGTTGGGTGTGAAGGCATCTGGAGAATTACCCTGTGCATAGACCTCCTGACGGTGGAAATTCCTTGAGGCTACTTCGGCGGCTATATCGGTCGAGATAGTGACAGTGGGGTGTGCCGTTTTACTCCGGCTGCGGCGCGTAGTGATTACGATGACACCGTTAGAGGCGCGTATGCCGTAGAGGGCGGTTGCGGCCTGTCCTTTGAGTACGTTTATCGACTCGATGTCTTCAGGATTGATGTCGATAGAACGGTCTGCAAGATTGGCGCCGCGTGTCGAATTACCGGTGCTGAAGTCGGGCGTGGACTCCACCGGCATTCCGTCGATGACATAGAGCGGCGAGTTGTTGCCTGTGAACGAGCGTGCGCCACGTATCACAATCTGTGCCGAAGCGCCCGGCGAACTTGACGACGGACGTATATCCACACCCGACAGACGTCCCTGCATGGCTGACACAATAGACGTCGTACCCGCTGTGTTGAGTTGGTCGGCGTCAAGATGCTGCACGCCGTAACCCAGTGTGCGGCGGTCTTTTTTAATTCCCATAGCTGTCACCACAACATCGTCAAGCTGACTGAAGAACGCTGAATCGACAGGCATCGTACCGGTATTTGTGTTTCCGGCCGAGTCCTGCTGTTGTGCAAGTGCGTTGAAGATAAACCCTAAAGCAAAGACAGAGAGATATAGTTTCATTTGTTAGGTTATTGAGACATAGGTGAAAATAAAATTCGGGATTATTCAGATCCGGTCAGTAAAGAACGCATATCATACAGCAGGTCAAGAGCCTGACGCGGAGTTAGATTATCTATGTTAAGGTCAAGCAGACGGTCACGCAGTTGTGAGAGCAACGGGTCGTCGAGCTGAAATATCGACATCTGGCAGGCATCGGGGACCGGTGCCGTTACCGTCGGTTTGCTTCCCGGGTCGCGGGGAGCGTTCTTTTCGAGCTGTCTCAGCACCTGTCCGGCACGTTTCACTATGGCCGGAGGCATACCTGCGAGACGGGCCACATGTATGCCGAAACTGTGTTCCGACCCTCCGCGTTCCAGTTTGCGCATGAACACTACCTTGCCGTCTATGTCACGTACCGATACGTTGTAGTTGACCACCCTCGGGTAGCTTTTCTCCATCTCGTTCAGCTCGTGGTAATGTGTGGCGAACAGTGTCTTGGGGTGACACCGCTTGTTGTTGTGGATATGCTCCACTATGGCCCAGGCTATGGATATACCGTCGTAGGTTGAGGTGCCTCGGCCCAGTTCGTCAAAGAGTATCAGCGAACGTTCGCTCATGTTGTTGAGAATTGCAGCGGCCTCTGTCATCTCTACCATAAAGGTTGACTCACCCAGTGATATGTTGTCGCTGGCTCCCACACGGGTGAACACCTTGTCCGTGATACCGATATGTGCCTCCGAAGCGGGTACGAAACTACCGGTCTGAGCCATAAGCACAATCAGTGCCGTCTGTCGCAGTAATGCCGATTTACCACTCATGTTGGGCCCCGTTATCATCATTATCTGTGTTTTCTCGGGGTCGAGTTCCACATCGTTGGCTATGTATGACTGTCCCGGCGGCAGACGTCGTTCTATGACCGGATGGCGCCCCTGCCGTATGCTGAGACGGTTGCTGTTGTCGAGTGTCGGACGCACGTAACCGTTGTCGGCTGCCACTGTGCCAAGACCGCAGAGACAGTCTATGCGGGCCGTGAGCACGGCGTTATTCTGCAGGGCGCTGATGTGTTGTGCCAGTTCATCGAGCAGACCATTGTATATACGGCTTTCGGCGATACCGATACCCTCCTGTGCATGAAGTATTTTCTGTTCGTATTCCTTAAGTTCGGGAGTGATGTAACGTTCGGCATTGACCAGAGTCTGCTTGCGTATCCACTCTGGCGGCACTTTCGAACGGTGAGTGTTGCGTACCTCAATATAGTAACCGAATACGTTGTTGTTGCTTATCTTGAGCGACGTGATACCCGTAGCCTGTATCTCACGGTCAGTTATCTGCTGCAGAGCCGATTTACTGTCACGGGCGAACGAACGCATTTTGTCGAGTTCTATATCGACGCCGGCACGAATCACTTCGCCGCTTCCCTTGCCGAATGTTGCCGGAGGGTCGTCGGTGATAGTGCGTTCTATGCGGCGTGCCAGAGTGTCAAGGTCATTGTAGCGGTTGTTGAGATTTTCGAGTACCTCACAGCCGCATCCGTTCAGCAACGAGCGTATATGCGATATGTTGTCGATAGCGTCACGTAGGTGCAGCATTTCCCTCGGCCCGATGCGACGTGATGAAATCTTACACACCAGTTTCTCGATGTCGCCTATGCCGCGCAGAGTGTCGGCCAGCTGACTGCGCAACTCCGGATTGGCATAGAAATGTTCCACAGCGTCAAGACGTGCGTTGATGTTTTCCATATCTATGAGCGGGAATTGCAGCCAACGTCCGAGCATACGGCGTCCCATAGGTGTGAGAGTACGATCGATGACCTGTCTCAGACTCCAGCCTTCGGGATTGAGAGGCTCATGCAGTTCGAGGTTGCGCACAGTGAAGCGGTCGAGACGTACGTAACGGTCTTCGTCAAGACGTGCCAGCGAAGTGATGTGAGCTGTTTCAGTGTGTTGTGTGAGGTCGAGATAATGCAGCAGACTTCCGGCGGCTATGACAGCCTCCCCCATACCGTCGATACCGAAACCTTTCAGTGTCTGTACATCGAAGTGTTTGAGTAGGCGTCCGCGTGCCGTCTGGTCTGTATATACCCAGTCATCGAGTTCGTAGGTGGGGCAGCGCAGGTTGAAATGATTGTCACAGTAGTCGCGCAGTCCGCGCATACGCAGTAGCTCGCGGGGCGCCATGTCGGCCAGTAGTTTGTCGACATAGGCGTCATCACCCTGCGCACACAGAAATTCGCCGGTCGAGATGTCAAGAAAGGCTACTCCCACGTGCTTGCGTCCCACATGAATACCTGCAAGAAAATTATTCTCGGGGGTATTCATGGCGCTGTCGCTGGTGTTGACCCCCGGCGTCACCAGTTCGGTGATACCGCGTTTCACCAGTTTTTTTGTCTGTTTGGGGTCTTCAAGCTGTTCACAGATAGCTACACGTTTGCCGGCCCGCACGAGTTTGGGCAGATAGGTGTCAAGAGCATGATGTGGAAAACCGGCCAGAGGTATAGGTCCGGACTTGCCGTTACCCCGGCGTGTGAGTGTTATACCCAGAATCTCGCTTGCGGCGATGGCGTCGTCCGAGAAAGTCTCGTAGAAATCGCCGACGCGGAACAGCAGTATGGCATCGGGATGCTTGCGTTTCATCTGCTCATACTGCGTCATCAGTGGTGTGTCGGTTGCCATATAGGTCAGAGAGGGTTTGTGGGAGAGTGGAACAGCGCACAGGCGATGTTCGGTTTGGGGTGCAAAAGTAGTTAAAAAAACCGACTCCGTAAAAAAAGTTTTTTACGAAGTCGGATATTTATGGAAAAATAAGGTCTTTCGGCCCTCATAATGTGGTCTTATGACCGTTTTGACTCGGTATAGTCACTGTCCGGAACCGGTGGTGAGACAGTCAGTCCGGATAACTGAGGTTATTTTCAGTCGGGTCGGAGAGGGTTTCGTCAAGATAACGCCGGGCTGCCTGTCGTGCGGCCTCAAGGTCCATGAAAGTGTAGTTGCCGCAGTCGCGGGCCGAAGCTCCCGGTACTTCGCCTTCGTAATCGGCTACGAATGACATAGTGTCGCGCATCAGCGGCAGAATGTCCCGACTGCGCAAGTCGCCGCTAAGCAGCAGATAATTGCCGGTGCAGCATCCCATCGGACCCCAGTACACCACACGGGAAGCCCATTCCGGATTATTGCGCAGATAAGTGGCTGCAAGATGCTCCATAGCGTGGAGTGCCTCGGGCGATAGAGCAGCTTCCCGGTTAGGTCGCGTCATTCTTATGTCGAAAGTCGTGATTACGTCTCCTGACGGCGTTGTGTCTTTGCGCGACACGTAGATACCCGGCTCAAGGCGTGTATGGTCAATTGTGAAACTGGCTATTTTTTTCATTGTGGCTTGAGAGGAGAGTCTGTGGAATTATTGGGATTATTGGAGAATTTTCTTCTGAATACCAGTAGCGGCGCCGGTAGGCTACGATCGGTATACTTGGCGTATTTGAGACGTACCGGGTCGTTGAGATGGGCGGTGCCGGCAGTGTCGCGGTAGAAGGTGTAGCTGTTGCCGCCGGTCAGATAGATGGCGTCGGTGAGTCCGTACTCACGCATTGCGTCCGCAAAGTCGTACATTGTCTCCTTGTGGCGGGTTACGATATAGTACAGTCTGTCGGCTGCGTCACGTGCTATAGCGGCACGCTCCACTTTGCCATGCAGATGAAACGAAGGCGGCAGTTCACCGTCGCCGAGCAGAGCGTATTGTCTGAAAAAGGACCCCCCGTTGTGAGCTGTGTAGTCAGCCACTTTGTCTGAGAGAGAAATACCTATTACGGGACGTCCGGTTTCGGAAACAGCCAGATACCCTTGACGGGATTTGCGTTCCTTAGAGTTTATTTTTTGACCGTCGTTTACTACGGTTCCGATAAGCGACCCGTCAGCGTGATAGTCAGCACTGCGTGTGAAGAGTACAAGTGTCCTGTCGGCTGTGTCGGGCAGTTCCGCCTCCAGCGAGGCTTTCAATCCGGACAGGGGGTATATATCCATAGCCACTCCCAGCACGCTGTCCGAGATAAGCGTTGTGCCTTCCGCGTCAGCTGAGAACGGCTGTTTCAGCTTGTTTATATTCTCACGATCGCTGACGCCGGCAGGCACTTCGGGTGACATCATTTCATAACGGAAAATCCAGAGAAGTACGCCTGCTGCAATCAAAGTCGTCAGCAGACTGACTATTATTATACCACTCTTCTTTCGCTTTACCCGTTTCTTCGGGCCTACATAGAACCCGGCGTTGCCGTAGGCACTGTCCGGTCCGCTTTCGATACTGATTACAGGTATATCGACCGGTCTGTCATCGTGGCGCGGACTTTCGGCCACATCAATCACTCTTTGTTGATCGGTCTTCATAATCGTCCATTTCTTTTTTAAGTTCTTTCAGGGAGTCGCGTCCGAGCTTGTCCATACGCAGTACGGGCAGTGAGGTCGACACGGTGTGTCCACCGAATTTTATAAGCCGTCTCGGCACGTTTACCACTCTGATATGGCGCTTGTTGACTATAAGGCTGCGTCCCACACGTGTGAATGTATTGTTTTTAAGTCGGGCGAAATATTCCTCGAAGTAATGTAACTGGAATGTCATATTGTGTGTCGAGCCGTTTGAGAGTACAAGGTCACAGTAATTGCCGTCGGCCAGGATGTAGACTATTTCGTCTGCGGCGACGCGTACAAGTTCTGATGCAGTGGATATTTTCAGCCATTCCATATTATTTTCATAACGCCCGGAGTTAGAAATTAATTGTTTTGCCGGTCGTCTGTTTTAATAAATCGGCCGGATCCTCTCCTGAGGAGTCCGGCCGATTTATGTAGAATACAGGTCAGAGATACTGATTGACGAGCTGTTTGAAGAGTTTGCGGGCCTGTGCGAAAGAGGTGCTGTAAACACACTTACCCCTTACGCCGCTGACGATACGAAAACTTGTCGACTGCAGTGCGGCAAGATCGTTGATATTATAGCCGCTGAGGTCACTCTCCGAGTATACTTCACATCGGTCGCCGTTCTTCTGATAGTAGACAGTGATGTTGCGGCCGTCATCGAGGGTGACAGTCTGCTCCACCACTATCGAGGCGGGAATGAGGGCGGACAGCGACTGCTGACCGGAGGGCTGTGCCGGTGCCGGAGCAGCCTGGGCAGCGGGTGCCGATACGAGGGTGGCCACGAGGATAGCGAGCGATGCGACGATTGAAACAAGTGTCTTCATTTCTTTGATAATTTTAGGTTTCAAGGTCTCCGTTTATCGAAGACAGTGCAAAATTAGTATCAGTATGTTGCTGCCACAAATTTTCGGCTCGAACCTGTATGAAGCCGTCAGTTTAGTGTATGAACCCGTTAGATATCCTCTTTTCCGGAAGAATTTTTCTGTATCTGTATTCTCTTTAAAAACTGAGGCTATTTCCTGACAACAGAAATATCAGCCGTCAGTCTTATATTACCACTGTTTTAGATATACTGTTATCCTTACGCACAATTCAGCGACACTCCTTCGGCCGTAGCATGGCACACCTCCTCGACACGCTCCACACCGCATGACATCATGACGTCTGCGCAGACGCACATTGACAAGAGGCCCCTCGGTATATATACGGTAACGTGCCGGCGCAGTATCGTAGTACTCCACATCACGTATGTCGCCGGCCTGATACGTACGCAACATCTCTGCCGATGAAGGAACGCCGTCAACAAGCACAAACACATTCTTACGGTCGTAGGACAGAAGTGAGGGCGAATTAAGGGCGGTCACAAACCGGCTCAGTGTGGAGATAGCGTCCGGTGCGTTCGATCCGAATCGGCGGTTCTCCTCCGACAGTTTCAGGACAACATGGTCTTTCCTGTATATCTCCTTGTCAGCTTCTATCTCGATTTCAGGAAGTTCTCTTATAATACTGTCTGCTGCTGACCCGCTCTCTGCCCTTGATTCCGATGTGCTGCTTCTATCTCTCTGATATTAATAACGCGATTTCGGGATAAGAATCAGGTGAAAAGTTTCGGACGATGTTCAGGCATGAGTTTCGTGGACAGCACCTGCACCCTGTCATACATAACAGGAGGCAGCACGGCATGAAGGTCTTCTGCGACATCGCCACCAAGGGATGGTACATAGGCTTCAGGCTGCATCTGCTCTGCAACGAGAAGGGGGAGATAATCAGTTTCGTGCTTACCCGCCCGAATGTCGACGACAGGAATGAATCGGTAATGGACTCGCTGACCGACAAGGTTTTCGGCAAGCTTTATGCTGACAAGGGCTACATATCGCAGTCCCTTTTCGGACGGTTCCGGGATGGCGGCATACACATTGTGACCGGTCTCAGGTCGAACATGAAGCAGAGACTGATTCCTCTGTACGACAGGATGATGCTTCGCAAACGGAGCATCATCGAGTCCCTGAACGACATGCTGAAGAACGTGGCGCAGCCGGTACATTGTCATCGGGCACCGGAGATACGGGTATGGTGACAAGTCCGTCGGCGGTGTCCACCATCTCGCTGACGCTTCATGAGATTATAGGTGCATACAGTTATTTTCTCGTCTTCCTTACCCCATTTAAAAGATGTAGGGCCGGTCAGCCATGTAGCTGACCGGCTCCACATCTCATCGACACAAGAAGGACCGGATCAGCTTCGATTATATATGTCAGTCAACTTATGATTCAGAGCTTGTTTATACAGCCTACGAGCAGAGGTATGCTGCAGTGGTGCTCCATTACGGTGAATATGAAAGGTCTGTCCACGCGGAAGATACGCTCAGGGATGGGGTCAGGAATAGTATGAACAGGATGTCCTGCCCCCAGAGTTAGACCTCCTGCGCTTGCAGCCTCACTTCCGGTCTCGTCGATTGAGAAAGCAGTGGAGTGAACGGCCTGCTGCACCCAGAGGTATTCTGAACTGTCGGTGAGGCCGTTCCATCGGGAGGGAGAGAATATGCCGTTTACACCGAGTGTCTGGAGAATGTTGCGGAGGTCATAATCTGCCTGCACGGAGAACTTGGGTATATCTACCTCGGTCTCTCCGTATCGTCCGGTTGCCAGATGCCAGTACTGGAATCTACCTAAACTCAGGCTCTCGGCAACCTCGGTAAGATTCACCTCGTCGACAGGCAGGAAGAATGACATGTAGTAGAGTGAGTTTCCGAATGTAAGTGTCAGGGTATATCCTCCGTAGGCCTCGCCCATGTAGGCCATGACGTTGCTGTGGTGCATCATGTCGACCTCGACCTCAGTTCCGTCACCGCACGTGAAGTTCTGCCTTGAGGTGTTGGCCGGATCGAACGGCTGGTTCCAGCCCCCTTTGAAGTACATCGCCGTGGCGAGTGCCACAGGACCATCCAGGGGTGCTGTCATAAGCCTGGGAATGAGATTGTCTGTCTTCTCGCTGACCCAGCTGTTGATGAGGTCAGCGACATTCTCCGTGGAGAAATCGTGTGTGAATGTCGGGGCACTGTAGGTTGTGGTCATGATATCAGAGAACTGCGGCCTGATATCAAAACCGTTGTCTGTCCAGACTGAGTTAGCCATCTTCAATGTCACCCCGCTGTCCAGATACGGTATGTTGTCAATCAGTCTTGCATTATTCCTGTTGAGAAATTCCAGAGCCTTGTCTTCCTGCCCTGATGGAGGAAAAAGCGGAAAAAGGTCATCTCTTTCCTGAATCTCCTTACCTTGGTCGGTTATATGAAGAAAAGCAAGAATCTCCTCAAGATTCTCCCCGTCGGTTGCGTTTGCCAGCATCGATACGGACGTATAGATGCTGAAGGGAGAGAATACCACATTTTCTGTCTTCCCTGCGGATCCTATGACAGTCCTAATCAGATCTACAGCGTTTGCTCTGTGTGTGTCAATCAGGGCAATCATGTCGTTATCAAGCTTCAGAGGTGCCTTAACCTCATTGGACTCCTGTACCGGTGTCTCCGGATTCTCAGGCATCAGCTCAGAGACCGTGTCCGAAGAACAGCCTGTGACCATTGCTGTCAGCATGGCCGGCAACACTCCATATATTATCTTTTTCATAACTGTTAAGTTTAGAATGGTTAATTATTTAGAGTATATAAATCACTTAATTCTTACTGAACCCTGAGTAAATCTTCAGATTGCTGAATGTAGTATCAATTTCGTCCGAGATATCTCCGGGAGCTGTAGCCTGTGGATAACCTCCGACTTTATTACCTGCGAAGCTGAAATATCCGTCTCCCTGTCCGTTATCTCCCCACACACAGTGCAGGAAATACTCTTTGACAGGCTCAGGGGCAGGTGGAGTGACTATAGCTCCGTTAGAATAGGACAGACTGTATATACCATCCAACACCCAGAAATTATCTATATTATTTTCACTTTTATTTCCCTGTATGAGTATAGGATTGCCGCTGCGCAGTACAGACAAGGCTCTTGCTTCTGAGAAGTTTTCTTTCACCGGTGCGGTATATCCCATGTTTACAAATGGTTGTCCGTAGTCTTCAGTCGTAGCTATGGAGAGTGTCGGTGAATATACAACCTTAAAGTTTTTGTTGTTTCCCAATAGGTACAGCAGTCGTGCTAACTGAGTGGAGGAATGATTAGTTTTCATATCACTCCATGTAAAGCTGTACCCTTGATAGGAAGTTGGCCATTCGTAGTGAGACATAATCATGGCTGCGGCTAACGGGGCACAGCCGGTCAGATCCCGTACATCAGAGTTAGCTGCGTTGATACAGAACTGGTTGAAAGGTGCGCCCTGGCCCCATGTACGCACTGATGCAGGCAGAATAGGAGCTACTTCTACTTGTGCCGGATTCGGAAAGAGCCCTGGAGGTGTCGGCTGTATAATGCCCGGCTTGAGTCCCACCAGGATAAGGCTGTCAGAGCTAACCGGAAGAGAGTTCAGATAGCTTCTCAGTCCCGGATTGCCTACGGTATCGCTGAGTTCGAGACTTCCCTCATCGCTCAGGGCATAGACAGGTCTGTTGCGTTTATCAGCCGCTACGAGGGCGAATCCGTTGTCATCTGCGAAATTGATTACATAGTAACCCCACAGCTGAGTTGTGTCGTTGTCAGCCGAACGCGTGTTCATCTTTCCCAGAAGGTCGACTTTTGCTAATTTCAGGTCAGCCGAACGTGTGTTGCCGCCTTTGAGACCGCTCACATACAGGCGTGCCGTCTCGATAGCCTCGTCCAGTGAAACAAGGTTGTTAGATCTACCATCAGCTTCACTCAGGGTGGGCACATCAGGTATTTCCTGCTGGGTGCAACTCAGAAGAGCAAGTAAAGGTAGAAATAGAAAGTTTTTTTTCATATTACGTTTGTTTAGGTTGAGAAATTGGTTCATTACAATTAATCGCCATCGTAGATGGTATAATATCCGACATAGGTTGCTGCGTCGGTATGTATTGTTATGGTGTAGTCATCTGGCATGGGTGATACAGAGATGGTAACAAGGCCATCAGGAGTGTCAACCGTTTCACTGACGCTCCATGCCGAATTATCGGCTGATACAGTTATTTCCGCTTCTCCCATATCAATAGGAAAACTAAACATGAGGCTTGTATCTGTAAGCCATGCGTTAATTGGCGCAGGTGCACCGGATGTATGGCGTCCACCAGATTGAGATGAGTATTTTTTCTTAATAATAGGTATACTGACGCTGGGATTATTATTTGGTGTGTCGGCTATACCTATACTGAAGCCACATATTAAAAAAGTCAGAAAAATGAATAGTTCCTTTCTCATGATTGCTGTGAGTATAGTGGTTAATGATTTGTGCAAAATTAGTCACGGAGGGAGATAATCACAACAATTTAGGGATAAATATATTTTTATAATTGATTTGTAAATACTTGAATAATAGCGTTTTGTAAGTGTGTAAAATGTTAATTTTTTTATAAGTGGTTATATTCTTGAAAAACAGTATAATATTGAATGATAAAAACGCGGATGTAAAAATAGAAGTTTATCTTTGGATAAGATAGAGGTGTATTTTTATTTCAGGATTCTTCTGTATTGCTCATAGTTAGGACTGTCAGGTATCAAAAGATTTTTTCTAAGTCGGAATATATATTGTGCGACATTAGTGTAGGTCATATCCAGAATCAGTCCTATACTGCTGTATGATATGCCGAGAATAGAGAGTGCGAGTATATTCAGGGCTTTTTCCGGTACTCTCGGATAATCCTCACGGATATGTGTAAATACATTGTCATATATAGTATCGAGGTAATGGAATACCGGAGATGCTGAATTGTCCCTGAACATGTGTCGGCCACATTCACGTAACTGTTCTAAAGCCCTGATGAAGTAGTCTAAACTAATTTAGAGATGTTAAATATTGATTTGAATAATTAAAATACAGCGTACTCTAACAAGATGCGCTATATTAGGGTTGCGCCACTTTAATATACTGAACCGATGT
>JAAVDM010000040.1 GCA_014801815.1 Bacteroides sp. | reverse complement strand
CTTACCGAGAGTGGATATCATTGGATTGTCATATTCATCGATAAGGATTACCACTCCACGGCCTGTCTTTTCGTAGGCACGTTGTATTATACCTTTGAATCTTGTCCCGAAAGATGTCTCCCTGCTATTCTGACCGTATATATCCTCGTATGCCCCTAACTTGGCGTGCAGATATGCGTTGAGACCTTCGCAGCGGCTCATATCATCGGCTGAAAGGTCGAGTCGTAGGACAGCGTATTCGGTCCATTCTTTCTCTATTGCGGCAATGGCAAGTCCGTCAAAGAGCTGTCTCTGTCCTTTGAAATAAGCTTCGAGAGTGGACACAAGCAGACTTTTCCCGAAACGTCTCGGACGGCTCAGGAAGCAGTAGGTTGCATGATGGGCCAATTTATATACTACTTCAGTTTTGTCTATATAAAAGAAGCCGTTTTCGCGTATCTTACGGAAACTGGAGTCTCCGATAGGGTATCTTATCTGTGTCATAATCGGTGTAGATTAATATATGTGCTTACTTTAGAATGCAAATATAGACAAAATCCTTATGTTTAATAACAAGATTTATAAAAATTATAAGACTTATAAATCTTATAAAACTTATAAATAAGAATATATATGTACTGTTACACGAAAAAATTATTAATTTTGTCCTTTGAAATGAAACTACTGCATAAATTCTGTTTAACCCAAATAAGTTTTCCGAATACCTATGAAGAGAATTTTCTCGGCACTTGGCCTGATTAGTGCCCTTCTGTTTTCTGCGTGTGGCGGTAAAGGCTCTGCCGGCAACGCTGTTGCTGAAGATCGCGATTCAACCTTTACAACTGTGAAACACCCCGAATGGAGCCGCAACGCTGTCATCTATGAGGTGAACCTCCGTCAGTATTCCGATGATGGTTCTGTCAACTCATTCGCCAAGCAATTGCCTCGTCTCAAAGATCTCGGTGTCGACATACTCTGGATGATGCCGATACATCCCATCAGCAAGCAAGACCGTAAAGGAAAGCTCGGCAGCTATTATTCAGTGGCCGACTATACGGCGTTCAATCCTGAGTTCGGCACAATCGATCAGTTTAAGGAGATGGTGAAAAAAGCCCATGCACAGGGTATGAAAGTAATTCTTGACTGGGTGCCCAATCACTCCGGACGTGATAACAAATGGGTAACCGAACACCCTGACTGGTATGAGAAGGATTCGCTCGGTAATATGGTTGGTGTATATGACTGGACCGACGTTTATGTGTTCGATTATTCTAATCCTGAAATGCGCAGGGGCATGATTGATGCCATGAAGTTCTGGCTTACCGAGGTTGGCGTTGACGGTTTCCGCTGTGATGTGGCAATGGAGGTACCGACCGACTTCTGGGATGAGGCACGTCCGCAACTCCAGGCTGTGAAACCCGAACTTTTCATGTTGGCTGAAGCAAGTGTACCCGAACTTCAGAAAAACGGTTTCGATATGGGTTATAACTGGCCTATGAAAGACCTATTCAGCGCTATTGCCGCTACCTCCGGACAGTACACTTTTAAGGGTACTGACGGTAAAGTGAAGGAATTCCCCGAAACTCACGCTACTGCCATTGATAAACTCCTTGCTGAACAGGCTGCCGAATACCCCAAAGACACTTATCTAATGAATATGGTCACTAACCACGACCTCAATTCTTGGGAGGGTACTGAGTTTGACCGTCTCGGCAACCTTACCGGTGCATTTGCCGTGCTGTCGTACACACTCCCCGGTATGCCGATGCTTTACACCGGTCAGGAAACCGGCATGAACCGTGCTTTCGAATTCTTCGAGAAAGATAAGGCTCCGCAGTGGGAACCCCGCAACGAATACTTCACATTCTATCAGAAGCTGAACGGTCTGAAGCATAATCAGAAGGCCCTTGCCGCAGGTCTTGAAGGCGGCGAACTGGTAAGTTACGCCACTGCCAGCCCTGACCTCTATATATTCTCACGCGAGAAAGACAACTCCAAAGTGGTTGTACTTACAAATCTCGGTAAGAATACAGCTGACGTAACCTTTACCGGCACAACTCCCGCTGTTGACGGTATGGTCAACTACTTCACCGGCGAAGCTGCCGCTATGCCTGCTTCACTCACACCTGGCCAGTACCTCGTTTTTGTCAATAAGTAATTATCGATAAATATTATTATTTGTGGGTTTTATAAGTCGACTTATAAAACCCACAAATAATAATATCAACCTATCTGTAAAATCACTTAATTCCAATCCAAAACTCCGAATTTTTAATTTCAATTAATCTCCTGAATAACTTTTTCAAGATCTATATCCGGGGTGAGATTCATTTTTATTCTAAGACGATGACGCTTCTTCTTAATAGATTCAGGTAACATTCCTGTAAGCCTGGCTATATGTTTTGACGACATACCCATTTTAATCAGACATACGAAATCTAAATCACGCTGTGTGATATTAGGGTACTTATCAACAAAATTTTTCCTGAACTCAGGATTGGTTTCTTCAAATCTTATTCTAAACTCTTCCCACTCAGTTTTACCGCTATAATGAGTGGTTATTACGCTTTTCAATTCTCTAACATCATTTCCGGAAAGACCATCAGCGAAGCCAGAACCTTCCATGTGTTCCAATACAGTCCCCAAAATATTATCTTTCTCCTTCAGCATCAATGAGGAGGCAGCCGCTACTCTCGCCCGCCGTTCCGCTTCCAGCTGCATCTTAACTGCCTTTATTTCCGCTTCTCTGTTTCTAAGCTTTATTCTCTGAAAATGGTAACTAATAATAGAAAAGGCTAAGGCAGCCCCAACAATTATTATACTTACCACACGAATCCATATAAATTTTTGATGATCAATTACCTTCTGTGACTCAAGTCTTTGGCGGTTAAGTTCGGCAGATGCCTCAGCACGTTTTACCGACACAATGTCAAAAGCTTCTCTTTGCCATTGATTAAGTTGCCACGCCTTATTATAATAAGCCAAAGCCGAATCTAACTGACCTTGATTTTCATAATATTGAGCCAAAAACCTATAAATATATTCTACACTCCATACTCCTTGAGAATTAGAATTTAACCTTGCCTCATATACATATTTATCAGCTAATGAAAGATTATCAAAGGCTATTTTTACAGCGTCGGCATATAAACTATCGGTACATAATGCCTGCATCAGTAATGCTGTAAAGTTCATTCTTCTTCGTGAAAATCTTGAATTGGCACTCACTTCCTTATAAGCCTCTCTCATTAGAGGGACATCATGTATCACATTGCCCAAGACATTCATTGCAGAGATTCTTACAAAAGTGTCCTTACAACAGGATTCTGAATTTATAAGCTTCCTTAACTGCCTCATGCCTTCAATGGTATCTCCCATCTGACATAAGATGGAAGCTGTGTTAACAATTGTGCCATCTGCCAACCTTGATTTTCCTATCTTCCGGAAAAGAACTTCAGCTTTTCGACTGTGAGCCAATGCCTCTTCAAGATTGCCCAAATACATATAATATACTGCTAAATTTGTACGTGCCAATCCTTCCAGATAGAGGGATCTTTAGTAGCTAATGCATAGTCACAACTGTTAGAGGCACCTTTTAAACTTTCAATAAGTCCATCCGTCGAAAGTGAGCCTTTAGCAATATCAATTCTGGCACGATCATACGGATAGAGGGAAGAGTCCATTAGGGCAAGTCCCTTCTTAAGACTTTTGGCAGCACTGTCATCACGACTCGACTGACGATAGATTCTCATTTCCCAATAATACATACGTGCTTTTGCCTGTTTGTGTCTTATTGAGTCAAAACCTTCTTTATCCAAAGCCATTTTCATTTTCTCAAAAATATTCCATAGGGAGTCTACAGTCACATAATTGCCACTCGCATCGTCCATCATTATATTAATGGAGTCAAATTCCGGGGAAACGGGCACCCATCTAAAAAGAGAGATGTCTGATTCCCCGCTTCCACATCTGCACATAAACAACAGGAAGATCAACAGCAATAGGTTTAGCTTTTTTGGTTTTTTCATACGGCAAAAATAGATATTTCAACCATAAAATACAAATTTTCAAGTATGTCCCCCCTGTGTCCCCCCTATTTTTTTGACAATATTCATATCTCACGCTAATTTTGCCCCCACAAATCAAAAATTAATTTTTATGTCTAAAACATCTTTATTAATCTTATTTGCGTGGTGCATGAATTTCCTAACCACCCATGCCACCACCACTCCCCAAGGACCCTTCATTGACCCACAGGGTGAGAAAAAAGAGTACACCCGCGCAGGTGAAGGATTCTATACAGCTTTTTCAGGGGCTATCCTAATTAAAAATCTTGATCGCCTTGCGGCAACCGTGATTGAAAATGAGGAAGGGGAAATATACTTCTCTCACCCTTTTGTGTCTCTACGCACCGATTGTTATCTTAAAGGTGAATGGGAAGGAGACAGAATCAAGATGACTTTTCCACAAGTTGCCTATGTTAGCAGCCCTGATAAGATGCAGTCATTATATGTAATGGAATATACCGGCTTAGATGGTGAGAAGCCCACTTATAAAGTGAGCGACATTCAGACATTATATATGAATGTAAATGAGGAAGGTGTAATATCTCTGGAGTTGCCTGACTACAGTCTGGATCAAGAATACCCACTCCAGATTCTTGGGCTATGTGGTGAAGATAAAGAATGGGATGGGTTTGGTGAATACCAGATGAGTTACATACCATTTAAAGATAAGCGAATCACTCCTCCTGTAGGATTAGAGACGGAAGAATGGGCATTTATCTATAAAGAAAATGGATATAATGAAAGCGGCTCATTTGTGAAAGTAGGTTTTAGCAATGATAATAAAATCTATGTGCAGGGAATATCACAGATTTTCCCCGAAGCCTGGATTGAAGGTCGTGTTGAGGGTAATAACGTAATATTTGAGTCTGCACAATATGTGGGTTCGGATAATATTCAATTCTATCACTGTTACTTTTTCGGAGGAAAAATTGAGATGGTGTATAACCCTGATTGGGAAGAATATTACCCGGATGGAGTAATAGCCCAGTCTCTTACCCTTAAATTAGATGGCGAGCGGAAGGAAATGAGAGGGGCCGATGATGAATGCATCATCATTAACACTAACAAAGAGACAACAATGTCCATTGAACAATTTTGGTATGTAAGCTTTAACCACCAGTCATCTGACATAAGTCTTACTCCACAAGAACCGAATAATTTATATTATTCACCAGACTTTGGAATGGATTATTGCTCCCTAAGTTTCAATATTCCGATCTTTAATATAAATAATGAGTTGCTGCATACGTCCAACTTGTATTACTCAATTTATATCGACAGTGAATTAATGACTTTCTATCCTGACGAATACCAGGATTTGGATAAAGAAATTACTATTCTTCCCTTTGATTTCAATTGTGGATATGACATTCAATCTTATGGAGCTTACCATAATGTAAATTTCTTTGCTCAAGACATTACCACAATAGGAGTACAGTCAGTATATATTGATGAAAAAGGCAATCAGTACAAGTCTGCCATAATCACTTATGATGTGGAGTCCGGTGAAATAACATCAGGTATCAGCCATGTTGTAGCAAATGATAAGGCTGCCACCATTAAATACTATGATCTGAATGGCAGAGAGATTACTCGTCCTGATAAAGGAGTGTATATTCAGCGAGCAATCAATCCTGACGGTACGTTTACAACTAAGAAAATATTCATAAACACAATTAACCGCTAATATCCCCACAGAAAGTATAAGGAGGCAGAGTCCTAAATCTGAACTATGGCTCTGCCTCTCTTATTTCGTGCTCTTAAAGAATTGATAGGTCGAGACCGGTGATTGAGGCTACCTACTCGGGGACATGCCTACCTGTGCGTCCTGCTGAGGAGGTTCTAGGATTGTAACTCGTCATTCTCTTCGGCTGATTCATTAGCTCTATCACGTTTTTGATAAGCCAGTTTCTGATACACTGCAGGCGTCATACCTACTACTTTCTTGAATGACTGTATAAAACTATTTGATGATTTGTAGCCTACTTCCTCGGCAATGGCCTGTATAGTAAATGAACCGTAGTGTTCCTTATCCTCCAGTCGTTTTGAAGCTTCATGCACACGCCTCTCATTGAGAAGGCTTTTAAAGTTACGTCCGTACATCTCATTGATAACCCAGCTCACGTACTTGGTATTTGATTTTACAAGTTTCGCAAGCATATTAAGGCTGAACTCAGAGTTAAATATATACTGTTCATCATCTAACACCCGATTAATACGTCTCAGCAGTATTTCAATCTGTTCTTCGCTAAGATATGCCGTTTCCTCTTTCGGTTCGGAAACGGAGCCTGTATCTCCGGATTCTGCTGTAGGGTTATAATTGTCGTCGGTTGGTAATTCATCAGATGACTTTTCTACAGGCAAAATATTTAATTTCTCTTTTTCCTTCTGAAGTGAATCAAGATATTTCTCCATGAGTACACGTGTTTTCTCTTTGCTTTCAATAAGCTCATGATTATTCTTGAGCAGGGTTTCATTAGCGAACCTGAGTTGTTTGTTACGTCTCATTATAATCGCAGCTGCAATACCTATAACTATAAGTACAACAGCTACAAACATAATTATTATCCACTGTATTGTAAGACGTGTATTTAAGTCTGCGATACGTGTTGACTGAAGCATTTCCTCATATTCCACCAACTTATTCCGGACTTTATTGAAATCACGCCGATTAAACATCGAATCTGCTATCTGTTGTGCCATAGCCTTGTACTTCATGTCTGAAACAGAGTCTCCTTCTATACGACTCAGTTCAGCAAGATTGGTATAAGCACCCATACTCACGTCATTATATCCATGTTCTGTTGAAATCTTGAGTGCGCGATTAAGGGCAGTCTTTGCTGAGTCTATGTTTCCGGCCAACATATAACTACGACCGAGCTGGCAATCACCGTTAGCTATCATTATCGAATCAAGATTATTTTCAACAGCTGATCTCCGTGCCTGTCTGTAATAATATATAGCCCCGGTATAATTCTTTCCGGCAGCGGCGATAGTGCCTTGAAGACGTAAACGATGATATTCTCCGAATGGTTGTCCTATAGTGTCGATAAGTGTGAGTTTGCGAAATCCTTCTTTGGCTGCCTCTATATTACCTGCAAGAGCATTAGCTGTCGTAATATTAATGAGTACTTTTATCTGGTCGGGTACTGAATTATATTTAAGTGCCAGCCTATATACTCTGCTATAGTAAGTCAGCGCACGTTCCAGATCTTCAAAACGTGCATAGACATTTCCGATATTACCGAGACATTTCATCATCAGTTCCGGATTCTCTATTTTTTCAGCTATCTGATAACTTAAAGTATAAAATTCGAGAGCTTCTATGAAACGTTGTGACGAATCACACAAATCACCGGCATGCTTAAAAGCCTCTGCATACTTCAGCTGCTTCTCACGCGGCATTTCAGGGTTATATTCTTTAATCAGCAGAGAGTAGCTACCTATGGCCAACGGGAGGTCACCCGATGCCTCGGCAGCTTCTGCAGTTCGCATTGGAGCTGACGAACCGGGCCGATCTATAACGGCTCCCGCTCCCCATGCTGTCAACAGGAGCAATAAGACAAATATGAGTGTCTTGAATCTTGACATTTTTGTAGCGGCTGTTACTAAGTTTAATTCATTTACCTTATTTAACAGTGCGAATGTAGCGATTTTTACCCGTACACAGTCACTATTTCTTGAAATTTGGAATATATCCGGGTCATATTCTTGATTTAAAGGGGTATCACATATTAATTTTGGGCATCTCTTCAAATAATGTTTCAGGTACGTAATATCGAATCTATTCATAAATACTTTCACATAACCTTACTACTGTATTATGATTAAAAAAAAGACTATGGTCACGGCTATATGTGCCACTGCCGTATTGCTTCCTACTATCGGAGCACAGACAGTGTTACACATGCCGGAGCAATCCTGTATTAACAAAGCTAATCGGGAAACAGATGCATTGAAGCGTCTCAAAGCACCGCAACGTTCATTCGGCACTCAGTCACTGGCTGACCTCAATGCACTCGAAGCGTATTCTTCTTTTAACGGACACGCTCCCGGAGTACCTGCTTTCAGTCCTTTTGCTCCGGAGGACGATACGCAGTATATGTATACCGGATTTAATGTAGCTGCAGGACTTACCGATAACGGAGAAATCACCGGCGGACTTGTGAATTTCAATCTTGAACCTTTCGTCTGCGATACTGTAAGTTCACATTCCGGTGTATCTCCTTATTCGTATGTTAGAGGAGATAAATTGAATTGTATTCTGCCTCAGATGGCCGGATATACAAATTATTCCACTATTCAGCGTACGGTTTATGATGCCAATACTCTTGAATTTATAGATATCTTTACCGAAGATGTACCCCGTGACGGAATTAAAAGTTACGTACCTTATCTCATGACCTATGATGATCAGCGCGATGTGGTATATGCTGTGACAATCGGTGATGACGGTAACGGAGGAGAAGGATATTTTCTAAATATATTTGATGAGGATGCCAACCGTATACGCCGCATCGGCTGGCTCGGTTCTTATGTATCAGGACGTGATAATGCCGATCAGTATACCGTTAAGTCGATATGTGCGGGCTACGGTACTCTTTATGCACTCATTTCAAGTGATGCTCTCTATCTGGCAAAGCTGAATCCTGCCACATGCGAGACAACTGTGATAGGACGTACGGGTCTACCTACAGAAGGTCAATATGGAGTACAGCCGATGGTATATGATTCGTCTACAGGTAAACTGACTGTCAATCATTATAATTTTTATGACGGTACGGTATATTACCGTATAAGTACTTTTGCACAGGACGGTGAGGTAAATACAGAGCTTGTAGAGAATGCTCCTACAGGTTTTACCTTCTTTTACCGACGTCCTGAAACGTTACCGTCATACTATAAGTACACTCTTTCGCAGGTCGATGATCTCAGTGTGACGTCACCGTCCGACACGCAGATTAAGTTTGAGTTTACTGTGCCTTCTCTGCTGGCAGACGGCTCACAGATAGAATATCCCGACTGGGTACAGGAGACACAGAAGAATGTGCGTGTGTACATATATGTTGATAATAACTATATAGCTCCTGAAGGAATAGCTGACAGTATTAATTATGGAGATTATGTCAAAGGTTCTGTTGATCTTACGACCTCTTATACTCCTATAGAACCGGGTTTGCATACATTAACTGTATATATGCAACCTATGTATAATGAGATTGCTCCATTACGCTGCTCATACAATATTGTTGTCGGTGAAGATGTACCGACACAGCCGAATAATGTACAAGCTGTTTGCAATGACAAAAATGTAACAATATCATGGGGCGCACCTTCTGAAAGTCGTTTTGCCGACTTTGGAACACAGCTTGATCTCTCGGCACTGACATATACGGTAGTTCGTGACAATGACGGTAAAGTTGTGGCTGAGAATATAACTGCTACAGATTGTAATGATACCATCGAAAGTGACATATTCACAGGTTACAGTTACACTGTGACAGCATCTGTAAATGGTCACGCCGGTCAGGGTGCAACTTCTTCTAAGGTCTTTGCCGGAAGATATGTGGAATTACCGTATGTCAATTATTTTGAGGATATGGACTGTCTGCAAGGCTGGAATATAATAAGTCTTGATAACAACGGAGAATACCGACGCTGGCAGTGGAATATATACATGAAGGGTATTACTTCGACATGGGGACAGAATAATGACTGGCTGCTTACTCCGCCGTTCCACATGAATAAAGGAGAAGTTTATGAACTGACAGCTAATATAGAAGGTAAAGGAACACTTGAGATATCCTACGGTATGGGTGATGCTGACAGTGATATGACAGTACCTTTGACTACATTGACCGCTACTAAGGGACAGCAACCTGTAAGTTTATTCTTTTCTCCCGATAAGGATGGTGACTACCGAATAGGATTCCATAACTACAACGGTGCCAATGATGATTATATATGGTCACTCTATGATGTCCGTATAACACATCGCGGTAACTCAGTAGCACCCGGTGTATGTGAGGAAGTGAAGTTTGAACCCGAAACCCCGGGTAGCTATAATGGTACTGTTTCAGCTCTTATGCCCTCAATTACTGTTGATGGCAGTGTGCTCAACGCTATTTCTGCATTCGTAATCTATGATACGGAAGGAAATGAACTCGGACGTAACAGTTCTGTACAACCGGGACAGATGGCTGAGGTGAATCTCAGTGTTGAACATGGCTGGAATTACTGGCATGCTGTAGCAGAAAACAACGATGGCGAAGGCTGGCCTGTAGAAATTGCGTATTATGCCGGCTCAGATATAGCCAAACCTGTTACTAATCTTAAAGCTGTATGGGGTGAGGCTCAGAACCAGTTGGTTCTTTCGTGGGATATACCCCAGGAAGGAGTTAACGGGGGCTGGATAGATACCGATAACATTACCTACAAGATATATCAGTATCTTCCCGGTCAGTGGCCCGACCGAAATGAAATTGCAGAGATATTCGAGAATGAGGTTGAGGTTACCATACTTGATAACGGCAAACAGGATCAGTATATCGTGTCTGTAACTGCTGTCACTCCCGAGGGTGAATCAGAGTATGCTAATACAAGCATAGTGCTTGGAGAACCATTTAATATTCCTGTAATTGAACCTATCGGCAAAGAAGGATTTACAGTATCTCCTTATATAAACTCACAGTTGACAGGTTCTTCGACATGGGATATTGACAGTGAAGTCTATAATGATAAAGTAAAATCCCAGAATAATGACGGTATACAGTTGGTTTACCTAAATCGTGGAGCAGAAGCAGGTGCGGCACGATTCTCAACTCCGATTATTGACTTCACGGGCAATACTCTTCCCGTGATGAAGATATGGGTACATCACACACCCGGTATGGATAAGGAATCAACTTTCAGCGTGGAAACTACTGTCAACGGACATGATTATGAAACTCTTTATGAACCCATATCTCTTGATGGCGGAAATGGCTGGCAACAGCATGTATTTGATCTTTCTTCTGTCGCTGGCAAGAAAGCTCAGATAGGTCTGAAAGTTGCTACCTCTGATGCTAAGGATCGTGTATTTGCTGATAACTATTCTATAGCTGAAGCCGAAGGTGATAATCTGGCTATTACGGGAATCAGCCGTACAGACGGTTTGCATTATGGAGATATAGCCGAGATACGTGTCACGGTAGCTAATATGGGTGCAAAGATTGCTGACGATTATATAGTGTTGTTCAATGTAAACGATCAGACTGTAGCAGAGATTGAAGTAACAGATGCCCTTGCACCGGGAACTGAACGTAACTTCACATTCCCGCTTTCAGTTTCAGCCGGTTCTGACGGCTTGACAACCTATTCGGCTGAAGTTCTTTATGGTAATGATGTTGATGAAAGCGACAATATGAGTGAACTATGTATAGTTAAGGCTATCGAACCTCAGTTGCCAGCTCCATCGGAACTGACTGCTGATGACGAACTTAACCTGACATGGAATGCTCCTGAAATTGAAACAGGTCGTAAAGTACTGCTTGATTTCGAAGATGTGCCGGCTTTCACACGTGATAATATAGAGGGTTGGACCACTATTGATGGAGACGGTCACTTTTCAACATCGTTCATACAGTATTACGGTAATTACTGGCCTTATGTGCAGCAGCCATTGGCATGGATGGTTTGGAGTGCTAAAGAAGCAGGTTGTCCGGATGTTGCAATGTGGCAGCCGTATAGCGGTGACAACTGTCTTATCGCTTGGGGTAACTATGGTATGGATAGTGAAGGTCGTGATAATTCAGATGAGCCGGAAGATGACTGGTTCATATCACCTGAAGTACTCGGTGGTACAGAATTCTCATTCATGACTCTTGCTAATGATATGAGTTGTGTATTGGAAGTATTAGTCAGCACTACTGATAAGAATCCTGAATCATTCACAACCCTTGTCACCGCTGTTGACTATACTTATACAGGAGTATGGAAGGAAGTTAGCTGCATACTTCCTGAAAATACACGCTATGTAGCTTTGCATGTTAAAGTCAATGGGTTCGGCATCATGGTTGATGATATTCATTATACAGATGCACGCACTCCGGTACTCATGGGTTATAATGTTTACTGTGATTCTGATCTTACTATATTTGCTGAGTCTTTAATGGCGAAGGGCGAGAAAGCAGGTCTCTATGGTGTAAGCGCACTCTATGATCTCGGAGAATCGGTTCTTTCTAACCGAGTTGATGCACGTTCGGAAGTTGTTGCTATCGAAAATAGTACTGTTGTTGTTGCAGGTGGTAATGGTTATCTGAATGTAATCAATGCCAATGGTACTGAAATGACAGTAACTTCTATAGACGGAACTCTTAGATACAACGGCCGTGTTGATGATACACTTATGCTGCCACTTGAGGCAGGTATATATATTGTACGTATAGGCAATGATTCAGTAAAGGTTATCGTAAGATAATAAATTCTGTTGCACAGTCCGACATCTAATATTTGTTTTGAATTATCGTCGTGTCGGCCGAATGTGTCGGCACGACGGTAACTTAATATTAATGAAACATCATGAATAATATACGCCTAACGGCTATCACAACTTTAATGACATCTGCCGCTACAATGTCAGCTATACCGGCAGACCCTGAACCCAAACGTATTCTACAACCTGATGGTACTGAAATCACTGTAATTATGCGTGGTGATGAATATTCTCATGCCTTGTACACTCCGGATGGTTGCAGAGTGGAGTTTGATCAATCCGGAATGCTTCAGAAGGTATCATCTGATACGCCTTTACGTGGCATGAGACGTAGCTTGTCTTCTGACACACGGCATCGTGTACGTATCAATAATTTTCCTACTACGGGTCACAGGAAAGCTCTTGTAGTACTTATTGAGTTCTCCGATCAACCTTTCCTTTCATTAGAAGATCCTTATGATTACTATGATCGTATGCTCAACGAGGAAGGTTTTACGTGGGATAACGGAGCGGACGGTAGCGTTCGTGATTTCTATCTGGCAAGTTCCGATGGAAAATTTGATCCGGAGTTTACAGTTATCGGTCCGATACGTTTACAATATTCTGCGAAATATTACGGTGAAGACTACAAAACTCAGGATGCACGTATGGGTGAGGCTGTACGTGAGGCATGTCTGGCTATTGATGATGAAGTAGATTTTTCGGAATATGATGCCGATGGAGACGGTATGGTAGACAGCATATTCTTTTTCTATTCAGGTTATGGTCAGGCTGACTATCCTCAGGGCAATGACTTTATATGGCCTCATTCGGCAAATCTGGAAGAGGCATGGGGAATACATCTTGAATTGGACGGTAAGATTATTGGTAATTATGCTTGTAGTAATGAAGTTCGTTATAGCACCATCGGTGAAGTAGTCCCTACCGGCATAGGTACTTTTGTACATGAATTCGGTCATGTACTCGGGTTGGCTGATCATTACGATGTGGGATATAGTTTGTTCAGCTTTGGTCTTGGGGAATGGGATACAATGGCACAGGGTTCATATAATAATAACATGCATACTCCACCGCTTTTCTCAGCTTTTGAGCGTGCGGAACTCGATTGGCTTGAATATGGTGACTTACTGGAGGAATCAGCTGAAGGTATAGTCGATTTACCGTGGATAGGTAATGGTCAGGCTAAGGGGTATCGTATTGATGTACCGGGATATGAAAATGAATGGTTTGTTATCGAAAATCGGCAGCAGATAGGCTGGGACCGCTATTTGCCCGGACACGGTATGCTTATATGGCACATTGATATGATACCTGAGCGTTGGCTCAATAATACTGTCAATACTGATGCACTACATCAGCTGGTAGATATTGTTGAGGTTGATGGAATCGGTTCGGAAACGACACGTGACGGAGATATAATGCCCGGTTCCTATGGGGTGACGACATATACTCTCACTGCATGGAATGAGAGTTCTGTTTTCTGTTTTGATGATGTGGAAGAAGTAGGTGATGACCCTGAGACAACAATTATAAGAATACTGGCTGCAAACTCATCTTTCCGGCCGGCTACTCCTGAGTCCGTAAAAGTCAGTGACCTGTCAGATGATAGTTTTACATTTAGTTGGACTCCGGTCGAAAACGCTTCATGGTATCGTGTAAGTATCACTGTGGGAGATGAAACTGTCGGGGATTGGATGAACCGTATTTTTTTAACTCCTGAAATTGTTACTCTGACAGACCTGACGCCTGAAACAGAATATACTGTAACAATAACTGCCGGAAGAGGTTCGGTAACTTCCGAACCTCTGAAAGAGATAATTAATACTCCTGAACTGGCTTTTGTTAAACGTTGTATCGATAACATTTCTCTTACACCTTCCGGGTCAGATACATTTACTGCATCATGGAGTGAAGTCAGTGGGGCTGATAGTTATCTTATATCTCTGTGTAGTATAGGACGTGCGAGCGATACTCATACTGAAGGATACGGTTTTGATGATAAGAGCGATGGGTTACCTTCTCTGTGGACGACAACCTCAAACTCTTATTATGCCGTTGATGGTTTCTACGGTAAGTCAGCTCCATCGTTACGTATGATTAAAGACGGGGATCGTATCGAAATAGCTTATCCGGAAATGTTATTGGATGAGTTGTCATTCTGGGGTGCGGATAACGGTTCCGGTAATGAATTTGCAGTTGAAATACCTGATGGTGATAGTTGGTTAACTATAGGCAGCGTATCGCTTACCAAAGGCGGACAGATTTTTACTCTTCCTCTTGATGGAGTGGAACGTGTGGCTATCAGTCTTGTTCGTAAGGGAGGCTATGCTCTTATTGATGACATAGAAATAGCCGGACGCTCTCTGACTCGTACACCTGTGGAACCATATCATGATGTTCTTACAGATGAACCTGTCTATAAGTTTGTAAATCTGATACCGGGTGAAGAGTATGGACTTCGTATCACACCTATGCAGAATGGAATTGCGGCTGTGCAATCACCGGAAACAAGAATACTTCTTGACATGTCCGGTATAGACTCTTTTAATGAAGCGTCCGCAATTCCGGTAGCATGGTATGATGCACATGGTGTACGTCATAATACACCGTGTGATGGATTTAATATTGTGGTTTATTCTGACGGTTCACGTCGTAAAATAATGAAGATAAGATGAGGAGCAGAGTCTTACATATAGTTATTCTATATCTGTTACTGACAGTCGTTAACATTGCTAATGCCTCGGTAGAGCTTCCTGTTGATTTCTGTTCTGAGTTTGATGTAAACGGTTTGGAAGGATGGACTTTATATAGTACCGGAGAAACAAACCACTGTCTTATTGGCACTCCGTACGGAACGGGAGCATTTTCGGATTCACAGTATGACGACGGTCACAAGTCTGATGAATGGCTGATATCACCGGAATTTGAAATTACAGATGACAATCTCATACTTTATTATACTGTTCTTGCTACCGGCAATAACCTGAATAATAAGTATAGCGTCATGATTTCTGAATCAGGTATTGATAAGTCTGATTTTAAAGTTGTGGCTACAAATACGGTTCAGGGTAGTACCGGTTCTGTAGGTTTTGCCATGCGTCGTCATGCACTCAAGGGTTACAAGGGTAAGAATGTGCATCTTGCTTTTGTGAATACCGGTAATAGTAGCGGTATGGTAGGATTTTCCGAGATCGGAGTAGGGGCTTACTATATAGGTCTGCCGAATGTTGATACTTTCAATAACTGGATAGTATCTGATATAGAGAGGCCCTTGGAGTTTGAGGTAAATTTGTCTACTCCGGTAAAGTGTAACGGTTTTACAGCTGTACTTACGGCAGGTGATTATACGGCTGAATATAAATCCGGTCATATCAGTAATTTGTCCACTCTTACGACAGATTATGTTGTGTTTGCGGATATTCCGGTTACTTTCAGAGGTACACATGACTACATCATGACTATAACCCCTGATTATGAAGATGCACCTGCAACTGTAATATCGGGTACATTGATTATTGCCGATCCATGTTATCCTCCTGTAGTCCTCATAGAAGAAATGACCAGTGTCAAATGCACTTATTGTCCGCGAGGAACAGCGTTCCTGAATTATTTTATACATAAATATGATGGTTCAGATGGCGGAGGACGTATATTGGCAGTGGCACTTCATAGTAACGGTATGGGACCCGATCCGATGTATATAACCGATAACTCTTACTTTACCGATGCAGATAATGTATTGTCATACGTAGCTCCGGAGGCTGCTCCTTATCTACCCGCAGCTATGTATAACCGCACAGGTGGTTGTGACCCTGCAACGGTACCCGTAGATGAACTTATGTCTCGAAAGGGTATAGCCCGCACAAATATAAAATACGTTGATTATAACATCGCAGAGAGCAGGCAGGTGACTGTTGATTATGAAACTGAGGTTTCATATACGGCAAGTGATGCAGGTTTGTCGGCATCAGTTATAGTAACTGAGAACAACGTAAGTGGTCAGGGACAACAATGGCTACAGACTAATGCATTCTCTCAGGCAACCATGGCACAGATAATAGACATGTATGGTGAAGAACTGGTACCTTGGTTTGAACCTTATGTAGGCAAAAGCTCTATGTTGGAAACTACATACAATGAAGTCGCACGCGGTATATATCCATCATTTACCGGTATGTCTCTTGAAGGTGATTTCGAGGCTATGTTGCCTCGTAGTTTTACTATAAGATTTGATATGCCTTCAACGGTATCTGATCCGTCCGAATGTAACTTGATTCTGGTAATTACTTCTACTGCAACAGGAGAGGTACTGACTGCAGACATGGTGTCCGGTAACAATTTCAATACTGATTTAAGTTCAATACATTTAGTATCTGCGGGCATACAGGAGCAATATGAAACTGAAATCTATACACTTGATGGTTACAGAATTTATAAGCCGCTGAACGAATTATCCAAAGGCATCTACATTGAGCGTTGTGGGTCTAATGTACGGAAAATTGCTATTCCATAGCGAACAACTGACTATTTTTATAAGTACTCGGTCTATAGGTCGGGTACTTATTTTTATTTGAATATGTGTGTATGTGTGTGATATTTTTTGTAAAAATCTACAATCTCGCTATTTTTTTTCTATTTTACATAATATTTGGGAAACAGAAAGAATAATCTCTGAATTATTTGTTATTAAAAGACTATAAAACTATAAAATATGAAGCTTCATCTAACATCTTGTATTATCGCTCTCTCAGTTATTACAGCATGTACAGGTAATAAGGCAACCTTGTTTATTACAGCATGTACAGGTAATAAGGCAACCTTGTCAGGAAATAATACGGAAACTGAGACCAACATCAGTATCCGAGGACAATGGTATCTTGAAAATATTGTTTTTAACGATTCTGTATATGTGCGTCCTGCTGAAGAGGTTCCGGGACGACGTCAGTACATAACCTTCAAGGATAGTATCTATTTTATTCAGACTAATTGTGATACTTTCTCCGGTATATATGTGCTCAGAGGTGATTCTCTCAGTTTTGGAGACGGTATCATGACTGAAATAGCCTGTGATAACATGGTGACTGAAGATGCTCTCCGCAAGATATTGTATAATATAACTACGGTTGACGTAGAGAATGATTCCATAGTGCGGCTTAACAGTCGTAATCCATCGGAATATATCCTGCTTTGCAAGGCTACTGAGAAAAATAAATAATAAAAAGCTCTTAATTCGCTTTTAAAAATTAATGGACATATAAAATGCAGTTATTTTTGAGGTGATTCGGACTATAATACCGGCAGCAGTAAGAATAAGGTGTTCACCTGAAATAGCATCTGTAGAGGCTCCTGTAGCAAGACCCGGAGTAACGCCTTTCATTATAAAGGCTGACAATGCTTGTGCAAAAATGCCAAGCATTGTCAGCCTTCTTTTCTATGTTATCATGTCAGGAGTAATAGAGTTCGCTTAAATATTTTTACCGTTAACGTCTGCTGTCTCGGCACAGACGGTTAATGGGTTCCTGTGGACGAAGAAGATTATTCACTTTCTTCTCAAATGCCTTTACTTCAGCTTTCAAAGATGCTCTGATGTCCTGAGATGAAGCTCCGATTTCAAATTCATATTCTCCCGGATTAACAATCCATACAGATGATTCTTCATTGAAGAACGCCAGTTCTTCAGCAGGTACTTTAAGAGTCACCGTTTCGTATTCTCCCGGTTTCAGAAGTTTGGTTTTCGCAAAGGCTTTCAATACCTTTTTCGGTTGATTTAAAGCCTTGGCGTCAGGTGAAGAGACATACAGCTGAACTACCTCTTTGCCTGCAACATCGCCGTTATTCCTAATATTTACTTTTATGGTATAATCCTTTCCGTTGAAGTCAATTGAGGCATCGGAATACTTGAAGGTTGTATAAGAAAGACCATATCCAAATGGATATGAGACAGGGACATTAAAGGTGTCGAAATAACGATAGCCTACGTATATATCATCTTCATAGAGGGTATAATCTACGTTCCTGACATTCTCTCTCTTTCTATCAAAATCCAGAAAGTTTGCAACATTGGCTGCAACATCAATCGGGAAGTCAATAGAGGAATATGGATCAGTGACTTTTAACGAGAATGTCATGGTAAGTTTACCTGAAGGATTGACTTTTCCACTAAGAATATCTGCTACGCTGTTGCCTCCTTCCTGTCCACCTTGCCAAGCGAGCAGTATAGCGTCCGGTCCGGATTTCCATGAGGCGGTTTCCATCGCTCCACCGACATTCAGAATCACCACCACCGGTTTTCCCATGGTCTTGAAGATTTTAGATACTGCTGCCATTAAATTGGACATATTTGATGACAGATTGAAGTTGTCAGTGGTACGATCAACAAATTCTCCGGAATATCTTCCGATTGTGATGATAGCGGCATCGTTGGCTGATGCTAATGCTTTGATCTGATCTGCATTGAATGTCAGTTCTTCCGGACGTGTCGGAGGTAACCACTTGGCAAATGCGTTGGTATCATTCGGAACAGGCCGTGCTTTCTCATCGGCTATATATTTTTCATATATTTCTCTCAAATTTCTGTCTGACACATATCCTGCGTTTTCAAGACCTTCAAGAAGAGAAACCGTGTAAGAACCGTTGACATTGCCTGAACCTGTACCTCCGGGGATAAAATCGTAAGAAGTTACTCCGAAAAGTGCTATATTCTTGATTTTATCGTTAAATGGTAACGCTCTGTTGTTATTTTTTGAGCAAAATCATTCCTTCGGTTGCACTTTGTCGGGTGATTGCTGCATGTGCTGCCATATCCGGATGATTGGAGTATTTATAGCCTTTGAACCGTGGAGTCTTGACTATAAGTTCAAGAATACGTTTTACATTATGGTTAATATCCTCCATTGGCACTTCTCCCTTAGTCACGGCATCTATAATATCATTATACTGCTTGCCATACCCGGGTTGGATCATGTCGTTGCCTGCACGTACTATGGCAGGTGCGCTTTTACCGACATACCAGTCAGTCATCACAGTACCTTCAAATCCCCATTCATCTCTCAGTATGCCGGTTACCAGCTCCTTATTTTCAGGAGCATACGTGCCATTGACAAGATTATATGAAGTCATCAGAGTCCAGGGATTCGACTCTTTCACGGCTATCTTAAACCCCTTAAGGTATATTTCTCTCAGTGCATTGCATTGACAACCTCGTCAATCGAATTCTTCCCAAGTTGCGGGGTCTTATCCGTGCAACCGGCTGCTGTCATTCCTGTCAACATAATAATAAAATGAGTTATCTTCATTCGTCCTTATAAAGAAGTAGTCTAAACTAATTTAGAGATGTTAAATATTGATTTGAATAATTAAAATACAGCGTACTCTAACAAGATGCGCTATATTAGGGTTGCGCCACTTTAATATACTGAACCGATGT
>JAAVDM010000039.1 GCA_014801815.1 Bacteroides sp. | reverse complement strand
TCTTAAATCTGAAGATAATAAGACCGAAGAAATTACTTTCAAAGGCATAATTACCTCCATAAGCGGTTCTCGTTCTCTATCAGAATATGTTATTGAGGTCGAAGCTAAAACGTATGATGCTCTGCTGATAGATAATCCGACCTGTAAGTCGTTTGAAAATAAAACTTTAAATGAAATAGTAGAAGATATTGTCGATGATTATTCCGATCTGATATCAGCACAGATTGATACACGATTTACAGAAACTCTTCCCTACACAGTTCAATATAACGAAACCAATTATCAGTTTCTACTTCGGCTTGCTCAAAGATTCGGAGAGTGGATTTATAACGATGGCGAACATTTGGTATTCGGTAATCTGCCACAGGGAGAACCGGTAATTCTCGGTTATCCTGACAAAGATATACCATCTTACAGCGTTGATCTTAAAATTCAGCATACAGCATTTAGTCATGTAGCTTCATCCTACAACTCATACGATGCGAATCAGAAAGAAGGAGTCGAGGAGATGGAGCGTGATTACAATACTTTAGCTGATATAGTATTTAATGTGGCACGTGATCGTATGACCAAACCGACACTCCAGAATCTTCATTCAGGAGGCTTTGCAGACAGCGACGGTCGCACCACAGTTCTGAACATATCGACCAAAACCCAAGCACGTGGCGAAAAAGCTAGTATGTTAGTATATTCAGGCACGACATACTGCTCTAAACTTAAAATCGGAAATACTCTTATAATACAAGATAATTTTCTGCAGAATGATTTTGTCGGTAACGTAAGTGAGGTGGACCAGGATGAAATTCTTATCACTGAGCTTGTACATTTCTTTTCAGCTGATGAAACCTACTCTAACAGTTTTATCGGTATACCGGCAGCCTGCGATTATCCACCCTACTCTAATAGTGACATATTCCCCGTCGCAACCTCATGCAGAGCAAAAGTTACCGATACTGAAGACCCTAATCACTTAGGCCGTGTACGTGTACAGTTTGACTGGCAGGCTCAATTGGATGAAGATATGATGACCCCCTGGCTACGTCTTTCACAACCATACGCCGGTGGAGGAAAAGGATTCAGTTTCATTCCAGAAATTGGTGAAGAAGTCATGATTGACTTTGAAGGTGGCAATGCTGAACGACCGTTTGTAAAAGGTACATTATATAATGGAGTAGCTGACCCCGAAGGAGCATGGCTACCAGGTGATAATCAAGTAAAAGCTATCAGAACCCGCAACGGACATACAATTGAAATCTGGGACGAAGGTTCCGGAGGTTACATCCGAATCTACGATCATCAAAAAGAAAACTATATCCTAACTTTCTCAACCGATGAAAAACTTATTAAGCTTGAATCAACTGGTAATATAGAATTATACGCCCAGAATGATATTATTATGCACGCAACTCATAATATAGATATGACTGCCGATAACGACATTAGTAGCGCAGCTGCCCATGATATGCAAAAAAGTGCCGATAATGACATTCGTGAACATGCAGGTAACGATAGAACTACTTCAATTGACAGAAATGATTCACTAACAGTTTCACAGAACCAATTTATCAGAGTTGAAGAGAATAAGGATGAGAAAGTAACTCATAAACTTCAGGTGACTGCTGAGAATATTCGTATTGAAGCTCAAGATAAACTTCTCGAATATTCATCAACTCATCACATGAAAGCCTCACAGGATCTTGCAGTAAATGCTTCCAACAGAATAGATATAAAAGCTTCACAGGTTAAAACCAATTAATATTAATTAATATGAACTTCGATACTGATTTTCATGTCTCAAGCACTTATAGTTTTGAGCTTATTGTCACAAAAAATGACAATGTTAAATTTATAGGTTATGACAATAAAGAACGGACCTATTACGAAGCCAATAAGGAAATAGAAAAAATAATAAATAAACTAATCACAAATAATCCTTTTGGTAAAAGAACTATTTACTTTAATATTGGTTATGCTTCCGATAAAATCTCTGACAGAGACTTTATAAGTCATCTTATTGACCAACTCATATTCAAATATAAGACTGCCAATATTAAAATTGTCCGTGGAACATCCTCTTTAAACGTAAAAGGATAATGGCTGATTCCTACGTCTGCTCTAAAGCCAAAATCAAATGTTCGTTTGGAGATAAAATCTCTACCCTAACAGTATGGCCCGATAGAACAATATGGTTAACCGGAGAGCCGCAGGCAAATATCAGTGATCATATCCCTCTACGTAACATTGCTCCTTTTGGGAAATGCCATACCGTAGCTTATCCTGCCACAGGGGCTGCGACAGCTGCTAACCAAGGGAAACTTACTCCTATGCCATGTGTCCCCAATACCCCTTTTCCATGGATGGGGGGTAAAAACGATGTAATTCTTAAAGGTTATCCAGCATTGATGAAGACCTCTACGTGTAAGTGTATTTACGGTGGAACAATTTCAATTACTTTTGATGGACAAAAAATCAAAACATTAACACCCCTTATTACTGAACAGCAACAATATAATACGATAGTTAATACTCCTTATAATAGGAGTCTGAAAGTTAATTATACTCCATCTTTCTCCTTTAATCAAGAATTAAAAGGAGTGGAAGCAGAAAAGGCAAAGAGTATTTTTAAAAATGAGATATCGAATCTTTTTAATAGTTGTCAAGTAACAAGTAATTGGCTACAATCAAATGTTTGCTATACAAGTAAGCTTAATGAGGAAACGATTAATGAATCTGAAATAATTCAGGAATCTACAAATTCGGACACATTACTTCTTAAAGGTTATATATCAAATACAGATATAGAAATCAGACAAGAAGAATACTCAGAAGAGTTTGTTCGGGAATCTGGAGACCTTTTATTATTAGCATTTGATGCAATACCACTTATTAGAAATACAAAAGCAAGTTTAACATTTATAATAGATGCTTTTGTGGCTGGCTTATCTATAACTTTCTCTGTAGGTGTTGACAACAATCTAAGAAGATATCTACAACTCGAAATAGATAGTTGGATTGGAGGCGATTATTCTGACTTAGTTGATTTTGTATCATCTAAAGCTCATACTTCAAATCCTCGAAAATATACAAAAATATATGGTAAACTTTTAAAAAGGTGTAGTAAAAGATTAAGAGTTCTACAAATAAAGCCTAAATATTCAACCGCTGTACCTCAACCCCTTTATGATTGGTTAGATTGTGGCGCTTATGCAAATCTTGATTTTAAACTTGATAAATTATTACAAGTTGAAGTGGGATCAGAAGGGATTCAAAATGTCACAGAAATTTGGGAAAATGGTTATATAAAAATATCTAGCACATTAAATTTGCCTGGACTGGATTTGTCTTTCGGATGGAATTCAAAGAATATATTAGAAGAAAATTATGGATTCTTTATAGATATTAATTTTACTAAATTACCAGATAATAATACTCCAATCACTCCGAAAGAAATATTAAAAAAAGATAAAGAATTTTCTAAAAAATCTCCTTTTGAAAGGTTGAGTATTTATCAACCAGAAAAATTTGATGCTTCCTTAGTAGCAAAAATTGGATCTAAATGGTCTTATACATGGCAGTTAGAAAATATCCTTGAAGAACATAATATTCCCAAATTTTAATCATGGCACTACCAGCAGTATTAGTATTATTGGGTATTGGTAGCGGAAGCGCTTCTGAAGTAGCCGGAGGTGTTACAATTGGAACAGCGGCAAGATCGGCAATTAGTTTTTTAACACGAGAGGCTGCAAAAAAAACAATGCAGCAGGTGGCAGCTAGAGAAATTGGTAATAAGCTTAGTGGAACCGTAGTTAAAAATTTAGGTCAACAAACGACAAAAGCCATCATAACAAAAAACATACAGAACGGTGCAATAAACTCTATTTTTGAGCCCTTATCTCAAACACAAGTTATTAATTCTAATCCAGTTCCTCAACAAACATTACATGCTGCCCAATCCATGCAAGGATCATACAGGTTGTATTCACAATGTGCACAGGCAATGTCCAAGATGAGAACATTAAACGTATTTCCTAAAAGATGATAAAGGATATTAATATAAAATATTGGTTATGTGCCACATCCGAATATCCTATACTTCTCGTATATGGAGTAATCTATCATGACAATAAACTATGTGGAGAATTTCCACACTATTTCCCATATTCTGGAGAATGGGGTGATAGAATTGAAGATGCAGAGCCTGTGATTTCAGGTTGTGGTCAGGTACTGTTAAATATATTGTGGTATTCTATCAAAGAAAATAAATTCTATTACTTTGAAAAAGATTTTACTATTGAAAGTTCAATTAACGCTGAACTCTTAATTGGTTTATATCCAAAAGGAGAAATTGCATTATGGGAATATAGTATAACACAATCCAAGCTATTAGGATACGATATTGGTGTAAATAATTCAGAAAATGTTCTATCTATGATAGAAAGTAATTCTAGTATTGTAAAGTTACTTGATCCATTTGAAACATCCTTTGAAGATTTACAATCTCATTATATAGATTTCTTATCAAATAATAATTTTATTTTTGATAAAGATGAATTAACAATATCAAAAATATCAGATACATACATGTATAAATTTCAACATAATCTAATGTATAATGATATTGAACTCGAACTAGATAATTTTGATATAAAATTTTTTGATGGATCACATCTCCTTTCTCTCTTTAGAGAGATATCAACTTATAAAAAAAGAGCTCTCCCCAAAAGGATTAGAATTAAATGTCATATTGGTAAATATATTTTTGAATTATATTTCAGATTCTTTTTTAATGAAATTTTATCAATTATAAAAAGGTTCTTTGGAATACATCATGATACTAAATCAGATTTAATAGTTAAAATTGATGTAGAAAATAAGAATTTTGAATTGGCCTTATATCGACAGGGCTTGAAAGAACTTGTAGTAATACCGGAGTCGGCTTATCAACTTATAGTATTTAAGAACAAATTTGAAGATTACCGATCTGAGAATTACAACCAACCACGTGGAGCTTGGGTATGGTAATCTATTTTACTAAACATATATAATTATATGTCAAACGAAGAATTTTATGATGATTTTATCATTAGTCTTACAATTGAAGGTACCGAATATAAGGATATAGAGGTTAAGGTAACTAATCCTAACTTACCTATAAAACAACAAATAGAAGCTATAATAAACATATTCGAATTATCTAAACTTGATAACGCCGGAAGACCTCTTCAGTATCTGTTAGGTCAGATTATGGATGACGGCGAGGAGCCCGAGATACTTGAATTTGAAGATGAAGACGGTCGTGAGCAGGCTTTAACAGACTATAATATCCAGCCCAGTGATCATTTATATCTCAGCTCGTTTCCCCTTCCAGGTACTTTATTTGCTGATTTATTTTATATTCAAAGAAAAAGATTTTTTTCTATAGAAAGAGTTGACCTGATGCAATATGGTGGTCCACATGGAAGTTTTGCAACTTCAACTTATGTCAGAAATGCCATAGAAAGAATTTGTCAAGAATGTGATTTAGGAAATCCGGATAATTATATTCTTACAAAAATAAAGAGAATAATGTACGATGATATAGATTTTGAATACCTATTTACTCAGGATAATAAATACAAACAAATTTATGTAGACGATTACTTCAATGAAAGCGACTGGACTCTTACAGAACAACCTGTTCTATTTCTTCTCCCTAAGACAGGTATTTCAAAACGTATTTACAAAAAACTAAAAAACATATATAATGGCAAAAGAAGAACTTTACGATGATGAATTTATCATCAATCTCACAATCGATGGTACCTCTTACGAAGAGGTAGAAGTGAAAGTCACGGATCCCAACAAGACTATCCGCGACCAGATTTCAAGTATTGTAGCAGTTTTCGAATTACCAAAACTCGATAACGGCGGAAATCCTATTCAGTATCTGTTAGGTCAGATTATGGATGACGGTGAGGAGTCCGAGATACTTGAATTTGAAGATGAAGACGGTCGTGAGCAGGCGTTGATTGATTATAATATCCAGCCCGGCGATCATTTACATCTTATATCAGTACCTATCGCCGGTTAAACGGCATAATATGACCTGACCATGAATGAAAGTATAAATAATTTTAATCAGAAGGAACTTTCGGGACGCGACGCTCGCCTTTGGAAAGAGTGGAAAGAACTCGATTCGCTTTGTGCCAAACGTAAAGCAGCCGCGGAAAATCCACGCAAACCCTCTCTATCGTACATAATACGTAGAAAAAACCTTATGGGCCTGCCTACAGAGTACGAGATATGGTATAGAGTAAAATCAATTGTGGGTGTAAAAAACGGTCCGATTCCAAGAGAACCGATATTCGGTTATCTGCATAAGATGAGTATCGTCTTACCTAACAACTACCCTTCTGCCGACGGAAATCCGATATTCACTTTCCGCAGCGATATATGGCATCCGAATATCAGATATTCCGGTAGTTTCAAAGGACATGTATGTCTTACAATAAAAGAAATGGGAGTACTTGCCTCTCTTAAGGATCTGGTGCTCCGTGTGGAACGCTATCTTAAGTATCAGCTCTATCATGCCCAGAACACATATCCTTATCCTGAGGACCAAAATGTAGCGGAATGGGTACGTGAGGAAGGGGAACCTAACGGCTGGACACGTTTTGGTCAGAATATGGCAGAAGACGAATCAGCTCAGGGTAGATCTACGGTTAAAAATAAAGGTGAGGAAGGCAAAGCACAACTTACTTCAAAGTTTACAGCTCGCAAAATATGATTAAAAAAATTCTATCCACCTGCTGCCTTTTGATTTGCTTTTGTCTATCGGCATGGGCAAATCAGAAGGTGACGGTGAAACTTGATACTGAAAACAATAGGGATTATATTGAGAATCTTGCATTCGCAAATATAAAATTCGAATATATCTACAATACTGGTAATAATGCCCGTGTCAGAGTTTCGGTAGAGAATATTACACAGAATCCGCCCTTTGCAATTTTGGTTTTCAAAAAACAGCCGGATGAAAAGGAGCTCAAACATAACAAACCGAAAATCGAATTTGAAAAAAAATATCCCGGTGAAAAAGGTAAAAGAATAGCTGATGGCTGTCACGAGGGTTTTAAGAATCAGTATGTTATAATTCCTGCAGAGACAGACACTCTATTCACTCTTGATGTTCCATTTACAAGCGGGAAAAATCTGGTTTTACCCTTCTATCTTGCTAAATATAAGCCGAAAGATCTGACCAAAAAAGGAAAAAACAATATATCCTATACCATACTTCAGGAACAGATTTTTGATTTTGATATCGAAGTGCAGGGCTGGACAGAAAATGATCCGACCTATGTAGCCACCAAAAAAGCTGTAGATGAATTTATAGCTTCCTTAAATGAAGTAAAGTTCTGTAATAATAGAAAACATTCTACCGGCCTGAAAGCTCAGCAAAGTAAATATCAGACGACTAAAGAAAACTTGATTAATAACATAAATTCAATTCTTGAGGACCACAGAGGCTGGATGTCAACAGATACCCCACATATAGCCTATTCCAAGTTATTGAAGGAAGTACAAGCTGTAAATTTAGACAACTATATTTCCGATTGCGGACGTCATAGTCCTTCTCAAAAGAAACATAAATGCGGATATTGCTCATCATCGGCTCAACAATTATATTATAAACTTGATTCTACTTATCAGCAGCTTTACAGCGGTAAAATCGCTAAGGATAAAGCGGTTAAAATCGCTAAAGACATTCAGAACTGCTATCAGAATAATAAGGACCGTAAAAAAGACAGCTCTTACGAAAATAAAATATCCAGTTTTTACAGTCGGATTATAAATTACTAAGCTATGCGTCTTATTATAGCTCTTCTGACATCAGTCTGTGTATCTTTTACCTCTTTTTCTAAAGAGGTAAAAGATACAATCCGGACTTCGCATAACGATAAAATCATATTGACCTATAATGTAACAAATGACGGTAATACTCTCTCGATTGATATAGGCAGCCGTCCGAGAATTATTCCGTCTGAAAACCTTAAACAAGCTTGTAAAGGTGAATACGATAAATTGAAAGTAGTAGCTTTTGACCGTATCGGAGATTTCGGCAAAGTAAAATGGAAAGGTACTGTTCCGAAAGCTTTGATGATTCCTGCAGGTCTGAATTATGATGAAACTTCTGAAGGTTATTATATTTTGGGAGAAAGTCAGCCTATTACTTTTAGCGGAAACATTCATAACGCAGAGGATATAAAAATCCCTCTTTATATTGCCATTTACGAAAAGAAACAGAACTATAAGATTGTTGCAGCAAGCCAGACACCCTTAACTGTTAAACCCAAGAAACTGCCTACTTCAAATGCGCAGGGAGGTCAACGCAACACAGAAATTGAAAGAGTAACCATACACTCAAGTGAAGAAGTTGAAACCGATAACAGTGACATCACAAGTGCTTTAAGCAGTATTGAACTGGTGAAAGCACTGCTGAGTCGTGAAACAGCAGTACCTTTCTCTCAGACTCTCCAGATGGAAATCTACAATCTGCGTAATCTGAAGAATACCATAAAAGAACAGGAGATAGTTGACAGAATCAATGAATTGCTCTTACAGTGTACAGAGAAAGAACAGACTTTAAAAGAAGCCGAAAGTTCAGCAGCCCTTGCAGCCAAAGCAGAAGAAAAAGCATTGATTGAACAACAACGACAGGAAGCTGAAGCCCAACAGCAAGCAGCTGAAGAGAAAGCACGTGAAGAAGAAGAGAAACAACAGAAACGAACATTCTGGATGATAATAGGCGGAGTACTTTTGGCTATACTTGCTTTTATCGGTAATGCAATCTTCAAACATTTCAGAGATCTAAACAATCAGAAGAGCATCATGCAAATGCAGGAATCACTGGCACAACAGGCTGCTCATGAGGCAACCCGACGTTCGCGCGAGGTTATTTATAACAAGGCTCATAAAGCTGTCAATAAAGGTCGTGGAAAACTACGTGATACAGTCCAGAATACAGATAAGTCAAAAAAGAATAATAAACGCCCTTCGATATGACAAATTTAATCAGGTCATATACTATTTTACTCTCCTTGCTTATAAGCGGTTTATTTCCGCTTATAGCAACAGGTAAGGAAGTTACCAAGGAGAAGGTAACAATTGTATATGAAGAAAATGCTGACGGTACTATTAAAGTTCAACAGGTCTCTAACAAATCAGAAAAATGGATTGACCTTGTTATTGACGGAAATAAACAAAGCAGAGTATATCCCAATACTACCATCTCACCAAACAAGATTGCAAAAAAATCAGTACAGTTTGACGACCTTAATGGAACCGGGGCGAGATTTTGGAGATATAAAGAACCTACAATAAAAGTTACTGAAGATAAAGTTGTTGAAGATAAGGCTAAACCAATAGAAGAAACGACTCAATCTGTACCCACAACTTCTGTAAAGCCTACCGAGAAAAAAATCGCTGAGGCAAAAAAAACTATTGAGCCGAAACAGCAACCGGCTAAAAGAAATAGAAAAGAGATATCGGTAACAGAACAAATAAACCGTAATTCTTTTTTCGGACAGGAAGCGGTAAATGCCTATATCCAGAAATGCGAAACATTTAATAAAGCTATTGAAGCCTCTGACAATAAGCGTCAGTTTATTATAGATAATGATCTGAACGGATTTCTATCAGCTTCCGAATCAGAACTTTCTCAAAAAAAAGGAGAAATACCTTCAATAGCACAGAGCATAATAGCTTCTTCCAAAGTCTCTGAAGCTTCTCAGAGTTCCATAGTCAATTTGGTTGTTGAAACCTTGAACAACAGATTTAACTCGCGTGAACAGGCATACAAGAATCTTAAAACAACAGTAGATAGTATACCTCAGGAAGAGAGTGCGACTCATCATTTAAAAAATAACATACTTAACTACATCATCGTAGGAGTAATTATTCTTGTACTGATATTATGGATAATTATTGCTATTATCCGTAAACAGAAAAAATCCCGTCCAACTTCCACACCTCAAAAAAATGCACCACTTCCTGCTCATGTACCGACAGACGATAATCAGGCAATAGTGGTAAGGCGCCGTACTACCTCAATTCTAAAGAAACAAAGCCTTGAAGGAGTAATAGGAAATCCTGCATATCTTGTAATCAATTCGGCAGATTTCACACGTGATTCAGCCGTAAGAGATATTTACATTAAAAATACATGTATTAAGGAAGTCTACAACCTTTATGCTGAAGACCTGAGAAACACCGATAATCCTAAAGAGGACGGTTGTATGGTACTTGGCCGATGGGTATATGATAATGTAAGCCATACTTACGATATTTCTCTCGAAACAGTTATTCTGCCCGGTGATGATGCCGTATTCAAAGAATATGAACTTAATTTCGGAGGAAAAATCAAACTCCGTATAGCTGACAAGCTTCGTAAACTCAGGCGCGAAACCAATCTCCAATATGACCTTGTATGCTGGATTCACTCTCATCCGGGACTTGGAGTATTTTTCAGTAATTCTGACGATACTGTCCAGATGCAGCTTAAACATTCCCAACATCCCAACTTCCTTGTTGCATTTGTTGTGGATATTCTTACTTCAGATCAGGAGATGGGTATTTTTACCTTCCGTAAAGATGGAAGTATGAATTCCAAAGGGGATCTTACAAAGATGTATTCTTTAGAGGAAATGTATAAATGGGCTTTAGAAAGTGATAAAGCTTCGTTCAATCCGGACAATTATTATAATATCCTTTACCGAGCCAAAATAAAAACACCCTCTTGCCAAGGTATTGAACTTAATAACAGCTCAATTATAGATTTGACACAATTAGTCACCGAATCCTCAGCCACTGATCTTAACGGTATAATAGGCTGGGTTATCGGGACACAACTTGAAACAGGGTATAAAAAAGAGTTTGTGGTATCAAATATCGTAAAAACTGCTGACAAACCGACTACCGGTGTTATAGGGGCATTAATGAGTGTACCACATTTCAGTTTGCCGACAATACAACGTCTGCTTGCAGGCAAAGGCTCCAGACTTTCTTTTGTATTGGTATATTCCTCAAAACAGATGTCGCTTACCGCTATTCCGATAATCAACGGCCAATTGACTACTGACGAAGAACTATATAGTGAAGAAACAATTGACGATTTAAAAATATGGACACGAAGAAAACGCTGAAATTACTATTTCTGTTTATCAGTTTTTTACTTTCAGGAGCTGTGGATAATTATGCACAGACTCCGACAAATCTGCAATTCTGTGACCGCACCTACAATTATGGTATAGGAAACGATTCTATAAAGGTCTATTTCAATATCACAGGTACCGATGGAAAAAGAATTTCCGATCTGTCAGCCGATATGTTCGATCAGATGGCCTATTTTTATGAAGATGGTCACCTGATAGAGAAACCGGAAATTAAAAGACTAAGTTCAGGAGTAAGAATTCCTAAAGAAAATATATTTTCAATTCTATTGGATCGAAGTATTCCCAAAGAAGGAAAAGAGCAAATACTTGAATCTATAAAACAATTCATTGATATAGCTCCCGATTCCTGTGTTTTCATCTCTTTTTATGGTGATGAAGTATCCAATACTGTCAAAGCTACTAAACAGAATTTCGATGAAATAAGAAAGACATTTCTATTACCGGCGACAGGTAAATCTTTTTACAGTGGAATACATTCCAAACTCGCAGAATTCTCAAAGACAACGCCGGACTTCATAAATTCTATAAAAGCGACCGACTATGTACCTAATCCTCTAATCAGTTCAAAAGCGACCGCTAATCCGGGTAAGAACTTTCTGATGGTGTTTGCTGAAGGAAGCCAAAGACCTGATGATGAAGTTCTGGACTTTCTGTCAATGACAGACTATCAGGCGCAAAACGCTGCAAGTCTGCCTAAAGTATATGCTTTCTATTACACGGCTGACGGTGAAGATCCTAAGATTGTAATAACCTTGGAAGGACTCACCCACCCTCAGGACAGCACCAGAACAGTAATTGAACGTCTTAAAGGAGAAGTCACTTCATCAGCAAATATGAATGATGTGCTTTCAAGATTTCAAACTGTCATCGAATCAGCTACCTACGATTATGAACTCAAGTACTCTGCAACACCTGAAAAAATATACACAGGAAATATAGCATACGAGGCAAACTGGGGTAAAACTAATATTGGAGATGCTACTTTCACTATAGGCTCTGCAGAAAGACCTTGGCCGGAAAAAGAACAGAGTACCACAAACCTATTTGTGGAACTTTTGGTTGCTATACTTATAGCATTCCTAACATTTGCATTTTTCTTCTTCGTAATGAAAGTGGTCGTACCCTTTATTGAATCACTTTCATTTAAATCAAAATACTATAAAAAGTATCAGCCTGAAGAGAATGTTCAGCGCCGTATCTGCCACTACTGTAAGCAGGATCTTAAGCCCGGACAGGTTATAGTAACAAAATGCAACCATTGGATGCATAAACACTGCTGGGAAGAGAACGGCTATAAGTGTGCAGAATTCGGACAAAACTGCAAGACAGGTATTCAGAACCATATTGACTGGAAAGAACTATTCCGCCTCAATTCACTCAAAGAATGTTCACAGACTATAGTTGGTATCCTGGCAGGTCTGGTCAGCTGGATTCTCTATGAACTTTGCGGACGAGGAGGCTTTAAAGGCATTTCCGAATTTATAGTCGGACTGGTAATCAACGAAAACGACGCACAGGTATCACTTATAGGCGACTGTGTAGCCCGTACATCGTCATTTCTGATGATAGGTTTGCTGCTTGGATTTTTTATATCTCTCGTATTCCGATATAAGGATGATATACGTAACAAGAACTGGAAAGTAAGACTTAAAATTATAGGGCTGTCGGTAATGACAGGTATCATAGGTATGTTAGCTTTTGCAATAGGCGCTGACTTATTCTGTCTGATACTCACATGGACTGGTAAGACATATATACCTTGGTATTGTTCTCTGCCGGCATACGTACTTTTCTCCATCAGTGTATCTTTAGCACTAACTATAAAATCATCAATTCCTGTAAAAAGCGCTCTGTTAGGTGGCTGCTTATCAGCACTGATAGGATTTTTGGTATTATATTTTACCAAATTCACAAGCAGTAAGTACGAATGGCTTAACATGCTTCTTGACTTCATAATCTACGGCGGCGGTTTAGGCGCATCACTTGTTACTGTCAGAATGTTAGCAGAAAAATACTTCCTTGTCATTCAGAACGGAGTAAAAGCAGGTCAGAGAATACCTATTCATAAATGGATGAATGCTACAGGCGGAGGTAATAAAGTATCGATAGGTATGACCGGTGAATGTGAAATCCAGATGAACTGGGAAAAGAGCAATAAAGTCGCTAAAGAACATGCACAACTATACATTGACCATGAAAAAGGTCTGCCTGTCATAAAACCCTTTGCTACAGGTGTAATTTACAATTCCCGTGCGGAACTGCCTGTGAACCGGCCTGCCGTACTGTGTAACGGAGATACTTTCAATATAGGCGATACCATATTCAAATATGAAGAAGCCTGAATTCATCTAATACATCAATCAACATGAAACATTTATTATCTATCTGTGTTCTGGCTGCTGCGGCACTGACAAGCAATGCTCAGACTGAGATTGACAATTTCAACGTCGGTCCTTACACCGTTGATTACAACGGTCCGGGAGATGTAAAATATCGTCTCCGTGACAATATCGATCTTTATGAATTCTTTGAACTGCAAAAAGATACTACGATCATCTCTACAGATATTGAGATGCCTTTAAACCATGCTTTTGAAATTGCCGGACGTGTCGGAGCCAATCGTTATGCTTCGAAAGAAATCGGTCTCGAAGGTGTATGGAAACAGAGTATAGGTGAACAACTTTATTTCAACGGAGGTCTGTCACTTACTATAGGACACACTAATTCCGGTAAACATAGTGTACATAGAAACATGTTCGAGATCGGTGTACCTCTTCAGATTGAATTGGGAAAACTCAATCATCAGCGTGCTTCATTATACGGAAGTTTCGGAATAGCTCCTACTTTCTACTCGACAATGAACGCAAGCTGGTGGAACGGTGAAGAACGTGAAGATGAGACGAAAAAGTCAGGATTTATGATATCTCCTTCTCTGGAGTTCGGCGGTAATATACCGGTAGGTGATATAATCCTGCGTATCGGTGTGTATGGAACTTATAAGATTAACTGTACCTCTTCTGATTACGATGTATGTAAACAAAGTGGCCACATGTTCCTCGGAGCAAAAATAGGTATTGTTATCTGAACAGCTTAGCTTAATGACAGAAAGAAAAAAATATGAATGGGGAGAAGGTGTCTTTACCCTTCTCTCATGGTTCAGAAAAGAAAAAGTCTCTCAGGCACGTGTCTTAGTTGCCGGAGCCGGAGCTCTTGGTAATGAGGTCATTAAGAATTTGGCTCTTTTCGGTGTCGGACGTATATTTGTAGCTGATTTTGACAGAATCGAAATAAGTAATCTTACACGTTCGGTTCTATTTCGTGAAAAAGATGCTTTCGAAAACCGTTACAAGGCTGAAGTAGCCGCAGAACGTGCTATGGAAATAAATCCTCAGATAAAGGTCACACCTATTGTAGGAAATTTATTTTCAGATGTCGGCATGGGTCTTTACAGATCAGTTGATGTAATCATAGGGTGTCTCGACAGCCGTCTTGCACGTTATCAGCTTAACCGTATGGCTATGCGGGCTGGTAAAACGTGGATTGACGGCAGCATTGAGAATCTTACAGGAGTAGTAAAAGCATTCACACCCGGAATAAGCTGTTATGAGTGTGGCCTGTCACGTGAAGAGTTCAATATCATAATGCTTCGAACCGGCTGTGCCGATGTAGTACGAAATCAGACCTCACAAGGGCGTATCGCTACAACACCTATAAGTGCATCTATTATAGGTGCGGTACAGGCTCAGGAAGCTATGAAAGTCATTCACCAGGATACGTATGAGGAAGGTAAAACACCTTTTACAACACTACAAGGTAAAATGTGGCGTTATGAAGGGCTTACAAACACTACAAATACCTATAGATTTGCCTCTTGGAAGAAAACCTGTCCGGCTCACGAATTATGGCAGCCTGTAATAACAGATCAGAAAATGTCCGCTAATATGACAGTTGGCGAAGCACTGAATGAACTTAAACAGATATGTAAGGCAAATGCTGCTGAGATAAATCTGATGAATAACAAATTTATTGAAGCTATTATCTCAGACCGACCTGAAAAGGAATTCAGAGTAATGATTCCTGAATCAAAACTTGATAATCTCATTTCTGAAAATTCAGAAATGAGAAAACTCAGTTACAAAACCGTATTTCATAAGAAATTTTATGAAAATATCAGCTCTGACTTTCCTTTTCAGGAACTGACATTAAATCAGATCGGTATTCCGTATTTTGATGTTATAAGGGTGACTACTGATAAAGGTGAATTCTTTGTAGAATTATCAGGAGATAAATCTGTTTTCAGCTAATGGTATTTAATCTACCGCCGGATATTAGGATTGAGGCTCTTCTGAATTATTTTCCACAGGATAAAGTCTCTGTAAATCTATGTGGGCTGCATAAAAGAAATGCCTATAAGGATATCACCAATATTGAGATTGATGAAAAAGGAATCATAGACTTATCGGTTGCACGACAAGGTATGTACGATGTTCTTCCGGAGGCTCTGTTTCATCCTATCGACCGTTTTGAAGATATAACAGCAAATGAATATAAGGAACGTTTCCAAGAAGAGTATGAGCAGCAGCAGATAGAGGAAAACAATGCCCGAAACTTTTTCAGAAGTTTTGACCGATTTATAATCAGTCTGAATCGGATCATAGCAAATATAAAAGACTCCTATTCTGATACCGGTGTTATTTCAGAAATTATAGGCGATAGACTTACTGAAGATTATTTATCCAACAGATTTATCAGAAAGGCCCTTAAATTTCTACCTGTATGCCGGGATATAAGAGGTGACAAAACCATTATCACACTGATATTGCGTAATATTCTTCTTGATGAAAATTTATTATTAGCAACTGAGAATATCAACTTTACCGTAAAGGATAATAATCCAAGATACAATTACTGTCTGGATACCACTGTCACTGAAGATAAAGAAACCTACTTAGGTAACGAATTTGACGAAGAGATAATAACTTTCAATATCGCCTATTGGAATGATGAGGAATGTACAGATTCATTTCTTAAGTTCATTAACGAAATGGACATCTTTGAACAGTTTATCAATGACTATTTTGTAAGTATTGAGTCAGCTGTAAAATTCAACATAGCGACAGATACCTTGTCGGTAAGAATCTCAGATGAACATTATTATAATTATCTTGACTATAATACAAATATATAATCCATGTCACAAAAAGTAACTTGGAAAAGAGGTATGAGACTAAGTACGGAGGTTTTCAATGCCATGGATACAGCTCATGACGAGTCACTCCGACTTATGTCACAACTAGCATCGGCAGCAAGATTCGGTCTTTTTCCATCGTCAGAACCATTTGAATTGTCAGTCAACATCAATAATAATACACTGGAAATTGTTTCGTTAAGTTGTCATGGAGTAACAAAAAACGGCAATATAATTGATATTGACTTTGACTCGACCTATCTTAACACTTTTGATACTCGTATTACTATCCCGGCAGCTAACGAGAACGATACATTCCTGATTATAGTAAGAATGTATGACAATCAATGGCGTGAAGTAAACGAAATATATTCGGAAGCTATGTACACATTTGAACTTGTCGGGGAAAATACCAGACTTGACGAACATAGTCTTCCCATAGGATGTGTGATAAAACAGTATGGCTGGCGATTAAATGAAACTGATTTCGTCCCTCCATGTCTGTATATCACAGCACATCCACGTTATATGGAGCAATGGGAAAAATGTCTCAGACTTTCCAAATCAATTTTTGATAAATGTATATCAGCACAGAATTGTGTGGCTAAATATATTCTGTCCTGTATAGGAACTGCAGCTGTCGGTATATTTCAAAGGATTGATAAAGAACGCGATACACTTACTCCTGCACAGCTATATGCTTCCCTTCAGCAACTTATAAGTTCTTTTCTCTTAGGCTGTACCTTAGATGACTATATAAGTCTGGAAAATCCTGATCCATATATCCTTTATGCACAAAAACCTTTGGATCTGAGAAACATTTATAAAGATATAGAATCAGGTATATCTTTATGCAGTGAGATTGATACAAAAATGAATGCAATATGCTCTATAACAGTAGTACAAGACGCCCCACCGGAACCTGTTGTACAGAAACCAAAGCCTAAACCTAAACCAGAACCGGAAGAAAAACCAAGAGGAAGAAATCGTTGGCAAGGCCCTATAATCTAAACTTTATGTCTGAATTTACCGGTATACCCCTATCCATCCAATCTTCTCCGACTCTTTATCTGAAAAAGGAAGAAGGTGACATAGATAAATGTATTGACAGTATATTGGATTTAATAGTATTCACACCTAAGGGAGCATTCAGTGCTGACCCAGATTTTGGATTTGAATATTGGAATCATGAGTTTTCAAATCTGAATGTCAGAGAGTTCAATAATAACTATATCGGTATGGTGACAACTACCAAGGCTCTCAACGATATCTCAAGAAAACAATGTGAAGAAAGTCTGAGAAACAGTATTCTGACTTACGAACCACGTTTGCATAATCCGGAAGTCAAAATAGAACTTATCTTAAACACTAAGCCCGGGAAAAGGAATATACAATCCAAGTATGAGATGAAGATACTGATTGCAGGTAAGATTGATGATGGTTTAGGTATCACAAGACCATACGAAAAACGCATTGCCTTTATGGTTGAGCCAATTGCACATAGAAAAAGTATCTGAGTATGGATAATATAATACAACAACAGATTGATGAGATTGTTATAGAATTACAAAAAACAGGCAATAATCTGAATGATCCGGTAGCAAAGCTGATGATAACGACTTTGCTTTATCAAGCTCAGAAAATAAAAGATGAAATAACAAGGATTCCTGAACTTATTACGGAGCGCCTATGTGCTACTTTTGTACCTAAGAATAAGATTTCTGCTATACCCGCCATTTGTCTGGTGCAACCGAGAGTTAAGGTCAGAAGAGATATTGTGCCGCATACCATCTCAGATGGAGCATATTTCACTTTTAAAATAAACACCAAACAAAATCTGTCTTATTATCCCCTATTTAAGAATCTGATTTTACCATTATCCAAATCGTATATTTTGACCCCTAAGGAATTACGGTCAGAAAACGGTTTTACTAAAATTCAGTTCGGTAAGAAAGGTCAAGTCTGGTTAGGTCTGGAAAGTTCTGCTGAAGTAGAAACATTTGAAAATGTCTCGTTCTTCATCAAAGGGACAGATGGTGTCTTACCGAAACGTATTGCAGTAAATAACGGTAATACAGAGTTATCTTTTACTTCAGCTACAAGTATCGATGAACTTCCTTTGGCAGAGCCATTCGATGCCCAACAGATGTCATCTGATTTTATAGAGACTTTTGCTTTATGGCGCCGTCATATTAATGGAGGAGATAGCAACAGGCTGATTTTTATTACAGATAAACGTCAGGACAGAGACATCTTTAAATGCCGGGCTTATCCTAAAGTATTCCAACAATATCTGGAAAGTAGCGATTTGGATCAGTTTGCAAATAATATTCTGTGGGTATTATTCGACTTCGGTTCAGATTATGATATTCCTACGGAAATCGAAATTATACCGAATATTGTACCGGTTACAAATATAAATATCAATAATATCACACTGACTCAGTCATCGCCTATCGCCAAACTGACTAAAAACGACGGTTCCTTCTTTCTTTCCGTTGTTGAAACTCCTTTGGCCTACCAGCGACAAGGGTTCAGCGTAAATAAAGACGAGTTTGTAATTCGTGATTTTGATGCCCGCAGTTATAATGCTGAAATACTATATAAAGATGTCAGAAATCTATATAACCGTTTTATAGATGATTACTACGCATTCATTGATTACCACAATCTGAAAGACGGTGAATCTATTCGGTCATTAAGAGACATGATAAACCGTATTGGAAAAAGTGTTCAGTCAAATCAGGACATTAAAAACCGATACGATGAAGGCACATACGCTATGCGTAATGTAAACCTATCATCACAGATAACTTCTGTAAGGGTATTATATCTTACAACATTCGGAAAATTAGGAAATACTCCTACAGCCGGAGGTATAATGGAGAATAAAAAAGATGCAGCCTTAGAGAAAGATGTCAGAGTCATTACAACTGCTGAATGTGGAGAAGACAAAGCTGATGCCGATCAGTTATACGAAATGCTAAGATATTATACACTGACTTCAGACAGACTATTTACAAAAATGGATATTGATGCTTTTATCCGACTCCAGCTTCTTAAAGAATTTGGAAAAGAGGAAGTACAGCGTATCAATTATACCATTACAGTACAAGGAGTTGCCGGAAGCACAAAACTCAGAAGAGGACTTTATATCGACATTCAGTTCAAGGATACAAAAAACTATCAGAAAGCCCTGTCAATAGCCCTTGACAGAAAGCTGAAAAATATGATTGAAGACAAGTCATGTCTCTCGATGCCAATAATTCTGAATCTGGTAAACCTCGAAACAGTTTAACAGCACATGTATCTAACTCCTGATCCTAAAAACCGACCAGATAACACTGTGCGAGAAGTACAGTCCATGCTAAATGCAATAAAGACAAATTACCATCATAACTGGGAATATCTTTCTGTTGATGGTATTTATGGTCCTAAGAGCGCAACTGCAGTAAAGAAATTTCAGGAGTACAGAGGTATATCATCAGATATGTCTTCTAAAGGTCCTGTTTTAGGTGATACCACCATAAGATATATTAGAGAGAGTTATAATACTGTACCTAAAATTTCTGCAGTTCCCCCATCTCCAATTATTAATAAAAGGCGAAGTGATGAAGTTAACAAAGCTCAAACTGGTTTTGATCTTATAACCTTACTCACTAATGAGGGAGCACCTATTTATAAAGAATTAGAAAAAACTTTTCCATTAGCTTATAGACGTTTGTCAAAAAGAAGCAATGCACCGTATTTTGTATTTTCAAAGCAGCAAGCAAATCATGGTGGCGCAAGATACGCAAGATTTAATTTACCGGAAAGTGTTTCTAGATATTTAGGACGTATAAGTTTAGCTTGGAGCTGGATTACTATTTTCAATGATATTAAGGACTATAAAGAAAAATGTAAAAGTAATAATAGTACAAAAAGCGAATTATTTAAAATAGGTACAAATATATATGTAGCCTGTACCTACTCTTTAGATACGGTTTTATCCTCTCCTGCTTGTAAACAATTAGCAACCAAATTGGCCGGGAGATATGCTGCAGCTCAGACCGGGACGGCCTTTTCTACTGCTGGTGTAACAGCTCTATCAACTATAGGAATGTGTATCGGTGCATTTTTATTAGGATGGGAAATTGGTAAACTAATTGGAGATATTCCTGTTGGAGAAGGAAGATCGGTACAAGATGTAATTGACAATTACATAGATCAGATGTGGGAGCATCCTTATAAAACTTTTGGTCCTACTCCTAATGCAATTATTATTGATTCATGGAAAAAACTAATTGATTGGAATGTTAATAGAGTCTCTAATTTGAAGCCACTAACACCGGCAGAGAAACAAAAATTAGATTTATATTTAATGCAGCATCCTGAAATGAAAATCTATGCTACGCCTCCAAAATATTTTCCAAGTGTTCAGAAATAAATTCAAAATCATTACATCAATATTATTAATATTGATTTCAAGTTATTCATTTGCTTATACTCCTCAAGCGGTAGAGAGCTACATTGCCCAACATAAAGAAACGGCGTTACGTAACGAAAAAGAATACGGTATCCCTGCATCTATAATACTTGCACAGGGTATTTTGGAATCGGGTGCCGGTACAAGCGAATTAACACGTGCCTCTAATAATCATTTCGGAATTAAAGCGGGTTCGAAATGGAAGGGTAATGTATATTTAGCATGGGATGACGAAACACAGAAAAGTAAATTCAGATGCTATAATTCAGCTGCGGAGTCTTACAGAGATCATGCACGTTTACTGACTACAATGTCCTGTTACCAACCGTTATTCAATATCAACGTCTATGACTACAGAGGCTGGGCACACGGACTAAAGAAAGCCGGATATGCCACCGCACCTCATTATGCACAAGCCTTGATTGGTATAATTGATCACTATAAACTATATAATATCAATGGTGGCGCAAAGCTTCGTCCCGGTAAGACTATAGTTATAACAAAATATAACGATGTGGAAAAGCCGGTATTTGACCAACATGATATTATCTCTGATGACGAAGTGACCGAAGAAGAAACCATTGTAGCAGAAGCCGTGCTTAAATACGCGATTGAAATAAACGGTATCCATTGCACTGTGATTCAACCCGGTGAAGACCTTGCTTCGATAGCAAGAAAATACGACATGTCTTTGACAGAATTATTACAATTCAACGAACTGGCTACCGAAACTCAGGCAAAAGAAGGCAGTATCATATTTCTGGACAAAAAGAAGAAAAAATATAACGGAGCTCAGGACATGTATATAGCCAAAGAAGGCGAAACTCTATACGATATTGCTCAGGAATTCGGAGTACAGCTACATCAGTTAGCTAAACTCAATAATATGTCTGATTACGTGAGACTTCAAAAAGGAACACGAATCTATCTGAAATAAAATGCTCGATATAAACGAAATATTTGAGAACGGCGAACTATTCGACGGGCACTATAAACTTCTGAAGTCATTGAGTACATCAGGCGGTTCTGCTGACGTATGGCTCGCAATTAAATACTAAGTATACGATCTGATTTTTGCAAACAGTGAAATCATACTTAATTTCTTACCTAAAAATAAATTTATTATATGAACCAATAGGATATTCTGAAGAAACAAGGGCTAAAGTTGCTGCATTAAAGAATGCAAATAAAAAGTCCGTAATAACAAGATATAATATTTATCGCCGTTCAGAACCTTTCTGAAGAGAGATTTTAAACGGCATTTAATCGTATGAAAGATATTAATAACATTACAGAAATCGGTAAATTATTCGATGGACGTTATAAGCTATTACGTCCGTTAAGCTCCGAAGGAGGCACAGCAGATGTATGGCTTGCATTGGATACGAATACTATAGATGAAGTATTTGATGAAGCCACAAATGATGTAACTTCATTGGAGGAAACCGGTATAAAAGTAGCAATAAAAATATACCGTCCGAAGAATGCATTAGATATCGGAGAGCAAAGGTTCCGAGAAGAATTCAAGATAGTATTTAATTGCCATCATACCAATCTTGTACAGCCTATCAACTTTTCTATCTCTGATGGACTCCCCTATCTCGTATTGCCATATTGCAAAAACGGTTCATCCGAGAATTTGCAAGGAGAGTTAAAAAACAAGGAAGAAATCTGGAAATACATAGCTGATGTATCAGCAGGATTAGCCTATCTACATGCGTTTAATCCCACAATTGTACATCACGATATAAAGCCTGCCAATATTCTTATAGATGATAATAAAAATTATGCTATAACAGATTTCGGTATAAGTTCACATAGAGGTCTTAATCGTGAAGGATACGATGATAACCATAGCGGGACTATGGCTTACATGGCACCAGAGCGTTTTAAGGATGATTACGAATCAATTCCCGAAAGCGATATATGGTCTTTAGGTGCAACACTTTATGAACTTGTAAGTGGTAAAGTTCCATTTGGAGAGGACGGTGGACTGGAGCAGTTACAAAGTGGCAAAGCAATACCGACTTTACCTCAATCAGTACCTAATGATATAAAAAATCTCATCAATGATTGTTTATCATCAGACATATCCAAACGACCGACAGCGAGTGATATAAATAAGGCAGCTTCACTGAAGACCTACCCCATTAAAAATAAAACTAAATACTATATAGCTGGTGGCCTTATTGCGATAGCCGCTATTGTCTGCCTCGTCCTATTCCTACAGCCGAAACCTACAATCAGTGAAGAGTTACCAATTATATCAGACGAAGAAAAGTTTTCACAAGCTATGTCATTGGTACAGTCAAATGACTCGGAAGATCTAAAGACCGGTCTGGCAATACTTGACACACTTGGAAATAACGGCTTTATACCAGCTCTCTACGAACAAGCATATACTTACGGCTGGTATTCTGATAGTGTATCAGTAACCAGAAAACAACTGTTGGGGATTGATATTTTTCCTCCGGGAAGTATGGAAGCTTTTCTTCCTAAATCGCATTTGATAAATGCGAAAGCAATCGGACTTTTTACACGTATAGAGGAATTAAAAGACTCTAATTATGCTGAAATAAATGGAAATGCCCTATATCGTTTAGCATGTTATTATGTAAATTCCAATAATATGTTCAAACGTGATATAGAAAGAGCTAAAAGTCTTTTAGAACAGTCGCAATATTGGGCACAAAAATGTGGGGACACCACACTTCTTCGAAGAATAGATGAAGGATTCAACACATTAAAATAACATATAACCATTCTCAGAAAATGAAAAAAATATTTTTATTATTAACACTAACTTTATCGACTTTAGTCGGAATGGCACAGTTGCCAAACTGGATCATAAAGCCAATAAATGACACCGTCTATGTGAAGATAGATAACAAGCTTCTTCAAAGTAATAACGGTAACCAGTCAACACTCTGGACTATGGATGGAAAAGAACTTTTCAACACAGACAACATTATATTACCATTCAAAAACGGAGTAGCAACTGTAATACCAAAAGGGAAAAACACTATTACAGGATTCGTAGATTCTAATGGTAAATATGTAACACTTCCTAATCCGACAATAGCATATAATAATCCCTATTTTGAGAATGACTATCTCCTCTGTAAAATTGGAGATGAATTCGTTTATTATAAAAAAGATGGGAGTAAAGCAACCCTATCGGAGGTAGTCAGAGCATATCCGTTTCACAAAGGTTATGCTCCTTACTTTACTTATGAAAATATCAAAAAGAAAAAAGACCCATATTATGGGTATCATAAGGCAAATGGTCAAAATATACAGTATCAGATAGCTGCTGATGGAGATTTAAAAAAAATAGATCCAAAAGAGATTTCTTTCCTCTCAGGTATAGGAAATAATGGAAGAGGTGTAGCGGTAATAAAGAATAAACTTTATTGGTTTATGCCGGATACCGAAAACTTTGAACCTCTTTTATGGGGTAACGAGGAGTCGGAAAAGAAAAGACATTTAAATTTAGCAGAAAATTATGACGAATTCTTTCTTAATCTTCCTACTGATAGTATAATAATCAAAGCCAAATACGGTAAGAATCAGATTGCCTTACTACATTTTAACAAAGAACTACTACCCACTGTGTTCTCATTTGCAAACGAGGAACTAAATTTTGAGGACAAAGCCACAGCCCCTTTCAGGTATTCACAAAAACTATCTGCGCATGGAAACAAACAGAAAGGTTACGGTCTTTCTCTTGATTCAAAAGCGGCACTTCCCGAACAGTTCGAGCAGGTAGGCCTCATTTATGATAACAAAGCTTTTGTTAAATTAAATGATAAATGGGGAGTAATTGAAATTATACCTAACCTTAATTTTAATTTACGTATTAACAAAGGTGAGGATGTAGCATTTCGTCATCAAAAGTTTGATACCCAAATCAGACTCGATTTACCGTCCGGAATCTCTGCAAAAGATGCCCGTATAGATATCCCTGACACTACAGGTTGTGTGATAGACAAAACATCACGCGAGAGTAAGGATACAGAAAGTGGAAATTACGTGACTTATAATTGTGTACTAAACATTCCGAAATCTCTACCTGACACAATAACTACTCTAACATATTATCCTGTTACTGTATCTTATGACGGTGTCTCTTTATTTAAAGTTCCAATTTCTATAAAAGCATGGCATCTTAAATATTACAACGTTGATCCTATTGAATCTGAAACATCTATTACTAATGGTATTGCTTCCTTCACCCTTAATATCAATGCACAGCGGAATGTCGGGGAAAGTGATTATCCTTTTGAAGTAAAAATAGAAGCTGATTCAGCTAACATAGAATATGAGAAAATTTCTGAAACCAGATATAAATGTTTGGTCTCAAATCTTCAGGAAGGCAATAATAACCTTAATATTATCGTCACTGAAAAAGGTTGTCCCCCCTCAATATTCCCATTTGAAATCTATTATACTAAACCAGCCCCCAAACAAAAGAAGAAAGAGGAAGTTGTGATTCGTAAGAAAGCCCCGGAAAATAAGAAACAGGTAACAACTCCACGTCTTGAGATATGAGCTATCTAACATATTTAGCAACTACAAAGAGTTTTTATCACAAAAAAACAGAAGACAACTATAGCGTCGGTGATAATTATATAATTATCGCCGACGGTATGGGAGGCGAATGTAACGGAGATATCGCTTCAAAAATAGCAGTAGAAACTATCTTAGATACACTGAAGATAAATCTGTCAGACAATTTATCAGAAATGGAAGCGAAAGAATTAATGTTTAAAGCAATAGCTGCCGCTGATAGAGCCATACTCCATTTTATCGGATATAATCCCGATTGTTTTGGTATGGGAACTACAGTGCTTCTGTTAATACATAATAGAAATAATATATATTTGGCTTGGTGTGGAGACAGCAGATGTTTTGTTTATAGTAAAGGTAAGTTGCAATCTCTTACAAAAGATCACTCTTATGTACAGGAATTAATAGATAGAAAAGAAATTACTGTAGAAGAATCTTATACTCATCAGGACAATAATCTTATAACACGCTATGTAGGTGGAGGAGACGAAACATGTCGACCAGAGTTTACTTCAACTATATGGAAGACAACAGACATAATAATACTCTGTAGTGACGGACTATCAGGATATTGTAGAGAAAAAGATATTTGTAAGCAAATATCTACTAATACCAATATTGCTAATCTTTCTAAAGAATTAATGAATTTAGCAATTAAACAAGGGAGCGATGATGACATTACTATAATTACTCTATCCCGAAAAACAAAATCTAAAAGAATTAACTATACTTCTTTAATCAAATGGTTTAAACAGAAATATCTCTAATAGACTAAATTAAATACTATCCAAGTCCTCAGTAAAATAAAACATACTACATATTGAAACTGGCTTGAAAAACTACTATTTTAATTTCAGGTCAGTTTAATTTTATCTAACTATAAAGAGTGATATATTCAAGCATTTTTCTCCTCTATTATCATATATCCGCTATCATTATATAGATGATAAGTAGAAGAAATAGAAATCTATGCTTATAAAAGTCACAAATACGTTATAAAATTCATAAAAATGGCATACAAGGAACTACAGGACAAGGTAAGAGGGTCGCTGGTGGGTGGAGCGTGCGGAGATGCGTTAGGCTATCCGATTGAGTTTATCTACTCTTTTGAGGAGATAAGGACTCGTTATGGTGAAGGTGGCGTACAGGAATATGACGTAAGCTATACGTGGCTGAGTAAACCGAAGGAAGCTGGTAAAGCGTTGTTTTCAGATGACACACAGATGACACTCTATACCTCCGAAGCACTGTTGAAGGCAGAGAAAAGCGGTGCGGCAATTATACCTACTATTCGCGAAGCCTATCTGATATGGTTCGGACATCAGACTGGCAGGCAAGTAAAAGCTGGTTATAAGTCGGCGCTGAGCGAAATTGAAGAACTTAATCAGAGACGTGCCCCCGGCAACACATGTATCTCTGCTTTACTCTCAATATGTAGAGGCAAGGAACCTCATAACTACAGTAAGGGATGCGGAGGTATCATGAGAGTGGCACCAATAGGACTTTTCGGTGCTACACACGGTTGGACACTTCAGGAAATAGCACGTATAGCAGGCAACGCGGCAGAACTTACCCACTTGCATCCGCTGAGTACTTATTCGGCGGCGGTTCTTGCAGTAATTGTACAACAATGTGTACTGACCGAACATGTTGATAAAGACACTTTCAAGACGATTATTGATAAGTCATTAGACGTTATAAGCAATCTCTACGGAGATTCAGCGCCGGATATGGAGGAATTTCTTGACCTTATCCATACTGCTGTAAGTCTTGTAAACAGCGAAATGTCTGACTGGGAAATAATCGAAACCGAACTTGGCGGAGGTTGGGTGGCTGAAGAAACATTGGCAATTGCCATTTTCAGCGTATCACGCCACATAGATGATTTCAGCGCCTGTCTGGTATGTGCCGTGAATCATGGAGGCGACAGCGATTCGACCGGTGCGGTTGCCGGCAATATCATCGGTGCCATAGTCGGCTACAATGCAATTCCTGAAAAATTCACAACTCCCCTTCAGCTACACGGACTAATAACAGACATAGCAGATACCCTCGTAACAAAGCCTGCAAATACTTTCGGAACTAATGATTGACGCCTATACCTCCAGCAAATACCACTAACGGCAGAGAGAGGTAAAACGTAACGTTTTACCTCTCTCTTTTTATTGCATCTATTATAGAACTGCCGAGGGTACATTAAAATTGTTCATATCTCAATCTACAACAGTCATAATAAATATATCTTTATAAATATATCTTTACGCTATTAGACTGATTAATGTAATTCACATCAGCAGCCTAAATATACAATTATGCCGCAGATAATGATATAGGCGAGGGCATAAGGAATGGCTTTCAGCATGATGGCGTCATCTTTACCTTTCATATCGCAGGCTGCCGTAGCAATGGCTATGCTCTGAGGAGAAATCATCTTTCCGCCGGTGGCACCTACTGTGTTGGAAGCAGCAAGCCAATCGGCTTCCGAGCCGGTGAAGCCGCATACCGAAGTTGTGCCGGTCATTCCGAGCTGACCGGCTACGTTTGCCTGAAGCTTGCCGAACAATATGTTTGATGACGTATCGCTGCCAGTCACAAATGTACCTATGGCGCCGATAAGCGGAGCAAAGAAAGGATAGAAACTTCCTGAGACCTTAACTAATCCAACAGCGATGGCCGCAATCATACCGCTATAATTCATTATCGAAGCAAGAGATATAAGTGATATGATGGTAATGACCGTAAAACGCAGATTGACTATCGTGCGTGACATGACGACTGTAAGTTGTCGCCAGCTGAGGCCCTGCACCAGTCCGCCGAGAACACTGCCGAGGAAGAGCATCAGACCTGCATTGCTCAGCCAACCGAACTTGAATGTAGAACCGATTACCGGCAAAGGCAATACCGTAACTAAATGCGACTTGAGAAAATTATTGACAGGCGGACACAATGCACCGCCTACAATAATAAACACAAGTATAAACAGGTACACACTCCAAGCCCGCAATGTCTCGCTGACAGTAAATTTATCTGTCTTTTCTGATTTTTTCTTACGTGGAAGGAATAGACGGTCGTAGACTATAATGGCAAGGATAGCGGCTATAGAACCTAAAATAGCTGGTGTCTCAGCACCCAAGAATGTAGCGCACACCAGCTGTACGGCCAATGACACACCTCCTACCCATACAGCCACACAAAGGTTTTTCACCCATGCCTTCTTGTCGGTCAGCATCAATATGACGAAGGGTATCAGAATAAAAAGCGGGGAAAGCTGAATCACAGAGAAAGTCGACACCTCGCACAGTGTCTGTACCGACGCGCTGCCTCCGGCCGAGATCTCATTACACAGAGTTGTGACAGGCACTCCGACCGCACCGAAGCCGGTTGCCACAGTGTTACCAAGCAGTGCCACCAACGCCGAGAACATCGGTTTGAAGCCCAATCCTATCAATATAGCGGCCGGAATGGCAACTGCCGTTCCGAAACCGGCCATACCTTCAAGCAAACCGCCGAATCCCCATACCATCATCAGCACCAACACACCTTTATCATTGGTAAGGGCCGTAAACTGCTTTTTGATGACTTCAATAGCTTTCGACTCTACAATCACATTATAGCTGTAGATAGCCATAAGAATGATAATAAGAATCGGAAAAATCGCCTTCAGCATACCCTCTGCAATACTCCACCACACCAGACCGTAGACCGACTCACCCGCGAATCTATCGGGTATAATTCCAATCATCGGAGCGACCCACAGTGCCAAAGCAGCCGTGATAATAAATGTCAGAAGGGCACTCTTCCAGCCTGTAACTTTCAGACCGAGCATCAATACAAAAAGTATGATTACAGGAAGCAAGGATATAAGGGTGTTCATGATATCAGGATTACGGGGTTAAAGATTCGGGATAATGATAAGGGTCATGCTACGTGCCGCCTGAGCACCAAGAACAAGCACCTGAGCGATGTCAGCAGTTTTTGAAGGACCGGCAATGAACACTCCATAGCCGTAATCGTTGAAACTCACCTCACCGTAAGCCTCGTGCATGTTACTGACAACATTCTCAGGCATAACAGCTACAAGATTCTCAGAAATAAAGCATACATCGCGCTCCTTCATATTCTGCATAACCCAGACGCTGCCGTTCTCGGCGACACCGAATTCCGCCCTTATCACACCTACGTCCACTCCGTTCAGCGCCTGAGCATCAGGCACTGTGTCAGGATTCAGACTCGCGCACCTCACATAAGGCAGACTGCTCGCCACTATCTTTGCATCGGGATAAACCTTCTTTATAATAGCATCAACCTCATCTGTTGACTTCGCTCTTTCCACCTTGCAACCCATCACCTGAGCCTGCGAGATGAATTTCTCAAGAGGATTGTCATACACAGTCGGATTAAGATCTGCCAGGGTCGGACGCACCAGACGTTCTCTGATATTAGCCCTGCATCTGTCTATTATATCTTTCTTTGTGCTCATAACTTAATTCATTTTGACTTCGGGCATTATTTATCATTCTTTTCCATATCCTCAAATTGCTTATGGAAAGGCTTTTTCGGGAATTTCATCATCTTGTGAGCGTATGCCCACGGATTAAGTCCATTGTTGACAAGGGGGCCCATACCATTGAGGAAATGGGCACACGCAGTGGCAGCATTATAGATAGCCAAATGGTCAAATACCATATCCATACCCTTAACCATCATCTTTTTCTCCTTGTTTGCCACACCATAGCTGTCAAGCACCTGACGCCACTTGTAAATCTGTGTGCCTAAATCAACCTTCGCCGGACATACGCACTGACAGCTCAGGCACAGAGTACATGCACTCACATTACCTGAATACTCCTTAGGATTACGCAGCATACCGAGATTGATACCTATCGGACCGGGAATAAAATAGCTGTAGGAATATCCGCCCGACCATCGGTAGACCGGACATGTATTCATACACGCTCCGCACCTTATACACTTCAGACTTTCCCAATGCTGAGAGTCACCCAGCCATTGACTTCGGCCGTTATCCACAATCACAATGTGCATTTTATCGGCTCCCGGCCGTGCCTTTCTGAAATGGCTTGTGTACACAGTTGACGGCTGTCCCGTAGCCGAGCGTGCCAGAAGTCTTACAAACACAGACAAAGCCTCATAATCAGGTATGATTTTTTCGAGTCCTATGGCAGCAATCTGAAGTTTAGGCACAGAGGTGGACATATCGGCATTACCCTCATTGGTACAGACCACAATATCGCCCGTAGCTGCTATACCGAAATTTGCTCCCGTCATACCGGCATCAGCAGTCAGAAACTCATCACGCAGGCTGAGACGTGCCATATATGTAAGGTATGTAGGCTCATGGTTGCCTTTCTCCGTGTGCAGTTCCCTTTCGAATATCTCCCCTACATCATCATGACTCAGGTGAGTAGCAGGCATAACGATATGGCTCGGCGCCTGATTGTCGAGCTGAAGAATACGCTCACCGAGATCCGTCTCCACCACTTCTATTCCGCGTTCCTCCAGATACGGATTCATACGGCACTCCTCGGTGAGCATGGATTTCGACTTCACAAGCTTTTTAGCATTGTGAGACTTAAGAATGTTAAATACTATCTCGTTAAACTCTTCCGCATCTTTGGCCCAATGTACCTCTACCCCGTTCTTTTCGGCAGCCTCTGAAAACATTTCCAGATATCTGTCAATATTGGTAAGAGTGTGTTTTTTTATTTCAGAAGCCTTATCGCGCAGTCGTTCCCATTCCGGAAGTTCGAAAGCCATTTTGTCTCTCTTGGCCCTCACTCCCCAGAACGTATTATCATGCCACATGACATATTTCTGATTCTCTAAGAATTTTTTGGCGGCTATGCTGTGTGAAGTACTCATAATAGCAGATTTTAAGATTAGAATTCAGCCTTTTAAGATAAGGTGACGTATTTTCAGGAGTTTTTATTTGAGTCCTGCTGCAAGAATTTCCGCCACATGAAGAAATTTTATTGCCGGATATTTCATCTCTTTGGCGTTTATTCCCGCCATATGCATCAGACACGAACAGTCAGCTCCGGTGATATATTCAGCCCCCGTAGCAGTATGTCGCATCAGCTTCTGTTCACCCATCTGCTTACTGACAGCTACTTCCTCAACACTGAACATTCCCCCGAATCCGCAGCACTCGTCCTCTCTTTCCGGTTCCACCACCTCTATACCCTCCATAAGATTCAGAAGATCTTTTATTTTGTTGAATCTCGGAACTACCATCTCCGAAGGTGAGGAAAGATGAAGTTCCCTCACACCGTGACATGAGTTGTGAAGACTCACCTTATGAGGGAATTTACCTAACGGCCCTTTTATCTTAACCACATCATGTAAGAACTCAACAAGATCCATTGTGCGTGAAGCTATCTTACATTTATGGTTGGCATCCTTGAGTATGTTAGGATACTGAAGGCGTATGAATGCCGTACATGACACTGAGGGCGCCACAACATAGTCAAAGCCCTCAAACATCGACTCATATTTCGAAGCAAGGTTTGTGGCGTCTTTTGCAAACCCGGCGTTTGCCATAGGCTGGCCACAGCAGGTCTGTCCTTTCGGATAAGTCACATCGAGACCGAGATGACGCAGAAGCCTGTAAGATGCCATTCCCACTTCCGGAAATACGGCATCTACATAGCAAGGTATGAAGAGTCCTACTTTCATGGTATTGAATAAAGTTATTTAGTATAAACACCTTCAGTAGGACAATAGTTTCATTTCGGAATTATTTTTCAAAAATATTTTCCTTTTTGTACACTTTTCGCACAATTATCACCTTGCGTATTACTTACATAAGAGAATATACTTTCACTCGGGACTATCAGTATCCGATGCGGCACCAGAAATATTACCCTTCGGATTTGATATGTAGCGTTCGTAATATGACATCAGGAGAGAAGTGACAGGCAAGGCTATTATCATGCCGATTATACCGAGCAGACTGCCCCACACCGACAGAGAAAGCAATATTACAGCGGGATTAAGACCCATCTCCCGACCCATTATATGAGGCGTTATGACATAATCACAGATTGACTGACTTATGAGATACACAAGCAGCGACTTGCCGAAAAGACCTGTAAATGTCTCGGTACCGCCAAGAGAATATATCAGACAGATAAGAGCTACCGGAATAAGTGTGATATACTGGAAATAAGGTATCATGTAAAGTACCCCGACCAGAATACCCAACGGTATGGCTAGCGGCAAGCCTATTATTGAGAAACCTATACAATAGAACACCATCGCACAGAGTGCCACACAGCCCTGTCCCCGGAAATAACGGTTCATGTTATCCTGCACATCACGTACTACAGAGATAGCATCTTCCCTATACTTATATGGTACTATCAGCTTGAACCCCCGGTTGATCTGAGGATAATCTATAAGTATGAAGAGAACATATATCAGTGTCATGGCCCAGCTAAGTATATCCTCTATCACACTTAATGACTCGCCCAAAAGCGACGTACCCTTACTTATGATAGACTCAAGGTGAAGGCCGGAAAGCAAATCCTTGACTTCATCCGGATTAAAATAAGACTGCACATAGTCCACTATACTGGCAAACTCAGGCGGCAACGTTTTTTTGCCGGTATTCACATCATGCAGTATCGTACCCAAATCATCAAGTTCGGCAATGACATGAGGCAGAAAAAGATAGACGACTCCGCCCAGAACCACAAGAACCTCGATGACAGTCAGAATCGAAGAAAACACTCTACCCTTCTCGTGAGTCCATTTACGGTTAAATTCCACCAAAGGCTGAAGCATATAGGCTATAAAACATGCCACGAAGAACGGAAGTAATGCTTTACGGAGATATTGCAGCAGGAACACGACAGCCACTGTTATTGCCAGACCGATAATCAGTTTCATTATCCGGTCAATATTCCAGAACGTAGTTTGTGAAGACATAGGAGTTAAGTAAGAGAAAAAGTGAATATGTCATCAGCAGCGATGCTCATAATTTATGCAAAGTTAGTTAAATTTCCTATAACCTACCTGATTGTTATGTATATTATACCCGGGTTCAGCAGCTGACACCACACGGTAGACCAATCGGTTTCTGAATGTACGCTTGCACATTTTCAGCCGAGTAACTAACTTTGCATAAATTATAGGAATGTCATCGTCTATGACAGCTAAAGAGAAGCAGATGGAAAGTAGGGACACCGACTGCCGCAGCCGAATCCTGTAAAGTAAATCAGAAACATCAACGAATATCCAAAACAATGCCACAACTGATAAAAATATCCGTAGCAATTCTGCTCATGATTCTTGCACCCTCGGTCGTAAAGGCACAGAAGAAGCCGTCTCAGACCAACGACACCATAAATGCCATATTTACTCTTGCACAGAATGGTAACGCGGCAGCACAAAATGAAGTCGGCCTATGGTACTACACGGGACGCAACAGACCGCGTGATTTTAAGGAAGCACTGAAATGGTGGCTTAAATCGGCCGCACAAGGTAATGCACAGGGTCTGGAGTACGCAGGCACATGCTATCAGTACGGACGCGGTGTCACTGCCGACTCATTGAAAGCGATTCAGTTATATCAGACTTCAATACAACGTGGTAATAAATCCCTCGTATTACACAGCATGGAACAGGCCAAGAAAGGCAATCTGTTCAGCAATATGCTCCTTGCCTCATGCTATCAGAACGGTATAGGTGTGGACCGCGACAGCATCAAAGCCATTCCTTTCCTTAACATCGCGGCTGCCGGTCGCAGTGTAGAGGCACAACGTGAACTTGCTATGACCTACCTCAAAACCCGGCAACCCGATAAAGCGGCGGTATGGTTCAGACAAGGTGCCGAAAACGGCAATTCCGACTGTGCTTACTACTACGGCATTATGCTGCTGAACGGTACCGGTGTGACACGTGACAGAGACCTCGGCGCCGACTATATACTGCAGGCAGCCTACAAAGGTCTTCCGGAAGCCATGTATCAGGCCGGTACCTGTTACATGACCGGCGACGGCCTGTCCAGAAGTCCGGAGCAGGCAGTAAAATGGTACCTCAAGGCGGCCGTTAAAAAACTCCCTAAGGCACAGTGGATACTCGCTAACTGCTATCGTCAGGGCATAGGGACACCTGTAAATTACCAGCAGGCCCTGACCTGGTACACTCAGGCAACCGGCAACGGATATGCCAAACCATTCAAACAGCTTCTCGACTCTATTCCCCATTCCCCTTTCGCCACTTATCTGAACGGTATACAAGCATATAAACAGAAAGATTTTACCAAAGCTCTCAATGACTTCAAGACTGTAGAAAAAGCCGGTATCATCGACGGACAGATTATGACCGGGCTAATCCTTACCAATCCGGACTATCCGCGTCATGACTTAAAGAAGGGAGTACACCTCATCGAGCAGGCAGCACACACCAATGCACACGCCATGTATCTTATGGCTACCTTCTGCGAAAACGGACGCGGCACAGAGAAATCCATGTCGCGTGCCATAGAATATCTGGAACATTCAGCCGAGATGGGTTACGCTCCTGCAGAGTGTGCCTTAGGCGATATGTACTTCGAAGGTCGCGGTGTAGAACACAATCCACGCAAAGCGATGGAATGGTACGCCAAAGCTGCGACACACGGACAGTTGACTGACAATGCCAAACGCCGCTACGCCCACTTCCTCAAAGAGAAGAAATAAGAAACGTCTGATAAAATTCATCCGTCATCAGGACGACTAATAAACTCGCCGGTAATATGAAAGCCGATACGGAACCCAACGAGCAATTCAGCAATGGTTACGGGAAATTTTCTCCCCATGTACATGACAAGCATGAGGCTGTGTCGTAATTAATGTTTTAAACTGATCTCTAAAAGTTTTTTGTCTAACTTTTAGGGGTCAGTTCATTTTGAAACAGCCTCACGCTCTTAAAACTAAAACCCAACTCATCAAATTATATGTTGTTTCAATTCATTTAAGAGTAAGTTCCAAAAAATATTTGAAGAGGAGTATACCCGGTTTTCTCGCCGACGTATTGCTGAAACACCGCTATGAACTGTTCGCGTAATTAAATAGATCGTTATGACTTGTGTCTGGAACTCTCTGTCTACACAGAACCGCAATTCAGCTATACCTTTGTCAGAAACGACATTCGCTGAAATTACCGGCAAATATATGGGAATAAACGTGATGTATCCTTTTATGGAAGGGAACAGACGAAGCACACGTACATGTCCCAACTTGATGCTTAGACGTTCATTGAAACTTTGTGTAGACTGGAGCTAAACAGACAAGAATGAATATCTGGTTGCAATTTGCAAAAGTATAATTGACCCTTACTATATCAAATAGATATTAAAAGATACTCTGACCGACAAAATCAATGACTGCGAAATATTCATGAAGGATATCCGAAGAAGAATAAAATACTTTTTATAGTTTCTATTTGAACAATACCATCAACAGTATAATGATAGAAAATATAATATTGACAATAATCATAGTATCAGCAGACTTGTTAACATTGAGAATTTCCTTGAAGCTTCCCTTAGTTTCTTTAGACTTATCATCAATTAAGCTACCCAATCCGGAAATACCTGTTTTAATATACTCTACATCAGAAGCAAGAGTTTCCTGTCTGGCTTGAATCATATTAAGCTTATTAGATACACCATCCACATTTTGCTTAAGGGTATTCAACAAACCATCTACCTTTAATTCGAGTTCAGCTACAATTGACCTTAAGGTAGCCTCCTGCTGTTTCTGAGAGTTCACCAACTGAGCTTGAAGCGTATCGATATCTGATTTTATAATTGCTACCGATTCGACAACTTTGGATATTTTTCTTTGGACTACAGAAAGTTCCGTAATACGAGCCTTAAATGTATCATTATTCAGCTCATAGTCTGCTATTAAGGTATTGGTCTTATTCTTAAATTCCTCCGATACCTCATTACTACTGTTTACGAAACTAAGGACTATTGTATTACATTGTTCAGCGAATGTTTTATTAAGCGTATTCATTTGACCTTTGAGAATGTCAACCGTTGATTTTACATCAGATGTCAACGTAGATTTCTCAGCCTCAAAGGCTTTAGATATTCTATTTAGACAAACCATGACTTTCTTAAATTCTGAAAAGAAAATCTTGATGTCACTCTGGACTTCTTTGTAAGCCGTGATAGTATTCTCGGCTAACAGTCTGGCAGAAGCGATTGATTCCAACTCTTTTTCAAGCTGTGAGAGGCTTGCTAAAATTTCTTGGGTAGTCATATATGTTATTATTCAGATTAGTTAATGAATTTGTTATGGAAATTATGAGTCCATTCAATGTGATAGACAGTCTCAGCCATAAGACCGAGAATCTCCAATCGTTCTATGTGTTCATTGTCTGTAATATTCATTCTCTTTATCTCTTGGATATAGTCTGAAATGAAAGTCTGAAATTTATCATTACTCAAACTTTTTCGCAAGACTGTATAACCATCAAGATAAGAAGATTCCAATTCTTCATTCATTGAGGAAGACTGTTCGTCTGCACGAAGGAAGAGAATACAAAATACATTCAGAAGACTGAGGGCTGGATTAACAGAAAAGATACCACGCCTAATAAGACGGACAGCACCTTGCAGATGTTTAATATTATCCTTTGGAGACGATATTCCATCGGTCATTACGACCCTCATGTATTTCGCTACAATAGAATATTCAAAATCCGTACCTTTGGACGGATCTATTTCGCTATCTGTAATAAAGAAATCCTTTCCGGAATTGGTATCATTTACAAGCGAACACGGATTTCCGTCCTCATCACGATAGTCTCTACGAGCATACTTCGAGTTAAAATAGTAATAAAGAAAATCCTTAAGATCTTCATTGACTTCAAGCCAACTATCGTTACTATCGACTGCTTCTTTACAGAACACCTCAATATCCTTGATTGCCTGCTTTCTTTTGGTTGCTATCTTTCGATAGATAAACTGAGTAAGAAAAAACAGACAGTTCTCTATTTCAGTCCCGGTATATCTTTTGCAATAAGCTATCTGAGCCGTTGCACGCTCCTCATTATAGTACCGCAGGAAGAATTGCTTCAATCCTTCATAATAAGCTCCATCTGGCTTTTTTCTTGTGACAATCCGGAACTCACTGTCTCCATAATCCTGTGTGAAATCCTCTATCAGACCGATACAGCACATTCTATAAATAGCTTTCATAAGAGAAGCCTGATATTGCTCCTGATTGACCTCCCTAAGTTTCTGAAGATTCTCTTTTGGGGATTTTGGCTGCTGTGTAATAGTTCGTAACTGATGCTGACGCAAGAAACCATCAAGAGTTTCAGAATCTCTTGATGGATATTTGTACGATATATATGACACCACAGCATCACCATCCTTCGCCTCATTCAGCTTTTGTAAGAAGCCGGTTACCCTCTTATTCTGACGTGTAGTTCCATATAAATCCTGAGTGGTTATCTGTTGATGTTTCATTAGGTAATCCATAACCGTCCACTCTGTCATTTCTCCGAGGAAATTTCCATCATAGAAAAACTTATGAACACCAAAATCAACAGGGATAGGTTCTATCAGTCGAGTAAACTCGTCTTGCTCATTGAATACTCTGTCAGAGTAAAGGACAACAGCCAACGCCATCTTCTTATCACGGCCGGCTCGACCGGCTTCCTGCACAAACGCTTCAAGAGACCCCGAATGGTTTATGTTTAAGGTAAACCTTACATTAGGCTTGTCGATACCCATACCGAAAGCCTTAGTAGCAACCATTATATTTGTTTTACCTTTGATGAAATCATCCTGAGCTGTAGGATCATCGCCACCAACAAACTCGCTGACATGAGAGATACCCAATGAATCACGAATTTGCGCTGCAATACCTATTTTTGAACCGGAGTGAACTCCCAAAGTACCAACTCTATGAGGACAGAAGACTATTGCAGCAGACTTGTCATTGGAATCAGCATACCATTTTGGATTAACTTCGACATCAAGCGAATGTGCCCTAATATTCTTTGCAAGCTCAGAATCTTCTAATATATTCTCTCTCTGAATAAATCGATCCTTAATTTGCTGTATACTATCATCCCTTAGCAATTCTTTGAATGAGTCCCTGAATATCGATGAAACTATTTGAGGAACCATTTCATTTTTGGCTTTATAAACGTCCCACTTATCGTGAGCTTCCTCATCATTCACCTTGACTATTCGATACTGTAGTTCAAGGCGATTTGTATTCTCATACCTTACGGTAGCGTCCGGACCTAGAGGAAAAGCATTGTTTCCAGACAGTTCCCGTTCCACATCTGCCAGAACATCAAATGACGCTGTGGCCGTAAGACCGACAAGTGTTATATGATTCAGATCTTCGTTTTCTGTCTGTTTTGGTAAGACGTAGGTATATAGGTTACGTCCCAGGTGAAGATATGAGAACCGGAAATCGTGGCCCCATTCCGAAACACAATGAACTTCATCTATTATGCCGTATGCAAAATAGACATGGTTGTCAGCCATCGAACGTAAGCTCTCCCTGAAACGATATATACTTAATCTTTCTGGGGATAGGAAAACGAAAAGCATCTTCGAGTCCTTCATCAAGTTCTCTCTATATGCTTTATCCTGAACTTTAGAATTGATATAGGTACAGAAATCTATACCGTTTTTTAACAAACCATCATATTGATCCTTCATTAAGGACATAAGGGGGTCTACCACAATCGTAACTCCTGGCTGAAGCATCGCCGAAATCTGGTATGTCAACGATTTTCCACCGCCTGTAGGAAGAAGTCCGATAACGCTTTTCAACTGCAAAGCTCGTGAAATGATAGGCAACTGACCTTCTCTGAAATCCTGTTTCCTGAATAGCAATTGAACGAAGAATCGAAGATGCTCAACATTTTCCTCTATCAGATCATGCGTTCCCCTAGTATTCAGTTTAGTCAAGGGTTTATACACAATTCTATCGGTAGTGTATATATACCTCTCTGAATAGATAGACTCCGATGAACGGACATTGAAATAGCAGTTGTTTTTTGCCTTGAACTCTGAGAACTCCACATCCAGAGGTTTTGACTTTTCATACAATGAAAAGTCTATTACCATATCGTATTCTTGTTCAGAAAGCATACGATTAGTTTCCGAATATACATCTTTCCCTAAATGCAATGGAGAAGATTGAATGTGAGAGTTGATAATGGTCAACTCTACTTCAGGGAATTTTAGATAATCGTAGTCTTTAGTTGCCGCCGCCAGATGATTGAACATCTGAGCAAGGTCCTCAAATGCCAAAGCTGCACATGGCACATCTCCCTCTTTCACAAGAACGCGCCACTTTTTGTCTTCGATAGATAAATGACCAGTAAGTACTGCTTCAATAATAGTCTTTTCGATACGAGCTACCGCAAGCGGAACTTGACGAATCAAATCTGCGGTCGTGCCACCGATTCGAGCTTTACAATCAGTTGCCCCGGTGAAACTAATTGATCCATATTCCAATGATTCCTCATCTACATGAATTGCCGGATAAAGTTCAGCTAATTTTTGTTCAATAAAAGGACTTGCCTTTGTAGGAAGACCTCGAACTATGATATTGTTTAGGACAGCCAAAACTGGATGTACATCCTCATAAACGTTCGCACCAATATCAAATGGAGCAAGGACTTCAAATGCACAATCTTCTTTTTTACACATTCTAAAATCTTGAGTCTCATTGAGGATATCTGATTGATAACCGGCAAAAAACTGTTTTGGGGCGTAGAACTTGTAAGGTATAAGCACAGGTTCTCCAGTCTCTAACGAGAAGGAAAATGTTCTTATAAAGCACCCAAATACATGATTTCTATAGGTTTTACAACGAAAGAATTCCGTATCACGGAAGGGTGAATTAAAAATTGCTGCCTTATCACTGAAGTTTCCACAGAAACTATTTATTCTATCCTCCTGAAGATTAGCCGGACCGATACAAACAACTATATGTTTGTGGCCTTCTGATGATATAAGTTTGGCAAGCTGTCTTAAATCGATAGTCTTTATGTCAAGAATGTTAGAAAATAAATGTAATACCTTAGATTGTTTCACATCCATCTTCTCTACACATTCAAACGGCAGTTTCACACTGGCAGGCAAACCCTTTTCATGGCAGATTATCTTTACCTTGGGCACTACATGCTCTATATTGAATTTTGCTCGTTCTAAGGCTACTTCCGAAGGTTCAATAAGAGTAACCCGTTTTAGATTATACAAAAAACCTATCTCCTTAAGATATTCTATAAGGCATAAAGTTGCCACACCTTGACCGCATCCCCAATCGTAAACTTCAAATGGCTCAGAATAGGTCGAGTTTGGTAATGATTTTACAGCCTTGAACGCTTTGGCGGCATGAGCTTCACCATAGCCTGCGAGATAGCAGTTCAGACCATCTTCAGTACGAAGGACACTCACGCCATGATTAACCTCCGGATGACACCAAGGAGCAAGAGTATAGCGTGGTGGAACCAAATTCTGACAGACCTTGATTATGTCACCTATGGATAGAGGTGATAATTTTCTGATTTCGTCCTTATACATGTTTATCTCCCTGTTATTGTATCCTGCTGAGAATTTAATTTGTGTTGGTTCCAGTTTCGTACAGCCAATTCCTTACTCGTATTAGCATAACAGTACTCACAAAGATGAGGGCAGGTATTGTATTCGCCAATATCCTTACTCTTCATGCAACCACAAGCCACACGTTGTCCTTTGTCCTTATTATTCTGGTTAATGACAACATGTCTTCCGTCAGTCAAAGTTATCGCGTCTTCGGGTATCTTCATTGGTTCTAAATCTGCAAATAGATTATCTGAATAGTTAGGATCTATAATCTCAGCTCCCAAGTGTTTTATTAATTCCGGAGAATGATAACCAAAGCGAACCATAAGGCGATCATCTACACAATGATTATGCTGCACACCTTCAAGATCTGCGACTTCACCACAAGTAGCCAACTCAAAATCCCAGCCTTTAGACTTATTAAGAGCCACCAAACGCTGAGCAAACTCAATCATCTGAGGTGTAGTCCATTCAATATAATTGATATGACTCCTTTGAAGATTATTCTTTACCTTTTTATAGGATTCAATGTCTGCAAAACTGAATACAAGTTTCTCAGTATGATCGCGAAGTTGGTCTCCGATATTCTCTATTTTTCGGAGCAATTTATCCATATCAATTCGGTCGGTTAGAATTAAGGGATCAAAGCGCCACACAACCGCACCCTTTCCAAGTCGTCTAACCAGCAACTTAAAAGTCTCAATGCGTTCAGTAAGTGGTCGAACCCCTTTCTCCAATCCCTCCTCCTCATAATCATTCAAGGTATACTGGATATAACATCCAATACCTCTCTTCTTTAGTTCATCAATATACTTAAGCAATGGACGAGGATTCTTTGACCAGAATACAATGAATTTAGTATAGGCATACCCTACATAGCTCTTTACACCATTGAATGGATTAGTCCAAGCAGAATATCCTTTCTCTATTCGATTAAAGAACCAATCAACATAGAACGCCGGAATATCCGTACTTCTACTTGCAGACACTACAACAGGAAAGATTGCCTTTGCCATCTCCCCATTGTCAAGTTTAATAAATATGTCATCTTGCTTCTTTGCCATTGTAGAAATCTATATCTTCATTATCATATACCTTTTTACGTAAGAATGTAAACACCTTGGAATGATTATTGTCACCATCTGTAGGCCATTACTCGGATTTTATTTTGACTGAAAACCACTATTAATCTTTCTTTCAAGATTTATTATTAGGTAGAAATTAAGAGTGGGATAGTTTTGCATCTGAAAGACGACCAAAAATTGTAACGACTACAAGGATACATCCAAAGTATCTCGACTCTCATTGTGTCTCTATATAGAATGATTGATTATTTTCAAATTAAACGTTAATTCCAACTGCAAAATTAACAAAAAATCTTATATTCAGGCTATTCTATAACTAAAATCTTTATCTTAACTTCTCATTTTTAAGCCCTTACATGATCAATGCTGCAATAACAGTAGTCCTTATACTCTTAATTGAAGTATACCTAAAATGCAATTTCTTTGGAAAGTCTTACCTAAGTAATGTAACCTTTTTCCTTGTGAAGATTGATCCTTGGCAGTGAATGTTTTTCTGTGCGACGAATTGCCGAGATACACCTGCGGACTATCTGTGTACTTAACGCCTTATGTCTTGTAGGGACGGATAAAATAATAGCAGTGTGAAAGGCGTTATTGTGATACGGCCACCGGCAGTACAGAGGCAGTGGCCGTATTGTTTCACTCTAAACATAGTCACGTCATGAAACCGTCAGTATTTATCGCCGCCGCTCTCGCACTATCGCCGCTCACACTTCATGCGGAATCAGAAATAATATGGGGTGCCAAAGCTACTTTTGACGTTAATCTTCCGACCAAGTGGAAAAGCAAGGAAGTAGCTGTCAAAATGTATAAACCCGGTCTCGGTGTCACACTCGGAGCTGTATGTAACATCTGGTTGGGACACAATTTCTATCTGGAGCCTGGTGCCTCGCTGTTTTATGACAATTACGACTATGATGACATTATAATATCTAACGGGGACGGATATGGCGGTTCTATCAAATCGTTGTATAAGATAGGTCTGCGTGTGCCTGTGAATGTAGGCTACACATTCAATTTTTCCGATACTTTTGAACTCTCTGTCTACACAGGGCCGCAATTCAGCTATGCCTTTGCCGGAGACAACCGTGTGAATATCGAATATCTTGAAGAAGATATTGACTTTTCTCTTTTCGGAGGCTTCGGTTCACAGCGCCGTTTTGAAATGGGCTGGAAAGTAGGTGTGGCACTGCCGGTAGGCAGTTGGGCAATAGGGGTAGAAGGGGATTTCGGAATCACAGACATACTCACCGGAACATTTAAATGCCGCGAGAACCGTGTCTGTCTTGCCCTGACCAAGTATTTCTGATCTTCTCCCCTACCCTAAGAAAGCAGCCGTAATGTATCCGTGTCTGTCGGTACGGCGCCGCGTGGCAACGGCCGGCAGTTCGGGTAGCGGCATCTCATGACGGCTGATATGCAATCCTATGGCCCGTGTCATAAGTATATCGTCATGTGTTGAAGGTAATGCTCCGTAACTACCGTTAGGACGGCGTTCGTAAGTAAGATACTCATCGAGACACGCTTCGCAGCGCTCCACATACAGACGTTCGCGTATGGCACGCACAAGACCTGATATAATCATCGGTTTCGTATTGACATTGGTGTGAAAGCCGTAACGCACCGGTTCTCCTTCACGTATGTCTTCCGGACGTCCCGAGCGTGCGTACAGATTAGGGTAACAGTTACGTATCTGGTTAAGAATAAAGCCCGACTGGTCACCTTCTACCCAACGTTCCGAATCACGTGTCTCAAGCGTATTGCTTTCTATCACAAGCAGAGCTTCATCATACCAGAGCGCTATCTGAGCGGCTTTCCAAGCCAGCAGATCGATGTCGCAATGGCCGCGCCATTGGGCTACAATCTCGGGGCCTCTGCCTTCGGCAAGCGGGAGACGGTCAAACACAGCTACCACACTCCAGTCAGCCCGAGCCGAACGTCCGCCTATATCCACCACAGCAAGATAACGATGCCTGACATCTTTGTATTCAGGCATGGCCCATACATGTAGCGTCCCGCTTCGTGCAGCGGTAAACCGTACATCTTCGAGAGCCTTGTTTCCCCAAGGGGCAGCACCGTCAATATCACCTGTGGCGATCGGTTCGCGACAGTCAGGACGTAATGCCTCAACCTTATAGCGGTCAAACACACGTGCACCTGAATGTACGAAAGCCTCTATATCGTCCGAAGGATATTCGGCAGCCATCTGCGCATGATCACTGTATTTACTGCGTTCGGCAATATACCAGCCGATAGACTGAAGAGTGGCACCGCGTTCCCACAGCCACCACAGATAGCGCCCCGGCTGCCTGCGGCCGTCAGACGCATAATCCTGTCCGCGCAGTTCGAGCAGGCGGCGAGCCAGCGAACGTTCTTCAGCTACATCGAGCGGCAGGGCATACTGTTCTATCTGATACCAGCTCACAAACATAGCCTCAAACTGACTGCTACCGGAAGCGGCAGCCTGATATTCACGATGAAAGAAATTACCTGTACCGTTGGCAGTAGATTCAAGCACAATCATCGTCAGTGGTCTGAACAGAACTCCCGAACAAGCCGAACGCACTATATCCTCCGGTTTCTTTCCAAGTGTTTTCTTCCATACCCCCACTTCCGACAGATGTACAAGATTATAATCACCTCCGCGACATGAATCGGGTCGTTCGGCCGTACCTACTTTTATCTTGCAATTCCTTGCCTCAAGCCGTACCGCCGAACGTGAACGCCCTACGGCTGTAAGCCGACGCTTACTGCGTCTTTTATTGCCGCACTCCTTCGGACTTTGGTCCGATTCTAAAAGTTCATCGGGGTAAGCATCTATCATACGGTCAAACATATCGCGTATCTCGTCAGTAGCGGCCGACTGATGAGCTATGATAAGCGAGTTAAGTCCCACAGCCTGTGTAAGCTGAAGCCACGACATGTATAACTGAATACAAGTGCTTCCACCCCATTGACGTGCCTTCAGCAACAGCAGACGTATGGGACGCTGAGCCGTACGCATGGCTTCGAGCCGCTCAACGAGCATACGTTGCGGACGGTTAAGACGGAATTTAACATCGGCACCTCCTCCTTTAGGTTTTATCACGGCCACCGTACCGGCCCAGTAAGCGAAATCATGACGAAGGCGCAGACGATGGAAATCATCAGAAGTACAAGGACGCCGCCGGCCGGCAGGCGAGGCATTGTAAGCGGCCACATCGGCATAGGCGAAAAGACAATTCCATTCGGTATCACAGCGCATAGTCACAGGCAAACGGCAGGTAACAGGAGGATCGGAAAAATTCTGCCGTAGAATCCAGTCAAAACGTTCACCCGGAGAGCCGGTACCGGTCAGAGGGTCAAACGGATAAGCCTCAGCTTTGAGACGGCGACTGTTCTCGCTCAGCAGTGCTTCTATATCAGTGTCAGCAATCGGTAGCATGACACCGGGTATATCGTTGGTACGTGATGTGTGCATATAGTCATGATTGTTTCAGAACGCCAAGATACACACTTATGCTGTCCCTTTCATGATATGAGGTCATAAACTGTCCCGGATATGTCGGTGATTGGCAGAATTTGTGTATTTTTGCAGTCATCATGGAATACATCGAACCTAAAGGCGCCACTCAGGAAGATGTGTTGCGCCACCTGCGCAGCCGTCCGCAGGGTATAACATTCGTGCACGGCAAAGCCGGCTGCGGCAAAACCTATCTGATACGCCAGATTGAAAAGTCGGTCGAAGGCTGCCGCGTACTTGCTCCTACCAATCTCGCTGCCTCACTATATGCCGAGGGCACTACGTTCCATTCTTTCTTCTACGGTGCGCTCGATGAAATAAAGGAGGGTTTTCAACTGCCGGGCAATCTGAAGGATCGTCCGCTGCCCGAACGTGTCATGCAACGTCTGTGGCAGACGCGCATGATCGTAATCGACGAAATATCAATGGTCCGTGCCGACTCTCTCGAAATGATACACCATATCCTGCAGAAAGCACGGCGTAATAACCGTCCTTTCGGCGGTATGCCGATTGTGCTTGTAGGCGACCTGTTTCAGCTGCCACCGGTAGTGAGTGATACTGCTACCGAAGACTATCTGATGCAGGAGTATGGCGGCGTACATTTTTTCCACAGCCACGTCATACAAGCTAACATAAATAATATACATTTCTTTGAGCTGACCAAATCATACCGGCAGAAGAATGACCTTGCTTACGTAGAACTGCTCGATGCCTTCCGGCGCCCACTCGCTCCTAAGGAGAAGATAGACCTCATCGGACGCCTCAACAGCCGCGTCACCACTGAAATTCCTGAAAATACCATTATCATCGCTTCGTCAAATGCTCAGGTGGGTGTGGTCAACTCAACGCGGTTGGAAGAATTGCCGGGCGAGCTGCTTGTAGCTGACGCCAGCTACCGCGTGCGTCGCAGTGAAGGCCCTGACAGTACAGGCAGCAATTACGTAACTCTCACCCATAGTGACCTACCTACCACCGAACCGATAATACCTATCGAAGTGCCTGCCTCTATGGAATCTCACCTCGAACTTAAAGTCGGTGCCCGCGTCATGATATGCAGCTCAAACCGACGTGCGGGGTATGTCAATGGTGATTTCGGCACTGTGGTACGCTATGATGATGAGGATGGTAACATGTATATCGCTCTTGAACGTACAGGCAGCATCGTACGAATACCCAACTACCCCAACGAGATGGTAAGCGAACGCTTTCTGATGCAGTATGACCGCAGCCGTCACCGCCTGAAACGCGGATATCTGCTGCAACGCACTGTACAATATCCTCTGCGTCTGGCGTATGCTTTCACCATACATAAGAGTCAGGGACAAACCTACGATGCCGTAGTGCTCGACCTGAGCAGTCACATTTTTGCGCCGGGACAGCTCTACGTGGCTCTGAGTCGTGTCAAATCGCTTGACGGTCTCTATCTCACAAAACCCGTAACTTACAGCGACATAATTTCTGACGAGTCGGTATTCGGCTTTCTCGATACTCTGCGACGCAAGGCAGCCGGGTTGGATAATGAAACGCCGGCCGAGCCTCCGCGCCGTTATGCCCATCCGCTCTGCTCAAGTTTCACAGCTTTTGTACGCGCCAATGAGGAAGATGCCGAAACAGCCCGTATGCTCGAACACGTGCTGCAATGCTATGCGCAGCTTTCGGCAGGAGGCACACCGCAGATAGCCTCAGCCGAACTGCTCAAAATTGTGGACACAGTCTGCAATGTCTATGTCACTGACGCCTACACTGAGCTGCTTTCAGCTCATACCACCGTAGCGCTCGACAGTTTCGCAGCCTGTGACGCTCTGCTGAACGCCATATTTGAAGTCTACACTTCCGTTGTACACACTCCACGGCGCCAGCTGCTTGTCAGATAACCGGCTCCTACCCCCAGAAGAAGTAGGCAGTCACCACAGCCGCTACGGCGCCTGATATGTCAGCCAACAAGGCATATCCGGCGGCGTAGCGGGTTTTCATTACCCCTACCGAACCAAAATATACCGCAAGTATATAGAACGTTGTGTCTGTAGCTCCACGTACACAGGCTGCAAGACGACTCACAAAGGCATCTGCCCCTTCAGCTTTCATCACATCGAGCATCATGGCGCACGAACCAGAACCGCTCAGCGGCTTCATAAGCATCGTCGGAAGCGCGCCTACCCATTGCGTATCGACACCTAAAGCTCCTACACCGCTTTCGACCCAGTGTGTCAGTGTGTCTAAAGCTCCCGAGGCACGGAACATACCTATGGCTACGAGTATGGCGACAAGATAAGGTATAATCATGACTGCAGTCCGGAAACCGTCTTTAGCTCCTTCGATAAATGTATCGTAGACGTTGATACGTTTTTTGACCCCGGCTCCGATAAACGTCATTATCACACCGAACAGAAGTACGTTTGCTCCGAATGTGCTGTACAGTTCCACTTTGTCGGCAGGCAGCGTGGAGAAGAACCATACCACTCCACCTACGACTGCGGCTATACCTGCAAGCCATGAGCATAGTACCCTGTCGATACGTATGTGTTGCTTGATACATAGTGCCGTCAGACCCACTAACGTCGCCACTGTCGTAGCTATGAGTATCGGTATGAATATATCGGTCGGGTTGGCGGCTCCGCCCTGTGCGCGATACATCATGATACTTATCGGCACAAGACAAAGTCCCGAACTGTTGAGCACAAGGAACATTATCATGGCGTCCGTAGCCGTATCTTTCTGTTGATTGAGTGTCTGCATCTCCTGCATTGCCCGCAGTCCCATCGGTGTGGCGGCATTGTCGAGCCCGAGCATGTTGGCCGATATATTCATAAATATCGCTCCCATTGCCGGATGCCCTTTCGGAATACCCGGAAACAGACGCGAGAAAAACGGACTGATAAGACGACCGAAAAACTCTATGACTCCGCCTCGTTCGCCAATCTTCATGATGCCCATCCACAGCGTCAGCACACCTGTAAGCCCCAGTGAAATCTCAAAGGCAAACGCGGCCTGCTCAAACGAGCTGTTGATAATGGCCGACCAGATCTCCAGATCGCCGGCCCACAGCGTCTTCCCCACAGCCATCAGAAAAGCCACAGCAAAGAACGCAATCCAAATCCAATTCAAAACCATACCGCAAATTTAACACTAAATTTCCCAATTTCCCCAACAGAATCTACATTAGGCCGTATTATTCATTTCAATTTTTCTCTAAGTGTCTATACCGTAAAGAACGTGGCGACGCAACGGCGAAGAGTCGGGAAGTAAGGGGTGGTCAAACTCTCCGAGGCGGGTCATACCGAGTTTCTGCATCACTCGCTCGGAAGGGGTATTTGTAAGAGTAGTGAAGGAGTACAGACGTGACAGACCGTGTGCGGCGGCAAGATGCAGGACTGCGCGGGCCGCTTCAGTAGCATAGCCCCGGCCATGATGAGCGGATGCCAAACGCCAGCCTATTTCAACACCTGGAGTAAAGGAAGCCTCAAAACCAATTTCATGAAGGCCGACATAACCGATAAATTCTCCGGTAGCTTTCAATTCTACAGCGTATAGACCCCAGCCACGACGATTGAACTCATCTTGGATACGCTTGTAAAACGATTCAGTTTCGGTATCACTTAAAATAGCCGGGAAATAACGCATCACACGAGGATCCTTATTCATGGCAATGAACAGAGGTAAGTCTTCGGAATGCCATGAACGTAAAATAAAACGGTCTGTTTCAAAGAATGTTATCATAATGTAATGATAAAAACTTTAATCGTAGGGAATATGTTATATAATCACAAGATAAACATCAGGAATAGGAAAGGCAATATTTGTATAATTATCCTCAAAAATAGTAACAAATAAATGCTATGAAAAAGTTTTTGAAGTTCCTGCCGGTGTTGTTAGCCGGTATTCTGGCGATCTCACTGTGGAGTTGCGACGATGACAAGGACGAACCGGTAGCTTACGACGAGTTGCCGGCTGCTGCACAGACTTTCCTTACCACTTACTATCCTTCAGTCAAGACTGTCAGTGTGACTAAAGACAAGGACGAATTTGATGTCGTATTGGCCAATGGTCACAAGGTCGATTTCAACAAACAGGGAGAGTGGCACGACGTCGATGCTCCTATGGGACAGACAATTCCTACAGGTTTCTATCCTTCGGCTATTGATGATTATGTAGCTAATATGGCAAATAACGCCGGTATTAACGAAATTTCGAAGATACGTGAAGGCTATGAAGTCGAGACTCTTACCGGCCTGGAAATACATTTCAGTTCTGAAGGCAATTTTATAGGCTATGATAACTAAGAGTTGGCGAAATGAGAATAGAGCCGGGTGAAGCTAATTAGCTTCACCCGGCTCTATTCTCATTTCGCCAACTAAGTTTTATTTGCTTATAACATCAAATAAATTTCTACCGTTTGTCTCAATACAGAAATTCAACAATCTTTACCAACTATGACAATCGTGAGCCGGCTATTAAATCAAAATATGACTGGATAACAACAGCATCGGCGGCAGCCCAATCCAAAGTCAATAATTCTTCGGGAGAGAACCAACAGATAGAATTATGTTCCAGACATCTCGGCACAGATGAATACACCGGACTACATATACAGACGGTCATTCTGAGGATAAAGTCAGGATACTCATACTCTATTTCGGGCAGAAGTCTGTGAACTTCAATTATACAGTCAAGTTCTTCGCTGATCTCGCGTTTAATTGCCTCTTTCTCCGTCTCACCGGCTTCAATTTTACCACCGGGAAATTCCCATTTCAGAGATTTATATGCTTTCTCGGAATATGGTCTCTGAGCTACTAATACCTTCCCGGAATCAATAATAGCCGCTCCGACTACACGTATTGTCTTTTTCTCCATTCCAATGTTCTGTAACAGATGTATGCACACCTGTTTTTAGTCCATCAGTTTACGATAACGTATACGGTGAGGAGTTGAATTGGCGCCGTCACGCTTCTTGCGGTATTCTTCGTAATCAGAATAAGAGCCTTCGTAGAAGGTCACGCGACTGTCACCTTCAAAAGCAAGAATATGAGTAGCGATACGGTCAAGGAACCAACGGTCGTGGCTGACAACGACAGCACAGCCGGCGAAATTCTCCAGACCTTCCTCAAGGGCACGCAGTGTATTAACGTCGATGTCGTTGGTAGGCTCGTCGAGCAACAGCACGTTACCCTCCTCTTTGAGAGCCATAGCAAGGTGCAGACGATTACGCTCACCACCGGAAAGGACACCGATTTTTTTCTCCTGATCGGCACCCGAGAAATTAAACTTGGAGAGATAGGCTCGTGCGTTCATATCACGTCCGCCCATACGGAAAGATTCAACGCCTTGCGAGATAACTTCGTAGACAGTCTTGTCCGGATGAAGGTCTTTATGAGTCTGGTCTACATAAGCCACTTTTACGGTCTCCCCTACTTCAAAATCACCTCTGTCCTGATTTTCAAGTCCCATGATGAGACGGAAGAGCGTTGTCTTACCGGCACCATTGGGGCCTATGACACCGACAATACCATTAGGGGGAAGCATGAAACTAAGGTCATCAAACAATACCTTGTCGCCGTAAGACTTGGCAATATGCTGCGCTTCGATAACTTTGTTGCCGAGACGCGGCCCATTGGGTATGAAAATCTCCAGTTTCTCCTCACGCTGTTTCTGATCTTCGTTGAGCAGACGGTCGTATGAAGCAAGACGTGCCTTACCTTTGGCCTGACGTGCTTTAGGAGCCATACGTACCCATTCAAGCTCGCGTTCCAGAGTCTTACGGCGCTTGCTGGCCTGCTTCTCCTCTTGTGCCATACGTTTGGTCTTCTGGTCGAGCCACGATGAATAGTTACCTTTCCAGGGTATACCCTCACCACGATCAAGTTCAAGAATCCATCCTGCCACATGGTCAAGGAAATAACGGTCATGCGTTACAGCGATAACTGTACCGGGATACTGCTGGAGATGCTGTTCGAGCCAGTCGATAGATTCGGCGTCCAAGTGGTTGGTAGGCTCGTCAAGCAGGAGAATGTCGGGTTGCTGCAACAACAGACGACATAAGGCCACACGACGACGTTCACCACCCGACAGAGTAGCTATCTTCTGGTCGTCGGGCGGACAACGCAGCGCATCCATAGCACGTTCGAGCTTGTTATCAAGATTCCATGCATCACAGGCGTCAAGTTTGTCCTGCAGGTCGGCCTGACGATTCATAAGAGCATCCATCTTATCAGGATCTTCGAGTACCTCGGGGTCACAGAAAGCGTTGTTGACCTCTTCATACTCGGCAAGGAGGTCAAGAACCGGCTGCATTCCTTCCTGCACCACTTCTCTGACTGTCTTGTTCGAGTCGAGCTTGGGATCTTGTTCCAGATAACCTACGCTATATCCGGGCGAGAATACAACGTTACCCTGATATTCCTTATCAATACCGGCTATAATTTTGAGCAGGGTTGATTTGCCGGAGCCGTTAAGACCGATAATGCCTATCTTGGCACCGTAGAAAAATGACAGATATATATTCTTAAGAATCTGTCGCTGTGGGGGTATAATCTTGCTTACACCCACCATCGAGAAAATTACTTTTTTATCGTCAGCCATAATCTGAGAGAATCGTTAATTCTCAACTTAGCATTTTACTTCTTTGCCTTGACACGGTAGTCACAGCGTACCTTGCCTTTGGCGATGTTGGAGAGTTTGGTTTTGATGAGTTGCTTGCGTATAGGATTGACACGGTCAGTGTAGACAGTACCCAACAGATGGTCATACTCATGCTGTATTATACGCGAGAGGAAACCGGTAAATTCCTTTTCATGCTGTACAAAGTTCTCATCATACCAGTTGAGACGTACATGTTCGTGGCGTTTGACACCCTCACTGAGTCCCGGCAGACTGAGACAGCCTTCGTCGCGAACAACAGGGTCACCGTCCTCAATTATTTCAAGGTCAGGATTTATAATGACCATCTTTGAGTCGGCACACTCAGGAAATGTATCAGCCAGCACGCTGCCGTCAAGGACAATAAGGCTTATGGCTCGACCAATCTGGGGAGCAGCCAGACCGACGCCCTCGCTGTGGTACATAGTCTCCCACATGTCGGCTATCAGCTTTTGCAGCTCGGGGTAATCGGGCGTTATGTCTTCGGCCTCTTCGCGGAGTACCGGCTGCCCGTACAGGTAAATCGGTAAAATCATTGCTTGTTTGAAAAAATATCCTACAAAGTTACTAAAAAAAGCTCTCTATTCCTCAAAAGACCGGGTCAGGCATTATATAAACTAAGAAATCATTATTAACTTATATTAAATAACATCAATAGTTATATACCTATGAATAAATAATATACGTTAATTATACAGTATATAAATTCTATTATTATCCTATTTTATATATAAATTAACAATAATTTTACATATTTTAATAGTTGATAAATTCCTTATTTCTATTAATAGAGATCTTACTCAGGCTTAGTTTGGCTTAAGAGTTGAAAGCATAATAACAGCTGTAGTAATATCAATATTAATAATAAGATCAGGCAGTCAACAAGATCTCCTCAGAGAACGGATTATTACATACATTTATAAATAGTTTTCCCATGTGTCAGCCAATGTTAGGATTTATCTTACTATTGATTACCAATATATTATAAAGGCAAATATAAGATTATGTAGTTTGCTGCAAGGTATTTTATAACTAACTTTGCATCATAAATCTAACACGTAAATTCAAAATCATTCAAACTATGGATGTAAAATCATATCTTCCGGGTATATTGGAAGTACTTATATAATACAAACGTTTGAACAAAACCGAAGCTAACTGTCATTAATTCAAATGAAAAATTATAAATTTATTTTGTGAATCCACTTTCCTGAGGAAAAAGTTGGTCAAATATCGTTAAGTTTTGTTATACGCCAATGTTTTTTGATACATTCAACCCTCAATAAATGAGATAATAATTGTACCTATTCCATTTTTACTGCAAATTTACAGTAAAAATGGAATAGGTATGAATCACAACCGGTACATAAAGCGTGACATCTACCTCGAAAAGCTGATTCTCAGGCGGGACAATGGTGAGGTAAAAATCATCACCGGACCTCGTCGGTGTGGAAAATCATGGCTTCTAAGCCATATATACCGCGATTATCTGATTGAGCATCATGTCAAGAAAGAAAATATAATTACAGTTGATTTCGACAAAGATGATAATAAGCACGATTTTGATGTACTTGATCATAAGGCCGTCAAAGAATACATCTACTCGCTCATAAAAAACGACGATGAGAATTACTATGTATTTCTTGATGAGATACAGGAACTTGATAATTTTGAACGTCTTGTAAATGGATTGAACGGACACGAGAACATCGATGTCTATGTCACTGGAAGCAATTCACGTTTTCTGTCTAAAGATATTCGTACTATCTTTCGCGGCAGAGGAGATGAGATACGTGTATTTCCTCTTTCTTTCAGGGAGTTCAGTCAGATACATGACAGCATTAGTGAGGCATGGAAAGAGTATTATACTTTCGGAGGCATGCCGAGATTGCTGCACTATAGCGATAATAAGCAAAAGATCAATTATCTTCAGAGACTCTGGGACAAGACATATCTCGATGACGTAGTTGAACGGAACAATGTCAAGAACGAGCTTGCCTTATCAAGACTGGCAACATCTCTGTGCAGTTCTATCGGTTCTCTGACTAATCCTACAAGAATAGCCAATACTCTTGAATCGGTTCAGAAAACAAAGATAGATCCCAAGACTGTAGCATCTTACATCAACTATCTTGAAAACGCATTTCTTTTTGAGAGTGCGGAAAGATATGATGTAAAGGGGAAACGATACTTCGAGTCTACCAAGAAATATTACTGTATCGATGTTGGGTTGCGAAATGCCAGATTGAACTTCCGTCAGCAGGAACCGACCCACATCATGGAAAACGTACTATATAACCATCTTCGTGTTCTCGGTTTCCTTGTTGATGTCGGAGTGGTGGAAAGCCGTGAAATGAGAAACGGCAAACAGATGTTTATTCAGCGGGAAATTGACTTCGTAGTAAACAAAGGAGACCGGAAATACTATATTCAGTCAGCCTACTCAATTCCAACCGAAGAAAAAAGGGAGCAGGAATTGGCTTCGCTTCTTAAGGTTTCTGATTCGTTCAGAAAGATTGTGGTTGTGGGAGATGACATCATGCCATATACCGATGATAATGGCATCTACTTTACGGGACTATTTGATTTTCTCCTGAAGGACGAGTGGCAATGATGTACTTCTCTATGCGTATGAGGCCGTGTCATAATTCAGAATTATGACACGGCCTCATAATCTATACCATGATTCATTATACTTTACCCTGAAATACTTTACGTTTTTTAACAGTTAAATCTCGTCGATTCTGACAATATTTCGTCCTATCATACAGAAGTATCAATAACAAGCGGCAAATGTTTAAGAAGTCGAAACGCAACACAATAAGTAAGATAATTGAGGACAATCTCGATTATCTTGTTCGGTTTGCCTATTTCCGATTGGGCAATCGTGTTGAAGCCGAAGACCTTGTATATGATGCTATTCTGAAATTTCTGGAGAAAAGTACCGGCAATATCAAACCGGAGAGTGTCAGACTTTATCTTTTCAGAATAGTCCACAATCTTTGTCTCGATAAGATGCGGACTGAGAAAAGAGAACTGAGTCTGAGTGGTAATCTTGATGTTGAATATAGTCCGGAAGACGTCCTCGATCTAGAGGAAGCTGACAGAATCAACGTATGTCTTGACAGTCTGCCACAACGTGAATCAGAGATAATAAGAATGAACGTGGTAGACAATCTTTCTTTCGTTGAAATAAGCAATATCCTTTCCATTCCTCAGTCTACCGCTAAATCACGGTATAAGTCCGGAATGGATAAATTACGAAAACTATTCATTAACAATAAAATGTCATAGCATGGATAATTACAAAGATATAAAAGAGTTTTTGGAGCCTCGCCGTGACATAAAGGCTTCAGACGAACTTCGCAAGAAAGTGCAAAAAGCAATCGAGAGAGACCGTAGACACAGAATAACAAGAAAATGGTTGTTCGGGGGTATCAGTCTGAGTGCGGTTGCCGCTGTGCTGCTACTTGTGCTTATTCCGTCAGGGATGTCAGCTAAAGAAATTCTTACCGAAGCAATTAAAGCACTTGGGAATACAGAAAGTATCGAAATGGTCGTAGATATCAGGACATTACCTATTGAAAACTTCCGATATATCGACATAGACAATGATTTTGTCACACACCATGTTGACATTGCCTATTCGGATTCTCTGCTGAGATGGCGTATTGACAAAGGAGAGCGTATTGCAATCGGCAATGGCAACGACATTCACACATGGATACCGTCGCTTAACTTAGGCTGGCACATCAAAGCCACAGATAATGAAGATATCTTAGGTTATTTAGCCAACTTACTGACCCCCCGACAAATTCTCGAAAACGAACTGGATAACTGCCTAAATAATAGTAAGGCAGACTATAATGTACAGAAGAAAGGTAAAGACATTATACTTACCGTCCATGCAGACTCCCAAGGAAATTTTGACAATCCGTATTTACTGAACACATCAATCACAGAATCCGAGAATCTGCGAAAATATGTCATTGATGCCGATTCAAAGAGATTGAAAAGTGCTACGGTCAGTGTGATTTTAGGAAATCGTGAAATTGTCGTACTTAAAGTTTCATCAATAGATTATGGCTCTCTGACAAAGGATATATGTCAACTTGCTGACGGAATAAAGTTTGTTGAGACAGAAGATCGGCCAAACGGATTAAAGGGTCTGAGTGCAGAGGAAGCAGCCTCCACTATTTTGAATGCCTTTGCCGACTGGGATAACAATATCCTTGATAAAGTAATACTCCCCGAAGTATCTGATGTTATGTACAGAGATAGGTTTAAAGGTTCAAAACTAATTTCTATAGGCCGATCATTTACCTCCGGTGCAGGGAACTCGTTTTTTGTTCCTTATACATTACTACTCCGAGATGGAACATTACAGAGTCACAACATAACCTTACAGAAAACCGACTCCTATGGTTGGATTGTCGTCGGCGGACTCTAACTACTATTCCTTAATCATCACATAAAATGTCATTAAAGAAATTATTGATGACAGGGCTATTGCTCTGTCCGGGCGTCAACACCCTTTTTGCAACGACTGTGTACTACGAAGGCCGGGTAAAAGACGAATCCGGCAATCCTCTGGAATTTTCCAATGTCACCCTTCAGTTGCTGAATGATTCCACTATGATTGACGGCACGGTGACAGATGTAACCGGAAAATTTGTCGTTACCGGTAACGAGACTCCTATGTTTCTTAAAATCTCGGCTATGGGATTTGAAGACAAGATAATCCATAATCCGGAAGCAGAGGTAGGAGATATTATTCTCACTCCAGCATCGTATATGCTTGGTGAGGTTATTGTAAAAAGCACTCCACCTGTGGCGAAACTTAAGGGTGATGGAATAAGAGTAGCAATCTCCGGCTCCTATCTCGCCGATACCGGCACCGCTCTTGAGGTACTCGGTAAAATGCCTTTCGTAACCAAGTCCGGCTCAGAGATTGAAGTTCTTGGCAAGGGTACTCCGCTTATATACATAAACGGAAGGCAGGTACACGATATATCGGAACTTAATCAACTCGCCTCGTCACAGATAAAAAGTGTTGATGTCGTGACAAATCCCGGAGCAAAATACGCTTCAACCGTCAACTCTGTAATAAGAATTACAACAGTTGCACCTGTGGGCGAAGGTTTCTCATTCAATGACCGTACTACGGTTGGCTACAAACATTTTGTCTATTTGTTTGAGCAGGTAAACTTCAACTGGAGAAAGAAAGGTTTTGACCTTTTCGGCACATTGAATTATGAGAATTACAGAGAGCGGCCAAGAGTTTCCAGTACAAACACTCAATATCTTAAATCAGGCATTGTGCAACAATACAGTTACGGACGGGATTTTGCAAAATATCCCGTCTATCAAGGAAAGATAGGCCTGAATTACAGTTTCTCCTCTCATTATTTAGGTTTCTATTATGACTTCTCATTCAAGCCTTCCACAATAACCGGAAACTCTTTGACTGACCGTTACATAGATAATGTATTCTCAGAAACTCTTGACAATCTTTCTGACGCCACACGCCATAACCGCCAACATCTGTTTAGCGCTTATTATTCAGGTGATTTGGGAGAATGGCATCTTTCGGCCAATTTTGATGCACTATGGCAGAACAATGACCGCCATAATGTCGAAAATGAAATATCTTCAGCTAATGATGAACGTAAGTTCACTACCATCAACGATGTCACAAACCGTCTTCTTGCCGGTAATGTCATAGCTTCCGTTCCTCTATGGAAAGGTGAATTGAGATTTGGAACCGAAGTCAGTAATATCCGTCGTACAGACAGATATACAGGCAATAGCGATTATATAACAGACAACGACATAAAAATCAGTGAAACTACATCGGCTCTCTTTGCGGAGACAGATCAGACATTTGGAATTGTCACAGCCGGTGTAGGTTTGAGATGGGAATATACCGATTCTAAATATTGGCAATTCGGGGAGCGCAGCGATGACCTGAGCCGTGAATATAATAATCTTGCTCCCGCTGCCAACTTGTCTTTCCCAATCGGAAATGTCAGAACGAATTTCTCATACACCAGAAAGACTACCCGACCGGCTTTCGAGCAACTAAGCTCCGCTATAAAATATATAGACAGATATAGTTATGAATCAGGTAATCCTAACCTGCAACCTATATACAGAGACTACCTCTCGGCTTTAGCCTCATGGAAGGATTTTGTGCTGGAATTGGAATACTGTTTAACAAAGAACTATTTTATGTGGCAAACATCGGAATATTCGGACAATAAAGATATCACTCTGCTGACAATGGTAAATATGCCAAGATTCAACACATACGGAGCTTATGCAAACTACTCTCCTACATTCTTTGACTGCTGGCATCCTACTTTTATGGCCGGGGTTAACGCTCAGAATTTCAAGATAATCCATGTTGATAAGATTATCAAATTAAACAAACCTTTGGGAATATTCAGGTTCAACAATGCAATCAGGCTTCCCCGGAATATATGGCTGAACGTTGACTTTACTGCAAGAACTTCTGGAAACGGAGATAATTTCTATCTGAAGCCCTATTGGCAATGTGAACTTGGATTATATAAATCTTTTGCAGATGACACATGGAGTGTCAAGCTGCAGCTCAATGACATATTTAGTACTTGGCGGCAGGAGGCAGTATCGTATGACGCTCTAAGCTCTATGTCTGTAAAAAAGATGTATGATACGCTCGACCTGTCACTCACTATAAGATACAATTTCAATTCAGCACGCTCCCGATATAAAGGTCGTGGTGCCGGAAATACGGATAAGAACAGATTTTGAAAACAAACATAATTCATGCAAGAGGGACGTTCCCGGCAGTGATGCCGGGGCGTCCCTGTCTTATTTACGTATTCAAGATATTACAAACGATATGTGAATCTTCCGGAGATTGCACAGACTGATTAAGTTGAGTATATTTGCAACGGTTATGTGGTCTGAGATTTAGCCATATCACCGTTGTAAATCATATTTAACCTATTTATACCCCGTTATCATGTGTACTTCCGACGACAGACTCATACGTTTCGACTGGGCAATGAAGCGTATGTTGCGCGATAAGGCCAATTTTGGTGTGCTTGAAGGTTTTCTCACAAGTCTGCTGGGCAAACCTATTTATATTGAGACAATTCTCGAAAGTGAAAGTAACCGTGACTCAGATGAACAGAAACTGAATCGCGTTGACATCTTGGCTCAGACTACCGAAAAAGAAAAGATGCTCATCGAGGTACAGAATCAGAGTGAGATAGATTATTTTCACCGTATGCTGTTCGGTACGACACGACTCATAAGTGACTATACACGACTTGGAGAGAGGTATGGTAAAATCACAAAGATTTACAGTATCAACATCGTATATTTCCGTCTGGGTGAAGGTGAGGATAGTGTGTACGTAGGCACAACTGATTTTTACGGCCTACACGACGGCTCACAACTACGTTTGTCTCCACGCTGGAGAGAACGGCTCGAAGTAGATTCTGTCAGTGACATATTTCCTACTTACTATATTCTGCGAGTCAACGATTTTGACAAATGGTCAAAAACACCGCTTGACCAATGGCTGTACTTCCTGAGCAACAGCCGTGTGCCTGAAGATGCCGATGCACCCGGCCTAAAAGAAGTCAGAGAAAAACTGCGGCTTGACCGTCTTCCGGCAGCCGAACGCCTCTCCTATCTCAAACTTATTGATGACCGTATCAGTATTATGAACAGTATCGAAGACGCACGATATGAGGGGCATGCGGAAGGACGTGCCGAGGGACGCGAGGAAGGACGAGAAGAGGCTATACTTGAAAAAGCCCTTATAGCCAAAGAAGCCGGCCTTTCAGACGAAATGATATTTGTTATCTTCGGTATAAAACTGTCCGGATTTAAGTAACACTTAACACGAAATAAAAGTACGATTCTGTCAAATTAAATCTTTTCATTCAGATATTCCCTTAACCGGCACCGCAAATTTAATCCGACAGCAGAGATGTCACTGTCAGACTTTTTAATTAAATTTGCCGAATGGGAAGAATAATGGCTATTGACTACGGACGAAAACGTTGCGGCGTGGCCGTGACAGATATATTGCAGATAGCAGCCAACGGATTACCGACAGTGCGTACCTGCGACCTAATGACGTTTATAAAAGACTATATAACACGCGAGCCGGTAGAACGTATTGTCATTGGGTTACCTACACGCATGGACGGAAGCGAGTCTGAAAGCATGACTTATATACGCCTTTTTGTAGCTCGTCTGCACCGTGAGTTGCCTGACATACCTATTGAAATGAGTGACGAACGGTTCACCTCAACTATTGCCCACCGGGAAATGCTGGCCGGCGGATTCAGCCGTAAACAACGTGCTCAAAAAGGCCGTGCCGACGAGATGGCTGCTGTCATTATACTTACCGACTGGCTACAGGCACGCGAATTGCGCCGCTAATACATATTTTAATCTAAATATTAATATATCCACCTGACTGAAAAAAATTTCGGTCAGGTGAAACTTTTTATTCCCTCTAACCGACTAATCAGATGTAAGGTTAGTTAAGTTACTCTCATAGATTGGCAATCATAAATTTTGAGAACTATTTAACTTCTTTCCAACTCACATCTAAATTAACATGCAATCTATATGTCAACCCCTTAAAATACCGCTGTTAAGACGTATCGCCCTAACGCTCATGGCTCTTATCAGCAATAAGAATGAAAGCAAAACTTCACTCGAAGCTTATTTTACAGCCTTGGTGCGCAGAGAAAGTAATCTAATCGACCGTCTTTGTTTCGGTTATGCACGTTCCACCGAGGAATTTAACGACCTGCGTCAGGACACGCTTGTCAATCTGTGGAAAGCCATGCCGACATTTCGCCAACAGAGCTCGGAACGCACATGGATATATCGTATAACACTCAATACCTGTGTTTCGGCACTGCGTCTGCGTAGCCGTCAGTTACAGACCACATCGCTGCAAAACCTCTATGACGTCATAGACGAACCTGATGACAAAACTATTTTAATACAGCAACTTCATGAGGCCATAGCTACTTTATCGGGTCTTGATAAAGCAATAATACTTATGTGGCTTGACGATATACCCTACGATGAAATAGCCCGTATCACAGGTTTGCCACGCAACACGGTAGCCACACGCTTACGCCGAGGTAAAGAACGTCTTAAACATCTCTTTCAACCCGAACACGTATAATTTCACTTCGACTAAACTCTCAACCCTATGGATAACAATATATATGACTGTTGGCGAGACTTACGTTTCCGCTACACTTCCGACAATACCGGTAACCTCAACGACATAACCGACGGCCGTCGCCGCAGTTCGCTGCAATCACTGGCGCAGCGTTACCGACGCTTTTCCAATATGGCTCTGGTGATGATTCCGTGGCCTATTCTTATGTGGGCTAACCCTTCATTTAAGATACCATATAAAGGAATAATAATGATAATAGGGTGTATCTACTTTGCTATCGCTTCAGGTATGGACCGTTGGTTATACTACGGTATAAAATCTATTGACTGCGCTAAGATGCCAATAGTCGAAGTAGCCCGTAAAACACGTCTCTACCGTCGCCGTCACCTGCAGTTTATAGCTATGCTTCTTCCAATAGCAGGCATTATCGTAGGTGCGTTTATTTACTACTCCGACAACAACTACATGACAGCAGGCATAATTGTGGGAGGTATCTTAGGAGCCGCTATAGGTTACCGACAGTTGTTAGCTTTTCTTGCCGACTACCGGCAACTGCTACAAGATGATTAACCGACTAAATAGCTCTTTAAAATTAATGAACTATAAAACTTGTTATTTTTGAATCGATTCGGATGCATAACGACTCAAAAATAACAAGTTTTATATGTTTAAGATTCAAAGACTGTATCTGATTTACACTATAACTTGCACACGTATAGCACATATGAATTTTAGACTACTCCGAGGTAAACATAGTAATGTTTAAAGTTGTTTGAATTTAAAAGAAAGATTAGTGATTACTGTACCCGTACACTTTCTCTACAGATACGATAATTATTTCTAATACTTCGTATTCTTCAGGTAAAGCTATCTATTTGTATAATATTTATAATCAATTAAAAATGGGAAACACTAAAGTAAAACCGGTTGATTACAACCGCAGTAAAACCCAAAGCGGAATACTCCACATCGGTGTAGGCAACTTTCATCGCGCACATGAGGAATTCTATACCAATGAATTGCTGCAGCTCGATCCTTCTCAGAGTGACTGGGCTATCACGGGAGCCATGCTTCTTCCCTCGGACGAGCGTCTTTATAACGTACTCAAGAATCAGGACGGTGTCTATACTGTGACTGTATGCGGACGCGATGGCCAAGATCAGGCGTATGAGATTGGATCGCTTAAAGATGTGATCTGGGCACAGAAAGAACCTGAGAAAGTGATTGAGAAGATTGCTGACCCCGACACTAAGATTGTCTCAATGACTATCACCGAGGGTGGGTATAATATCGATAAGGAGAGTGGCGAATTTGACCTCTCTAACGAAGCTGTCAAGAAAGATATTGCTAATCCTTCCGCTCCTGAAACTGTCTTTGGTTTCGTGGCAGAAGGTTTAAGAAAGCGCCGTGACGCCAACGCCGGAAAAGTCACAATCCTTACATGCGATAATCTCCAACATAACGGAAACACCGCCAAGAAAGCCTTTATGGGTTTCTTTAAGGCGCAGGATCCCAAACTTGCTGAATGGGCCGAGGAAAATGTAACGTTCCCTAACTCAATGGTTGACCGTATCACACCCGCCACACGTCCTGATGATGTAGAGCGTCTGAACAGTAAGAACGGTACCGATGATAAAGCTCCCGTATATTGTGAGGACTTTATACAGTGGGTAGTGGAAGATAACTTTGCCAACGGACGTCCTGCTTGGGAAAAGGTAGGTGTAGAGTTTACCAATGATGTGGCACCATACGAGAACATGAAATTGTCACTCCTCAACGCTTCACACTCGCTCCTTTCATATCCCTCTTTCCTGAGCGGTTACCGTAAGGTAGACGAGGCTATGAAAGACGAACGTATCCGGAAATTTGTGAAGGATTTCATGGATATTGACATTACGCCGTATGTACCGGCTCCGGGCAATACTGATCTTGATGAGTATAAGCAGACTCTGGTAGAGCGTTTCAGTAACAGTTCTGTGAGTGATCAGGTAGCACGTCTATGTTTCGACGGACTTTCCAAATTCCCGGTCTACATCATTCCCAACTTAACGAAGATGGTAAAAGACGGGAAAGATCTTACTCGTGTGGCATATCTTTTCGCAGCATATTACGACTATCTGAAATATCATACCGATGACAATGGTGAGACATTTGAGGTAGCCGAACCGTGGATGGATGCCACAGTTGAGAATGCTCTTGCAAGCGAAAATCCGCTCGATTTTCTTGATCTTCCCGCATTTGCAGGTGCAGACCTCAGAAATTCCAAGGCTTTCACCGACCTTTATCTCAAATTTGTAAAAGAGATAAAGGACAAGGGAGCTATGGCTACATTGGAAACCATTATCTGATACGTATATGACAGCAGATCATAAAGCCAGTAAGTTAGGACCATTCGTGGTCCTGACTTTCATTTACTTTGTAGTGGGCTTCCTGACTACTGTCAACGGGCAGTTTCAGGGCCCTCTGAAAGTGGCGTTCCTCTCAAACGCCCATGCACTCCGCAACACGTTGACCACCATGATATCCTTCTTCTTTTTCTTAGGGTATCTGGTCAACAGTTCGCTTGGTGGAAAATGGATTGACAGCAGAGGTTACAAGACCACCCTACTCCGCGCTCTTGTCATTATGATAGCCGGCCTGGCACTATATTCACTTTCGTCGTTTATCGCCACACAGTGGGGCGAGGCCGGTGTCGTGTTAGGTGAGGATCTTGTACCTTGGGGCTACTTCGTATTCCTGCTTGGTTCTTTCTTCATGGGTACTTCGGCAGCAATCCTGCAGGTTGTGATCAATCCCTACATTGCGGCCTATGATCTTCCCGGCACCAAGCCCGTGCAACGAATGAACATAGTCTGTGCCATTAACTCTATAGGCACCACTATTGCGCCGTTCTTCGTGACCGGAATCATCTTTGCCGGAGTTGCTATGGAAGCTGTGACACCCGGTCAGCTTATGGTGCCTTTCCTCATCATAGCAGGCATAATAATGCTTGTTACCGGTATTACCTCGCGCCTCTATCTGCCCGATATCAAAGGCACACGTAGCGAGGTGGGAGAAAAGTTGCCGAGGAGTGTATGGAGTTTCCGGCACCTTGCACTTGGCGTTGTGGCTATATTCTTCTACGTCGGTACGGAAGTAGCGATAGGTGTCAATGTCAACCTACATGCCATGCAGATGATTGAATCGGGCCATAAATTGTCGTTCTTCGGACTTGAGAATATCGAAATCGCAGGTCTCAACCTCGGCATACCGGCACTGCTTGCCACACTTTATTGGGGCGGCATGATGGTAGGAAGAATTGTATTCTCGTTCTTCCCGAAGATTCCTCCCCGCCGACTGCTTATATCGGTGACTTCCATAGCCTCTGTACTGGTTATTTTGGCTATGGTGCTTGATAATCTTTGGGTTCTCGTATCGGTAGGTCTGCTTCACTCCGTGATGTGGGGTTGTATCTTTACGTTGGCTGTAGCAGGACTGTCGAAATACACCTCAAAGGCATCGGGTATCTTCATGATGGGAGTGTTCGGTGGTGCGGTGTTCCCGCTTCTTCAGGCTATGCTTGCCGACAGCATCGGTGGCTGGCAGTGGACATGGTCGATAGCGCTCGTGTGTGAGCTGTTCATACTCTATTACGGCATTTGGGGCTGTCACGTAAAAGATAGCGAAGCACTTGCCAATCTGCGTGTGGAAGCACCTGGCGATCCCGGAATGTAATACTCAGCTTTCAGGACAATGAGTCATAATTAATCGGAATAACTGACTGTCAAAATACACGGTGCCCCTGCCTACATAGGTAGGGGCACCGTGTATTTTGACAGGTTCTGATTTTACTCTATTATCTTTATACGGTCAGGACGACGAGGTTTGGTGTGCGGTTGGGGACCGTCTATGTAGCCGAGGATAACAAAACAAGTAGCAAGATAATTTTCAGGTACTCCCCATTCGCGGAGTAATTGCTGACCTTCAAGACTCAGGAATGTCTCCGGTGCCCGTGACACGATACAGGAGGCTATTCCCAGTTCGGTAGCCTGCAGCACCATGTTTTCAGCACAGCAGAAAGCATCAGCTTCACGGAACAGAAAATTCGACTGACCGAATATTATCACTACAGCCGGCGCACCGTAAAAACCGTTTATCATCTTCTTATCATCAATGACACTGGGCTGTTCAGCCGACACATGACCTCCGATAAGTTGAGAACGGTCGAAACGGGCCATATTCATAAGACCGATTTTCGTAGTCAGTTCCTTATTGAGAACCCCGACAAGCATACTGCGCTGACCGCCGCCTGCGTTAGGAGCATACTCACCGGCAATAAGTATCTTCTCCATATCTTCACGACTTATCTGACGGTCGGTGTACTTGCGGATTGAATGTCGTGACTTTATCAAATCAATAAGCATATTTCTGTATAATTGTTTTTAAGGTTTTAACCAATTATTTTCCAGCATTGCGGGTCAGGAGCATAAAAAGAGCGGTGATAACCATAGGCCACTGCCGGACAGCCCCGACAGAAACGGAACAGTTCACAGCCGGTACACTTTTCAAACTGCTCATACTGTCTGTATGCCTCCATTGCCTCACTATTCCAGAGTTTATATATCGGCTCTTGAAACATATTACCTACCACACTCTCAAAACGCCGGCAAGCCATCACATTGCCATCGGGCTGAATCGTGAAATGACAGTCACCACAATGACAGCCATCGTATATAGCATCCGGATTACTGTCTTCGGGGATTCGGAATAAACCCTTTTCATAGAGATAGAGTGTCCAGAGGTGATCTTTAAGATTGAAAACAGTCCCCGCATTTTTATGCTGTTCAAATTTATTCCAGACAGTATCAAGGAAATCACGATATTCTTCCGGTGATATATGGGTTGATTTCTCCTCTGAGGTCGGACAGTAACGCCCGAAAGCAAAAACATTAACACCCTTTTCAACCACAAGATCTATTATATCAGGTATCTCTTTTATATTGGTACCCGAGACCGTAGTCATGACCGCTACCCGTATACCATTTCTTTTAAGCACATCAATCTTACTGACGGTCGTGTCAAATGAACCGGGTTTACGTATGGAGTCATGCGTATCTCTCATGCCGTCTATGGAAAGCTGATACTTCTCACAGCCGTACGCCTTGAGTCTGACACACACCTCATCAGTGATATGAAACGGATTACCAAGAATCGTAAAAGGAATACCACGCTCTTTCAGCATAGAGAGAATATCCCAGAAATGACGATGAAGTATCGGATCACCTCCGGTGATATAAAAATACGGCAGGAGATTCATCTTCCTGCACATCTCCACACATTGTTCTATTACTTCTTTTGCCCTCTCCGGCGACATCTCTATAAGATGCGGATGTCCCTCGGAGAAGATATAACAGTGTTCGCAACGTTGGTCACAACTGTCGGTGATATGCCACTGAAAAGCGAAATATTCCATTATCGGTCAATCTGCTGGAATCGAAAGCGGAGTATCTGCGTCTCCGGCATAAAACATTATCACAACAGCATCTTCATCACCACGATTCTCACCGTGATGTATCTCACCGTCAGTCTCTACAAGAGCCTCTCCGGCATGAAAATCATGTGTAGTGCCGTCTTTATTGACTATGGTCAATGTGCCACTGAGCACAACACCGCAGTTTATCACCTTATGATAATGCGGATTAGTCACCGTATGGGGAGGAAAGATGTATTTATAGATTGAAACAACAGGTTTTGAGGTCGAATAAGCGGGCAGCTGACTGCCGTTCCATGCCTCGGAGGTTTCGGCAAGTTTTTCCGAAACAATACCCGTATGTTCAAGCTCTGATTCGTTAGTCATAGGTATAAGACAAACAATTAAACCTGTGGCTCCGATGCTCCCGGCCACCGGAAAGACATCGGAGCCGTACCAAATTGAAAGATGAAGGAAATTTACTTCTCACCACTGCCACAGGCCGAGCCGCAGGCAGCTGCAGGTTTTGGTTCGCTCTTCTCCTCACCGGCACCACATGATGAACCACAGGCAGCCGCAGGTTTGCAAGGATCGCCTTCTGCACACAGATAGGCCTGTGCAGTGTGCTTTACAGCACTTTCATTGAGACGTGTCATAGTCGTTGGGATTGAAATTAATTTTTGATTTAACAATGCAAAATTACCGATTTAATTCCGTCATGTCAAGAGGGTAATTTTTTATTATATAGTAACTTTTTTATTACTTTTACTGAAAAACAAACTATTGTATGAATCAAAAAATTATCAAAAAAATTAACTGCTGTAATTTATGATTTATGTCGCCGAAAAACAATAACTTTGCTGCCTAAAAAATAATAATATGAGAAAAAAGGAGGTATATAACTCCATAATAGAAATCTGTCCTGTACGTAATGTCATAGCACGTTTCGGTAACAAATGGGCACTGCTGATACTCCTTGTGATCAGCGAAAACAATCCTATACGATTCAATGAACTGAACCGGTTGATTCCCGATGTGTCAACCCGGGTACTGTCTAACACTCTGAAGACTCTCGAAGCCGATGGTCTTATAACACGCACTATGTATCCGCAGGTACCTCCACGTGTGGAATACTCTCTGACTGCCACAGGTTCTTCCCTTATACCCATAATACTTCAACTCACTGTGTGGGCACAGGAAAACATGAAGACAGTTATTGAACACCGCCAAAAATTTGAAGAGGACAGTCAAAATAAAAAGGACAGTGCAACGCACCGTCCTTCTCATAATCGTTGACCGCACTACGACGTGCAGAATATTATCATTACTTCTTGTCGCCGAAATAACGCTGGTACAGGCCGTAGAAACCACGGCCGTGACGAGCCTCATCCTTAGCCATCTCATGAACGGTGTCATGGATAGCATCCTGATTGTTAGCCTTAGCGTTCTTGGCAATACGCATCTTGTCGGCATTGGCGCCGGCCTCAGCGTTCATACGTTTTTCAAGGTTTGTCTTAGTATCCCACACCATATCACCGAGCAGTTCGGCGAATTTAGCGGCATGTTCAGCCTCTTCCCAAGCATAGCGCTTGAATGCGTCAGCTACCTCGGGATAACCCTCGCGGTCGGCCTGGCGTGACATAGCCAGATACATACCTACCTCAGTACACTCACCTATAAAGTGATTGTTGAGATCCTTCTTCATTTCCTCATCGGCATCCTTGGCTATACCAATCTCATGCTCGGTGACGAAAGCAAGCAGCTCTTCCTTATTGAGTTCACGAAACTTCGAAGCAGGAGCCTTACACTGAGGACACTGTGCGGGGGGGTTCTCACCTTCAGCTACATAACCACATACTGTGCAGATCCATTCTTTTGCCATAATAAAATATTCTGTTTTTTAGAGTTAGATATTTTTTGATTTATCACTCCTCCAAGAAGACTAAATTTATCTTCGGAGGGTCTGATTTATTAACCACACAAATGCAATTTAGTTTATTTTAGTAGTCACTTTTTACTCACTAATACCTCTTGATAAGGACAGAATATAATCTACCAGATTGGTATCAACATCAAGACCAAGTTTTTTACGCAGACGATTACGTGCAGACTCCACACTTCGCACTTCACGAAATGTCAGAGAGGCTATATCCTTGGTTGAAAGTCCGAGTGACAATAAGGCGCACAGACGTCGATCTTTCACAGTTAAACCCGGATGTCTGTTATCCAGACATTCATAGAATTCAGGATGGACACGTTCAAAATAGTACTGAAATTCTTCCCATTGAGAGTCATTCTTAAGTGTAGCCAGCCGAGCAACTATTTCTTTCAGTCTGTCACGAAACTGTTTATCACGTGGAGGAAGATCGAGTATTATCTGCCTTACATTCATAGCTACTTCTTCTATCTTCTGACTTGTCTGTATACGGTCAAGAGTAAACGAAGTCAGTTTCCGCTCATGTAACTCAAGGTCAGATTTGATTTTCTGCTGTATCTCTTTTTCTTCACGTAATTGTTTTGTCTGGAGTTCGTTAAGCTCGGCTACCGCACGAGCGCGTTCAGTTACGGCAAGTTCTTTCTTACGTTTCATAGTTAAAATCCACACTATGAATATTATCAGTATACCTACCAAAACAGTCATAGAGGTAAACACCACTACCGGATTCCATGAAGAAATGCCTGTATTCCGCATATTAGCCTCACGTTCAATATTGTATATATCATGTGCCTGTCTGATGCGGGTAGCATTCTCCTCACGATATACAGAATCTTTAAGAGCAATGATATTATTCTGTAATTTATATGCTCTCAAAGGATTCCCATATTGAAGTGCCCGGTTTGCCTCTATCTCAAGCACACTCATACGCTGTGCAGGATTACCGGTTTCGGCTGCAATATCCGCAGCCTGTCTGATATATCGTGCGGCAGAGTCTGTTCTCCCATTATCAGCAAACGCTGAGGCTAATGCCAGACAAGTATCAAATAAATAGTACGGATTATTCCCATTCAGTTGATTCAGATAGGCATTTTTTAGATAAGTCATCGCCATAACCGTATCTTTCTTAAAAGTGTATAGACTTCCTATAACAGTCTGAGCTGAATAATAATCAGCAGAACGGGTTTTCTCGTCTACACATTGTATAGCCTTAAGCGCATAGTCTATAGCTTTGTCATAATCCGCTTCATGCACGGCTACTTCTGAAAGATTGGTATAGACGATATATGAAAGATATTTGTCCGAACGTGTAAAACTAATTTCAAGAGCCTTATTATAATATTTGACAGCTTGGTCAGTCTTACCGGCCCTCAGATAACTTACACCAATATTATTGAAGAAGTCACCGGTAAGAGAGTTATCGTATTTATCAGCAATTTTAAGCCCGGTGAAATAATAGTCCTGACTTAATGTACGCAGACCCACCTCATCAGCAGCTGCTCCGAGCAAAAGATAACACTTTGCTTTGAAACTGTTATCCTGTACCGATACTTCGGGCGCACGATCAATAATATCAATACAAGTCTTCAGATATTCAAACGCTTTGGTCTGAAGACCATTTTCAAAGAGTCTACGGCTGAAAGTATGCAGAGAGCGGTAAACCATCGAATCCGGCCGTACAGGTTCAGTTAAAAGATTCTTTAGCGAGTCAGAAAAAATCTCACTATCTTTACCAAGTGACTCTGAAAATTTAACAGAATATTTCGCTATTTCCTGTGCCACTGAATGACTTTCAGCTTTTCGGGTAATCAGTATCCATAACAGCAGACTAACAACAAAAATAGCTGAAGCTAATATTATCAATCCGGTTTTATGCACACAGAAAGCTTTCATAAGTAAGAAAGAGATTAAAAACAATGCTACAAAGATACTGCATAATGCTGTAAATATCAAATATCATATAGCACCAGCCTTGTCTTTCAATACTCGTATACTAATTTCTTTAAGCATAAATTACAAAATTAAAATACTAATAATTAAACATCTATACAAAATGCCGTAGTATTGTAACAGGTAAAAAACATTTGGCGTAATTGTTCAGGTATCTAAAATTTGCGTCTTCTTTGCAAAAGTATGAAATTTGCGGTCAGACACACAAAAGTTGTCCAATTACTTTTTTAAATCACTACATTATGAACAAAATTTACCAAACCCCTCTGCTACCTCTGTTAGCAGCCGCTCTTCTTCCTATAAACGCCCACGCTGAATGGGGTACACCTGAAGAGCCACACGCCTTAATGACTGTTGACGATAACGTAGTAGCCTCCATGAAGACTGCACGCACACCCGATGGCAAGACTTTTATCTCATGGCTCTCATACGGAGACCGTCCCGACTGGGGTTATGAACTGCGCTTACAACTTCTCGATGCCGATGGCAATCCTATGTGGGAACCTGATGGCATACAGGTCGAGGACGTACGTAACTGCTCATGGACAGCCGACTATTGGATGGTAGTCAGTCCTGAAGGTGACGCCATAATATCATGGGCTGATGCTCGTGATCAGGAAGATATGCCTAATCCTATAAGTCATGTATCTGTAGTTTATAAAGTTAGCCAGGATCAGGAAATGCTTTGGGGAGACAGAGGCATTGAACTGGGTGAACAATATAAATATCCGGCTACCCTCTATCAATTCGGTGATGATACCTATTGTCTCATGCAAAGTGCTGAAAACTGGGGAACACCTCAGATAACACGTTTGAGCAGTGACGGCACTTTCGAATTTGAACCAAAGGATTTTTTCGGTAATCTTATACAGAGTGAAGGCACTGACTTCATATCAGTTTATTCTAACAGTGAAGGTACTGTAGCCATGCGTTATACCCGCGACATTGAACCTGTATGGGACACACCTGCGGTATTATCAACATATATCTACAATGGCTACGGTCGTGAGCCTTACTGTATGGTATCAGACGGTAACGGCGGAGCGGTTGTTTCGTTCTCACGTGAGTTGGGCGGATTTTCACATCTTCCGGTAGTAGCTTATGTAACAGCCGATGGCGAAGCCGTATTCGGTGAATCAGCTGATGTAATAGCTACTGAAAAAAATGATCACAATTACGCTAAAATCGGCGTTAATACCGAGACGGAAACTATTATGGCAACATGGCAGATGTCCAGCGGTATCTATGCACTCGGCGGTCAATTAATGGATTACTACGGAGAGCGTATGTGGGGTGATGATGGCAAACTGCTGGCTGAAAAAGACAGCCCGTCAGGCTATTCATACGGGCCTATAGCCGTATATCCGCTTGAAGATGATAAATGGTTTGTAGTCTATGCCGATGAATTATGGTGGGCTAACAACCAGCTGAATTATAGCGTTTATGACTCTGAAGGTAATTTATTAAGTAACCGTCAGGGTATCGAGTCTACCGGAGTAGATGACTATTCCACTTATATGGAAGGAAAAGATTTCTATATGTTCTTTTTAAATGAATATACGGATGATGATTGGGTAGACCATTCAGCCATAATGGTCGTTAAGATAACCGATTTCTCTACCGGTATGAAAGAAATCAATTCGGATAACATCACCACAGGTCAGACCGAATATTATAATCTGTCCGGTATGCGCATTCCTGCCCCCGCTCCGGGTCTTAACATTGTGCGTAATGCTGACGGTACTACACACAAATTAATAATGAAGTAAGTATAGAAGGACGATGAAATTAAAAGTCATTCTGGCCGTTGTGATAGCGGTTATAGGATATTGCAGTACTAAGGCACAAGATGTCTCGGGCTATCCTATAGGTTATTGCGACGGCCGGATGTCCACATCGGCAACCGTAAAGTATAATATACGGGAGACCACATTAAGTGCCGCCCTACATATACCATCCAACTATGCGCGCACTGTTGAGGGTAATCGTATAGAAAGCTTACGTGTGGCAATATGTTCCACACATAATGTTGACTCACTGCGTGTGTGGGTACGCACAGATCTTAATGGTCCCGATTTGGCCTTCGGTACTGCTGCTCCGGGTTCATACTCTCAAGGCTGGAACACTATAGAGTTCGATATTCCTTATGATATTCCTGAAGGTTCTGAAGGCTTCTATATGGGCTATTCATACTACCAGAAAGCCAAAAGCGGAGCCATCTCATCACTACCTGAAGGACGCCATGGCGGTTTGTGGACACAATGTGGTCAGGATGGAGAATGGAATGACCGTTCCGAGGAAGGTACACTCTGTATTGAAGGAATGGTTTTCGGTGACAGACTTCCATGCTTTAACCTCCAGTTGCTTGATGTCACGACTGACAAAGTGTATATCATAAGTAACGGGACTTTAAGCGGTGTAGCTGAAGTACGCAATATCGCTACCCATACTGTGACAGGTTTCGATCTTGAAGCCTCCATAGATGGAATAGATGTACCATGTTCTACACATGTGGATTGTGAACTGCCCTACGGTGTAACCCGGAGAGTTGCATTTGAAATTCACCCTGATATTTCCACTGCCGGTTACGAATCGGTAGAAGTACGGTTTACGATAACAAACCTCGATGAAGGCTGTGACGAAGATCCTACCGACAACGTAGCGTCTACATTGTTTCGCATACTGGCACACGCCTATCCGCGTAAGGTACTCGTTGAGGAATTTACTACCGAGAACTGTCCCAACTGTCCGAGAGTAAGTGATTATCTACACCAACTTACCGATGATCCGGCCTACAAAGGACGTTTTGAAACTGTCTGTCATCACTCAGCTTATCATTATGACCAACTTACTACACCATTCGATATTGAATACGAATGGTTTTATAATAACGGCGGAGCCACTTATGCTCCCGGTATCATGGTAGATCGCTGTGTTTATAATGATAACTCAGCAGTATTCTGTCCGACAAGTGTAGAACAATTAGCCGAAGCTATTGACAATCGTCTGGCCGAACCGTCTCTTGTATTAGTAAATGTTGAATCAGCATATCTGTCTACATCTGAAGGAAAGCAGATGCTTCAGACTGTAGTAAGCGGCAATCGCTGTCAAGCTGACGTTCTCAACGACGAAAATGCACGTATTACTGTTTATCTGGTGGAAAACAATATTGCAGCTATACATCAGGCCGGTGCAGGCAATGATTACATGCATCAGCATGTCAATCGTGCCGTGAATGCTACATGGGGCGAACCTATCGAATGGAATGAGGACTGTTTCTCTTATGTATGGCAATGCGAAATTGACCCGTCATGGAAAGAAAATGACCTTCAGATCATTGCTGTTGTAGGTATTTATAGTCCTGAGGATCCTACAGGCTGCAGTGTAGAAAATGTAGCTTCCTGCCAACCGGGTATAAGTTATATCGACCGTATTATAACGGATTCTCAAACCCCAAAAGTGGCTGCTATCTACACACCTGACGGTCTCCTCATATCAATACCGATAAAGGGTCTGAATATTATACGTTATACAGACGGCACAGTACGCAAAGTGTACATAAATTAATATCAATTTCTTGGTTCTTATTTACAGCGTAATTTTCAGTCAGCTTAAAGTGTCTGCCTGAAAATTACGCTGTAAACGTTATACAAATTTCAATTCTTTATATTTATTAATTCGATAATTAAAACTATATTTGTAACTGTACTTTTTAAATTGAAAAGTGATAATGTCTGAGTTTAAACACAAAACTACTCCTGCCATAATACACTTACTAAGAATAGTACGGCAATGTGTGGCTAATTTACATGGTCAGCCGCGTCTGCTTGTCACTGTCAGCGGGGGTGCCGACAGTGTGGCACTCTTACGGTCATTACATGCTATAGGAGCCGATATAGTTGCCGCACATTGTAATTTTCATCTTCGTGGTGCCGAGAGTAACCGAGATGAGGAGTTTACCAGAAACTTGTGCGAATCGTTAGGAGTGCCGCTTGAAGTAATTCATTTCAACGTAGCACAGGCGCAACTTGACGGCGAATCAGACGAAATGACCTGTCGCCGATTACGCTATGAATGGTTTGACATATTAGTGAAGCGTTACGACTGTGCACGTATTGTCACCGGTCATAACGCTGATGACAACGCCGAGACACTACTGCTGAATCTGCTGCGCGGCAGCGGGCTGCGCGGACTACGTGGAATGTTAGCCGATACAGGTCGAATCTTGCGTCCGCTGTTGACATGCAGCCGAGCCGACATTATTGCTTATCTTACTGCACTCGGGCAGCACTATGTTACGGACTCGACCAATCTGACTACTGACTACCGTCGTAACTTCATACGCCACGAGGTGCTGCCTCTTCTCGAAAGTCGCTGGACAGGTGCACGTGCCGCGTTACAGCGTACCCTCACTGCTCTGCGAGGACAAGAACTTATAGTAGAGGAAGCGATAAAACAGGCACTCGCTACTGCGACAGACACTTTGCTGCCTTTAGAAACCATAACCGGATTCGCCGACCCGGTAACACTTATTTTGGAATATATCTTGCCATTACAGGGCACTCCGGAATTAGCTGTGTCGATGACACAGGCGGCTGTCGCACCTAACGGTCAGCGATGGCATTTATCCGAAGGTATTACGGCGGTCATGCTCAATGACGGTCTACATATAGACCGTCCTGACAGCGAACTTCAACCGCTTCATTGCTATCGTATTGAGATGAACGATGCCACCAAGCGTCTTATGCGCCGTCCCGGACCACCGATTGAGGTCTGGCTTCCCCACCCTCTTGAAACCTACACAGTACGTCATCCGCTTCCTGGCGACCGGATTGCTCCACTCGGCATGAAAGGTACTCAACTTTTGAGTGATATAATGAAAGACGCTCGTATTCCCGACAGCCGCCGACGCAGTCTGAGGGTAATAGCTGACTCTGAAAGTGGAGAAATAATATGGCTTGAAGGTCTGAAACGCTCCCGGCATCATCTGGTAACAGGAAAAGTGGCCTATCGTATAACCACAGCTACTTGTAGTAAAACATTTAACAATGAAGTTGTTTAAACTAATTTGATTTGTGAAATTTTTTAAGGAAAATAACGATAAATGCAAGGAAGTTCCATCCTTTCCAACTGGCAATTGTGGTATCAAATCGTGTGAGAACGGCC
>JAAVDM010000038.1 GCA_014801815.1 Bacteroides sp. | reverse complement strand
TGACAGCAGGCTGTCGTTGTCAACGATACCGGTCAGTTTCCCTATTGTCACAAGGCGGTAGAGGGAGTGCCGGGCGCTGTCGGCAGTGGAGCGCGGACTTATCGAGTCAAGGAGCAGGGCGGCTGCTGCCGGGTCGGGTTCGAGCATGGAGTCGACACGGTCAAGGTTTTTCTTCACCGTGTCATCACCGCAGGCCGCTGTCATGAGCAGGCACAGGAAAATGAAGAGCAGGCTGGATAGACGCATAGTAATTTATATAAGGTAAAGACAGCGGACTGTTTTTCAGCTAAGTAGCTCTTAAAAATTAATGAACACATAAAACGTAGTTATTTTTGAGGCGATTCAGGCGCGGAGCGAAGGAGAATACTTCAGTATCCGACTGAGTGACAAGACCAAAGCAGCCAAAAATAACAAGTTTTATGGTTCAAGATTCAAAAACTGTAACTCAAACCATATATCGTTTAATTTTTAAGAGCTGCTTAAGAGCTACTTATTGTTCCGTATCAAGACAATTGGCGGCATTACGCTGCAGTCCGGCGAGACGAGCACGTTTTATGGCTGAACCACAGAATATGTTGCTGAACTGCGTTTGAGTCATGGCGGCTGCCTGAGCGGCGGTGAGTCCGGCTATATCGTGACGAAGAGTAAATTCGGATATGGAGGTGACGGGGACACCATGATTGTGAGGACAGATCTCGACGCAGATATCACAGCCGTAAAGGGTGCGTCGTCCGGCAGGCGTGTGCAGTACGTCAGCTTCCGGCGGGAAGTCGCCTTTGTGTTCTATGGTAAGGTAGCTGAGACAACGGTGTGCGTCGATACGGCTACCGGAGAGGATAGCCTGTCCGGGGCAAGCACGGAGGCAGGCTCCACATTCCATACATCGTCGAGTCGAAGGTGTATCGGGTGTTATCGTTATCGTTGTGAGTATCTCGGCAAGAAAAACGCGGCTGCCGTGACCATCGATTATTATGGAGCCGTTAAGACCGCGTCGTCCTATGCCTGCGCGCATGGCCCAGTAACGTTCGGCCAACGGAGCCGTATCGGTACAGATGCGCCAGTCGCCGCCGAGTGCGTCACGTAGTCGGGCGACAGGTCTTTCAAGGTGCCGGCGAACTACGTCGTGGTAGTCGTCTCCGTAGGCATAAGTAGCGATTACGGGTAGCTGAGGTGAGCGTCTGAGAACGGGATTATAGCTGAAAGCTAATGAAATGACTGTTTTGGTACCTGCGAGGACGTTGTCGGGGTCGAGCCGTAGCGGAGCATGACGCTCCAGATAGCACATGCCGGCATGACAACCTGCCTGCAGCCAGTCATCGTATTCGGCTGCAGCTGTCTGACTTATCGGTTCGGCACGGGCGAAGCCTACGGCGACGGCACCGGCTTCAAGCAGACACCGGCGAATGTCATCACCGTTGTCTATGGGAGGGTGCGCACTCACCTCGGTTTCGGTTTAGATGATGACCCTTTGCGGCCGAAGTCAGCCGGAATCTCACCCCACAGCTCTGTCTGCCATTTGAGTATGCGGCAGGGATAAGTGTGGGTGTTGAGCCATGAGAGAGCACGGGCCAGCAGCTCGAATATGCGCTTGTTGCGTGGTGTGGGAGTCAGCTGTGTCTTGACTTTACGGTTGCGTACCCATGCCATACCCGATACGGAATCGGAGTAGATAGTGTGCCACCGGCCTTCACGTGCCATCAGTGAGAGAGCATGGACGATGGCTAAAAACTCACCGATATTGTTGGTGGCATCGTCAAAAGGACCGACTCTGAACAGCACCCGTCCTGTCTTGAGCTCAACGCCCTGATATTCCATAATGCCCGGATTGCCCAGACACGAGGCATCTACAGCCCAACCGTCGAGATCTATCTCCGGAATAGTCATATAGTCGGGCTGCCCGGCTCCCGGTAGAGGGCGCGGTGCGTCGGCGAGCAGACGACCAAGCTCCTGCTGCTCTTCGCACCGGATGGAACTGCGGAAAGCTGTCGCCGCCGCCTCGGGCGAGTCGAAGCTCTTGAACAAGGCTCCGTCGTAACCGTCAATCTGTTCGAGGACATCGTTCCAGTCATCATAGACACCGATGTGACGCCCGCGCCAGACTACATAGTACTTTTTTTTTGCCATCTGCCTCAGCTTTTGACTGTTGTGGGGAACACCGGTTCGTCTCTGAACACATACTCATGCCGCAGACGCTCGAAAGTACGCGGTTCACGGCGCAGAGCCTCCATAACCGGATAGGGGTCAAAAGACTCCGTGATGGCCCGGGGTGTGACGTTCTCATTGTCGGGACGTGGCCCGGCGAGTCCTGACTTGTCAGTGTTCCAACCGAAGAAATCATCGCAGGCTTCGAGCACCATGCGTGTGGCGCGTTCCTTACCCTGTCTCGAATAACCGGCTATGTGAAATGTTCCGATATCGCACATATCGAGTAGTCCGGTATCAAGGACCGGCTCACCTTCCCATGTATCGATTATGGTGCGAAGTCCGTGTGTGCGTATGGCTTCTTTGAGAGCCGTATTGTCGGCTACTTCACCGCGTGCGGCATTGACAAGTATGGCTCCCGGACGCATCAGATTTATTTTCGCGGCGTCGGCGAGATGATAGGTAGGATGTTTACCCGTGCGTGTCAGCGGAGTGTGGAATGTCACGACATCACACTCGGCCATCAGTGTCTCCAGCGGTTCATAGAGCACATCGGTATGTCCGGCTTCGGCACGCGGCGGGTCACACACGCGGACTTCGGCTCCCATGCGATGCCCCCAGTCGGCAACAATACTGCCGACATTGCCGTAACCTATCACGCCGACGGTAGTACCGGCCGGGCTGATACCCATACGTAACAGCGAACTCCAGACGTACTGCGCCACTCCGGGAGCATTGCATCCCGGAGAATTACGCACTGTGATACCGTTGGCGGCACACCAGCCGAGGTCAATCTGATCCATACCTATTGTGGCGGTGGCTATCAGACGTACACGGCTGCCGGAGAGCAGCGGTGCGCCGCAGCGTGTTCGAGTACGTATCAGGAGTGCGTCGGCATCTCGTACAAGTGCAGGAGTGAAATCGTCCTGACCGATATATTTTACGTCAGCAAAAGGCTCAAGACGTCCGTGTATGAAAGGTATGTCGGCATCAACCAGAATATGCAGTCTGTACATTGTCTCTGTGTTATGTTGCGATAGTGAGTATGTAAAGTATTATATAGAACAGTCCGAAGAGTGACAGCACAAGACGCGGACGCGGTACACGCCAGAGTCCGAAGAGATGTGCTATCTGTACGGCTACAGTCATGTAGAGAGTCGTCAGATAGGCTTCAAGATTAGTGTAATCAAGGAATATAGCCGCCACGCATCCGAGACCGGTCACGGCTATGGTGAGGTTAAGGGCCAGCACACCGGAGTTGCCGGCATAAAGTTTAATCGTGCTGTTGAGTCCGATGAGAAGCCCGATCAGTATAGCGAAGCCTGTGCCTACAAGCACGGGTACCGTATCGCCGGGTTCAAGATTGGCCAGCAGCACATGGTGCGGAGTGGGGAGATGGAAGCTGTCGAGCGGCAGCAGCCCAAGCCCGACGCCTACCCAGTAAGGCGCCACAAGCCCCATGATGAAAGCACCGATCTCCCGCCAGCGGAATATTTTCAGAAATATGAGATTGACGAGCGTGACGGGTATCAGTATCAGAAAGGCATACTGTATCATAGTGCCGAGCGCTATGACAGTAGCCACCACAAAGATTGCTTGTGTGGCATTCTCGGAACGGAATGTGCTGCCGAGTATCCACCATATAGCCAGCGAGGCGGCGCAGAGCAGTGTAGGTGTGCCCAAGCTCACCATCAGATAGGGATCGGAGGCCGTCATCAGCGGGAAGACGATAGCCAGTATATTGCGGGCGCCCTTGATACTGTTGTAATAACGTCCGTACAGGATAGTACCTAAGGTCAGAATCAGTATGGTAAACGTATTGATGGCCCATGACCAGACAGGAATAATATCCCATTCAGCCGGCGAAGGCAGACAGATGCCCGGAATGGCATCGCCCGGAGAAGCCGGCCCGATACGCAGCCATGCACCGAGGCTCATCAGCAGACAGGCAATCAGGGCCACCACCAGCAGGGGGGTATCTTTGACTTGTTGTCGTTGAGGCATAAACCGGGAGTTGAGAATCTGTTATGTTTCTTTAAAATATATATATGTAAGTTTTGGTCCGGCATACGTACTGCCGGTCTTACGGACAGAACGTGTGTCGGACCAAAACCTGCGGAGAGTATATTATTCGTCAGCGCCGTTATCCTTGCCGCCTGTTTTTTTCCAAGCCGGCTTACGCGAGCGCATAGGCACTTTGGAGAAGACTGTGGCCGAGGTTTCAGGCAGACGCGGGCCGCGCGGTTTTATCTCTCGTGCCGGACGGGAGGCACTGTTCTCACCGTCACGTCTGGGATAAGAGGGACGTTCGCCGTCACGACGCGGAGCACCGCCGCGCTCGCCGTCGCGTTTGGGGTAAGAGGGACGTTCACCGTCACGACGCGGATAGCTGTTGCGTTCGCCGTCACGTCTCTGGTATGAGGGACGCTCGCCGTCACGACGCGGGGTTTCTCTATCGCGTGCGGGCGCGGAAGTACGCGGGGTTATGTCCTGCTCGAAATCATCAAAATCGTCATATCTTCCTTTCGGACCGGAGGTGGGCAGGGCGCGTTTGTCGCTGTAGCCGCTCCGTTTATCGGGACGCTTGCCGTCTTTGCGCTGGTCACGCTTGGGTACGATGCCTTTACCGTGTGTCTTGTTGAAGGCTTTTGACTCTTTTTCCCATTCGTCGTCACTTATATGGCGTACCTTGCGCGGGCCGTTATCTTTCTCCCGGTTGCCGATTGAGCCGCCCTCTCCGCGGAAAGCTGAATATGAACCGTCGAAGAGCACATACTCTCTGAGCGAACATTCAAGACTGCCGTTGAGCATCGGAATCTTTACGGTGGGCTTCAGACCTATATCGGTGAAGTGCTCGTCACGGTAGCCGAGAATCCATGCGTGCCAGCCCTTGAAGTAATTCTTGAGTGTCGAACCGATGCCTTTGAACAAACCTGTCATATCGTCAGGACGCAGGCGTTCGCCGTAGGGCGGATTAGTGACCAATATGCCTTCGGCTGCGTTGTCGGTCCAGTCGGCGAAAGGCCGGCATACAAGTTCGACCATATCATCAACACGAGCGTTACGGATATTCTTGCGTGCAATCGTGACAGCCTCCGGGTCAATGTCGCCTCCGTATATCTTGTAGGCGAACTCGCGCTCTTCAGAGTCATCGTTGTAAATCTCCTCGAACAGCTCCTTGTCGAAATCAGGCCATTTCTCAAAGGCGAAATGCTCGCGGTATACTCCCGGGTTGATATTGGCGGCTATCAGAGCGGCTTCGATAAGGAATGTGCCCGAACCGCACATAGGGTCAACAAAATCACTCTCGCCGCGCCAGCCGGTCTTCATGATGATGCCGGCGGCCAGCACTTCATTGATGGGAGCCTCTGTCTGTTCGACACGATAACCGCGTTTGCTGAGAGGTTCGCCGCTCGAATCGAGCGAGATTGTGACACGGTTGTCCGAGATGTGGACATTGAGCAGTACGTCGGCACCGCTTACCCGAATTGAAGGACGACGTCCGAGCTTGTCGTTAAAATGATCGACGATACCATCTTTCACGCGGTAAGTCACGAAGCGGGAGTGTGTGAACTCGGCACTGTTGACCGTTGAGTCGATGGCGAAAGTAGAGTCCGGACCCATGAACTCGCTCCAGTCGAGGTCGCGTACGGCATCGTAAAGCTCATCAGGGTCATTGGCGATGAATCTGACGATAGGCTTCAGAATACGCAATGCCGTGCGGCAGCACATATTGGCCTTGTACATCATTTCGAGGTCGCCCTCGAACGACACCATGCGGTTGCCCAGTTCGACGTTCTGTGCGCCCAGGCCGATGAGTTCGTCGCGCAGGACATCTTCAAGGCCCTGGAATGTCTTGGCGACCATGGGGAATGTCTTCTCCATCTTTTCTTTGCTGTGTATATTGATATGTTTTTTATATGTTGGAATCAGCTTTACTTTCTGTGAGGATTAAGTAGCTCTTAAAATTTAAACGATATGTGGTTTCAGTTAAAGTCTCTGAATCTTTAATTATAAAACTTATTATTTTTGGCCGCTTCGGACTTGTCACTCAGGCGAATATTGAAGTGTTCTCCTTCGCTCCGCGTCCGAATCGCCTCAAAAATAACTGCGTTTTGTATTTTTTTTAATTAATTTTTAAGAGCTGATTATCAATCGTCTATGTCATCACCGAAGTCGAATGTTATCGCCTGTCCGCCGCTTGTATCCTGATCACGTTTGGGCTGCGGTTCGGGTTCTTTGTTGAGACGTTCGAGTGAGGCATTGAAGCTTGGCGGACGGTTGAAGGCCGGAGTATTCTCGATTTGGGTAATGACATCATGGTCGTCGAATTGTCCGGGTTTGAGCACTGCGTACTTGAGACGTGCCGTATTCTGACGCTGGCGCACAATCTTGGACTGACCATACACCTCGGCTATACGAGCGTCGGCATCTTCCATCTGCGGCTTGGCTTCTGTGGTCGGACCCTCGTCTGCTGTCATGACTATTCTGTTGCCACCACCGCTGCCGCTGCCACTGCCTGAGCGGTTGCTTGCACGGTTGTTGGGCTCATTATCGTCATCGCGCAATGTGACGTCAAAGCCTGAGGCAAGCACCGTAATCTTGACATCTTCACCTACGGCCGGGTCATCGGCTATACCCCATTTGACGTCGATGCTTGACGGCAGTTTGGAGGTAAAGTGAGTGATTTCGTTGATTTCTTCGGCGCGCACCGGATTCTTACAGGTACGCGAACAGGTGAATTTGAGCAGCAGACGCTGCGAAGTATTGATGTCGTGGGCTTTAAGCAGCGGTGAGTGAAGGGCGTTGTTGATAGCCTCCGAGATACGGTGTTCGCCGCTTCCGTAAGCTGTCGAGATGATAGCCGTGCCGCTGTCTTTAAGGGTTGTCTTGACGTCCTCGAAATCGACGTTGATGTAACAGCGCTCAGAAATAATTTCCGATATTGAACGTGCCGCGTTGGCCAGGGTATCATCAGCCTTTTCGAAAGCGTTGAAGAAGTTGAGGTCAGGATAAAGTTCAATAAGGTTCTCATTGTTGATTACCAGCAGTGCATCGACATGCTTTCTCATTTCGCTGGCACCGTCGAGCGCCTTGATAATCTTCTGTTTTCCCTCAAACTGGAAGGGAACGGTGACAATACCTATGGTAAGCATACCCGAATCCTTGGCAATACGGGCTATAACCGGAGCCGCACCTGTACCTGTGCCTCCACCCATGCCGGCAGTGATGAAAACCATCTCCGTAGGGGCGCTGAAGAGCGTGCGCAGCTCCTGTTCGGATGCTTCGGCACACTGACGGCCTACCGCGGGCTTGTTGCCGGCTCCGAGACCACGTGTCACTTCGTATCCGATCATCATACGCTGAGGGACAACAGACATTTCCAGCGCCTGCTTGTCAGTGTTGACTACTACAAAGTTGACGTTGGGAATATTCTGCCTGAACATGTAGTTGACAGCATTACCGCCGCCGCCGCCTACACCTATCACCTTGATGATAGCCGGGTCCGCGTCGTTGATGAACGCTGTAGGATCGCCTATGTTGTCGAGGGTTTCATCCATATTAAGAAGTTGTTACTCGCAGTGCGCTACGGTGTGGCGTCCGGGGCGAGAAGTTGGGGATAAGAGGAAACGTAAGCATCGTGGTCTCAGTCGAGCAGATCTGACTCATCATCTTCGGGGGGCGAAAATAAGGTGGTGATGCGTCGTTTAAAACCTTCAAACAGACTTCTTCTATGAGGCTTGACACGTGGCCGATCCTCTTCGACAACTGCCGCACGCCTCCCTTGGCCCTGAGGTTGCTGCACGGGTTGCTCGGGTTGCACGGGTTGCTGACGGCCGATAGGCGCCTGTTCTGTACGGTCCTCAAGACATTCCGCCTGAGAGAGAGTAGCACCGGCATAGGCTATGCTGATCACTTCGAGACTCTCAAGCCCGGGATTGCGGGCTGTGTCCTCGATATTGACATACTGGGGCAGCTGTCCCATGCTGACACTGAGGTTACTCTGGTTAGCCAGAAGTTCAGTCATACGAGTAAGCTTGCTGGCGCCTCCCATGACTTTCATACCGCCTGAAAGATCAGAGTCTTTCAGGCCTGCATAGACCATCTGTTCGACTACATTGGCCACAATTTCCTCGGCACGGGCTACTACAAGGTTGTTGACATCCTGTACTTTCAGGCCGTTGAGATTGTTGGCTGCACTCTGAGTGACAGCTACAGCATTACCCGCCTGTATCTTTACCTCTTCGGCGCGCTCCTCAAGCACGTTGAGTGTGGTCAGGTCACGGGTGATATTGCGGCCGCCGAGGGGCACGGTGGCAAAATAGCGCAGGCCACCGTCCTTATATATGCTGACAGTGGTTGTCTCGGCTCCCATATCTACCAGCATACATCCGAGACGTTTCTCCTCGGGTTTGAGTACGAGATGTGCGGCAGCCAGATTAGTCACCACAAATCGTTCAATTTTGATGCCGGCCTTGTCTGTTATAGTACGCGAAAGATTGCGCATAAGTTCAGAACGGCATACGATAAGATCAAAGGAGCCTTTGATATGGTTGCCGGTAAGACCTTTCGGATTACGTGTCTCGGTTTTGCCGACAGTAAATATACCCGGTACGGCATCGACCACATCAAGTGACGAGTCAATAGCTTTTCTGCGAGCTTCGTCCCGTAGGTGCGTTAGAATATTATCGTCGATTTCTGTTTCGGCAGGCAGATTCAGGGTTGCTTCGGAAGAAATGCTGCGCAATGATCTGCCGGACAGGCCGACAAACAGCCGGCTTATCCGGCGTGGCTCCACACCGGAATTGCGTTCCAGTTTGTTTATAATACGTGCGATGCGTGTAGATGTCTCATCAAGATTCTGTATAATACCGTAACGGACGCTCTCGACACATTTCTCCTGTTCAAGAGCAATGATGTCAAGATCGCCGTTGCCTCGGGTTTTGCCGATGGCGCCTATTATCTTGGCGCTGCTTATTTCGATAGCAGCTATGTAGCGGTCATTATTCATGTAGCGCTTTGTGTGGTATTTTGTTTAGGTGTATCAGGGGTGACTGCGGGGGTATTATTTTCGTTTCCGGCTGCAGGTTGAGCCGAAGCTGATTCGGTCTTGGGTCGTTTGCGGTTGCCGCCGCCGGATGGAGCCTGTGCCGGCGCAGCTGTGCGTACGGTGGGAAGGTTATCTTCCTCGGTGGGCAGAGTTGCCTCTTCAGGGTCGTACTCCTCGACATAAGTGGCACTGTGTATAAGAGGTTTCTTATCACGCCGAGTAGCTACTACCTGACCGCGGAAACGTACTGAGATGGTATCGTAAGTCTCCCAGCCTTTATAGGGAAGCACCTTACGGTACATGGCTTTCAGCGCATCGCGTTTTTCAGCAAGACGTGTAGTGTCACCGAAATTGATAAGGTGGCCGTGTATACGCGGTACCAGCAGCAGGTTGTCGGCGTCTTTTGCCTCGACCATAGCCACAAGCTGACTCATAAAGGGGTCGGAGGAGATGAAACGGGTGAGGGGAAGAACAGTTGTGGCGGGAAAGTTCTCGTTGAACTCACCCTTTACCACCGGCACATCGACAAAGAAGCGGGCGTTTGAGTCAATACGTTTGCCGGTACGGTTGATATAATAGCTGCCGCCGGAGTCGAATATACGCACTTCGGGACGCATAGGTACAATGTCAATGCGGAGCCGGTGATCGGCTGTTATAACACACTCCACTGTCTCGAAATTACTCAGTTGACTCAGATAATCTTCTATGGCCTGAGTATTGACACTGTGTGCGGGTATACCTTTAATTTTCCCCTCGTAGGCTGCGAGATGAGCCAGAACTCCAGCTTGTGTCGTGGAGTCGGCAAGTGCCACACCTTCGACATGTACGTCAATACCGGTACAGGTGTGGCTCCTGGCTTCACTGCCTGCCCACACCGCAACCCACCCTGCATATATTATTAACAGAGTGAGTATTAGCCATTTGAGAAGTGTCTTGTGCATATCCTTATACCGTCTTGGCTTCAAGGGTCCGTCTGATGTCGGGCAGCAGAACGTCCAGATCCGCAGCACCCAACGTCATTAGGATTTCAAAATTAGTATTTTTTACTTTATCAAGCAAATCATTACGCTTACAAAAAAATATATCGGTGTTTTTAATCTGCTTCAGAATCATTTGTGAATCAACTCCGGGAATGGGTAATTCGCGTGCCGGATAGATTTCAGTGAGTATTACTTCATCGGCCGAAGAGAGTGCTTCGGCAAAGCCATCGGCGAAGTCGCGGGTGCGTGTATAGAGGTGTGGCTGGAATATCACACTGAGTCGGCGGCCGGGATATAACCGGCGTACCGATTCAATCGAAGCCTTCACTTCACCGGGACTGTGGGCGTAGTCGTCGATGAGAACATGGCCGTCGGCATTGTCAATACCGTTGAGCCATATCTCGAAGCGGCGCTTTGCTCCTTTGAATGTGCTTAATCCTCGACGCACTTCATCGGCGGTCGCTCCTGCAGTAAGAGCGGCTGCTGCAGCCGCAACGGCATTGTCGATATTGATGGCTACGGGCACACCGGGACTCAGACCTTCTATACGCAGTCCTTCCGGCCCTTCAAGTGTGAAAGTCAGGGAGCCGGAGGCATATACTATGTCGCTGACATGCCAGTCTGCTTCGGAATCGGTGGCCGAATAGGTCTGCACCTTTACCCCTGCGGCTGTTCTCGGCCGCAGTTTGAGTCCTGTGTGCAGCAGAAGCAGTCCGCCTGGACGTATTAGCTCGGTGAAGTGTGCGAAACCTTCCAGATACCCTTCCTCATCGCCGTAGATGTCAAGGTGGTCGGGATCGGTTGAGGTGATGACAGCTATTTCGGGAGTGAGATGATGAAATGAACGGTCGTATTCATCGGCTTCGATGACTGACCAGCTGTCTGGCTTTCCGAGCACAAGATTACTGCCGGTGTTACGCAGTATGCCGCCGAGAAAGGCGTTACAGCCCTGCGGTGTGTCGCGCAATATGTTGGCTATCATTGATGATGTGGTGGTCTTGCCGTGCGAGCCGGCCACGCATATAGCCCGCGAGTGTCGCGTAATGCGTCCGAGCAGAGCGGCACGCTTCACCATCTCGAACCCTTTTTCTCTGAAGTGACAGAGCAGCAGACTGTCTGCAGGCACAGCCGGAGTGTAGACCACAAGTGTCTTCTCGGGATTGTCAAAGCCTTCGGGTATGGCCTCAGGCGAATCGGTATGGCCGATTAATGCCCCTTCTGCACACAGAGCGCGTGTCAGGTCTGTCTCGGCCCGGTCATAGCCGGCCACACGAGCCCCCTTAGCCAGATAGTAGCGTACCAGATTGGCCATGCCTATACCTCCGGCTCCTACGAAATATATCTCGGAAGGAATACTGTCAGAATTACGGTTCATAATTGTATTTCGGGGTTATGCGAGGTTACGATGCGTTTCACCTCGTTGGCTATGAGCTTGTCACTGTCATGACGGGCCATCGCTGAGATAGCATTCGACATGGACTGCAGACGCTGTTTGTCACGCGCCAGTGATATGAGCACACCGGGCAGTATGTGATGACATTCATCGTCGGGCACCAGAATAGCGGCTCCCTTGTCGGAGAGAGCACGTGCGTTTTTGGTCTGATGATCTTCGGCTACGTTTGGCGAAGGCACGAGCACCACAGGTTTGCCAAGAAGCTCAAGCTCACTGATAGCACCGGCTCCGGCACGTGACACCACCAGTGTGGCGGCTGCGTAGGCAGTGCCCATATCGTTCAGAAATTCAGTCACAACCACACCTTTGAGACCTTTGGCTGCTTTGATGCCTCGGTTGCCGAAGTTCTTGCCTGTCTGCCATATCACCTGCAGACCGTGAGCGGTGAGTGTGCCGATATGTTTTTCCATGGTTTCGTTGAGGGTCAGCGCTCCGAGACTGCCGCCTGTCACCAGTACGGTGGGACGGTCAGGATCAAGTCCGAACGAAAGGCGTGCTTCGGAGGGTGTCGTCTTGCATTTCAGCAGGTCTTTGCGCACCGGGTTGCCGGTGATGATTATCTTGTCTGCCGGGAAGAAACGTTCGCCGCCTTCGTAAGCCATACAGATAGCCTCGGCTTTCTTGCCGAGCAGCTTGTTGGTGACGCCGGGGTAGGAGTTCTGTTCCTGCAGCAGTGTCGGCACACCGGCACGTTGGGCTGCCTTTAGAGTCGGGCCTGAAGCATATCCACCGACACCGATGGCGATGTCGGGCTTGAAGTCTCGCACTATACTGCGTGCCCTGAGTATGCTCCGCCACAGTTTCAGCAGCACACTGAGGTTACGCCACAGGTACTTGCGATCGAATCCGGCTACGGGAAGTCCTATTATTTTATATCCGGCCGCAGGGACACGTTCCATTTCCATGCGGTTATCGGCGCCTACGAAGAGTATTTCGGCTCCGTAACGCTCTTTCAGGATGTTGGCGATTGACAGGGCCGGAAAGATATGCCCTCCTGTGCCGCCTCCGCTTATCAGTACGCGCAGGCGTCCCGGTTTACGTGTGGTTGGTTTTTTCATATAGTTGAGGGTTGCTTGTTACTGGTTGTCGGGTTCGCGGCGGAATAGTTGCTGTCGCCGCAACCTGCGGAGTTTATTCTACCGAATTATATTCCGTAGCGTTGGCGGTGTGAAGATCGGCAGGCAGGACATTTGTTTCGGCTCCTATCTGCTTCTTGTCGCCAGTGCGCACGGCATATCTGCTCACCGACAGCATGATACCTATGGCTGCCGACATGACCAGTACTGATGTACCACCTTTGGAAATCAGCGGTAGCGGTTGTCCCGACACAGGGAAGAGAGCGGTGACAATAGCCATGTGTACCAGAGCCTGAAAGACTATGAGCACGGCACAGCCGAGTATGAGGAAGGCCGGGAAAGCTCTCGAACATCGGTAGGCTATACGTCCGGCACGCCCGAGCAGCAGCAGATATATGGCCATCAGTATAATACCTCCTACCAGACCTGTGTCTTCGATAATAATTGAATATATATAGTCGGAGAAAGCCAGCGGTAGTCGGGCCGTTTCACGTGAGTTACCCGGGCCACGTCCGAAAATACCGCCATTGGCCTGGGCGAATTTGGACAATACCACCTGCCGGTTGAGGTCATCTATAGGGTCCTCGGGATTGGTACCGGCAAGATAACGTGCCAGACGACCTTTCTGTGTGCCGGTACGGTCTACCTTGACCTGTTCGGTAGCGGCGCCTGACTGAAGATCATCAAATTCGTTGGTGTCGGGAGAAAGATATTTGAAACCTACCAGACAGGCTCCGAGCACAGCATAGACACCCAGCACCACAAGGAGTTTTTTCCACTTGATACCTCCTATAAGGAACATACTTATGCTCACACCCATGATGAGGAGCATGTTGGTCAGACCGTTACGCCACGTCAGGCCGCTGAATACTATCACAACGAGCGCAACCTGCACGACGCCCGGAGTCGCTACGTCACCCGGTCGCTGATGACGTCCCAGTATAGTAGCCAGTATCACGACAACAGCCAGTTTAACCATTTCGGCCGGCTGTATGGTGAAGCCCGCGATGCGCAGGGCACGCTGGGCACCGTTGATGTTGATACCTATAAGAGAGGATAGTATCAGGAGTCCGAGCGACAACAGGGCGAATACCCACGCGAAGCGGCTTATATAACCGTAATGTATGCGCTGCAGACCAAGAACAATCACGAAGCCTATGCCCAGAAAGATAGAATGTCGTATCAGAGGAGTATAGACGTTCGATGAAGTGACTTCCGAACTTGAGGCACTGAACAGCTCGATCACACCCACGATAAGCAGCATGACGTAGATGCCCCACAGATAAGGATCGGATTTAAAGCGTGACTTTTTAGAGCTTTCGTCACGGGTGCTGTTGGAGCGGGATAGCTTCGAGATTATTTTCTTGCCGTCGACGGTTTCGCTTATTATCAGCTTTTCGGCTGTTGATGTTTTGGTTACTGGCATTGATGCTGATTGATGAGAGATTTACAGATGTATGAGTATACGGAAGTCAGAGCATTTTCATGACTTCCGCCTTGAAGCGGCGTCCGCGGTCTTCATAACTTCTGAACAAGTCGAAGCTCGCGCAGCAGGGAGAGAGCAGAACCGTGTCGCCTTCCGTTGCAAAACTGCGTGCGGCAGCCACGGCTTCTTCGATAGAGTGGGTATCGGCTATATTATCGACCTTAGAGCCGAAGAAATCCATGAGTTTGGTATTGTCGGCACCCATACAGACTATGGCTTTCACTTTGTCGGCCACAAGCTGTTCGATTTCGGTATAGTCGTTGCCTTTATCTTTGCCGCCCAATATAAGGACGGTGGGTGATGTCATGCTTTCAAGAGCGTACCATGTGGAGTTGACATTCGTAGCCTTTGAATCGTTTATGTAAGTCACACCGTCGACCGTAGCCACATGTTCGAGACGGTGTTCAACGGCTTCGAAATCTTCGAGAGCCTCACGTATTTTCTCTTTGCGTATCTTGAGCATGGACGCCGACAGGCCGGCGGCCATTGAGTTGTAGAGATTGTGCAGGCCGGGCAGTGATATGCGGTCGCGGGGAATCTCCCATATCTCTTCGGGAGTAGTGAAGTGTACGATGCCCTCCTCAAGCCATGCGGCACAGCCCTCCTGCGGGTGGTCGCTGAAGGGGAGGCAAAGAGCTTCTATCTGAACTTGACGTATTTGGCGGCTAACGATTGGATCATCAAGCCAATATATAAATGAGTCGGCAGCAGTCTGATTGCGCAGTATGCGGTATTTGGCACTTGCGTATTTCTCCATACTGTGATCATAACGGTCGAGATGGTCAGGAGTGATATTGAGCAGCACTGCGATGTGAGCCTTGAAGTCATACATGTTCTCAAGCTGGAAACTTGACAGCTCCACCACATAGACGTCATGCGGGTCTACGGCTACCTGAAGAGCCAGACTCTTACCGACATTGCCGGCAAGACCCACATTAAGTCCCCCTTTCTTAAGTATGTGATATATAAGAAGGGTAGTTGTGGTTTTGCCGTTTGAGCCTGTGATGCACACCATCTTTGAATCGGTGTAACGGCCGGCAAACTCTATCTCGGAGACAATCGGAATACCCTTACCGGCTATCTTGCGTACTATCGGTGCTGTAGGCGGAATGCCCGGACTCTTGATGACGAGGTCGGCACTCAGTATCTTCTCTTCGGTATGTGTGCCTTCCTCGAACGGTATGTCATACTGCCGCAGGGTGGCCTTGTGTTCGTCGGCGATACTGCCCATGTCGCTCAGCCATACCTCCATGCCTCTGGTCTTACCGAGCACGGCAGCGCCGGCACCGCTTTCGCCGCCGCCGAGCACTACCAGCCGTTTAGGTTCGGCCGCACCGTTACGGGCGGCCAGCTTGCTGTCATTGTATATCTTTTCAGCTGCGGATATACACTCCGCACTGCTGTATGTTTTGTCATTCATATCAGAATAAAAGCTAAATTATGAGTTCTCAGCCGCCTTCAGGCGTTCTAAAAGTAGTAACTTTATCTTATCTTGAGTGTCACGAATGTCAATGCTGCAAGAAGTATGCCGACAATCCAGAAACGTGTCACTATTTTCGACTCAGGTATGGGTCTCAGAGGGAATCTGATGAGTGTGTCGGTGACTGTGTCTCCTGCCTTCTGGAAGTGATGATGAAGCGGTGTCATCTTGAACACACGTTTTCCCGTACCGCAACGCTTGCGGGTGTACTTGAAGTAGGCTACCTGTATTATCACCGACAGGTCTTCAATGAAGAAGATAAGACACAGCAGTGGAATGAGAAGTTCCTTGCGTATCAGGATTGCGAATACGGCAAGTATACCTCCGATTGTAAGACTGCCGGTGTCACCCATGAATACCTGTGCCGGAAAAGCATTGTACCACAGGAAGCCTACCAGAGCACCTATAAAGGCACCCGCATAGACCACCATCTCTTCTGAACCGGGTATGTACATTATATCCAGATAACCCGAATATATGACATTGCCGCCAAGATAGGCCATTATGGCCAGCGCCACAGCTATGATAGCCGATGTGCCCGCACACAGGCCGTCAAGACCGTCGGTGAGGTTGGCACCGTTGCTGACTCCTGTGACCACCACGATCACTACTAAGACGAAAACTATCCAGCCTGCCGTAGCGGCATGTCCGGGGTCGGGGAGCCATGATGTGAGCCATTCGTAATTGAAGTTATGGTCTTTTACGAACGGTATTGTGGTCTGCGGGCTCTTGACGGTTATTGTCGGCACGGTCGTTATCTGTTCGGTAGTCTGATGCACTTCATCGCCGTAGTCTATTATCGAGGTGCGCTGCACTACTGTTGACGGACTTGTACTCATCACTATCTGCGGCGCCAGCCACATGGAGAGACCTACTATCAGACCCAGACCTACCTGACCGATAATTTTGTATTTGCCGGGCAGACCGTCTTTATTGTGGTACTTGAGCTTGCGGTAATCGTCGATAAAGCCAATGGCGCCCATCCACAGAGTGGCTATCAGCAGAAGCAGCATGTAGATGTTGCCCAGATTGCCGAGCAGCAGACAGGGTACCACAGTGGCCATTATTATGATTACACCTCCCATAGTGGGAGTACCCGTTTTATTCATCTGGCCTTCGAGACCGAGGTTGCGTATTACTTCGCCTATCTGCATACGCTGTAGACGATCTATGACCGAACGTCCGGCTATAAGTGCTATTAACAGTGCCAGCGTAAAGACAATACCGGTGCGGAAAGTGATGTAGGTGAGTAGATGACGTCCCGGAAAGTCAGTTTCCAAGAGATATTGTACTAATGAATACAACATATCGTGTTGAGTGTATCTTTCTTTTTCAGAAGGTATCGGCTATGACCTCACGGTCGTCGAAGTGATGACGTATTCCCTTTATTTCCTGATAAGTCTCATGACCCTTGCCGGCTACGAGCACGACATCGCCGGGGCCGCTCTGACGCATGGCCTGACGTATAGCCTCGGCTCGGTCGGTGACACAGAGCGTGCGTGTCAGTTCTTCCCGGCTCAAGCCGCCGCGCATGTCGGCTATTATGGCCTCGGGGTCTTCGTCACGCGGATTGTCGGAAGTAAGTATGAGAAAATCGGAACGGCAGGCGGCTTCGCGGGCCATCATGGGGCGTTTGCCGTGATCGCGGTTTCCTCCGGCTCCGACAACAGTGGTGATATGTCCGTCCGGCCCGACTATCTTGCGTATGGTGTCAAGTACGTTTACAAGCGCGTCAGGCGTGTGGGCGTAATCGACGATAGCGGTCACACCCGCAGGTGAGCGCATGGTCTGGAAACGTCCGGCCACCGGTACAAGGCGGCTCATATTGACAAGTACTTCCTCCGGATTGAATCCTGTCAGTATGGCGGCACCGTAGACGGCTGTAAGGTTATAGGCGTTGAAGCGTCCTGTGAACTGTACCTCTACTTCGTGTCCGTTGAGCGAGAGCAATGTGCCGTCAAGACGCATCTCCAGTACACGGCCCTTGAAATCGGCATCACCGCGCAGTGAGTATGTGTAGACACGCGCACGAGTGTTCTGTACCATGTACATGCCGCTCTTGTCATCGGTGTTCACCAGTGCGAAGGCGTCGGCGGGCAGCATGTCGAAGAACATCTTCTTAGCGTTCATGTAGTTGGTCACAGTGCCGTGATAGTCAAGGTGGTCACGTGTCAGATTGGAGAACACGGCGCCTGCAAATTTCAGACCCGCTATGCGGTGCTGCTGTGCCGCGTGGCTTGAAACCTCCATGAAGGCGTAGTCACAGCCACATTCCACCATCTCGGCCAGAAGCGCATTCAGCGTCAGCGGGTCCGGTGTGGTGTGGGTCGTAGGTATGGCACGGCCTTCTATATAGTTGCATACAGTCGAGAGCAGACCGGCTTTGTATCCTTCGAGGCGTGCCATCTCATAGAGCAGAGTGGCTGTAGTGGTCTTGCCGTTGGTGCCGGTGACACCCACGAGCTTCAGACGTGCCGACGGGTGGCCGTACCATGCCGAGGCTAACATGCCGAGAGTCTTGGCCGAATCGGCGACACGTATGTAGGTGATGCCCTGTTCGTAGACGGCCGGCATCTCCTCGCATACTATGGCGCCCACATGGGTACTGGCGACGACGGGTATATATTTGTGGCCGTCGGTAGTGACACCGCGTACGGCGACGAACATACCTTCTTTGACGGCCTTTCGCGAATCGCTTTCAAGGCTCACTATGTTCTTGTCGGTATCTCCTATAATCTCCAGCACATCTATTTCGCGGAGCAGGTTTGATAGTTTCAGGGTCATTATGATAGTTGTTGTTATGTCGTGTTTTGCCGGCTACCTCGGTGCCGGGTTTGAGGAGAGCAGATCAGAGGCGCAGAGAGAGTGTTATACTTCCGTCGCGCTCCAGCGGTGTGCCTGCCGCCGGCGACTGAGATACTACACGGCCACTGCCACGCAGCTTCACATTCAGTCCGGCTCGCTCAAGTATGCTTACCGCTGTGGGAGCATCATAGCCCACAACATCGGGCACCTCGCCGTTTTTGGCCGCTTTCGGGGCTTTCACCTTGCGCACGCTCTTGAGACCGAGCGCGCCGGTGAGAGCCTTGCTGTCATATTGCTCGGATGCCGCCAGCACCGGAATCGTAGGGCTAGGTGACTCCGTGTATGTCGAAGGTATTTTCAGCATACCGCGTGAGTACATCTTGACAGCAATATTCTTCACCACTTGTCCGGAAGTGCGGTTGGCACTTGTTCCGCCCGGAGCTAATACGAGAGCCATACAGCTGTAACGCGGTGTCTCGTATGGGAAGAATCCGGCGAAGGCATAGCGTCGGCGGCTCACATCGTAGCCGCGTCCGTCACTGCGTACGGGATAGGCTGTACCGGTCTTGCCGACTACTTTCACACGGTCATCGCGTACCATACGTGCCGTGCCATGCTCACCCCATACTACTTCGTGCAGACACTGCTTGACTTTGTTGGCCGTTTTCCGGCTGCATATACTGTCACGTATGTAGGTGATAGGCATTACCGAGTCGCGGCCGTTCTCATCAGTGAGTGAGCGTACAAGGTGAGGACGCACGTATTTTCCGCCGTTGGCTATGGCATTATAGTAGGAGAGAGTATAGAGGGGAGGTATTTCGGTGTTGTAGCCGTAAGCCTGACGGGCGAGGTCAAGGTGGCGTGAGGTCAGTGTGATGTTGTTACCGTTTCCGTCGCGGTCGACAAGGCGTCTCACTCTCGGTACACACTCGCCGGCGATACCGGTTTTCATAGGTTCGAAAAAGCCTATTGAGGCGAGACGGTCGTGAAATGCTTCGGGTTTCTGGGCATAGCGGCGGAATATCACACGGGCAATACCGGTGTTTGAGGACATCTCTATGACCTGCTTCATGGTCTTGACACTTGGAGCGTGAGGGTCGGTGGTGCGCTGGAAAGGACTGCAGTCCACACGTTCCTCTACCGAGTGTACAAGTCCGTCTTCAAAAGCAATCATGAGTGAGATAGGCTTCATTACCGAACCCGGCTCAAATGGCAGTACCGCACGATTCAGCGCCTCACCGTAGACACCGTTACCGAGATTCTCGACATTGGATATGGCTTTTATTTCGCCTGTGGCCACTTCCATGAGTATGGCTGTGCCCCATTCGGCTCCTGACTCTCTGCACACGCTGAGGAGCTCCTCTTCAAGCATGTCCTGAAGGTCAATATCGATTGTGGTATGAATGTCAAAACCGCGTACAGCCGGTTTTGACACCCAGTTGGAGAAACCGCTGTTGAGCGCCACACGCTTGGCCAGTCCGGGACTTCCGTAGAGCAGTGTGTCAAGAGCAGCTTCCAGACCGGAGTAGCCGTGTATCTCATTCGATTCTTTTGTCTCGTTGACACGTCCGATGCTTCGTGAGGCCATACGTCCGTAGGGATAGATACGTATGTTGCGGTCTTCTTTATATACGGGACAACGGCTGCCGCGACCACGAAAATTTCTGAGGAAAGGAAAGTTCTTGATGCGGTTATAATCGTCGATAGTCTTTTTGCGTGCCAGATTCAGAGCTCGGTTACGCTTGTCAGGGTCTTTGGCAAACTCCTCACGGAAGCGGGTGTGCCATGAATATTTCTCGTATGTGGCGCGGTCTTTACGAAGGTCTGCCACACGTGGATAGTAGATATCAAGACTGTCTGCCAGACTGTCAATCGAAGCCCACGGGAGTACGGTAAGTTTTTTTATCTTGTCGTGACGCAGGTCTATTTTGACATCGTGTACAGTCAGATTACAGGCAAGGATATTACCGTTGCTGGCAAGAATATTGCCACGCTCGGGTGCTATGACTGTTACAGTCGAGAGCTCTTTACGGGCACGTTCGTTCCATGCCGGAGCCTCGATAATGGTGGCTGTCACGAGCTTCCATGCTATTGTCAGGGCGAACATAATGAAAGCGATGGTGATCAGACCATAGCGGAAAAGTATGTGATTCTTATTGGTTTTGTTGCTTTTAGGGGTTGCCATGAAGTAGGGGAGAAGTAGAGATTGTTTTTTTAAGCTGTATTCAGTCTGAGCTTTTTATGTCTGCTCATTCCCGGTCAACTACAAGTTCGTAAGGCGGACGTTCCTGAAAATCGAGACTCAGGTGCCGCTTGTCGACGAGACGTTTCATCTCCGTCTCGCGTATAAGCGACATGTAGCGCGATTTCTCTTGCAGCTTCGTGCTCTCGGCTCTGTCGAGTTCGATGGTGAGTGTCTTGATTTCGGCCATCTTACTCTTCGTCTTGTAACGCAGACCGATAAGAGCCAGCATAGTGACGATAAAGATTATCAGGAGCCATGCGTGCTGGGTGAAGAACTCTACCGAGAGCGACTGGCCGTAGCGCAGGTCATTGAACCACGTGGCTATGGCGTTAGTGTGAGGAATGGCGTTGATATTCTTCTGGTCGTCTTTTGCAGGTTTGTTAGCTTTCTTTATTTTTGCTTTTTTAGATTTACTCATTGATTGCGATGTAGAAAAGGTTGGAGAGTATCAGGTCGTGTCTGTCGTCCTCAGCGGGGCGGCAGCAGTTCGGCCACACGCAGTTTTGCACTTCGTGCCCGAGGGTTGGCGGCTACTTCGTCGGCGCCGGCCGTAATAGGTGAACGGGTTATCAGTTTCCAGGGAGTGTTGACACGTCCGAAGAAGTCTTTCTCTTCGTTTCCGTCAAGGTTCCCGCTTTTCATGAAGTTCTTGACCATACGGTCTTCTATCGAATGGTAGGTGAGCACCGCGAGACGTCCGCCGGGACGTAGCGTTTTAAGGGTTGATTCAAGCAGGTGCCGCAGGTCGTCCATCTCGCCGTTGGTCTCAATGCGCAGAGCCTGAAACACCTGTGCGAGATCTTTCTTTTCCTGCCTCGGATTTAAGGTGCGTGCTACACTTTCTGCCAGACGCGCCGTAGTGTCGATAGGTGCTGACGCACGTGCTTCGGTTATGGCGCGTGCTATCTGGGGTGCCTGCCGCAGGTCGGTGTAGGCACGGAACACTTCGGTAAGACGGTCACGGTCGTAGTTATTCACTATGTCGGCGGCAGTAACGGCACTTTTACGGTCCATACGCATGTCGAGCGGGGCGTCTGTGCGGAATGAGAATCCTCGGTCAGCCTGATCGAAATGATGAAATGACACGCCGAGGTCGGCGAGAATACCGTCAAAGCGGTCAATGCCGTAGAAGCGCATGAAGTTGTGCATATACCTGAAATTGGAATGCACGAAAGTGAAGCGAGGGTCGTCGATACGGTTGGCCCAGGCATCCATGTCGCGGTCGAAGCTGTACAGACGTCCGTCAGGTCCGAGGTGTTGCAGTATGGCACGTGAATGACCGCCGCCACCGAAAGTAGCGTCAGCGTAGGTTCCCGATGGCTTTATATCGAGCCCTTCGATGGCCTCTTGCAGCAGGGCCGGCACGTGGTAGGCTTGTTGTTCCATATCGCTTTTATTTTTTAAGATGTAAAGTTAATTATTTTCAATCAAACCGATAGTGCCCTGTCGGCTGTTTTTAGAATTTTTTTTGAAAAAGTTATCTACACCCTGTCAATAACTTGGCATTTCGGTTGTTTACGAGGTTATCTGAAGAGAAAATACAAGGGTATATAAACACATCGGCCCATTCTCACGAATGGGCCGACGGACAATTGAATATGTGTTAAAGTTCGGGGAGTGGGCGATTACGGATTCGAACCGCAGACCCTCTGCTTGTAAGGCAGACGCTCTAAACCAGCTGAGCTAATCGCCCGAAAGTGTGCTTGCGCACGAGGTTGATTGGAAGTGCTATCAAAGATAGCTTAATCGGTGGGCGATTACGGATTCGAACCGCAGACCCTCTGCTTGTAAGGCAGACGCTCTAAACCAGCTGAGCTAATCGCCCGATTGCGAGTGCAAAGTTAGAACCTTTTTTTTTATTGACCAAATTTTTTTAGCTATTTTTGTAAAAAATTTTTTGGTCTTTCTTCTTTTTTACCCTGTTTTAGGGTCTTATAAATCTGTTATTCAGATATTTATTTCGCTAAAAATTTTTTGAAAAAATTATGGTTCAAGACATAAAAATAGCCGATTTCGACTATCCTCTGCCTGACGGGCGCATAGCATCGCATCCTTTAGCCCGTCGTGATGCCTGCCGTCTGTTGCTGAGTCGGCCTGACGGACAGCTGTCGCATCGCCGCTTTTCGGAACTTCCGAATCTTCTGCCTCCGTCGCCGCTGATGGTCTGTAACAATACCCGGGTCATTAACGCACGTATGGCTTTTCATAAATCTTCGGGTGCCCGTATTGAGGTGTTTCTGCTCGAACCCCTCGACCCTTCGGACTATGTGCTGGCTTTCCAGTGTGGCGGCCGTTGTGTGTGGAAATGTATGGTGGGTAATCTGAAACGCTGGAAAGATGCTCCGCTGATAATGACTCTGAACATTGGCGGACGCGAGCTGCAGCTTTCAGCCAGACGTCTTGAGGCACTCGACGGAAATGCTCATGCTGTCGAATTTACGTGGAATGACCATGATGTGACTTTTGCTTCGGTGGTGGATGCTGCAGGCCGTATCCCGATACCTCCCTATCTGCACCGTGAGTCGGAAGATACAGATGCCGATGATTATCAGACAGTATATTCTGAAATAAAGGGTTCTGTGGCCGCACCGACCGCCGGGTTACATTTCACCGATGATGTTTTTGCATCATTGCGCGGCCATAATGCTGATATCCGTTATCTGACTTTGCATGTAGGTGCGGGTACATTCCAGCCGGTCAAGTCAGACACCATAGGCGAACACCCTATGCACACCGAAACTTTTACTGTTGAACGTTCGCTTATCGAGGCTCTGCTGCAGGCGCTTGCTCTGCATCGTCCTGTCGTGGCAGTGGGTACTACCTCCGTCCGTACTCTTGAATCGCTCCCTTATCTCGGTGCAGCGGTCATGCGCGGGCGTGATGAGCTTAAAGTCGGACAGTGGGAGCCTTACGATCCTGAAACCTCCTGTTTCGACACCGTTGCTTCTCTTCAGGCACTGCTCGGATATATGGACGCAAATCATATAACTTCCCTGACAGCCTCGACAGCGATAATGATAGCTCCCGGTTTCAGGTGGCGTCTTGTAGATGTGATGGTTACTAATTTCCATCAGCCTCAGTCAACTCTGCTATTGCTTGTCTCAGCTTTTCTTGATCGTGACAGTGACCGGCCGGGCACACAGTGGCGGTATATATATGACGAGGCTCTGAAAGGTGACTACCGTTTCCTCTCTTACGGAGATGCCTGTCTGCTGTTTCCTAAGTAACTCCTAAAACCGCTTTATTATGAGTTATCGTCTGATAAAATATTATGACTCCGCTGATCCTCAGCCTGTCGTGCTACCGCTGTCGAAGAGCGTGGCGGCACGTGTGATGACTGTCAATTTTCTTTCCGAATCTCCGGCTGTCATAGAGGAACTTCCTGATTGTGATGACTGCCGCAATCTTGAGGCGGCACTGGGCGCTCTGCGCGAATCGCTTGAAAAATGTGGTGATGGTTCTGCGGATAAACCTGTCAGAATCAATATTGGCTCCGGCGCTGCTCCGTTCAGATTTTTTCTTGCCATGACAGCGGCTATACCGGGCACGGTTGTGGAGATTGAGACAACCGACCAACTGAGGTGGCGCCCGGTGGCACCGCTTGTGGCCGCGTTGCGTTCAATAGGGGCCGATATAGAATATCGTGATGAGGAGGGTTATCCTCCCCTTGTGGTGAAGGGACGTCGGCTTGAGGGCGGCAGTGTTGAGGTTGACGGTTCTGTAAGTTCGCAATTTGTATCGGCGCTTATGATGATAGCGCCTGTATGTACACGCGGTCTGATTATAAATCTTGCCGGCGGTGTTGCTGTGTCATTGCCTTACATAGAGATGACGGCCCAGATTATGCGACGTTTCGGTGTGAATCCGGTGCTGACCTCACACAGTGTCACGGTTGAGGCGGGCGAGTATAAGGCGCCGGCAGTCTTTGCTGTGGAACCTGACTGGAGCGCGGCTTCATATTTTTATGAACGCGCTCTGCTCGGCGCCCCTTCGCCGGTATATCTGAAAGCGCTGGCTCAACCTCTTCATTCGATGCAAGGCGATTCGATGTGTTGCGCACTTTACCGCTATCTGGGTGTGGAGACGGAGTGGAAGCCTGACGGGACGGTGGTACTGACCGGGGACCCTGTCAAGACAAAGGCTTTGCGCGATTCCGGTGTGACTGTGGAACTTGACTTCGGCCATGTCCCTGACCTTGTGCCTTCATTGGCTGTTACACTTTGCGGGATTCGTCTGCCGTTCCGGTTTACGGGAATTTCTCACCTGCGCCATAAGGAGTGTGACCGCCTTTTTGCTTTGTCGGAAGAACTCGGTAAGATGGGTTATATGGTTGAGACTGATGCCGACACTCTGAGCTGGAATGGCCGCCTCTGCCCGGCGGCTGATAATGAGCCTGTCGAAGTGTACGGTGACCACCGTATGGCTATGGCTTTCGCACCTCTGGCTTGCGTGATACCTTGGGTAAATATAAGTTCGCCTGAAGTGGTCGGTAAGTCATTTGCTGATTTCTGGCAGCAGATTGAGTCTGTCGGTCTTAAAACTGAGGTCTGCTCATGAAAGGTGCTTTGGTTATATTGGCTGTGCTGGTGGTGATAGGTGTACTGATATGGGCTTTTGACCGCAAAGGACGCCTTCAGATGCGCCGGCGGCTTGAAAGCGCAGATGATACTGCTCCCGCTGATGTCACTGACGCTACCTCCTCCGGTGAAGGCGAGTGTTGCGGACGTCATGCCGTGTGTGAGAAGACTTCGCTGTCGCCGCTGACTGATGAGGCCGTGTATTATGATGACCATGAGCTTGACCGTTTCAGAGGACGCGAACCGGAATCCTATACGGAAGCTGAGACGGAGGAGTTCCGCGATATTCTGATGTCGCTGCTGCCTGACGATGTGGCCGGCTGGTCGCGCAGCCTGCAGGTACGGGGTATTGTTCTGCCTTCCGATGTGCGCGACGAAGTGCTGATGATTGTGGGCGAACTGAGAAGTAAATCGTAATTTTTTAGTATTGACAAATCAGATATGGAATTACTGTCATATCCGTTCTTTCGTAATGCCCTGCTTGGCGTTATGCTGATTTCGGTGGCTGCCGCGTTGGTAGGTACTTATATAGTGACACGGCGGATGGTCTTTATTTCGGGCGGTCTTACCCATGCTTGTTTCGGCGGCCTGGGTCTGGGTTATTTTATGGGTTGGCCTCCTATGGCTACTGCGGCGGTGTTTGCGGTGGGCAGTGCGTTGGGTGTCGAATGGCTGTCTCGGCGGCGTGTGCGTGAGGATTCGGCTATCGCTGTGGTCTGGGCTCTCGGCATGGCTCTCGGTATTCTGTTTGTGTTTATGTCTTCGGGCTATGTGCCGGAGCTGAATGCTTTCCTGTTCGGCAATGTACTCACCATAACTCCGTCCGACCTTTGGCTGTTCGCCGGCTTTACGGCTCTGCTCGGATTACTCTATATCTGTTTTTACCGTGTTATAGTGGCGGTTAGCTTTGATGAGAATTTCGCCCGCGTGCTGAGGTTGCCTGTGCGTGCCGTCAATATAATCATGACGGTTTTTGTGGCTGTGGCTATTGTGCTGACGATACGCATGATTGGTATAATGCTGCTGATGTCGCTACTGTCATTACCGCAGATGACGGCCGAGACCTTCACCCGGCGTTATATGCCTATGTTAGTGTGGTCGGCCGTCATCTCGCTTGCCGGCGGTGTCGCCGGATTGGTGTTCTCTTATTACATATCCGTGCCTGCTTCGGCTGCCATAGTGCTTGTGCTTGTGGCTGTCTATGCAGTGGCTCTTATTGTAGCCAGATGCCTCCGACTTCGGCGTCGAGCTGCTGCCCGGCGCTTGCCGGAATGATGAGGTCGATAAAGTCTATGTCGGCTATATCGGCTTTGCCGGTGTGAGCAGGTGTTATCTCGCGCTGGAGAAAGATGGGATAGGCTGCCGGTATGAGTAGGGTGGCGTCCGGCTGTAGGTCGGCTATGGCCACTGTTATTATGCCGTCGGCCTCAGCCGGAGGTAGGGGAGCGGTATAGCTGAGTCCGGATTTGTCGGTTATGCCTATTTTTGTGTCTGACGGAAGTCTGTTGGCACGTATCTTTATCTGTTTTTTATCTTTTAGATACGGGATTTTCCCAGGCAGGTCTCCGGCATACTGACGTATTACGGCTTTTCCGTCATGGTCGGGAGTGGCTGTGTAGACCCATACCGGTGCCCCGGCCGCCTCGTGCTGTTCCTTGCGCAGCCATGAGTGCCAGCCTTCGGGAAGCAGTGATGATTCCGGTTCCGATTCATAGTTCAGAAGTACTATAGGGTCATCCGGGCGCAGGTTTTTGACGGTGTACCATTGGTCAGAGGTATAGTCCCATTCAAGCGGGTCGCCGTCGGCAGCGCCGGGCCATGTCAGGGTTTGGTCGGGAGCGTACACACTTATTGCGTAACTTATCGTATTTCTGTTGGTCTGTGAGGCCGGAAGTACGGCGGTATAGGTGTTGTCGCCTGTACGCTGCATCTTTACTGTGGGGTTATCTGAGCGCCAGAAAGAAACGGTTGAAGGAAAGAGTACTACCGAATCGGGTATAACAGGGCCGTATACCTTTACTTCGATGTCGAGGTCTTTTCCTTGTGCCGCGTAGCGCGGTGCCATATGTGTCAGAACTTGTCCTGAAGTCATGGTGGCTTCAGGAGCGTCAAAACGGAGCATACGCTCTGATAGAACGGTTTTTTCAGGTATCTGTTTCTTATCGCTGATAAGATATATCCCCGGCTCCACTTGTATTGAAGCACCCTCTTTTGTTGTCGTTGCTGTTCCTTTGGTTTCGTTAAGGCCGTCGATACGTGTGTACGCAAAGCCGTCACGCAGACCGGGAAGGTTTATGGTTATAGGGTGGGTTGTATAGATTATCTCACCTACACGGCGCTTCAGACTCGGACGCTCGAAAGGGTCGGCGGTGAGTACAACATCGGGCCATACTTCGAGCCGCCATACTCCCGGATACTCGGTGTGGTCGAGAAAATAAGCTCCTGTGCCTTCGTATTGCACCACCGGCGATGAACCGTGTCCCGCTATGTGGCGCAGCTTGTCAGGTGCTGTCGGCGCGGTTGAGGTGGAATTTGTGTGATAGAAGCGCTCGGGAGTGTTCAGTTCGCTGAGGTCCTGACGGTAGCTGACACGTATACCTGCAAAAACAGTGTCGTTTGGGAAAGTACCGTAGTCATGCCCGCGTTCGGTGTTACGTGCGGCTTCGGCTGCTATCATCATACTGAGAGCTTTGGCCGGAGTGTATGCAAGGTTAAGATAATGTGTCTGATATTCTGTATTATATCCGGCTATCTCTGTGGGGTCGTAGGCGAATTGTGTTATCCATTGGAAACCCTCTTTGCGTAAGGTGCGTACCATAGCCGGATACATGTATGAATACAGTATGTCGCCGGGGTCACATTCGTATACGGTACGTGCCATACGCTTGTAAGCGGGAATGGAATCTTTCCACGGAATATTGTATTCCGCCACGTATGGTAAGAAATTTCCTTTTCGTTCATCTCCGGCTACCAGTCCGGTGGGGTACCATTGGTAGGTGGTGCCGTCTATGTCGGCGTCGTAATAGGCTTCTGTGACGTCGGGGTTGTGACTTACATTGTATAATATGGGTTTGTCAAAGCCCGCTCCGCGTATGGCTTCGGCCATACGGTTGATGTAGGCTGTGACTTCGGCCCGGGTGGCTGAGTGACAAGGTTCGTTATTGATTTCCATAGCGATAATTGCGTTGTCAGCGGCATACGAGCGTCCTGTGTAGGGATTGACATGCGATGTCAGTTGTTTCAGATAATTCTCTTGTGCTTTTTGTGCTGCCGGGTCTTCGTGTATGCGGCATTTGTCGAAGTCGTAGGTGAAGGCTCCTGTGTCGGTGTTGCGTTCGGGATAGCCGTTGCCGAAGTTAGTTTGGGCTGTAAGAATTATGTCGATACCTTCCGCTTCAAGTTGCGATATGAGATAATCAAGCAGGTCAAGATGATTGTTTTCAAGTAGATTCCCATTGGCATCAGCTATTTCCGCTTCCCATAAATGCAGACGGAATGCATTCAGTCCAAGTCGGCTCAGGTGTCTCACGTCACGGGCTATTGCTTCCTTACGGTCTTTATCAAGATATCCTAAGGCACGGTAGGCATGTGCGAATGGTGTGGTATAGTTGGTGCCGAAGTAACTTACCTCGTCGTTATTGTCCGAGCGTCGCATCACGCCGCTGTCATCAACATAAATTTTATAACTCTGACGGTTTTCAGGTGTAGGAACAGAGTTTTGGGCTGTCACAGGGACTGCCAGCAAAACAGTGGCAAAATAGGGTAAAAGTGAATTTGAGGTCATAATTTGATTGAGTTTTTCACTACAAATTTAATATTTCCTTCTCTAATATCTCTGTTTTTTTACTGTATTTCGGAGGAGAGAAAAAAAGAGTGTAATCCGTACACTAATATATTTACAAAACTATACATATTTTAACATTTGTTGATTTGAGTGGTTGATAATGTTTTATCGGTGGATTTTGCTTAAAAGACAAATTTTATCCGAACAAAACTTGCACAGCGCGAAAAACGGTTGTAACTTTGCAAACGCAAATCGGAAATGACCTCTGCCAAAGAGGTGAGCGCCGAGGCGCAAAGAGAACATTGACAACAATGCCACAAGACAACAGAG
>JAAVDM010000037.1 GCA_014801815.1 Bacteroides sp. | reverse complement strand
GGTGAGACGGGAGTACAGCAGGTGGATTACGAGCTGTGCCGCTCGGTACAGTGCGCCGCACTCGGAGAACTGAGCGAGCCGTTCCCGAATGAGGAATGTGCCATAGTCGGCGGTGTGGGTCCGACAGCCGGCTGTGCCGGTACACTTGCCGCACTGGTAAGTAACTTTGTGATGAATATGACCCCTCCGCGTCTTAACAATGTATATGATCTTGAGGGTAATGTGATATTCGCAGGACTGAACCAGACAGATATGCTTTCGGGTCTGCCAGCGGTTTCTGTTTCCGATGACACTGCTGTTGTCTATGACCTTACGGGCCGTGAGATATCAAGAGGTGAGAACGCTACCGAGGGACTGACTCCGGGTATCTACGTTGTGCGCAAAGGTAACAGCACATCTAAAACAGTGATAAGACAATAATTCAGGAATCGTTTACCTGTGGGATATCACTGTGATATAGGATTAGAGGACAGATAAGTGGCTCCACAGGCCAGAGGTATGTCCCCCTGGGGGTAAACTTAGCCATACCTTCATTCAGGAGTGCAGTGATTAGTATTTATTATAACAGAGACCGAAATCTATGAGAAAAATTTTACTATGCAGTATATTATCCGGCGTGTATCTCGGTATGCAGGCGCAGGAGAAAGAGAATCTGGTGGTGTATGAGGACCGGGTGTGGGAATACAACTGCCGCACCACGGGCACTTTCCGCAGCAGGACCATCAGAGCAAAATTCGAGGGTACGGAGATAATTGAAGGAAAGGAATACGCATGTTTCTGTATTCTGTCCTCGGTGGAATGGCAGCCCTTGGATTCAGAGATTGTTGAATACCGGGACTATTCCTCAGAGAGTATCGGGAACAGAACCCTTGGCTATGTACGCGAGGAAGACGGAAAGGTATATACTTACTGTGATCGGGATATGCCGGAGGGGGAATATCTGATATTTGATGTTGACTCACCGGGAGTTCCTGTTGAGTGCGTGCTGAGATGGAAGATATCACGGCGTATGATGCCCGGAGAGATGACGCTCTCGGAGGGAGAGTCTCTTACCAACAGCGGCCGTGTATGGGAGTGTTACAAAGTGGAGAAGGGATGTATGGATATGGAGTATTTGGAGTTTGTGGGTCCGGATAAGCTGATGTTTGTCAGAGGCGTAGGTCCCAGCGCCATGCCTCATGGCGGCGGAGGAACCGTGTTGGGCTTTGAACCCCTGCATTTCGATATGGGCGGAGGTAACGGTTACAGTCTTAATAATGTCTATGGCCTTGACGGAAACATTATCTTCGAGGGCAGCAATGACGAGATTCCTTCAGTGGGAGTATCCGCACCGGTTGCTGATTGCGATGATATAAAGATTGTCTATGACCTTACGGGCCGGGAGGTGTCACGCGGTGAGAATGCCACCGACGGCCTGACGCCGGGTATATATGTTGTGCGTAAGGGTAACAGAAGTTCAAAAATAGTGATTTGAAACAGACGGCTCACCCCGGACCGGTACAGATTTCTTCAATCCGTTTTTGGTCTGTACCGGTGTGAGCCGTCTGTTTTTATAAAGTTTTGTTATTTTTCTGTTGTGGAAGCTTTGGCCTCAGTGGAGGAAGAGTCTGCCGGCTCTTCGGTTGGGGTAAGTACTTTGTCGAGTTCCGGAACGGGTGTTTCGGGTGTGACAGGTGTGGAGAGGGTAGGATTCATGTGTGTCCAGACGCTATCGGGTATGCAACGCCATGCGTCAGCAAGAAGAGTCCAGCGCCAGTTTAGGTAAGTGATACGTTTGCGACGCACGATAGCCTTGATAATCTGAGGTACGACTTCGGCTACAGTCATCTCCATAGGATAGGCTTGGTCGGGATTGAGCAGGGGAGTCTTGACCCAACCCGGACGTATGTCGGTGAAGACGATACCGGCGTTCTGGTCGTTTGAGAGCTGTTCGAGTGCGACCATATATGTCTGGTCAAAGCGCTTCGAAGCACTGTAAGCGGCAAGATGCCCGATGCCATTGGTACCCGCTACGGAGGTTATAGCGGCTATCTGACCGGCCTTGCCGTGAGCGCGGAACCAGTTATAGGCCGCACTAAGCATACGGGCGAAACCTTCGGCATTGGTACGCACCACTTCGGCTTCGGTCTCAGGGTCGAGATCCTGTTCGTTGAGATTAGCTATTCCTGCGGCATGGAAATAGATGTCCATGCCTCCGACTTTATCTATAAGTTCGCTGAGCAGATTGCCGGCACCATGATGGGTGACGTCAATGCTCATATACTCTATTTTATCAGGATAGAGTTTTTTGAGTGCTTCGAGAGCTTTTGTGTGGCGTGCGGCCAGACCTACAGGTACACCACGGCTTGCCAGCGCCTCGGCCACACCTAAGCCGAGACCGGACGAGGCACCTACGATGATGACCCGCTTCATGTTCTTTTCGTTTGTCATAGCAGAGCAGTTTTTATGAACGGTCTCCCGCTCCGGCCTTTTACGGAAGAAAACGGGGGATACTAATATAAATAACACCGCGTCAGGTACTAATGTTGACGCAAGATGATAAGATTTACTTGATAAGATGTGGTCAGGGCTGATTCTGATCTGGCGGAAGCTCGCGTGAACAGTGTGCGAATATAAGTACTAAGGCAGCCAGTACCACAACAACTATACCGAGTGAATGCATGACGTTGCCGAGGCCGACGAGCGGACTGACTATTGCCCCGAATATATAACCCGACAGCCCGATAAGAGCGGAGGCATCGCCTGCGTGAACACGGCCTTCATTCATTGAGAGGGTATTGCCGACGGTAAAGAGCATACCGAGACATACGAGCATAGGGAGATTGAGGAGTTCGTAGACCCAGAAATTATCGACAGTAAAATAGCATGTAAGCTGTGTCACGGCGACACATATCAGCGCACGGCCTCCGAAGACGGCAGCCTGTTTCAGATACTTGAATTTCAGTGCGGCCATTGCACCGCCGGCCACGAAGAGAGCGTTGACACCCATGATGATACCGAAGATAAGCTGTGAGTAGCCGAAGTGGGTCTGTACTATGAACGGAGCAGCCGATATATAAGCGAACAGTACGCCTAAGGCTGTACCTTTAAGCATGACGTGTATGACGAACTTATGGTTGCGGCACAGAGTGATATAGTTTTTGAAGGCTGTGCCGAAGCGTCCGGTGACACGGCGTGAGGGCGGGAGTGATTCTTTGAGTGCCGGCGACAGCAGCAGAAGCAGGACACTGAAACCGAACAGAATCCAGAAGATACCGTGCCAGCCTACGGAGCGTGCTACAAGACCGCCTATGACAGGCGCCGAGGCAGGAGCGAAACCGTTGATTGCACCAATAAGAGCCATTACTTTGGCTAACTGACGTCCGGCATAAAGGTCGGCGGGTATGGTACGTGCAAGGAAGTAGCCGCCCGAGGCACCGAGTCCTTGTACGAGACGCCACCACAGGAAGACGTGTATAGTGGGCGAGTAGACACTTGCCGCCGCGCCGATACTGAAAACTATGAGCGTGGAGACAAGTATTGGTTTGCGGCCGAAACGGTCACTGAGCGGGCCGAGTATTATCTCGCCTAAGCCGAGACCTATCATGCCCATTGTCAGACCTAACTGTACTGTGGAGATGGAACAGCCGAAGCCTTTCATCATCTCAGGCAGCGTTGGAAGGTACATATCATTGACGAACGAGCCGAAGGCGCTGAGCAGCGCGAGGTAAATGACCAGAAAGACGAAGTAACGGCCGGTCGGAGTAGTAGAGGGGGTATGAGGTTGTGTTTCCATAATATAAATATAATGTAATGACGCTCGGGGACGGTTGGAAGTTCATTAGGAAAGGTGGACACAATCTGATGTTTGCTCACGGGTCAGGAAGGTACTTCGGAAGGCGGAAGAGTGGAGATTGAGGGATGTGGGTCAGATAGGACGAAGGCGGGCAAGGAACTCCTCACGACGGCTGTCGGAAATGGGGATATATGTCTTGCCGAAGACGATACGGCTGCGCTCGACGACTTCAATACGGGTGAGATTGACGATATACGAACGGTGTACACGCATGAAACGGTCGGCCGGAAGATGAGTCTCTAGATCGCTCAGAGTCATAAGGCTGCTTATCGGTTCGCTTTCGCTGCGGAAGAAGATTACACGGTCTTTGCGCACTTCGACATAGAGGATAGTGTCGAGCCGCAGCTGTATAAGGCGGTAGTCGGTGCGTACAGTTATCAGACCGTTGTCTGTACAGACCGATGACCCCGCAATGTTGTCCTGTGCCTGTGTAACAGCAGAGGTAAGGTCAGAGTCCTGTGACGGTTGCCGTGAATGATAGGCATCATACATGCGTTTCCAGTCAAGGGCTTTGGTGATGGCACGCATAAACTCTGGATAGCTTACGGGCTTGAGAAGATAGTCGAGGGCGTTGACACGGAAGCCCTGAAGAGCATACTGCTCGTAGGCCGTGACATATATGATACGGCAGGAAGAGGGGATAAGTGTGGCAAACTCGATACCGTTGAGCATCGGCATGTCAATATCAAGAAGGATAAGTTCGGCTTCACCGCCTGTGACAGCACGTATGGCATCGGCAGCTGATTCGTAATCGCCGGCGAGAGAAAGCCCCGGAGTACGCGCTACGTAGCTTTTCAGCAGTTCCCGGGCGAGAGGTTCATCGTCTATTATTATGCAGTTTAGTGTCATGGCGGCTATTATTTGGAGTCCGGAGTAAGAGCAGTGGCGTCGATACGCAGCTCGGCACGGTAGACAGTGCCTTCACATACAGTCGTCAGCGTGTATGCACCGGGATAGAGCAGATTGAGTTGGCGGCGGATATTGGTCAGACCGACACCGGAGGAGATGCTCTGTGTGGAAGTATCTTCAGGAGTACATGTATTGGTCAGAATGCAGGTGAGGGCTGAGTCATCGGCAGTGACGGTGATTGAGATGAAACCCGTAGGGCCATCAGGAGCGGAATGTTTGAAAGCGTTTTCGACAAGAGTCAGGAGCAACATGGGGGCTATGACGGGAGTCCCGGTGCAACGGATGCTGATGTCGCATGTAAGCGTCATAGATGAACGCAGACGCAGACGCATCAGAGCTACGTAGTCCGAGATGAAACGCAATTCCTTTTCAAGAGGTACGTTTGGAGCAGACGCATCGTATATCATAAAACGCAACATACCGCTGAGATCGTGGAGAGCGGCTTGTGCATTATCGGGAGAGATGGCTATGAGAGCATAGATGTTGTTGAGAGAGTTGAAAAGAAAGTGAGGATTGAGCTGAGCGCGCAGGCTGCGCAGTTCGAGACTGCGGCGTTCGGCGTCGAGTTCAAGACGCCGGCGGCGTATGAGGTCGCGTTCGCGGGTGAGGCGTGTGGCGTAGGCAAGCGCGACCGACAGCAGCATCATGATGCCGTCACGCAGCATGAAGCGCAGATAGCATACGAGATGTCCTTCGTAGGACTTCTCGTCCGGTTCGGGGCGTGGAGGGTGCGGAAGTCCGCCGTGAGCCTCGAACCATGCCGGCACGGTGATGCACACAAACAGTATGATTGAAGCGTTGATGATGAAAAAAGCCGCTTTACGGTCATCGCGGAACAGTGAGTGTGGCAGAAATCGTGAAAAGGTGTCTTCACGGTCGTCACGGAAGAGCGAACGCGGCACAAGCCAGAAATAGTTCAGACAGAATATTCCGGCGTATGCTGTGGCCATGCTTATGCTCATTATCTTCATCATGGAGGACTGAGGCATCTGGCTGAAAATGGTGAGTACGGAAGGAAGATAGAACAATATCAGCACCATCAGTACTACCAGAGCAGTAGCGGCAAAGTCGCCCCGGGTACCTCCTGCGACAGTACCCGAAACGACTTCGGAATCACCTTTTATATCACTCATATCAATACTTTACTCGTATCGTATCGCCTCGATGGGGTCAAGATTCGAGGCTTTGGCTGCCGGATAGAAACCGAATATCACACCGATTACCGTGCAGACAGCGAAAGACAGTACCACTGAAGCGGGGTCAATCTGTACAGGCCAGCGTGCCAGCAGCTTTATCATCCACGTGGCGAAAGCGCCGAGCAGTATACCGAGAATACCGCCTGTCACGGATATTATAACCGCTTCGATAAGGAACTGTGTCATTATGTCACGTCCGGTGGCGCCGATACTCATGCGCAGACCAATCTCGCGTGTACGCTCCGTTACGCTGACAATCATGATGTTCATGATACCGATACCGCCTACGAGCAGCGATATGCCTGCCACAGCGGCCAGAAGCACAGTCATCATTGATGATGTGGAGCTTATCATCTCGGCGAGTTCCTGCATGGAGCGGATATTGAAATTATCGTCCTGTCCGTCACGCAGTTTGTGCTGAGTGCGTAGAATATCGGTGATTTCGGCTATTGTCTCTTCCGTGTGCGATTCATCAATGGCTGATGCCTGAAGACCCTGAAGGTAATCAATAGCCAGCATACGCTTCATCACCGTGGTGTAGGGCACGAGCGCCATGTCGTCCTGATCCTGCCCCATGGTATTGTAACCTTTTTCATCAAGTACTCCTATGACTGTCAGGGGAATCGAACCGAAACGTACCACTTTTCCGATGGGATCGGTACCGTCAGGGAAAAGATTGTCGACAAGAGTCTTTCCGAGCACACATACTTTGGCCGCTGTACGGACATCAGACTCGGTGAACATCTCGCCCTCCGCCACCTTGCGCTGTCGTATGTCGAGATACTGTGTGTTGACACCCTGTGCCTGTGAAGGGTAGTTGTTGTTACCGTTCACCCACTGTCCGGACGTGGACACCATCGGTGATATATTGGCTATGGTAGTAGCCTGATTGACTATGGCTTCATAGTCGGCAGGTTTGAGTGTCTGCATGTCGTCACTGCTCTGCCGCACACCGCCGCGCCGCTCGGCTCCGGGCATAATCATAATCATGTTGCTGCCCATCTCTGAAATCTGGGCCTTGATAGAGTTTTTTGAACCCTGTCCTATGGCAAGCATGGCAATGACAGCGCCCACACCGATGATAACACCCAACATGGTGAGGAAGCAACGCATTTTGTTGTTGCTCAGTGCTTTTATTGCTATCTTGAAAAGATTCTGGATATTCATGTGAATCGGGGCTTCATCAGTCGTTCTCTACCGGAAGACTGCGGTAGACTTTCTCGGCCGACTGAATGTCTTGGTTATACTCATCGCTGACTATGCGTCCGTCGCGTAGAGTGATGTTGCGCGACGAGTAGAGAGCCAGTTCGGGATTATGTGTGACGAAGATAATGGTCTTGCCCTCGCGGTGCAGACGCTGGAAGAGAGTGAGAATCGAGAATGACGTACGCGTATCAAGATTACCGGTTGCCTCGTCGGCAAGAATTATGACCGGGTTGTTGACAAGTGCCCGTGCTATGGCCACACGCTGCTGCTGACCGCCAGACATCTGATTGCTCTTGTGGTAAAGACGTTCGCCGAGCCCCACCTCGCGCAGACAGCGTTCGGCACGTTCGGCACGCTCACGGGCACTGACTGACGAATTGTAGATAAGCGGCAGTTCGACATTCTCAAGCGCTGTGGTCTTCGGCAACAGATTATAGTTCTGAAAAATAAACCCTATCTTGCGGTTGCGTATGTGCGCACGCTCGTTCTTTCCCATACCGCGCACGGCAATGCCATCGAGGTAATACTGTCCGGAAGTCGGTGTGTCAAGACAACCCAGAGTGTTGAGCAGAGTTGACTTACCCGAACCGGAAGTACCCATTATGGTCACGAACTCACCCTCGAAGATGGTGAACGAGACTCCGCGCAGAGCTTTGACAGTCTCGTCGCCCACCTTGAAGTAGCGTTTCAGGTTTTCTATTTTGATTATCTCTTTTGACATGTAGTGGTCGGTGCTTACTTCTTATTGTTGCGTGCTCCCGGCGGTTTGGGCATGAAGGGATTCTCTTCTCTCTGGTTGCTCTGTTTGTTACCGGCCGAGACTTCCTCATATTGCAGAGCCACCTTGTCACCGGATTTTATACCGGAAGTTATCTGCTGATATATACTGTTGGCGACTCCTAAATTCACGGCTGTCTGTATCAGACGTCCGTCACGTTCCACCCATACAGAGTGACGTGCGGCGGAGTCAAGTGGCTCCGGTACCGGCAGTCCGCTTTCCTTACCGCCCTCAAGAGGTGTGAACTTCAGAGCTTTCAGTGGCACTGCTATGATGTCGTCGAGTTCGACAGTGTATATGGAAAGATTGGCCGTCATACCCGGCAGCAGTTTACGGTCGGGATTGGGCGCCTGTACTATGACTTCGTAAGTGACGACGTTATTGGTTGTGGTGGGGTTGATACGCACCTGTGTGACACTGCCTGTGAACGTATCGTCGGGATAGGCATCGACAGTGAAGGTGACATGCTGTCCTACTTTGACCTGACCTATATCGGCTTCGTCGACATCACCTACCACCTGCATATTGTCAAGGTCGGCTATGACGTAGAGATTGGCTACGTTCATACTCGAAACTACAGTCTGACCCACCTCAACCTCGCGTGATACCACTATACCGTCCATAGGGGCATAGATTTCGGCATAGTTAAGATTCTTGGCTGCACGTACACGGTCGGCTTGTGCTTTCTCGTAGCTGAGACGTGCCACTTCGTAATCTTTCTGCGACGTCTGGAACTCATAGTCGGAGATAAGCTGCTCCTTGTGGAGCGCCTTGTCGCGCTCGAAGTTTGTGCGTGCGTACTCGTATGTGGCTTTTGCCGAAGCCATCGAAGCGTCGGCACTCTTGAGTTCGCTGTCGAGCAGGGTCTTTTCAATCTCGGCCAGCAGCTGACCTTTGGTAACGTGGTCGTTATAGTCGACATAGAGCTTGTCGATGATGCCGGTGACCTGTGTACCGACATCTACCGAAGTCACCGACTCCATAGTGCCGGTGGCGGTGACTATTTCCGACATGGAGGTCGGAGCTACGGTATAGGTCTCAAGCTCCATGCGGGTTTTCTCTGAGCAGGAGGTGACGGCCATGACACAGACAGCCACCGGTAAAAGAGCGGAATATCTCATTTGTTACAACATGATTTTCTGGGGAGTATTCAGGGTACGGCAACCTGACGGGTCGCGTAATAATTGATGGTCTTCTGTGCCAGAATGGCCATATACTTGCTCTGCAGCAGTTCGAGGCGTGCACTCAGCAGGTTGTTGTGGGCCGTGAGGAGTTCGAGCGGATTGACAAGTCCGAGTTCGAACTGGCGGTTGACCAGATTGTCTGTGAGTGTTGCGGCTTCAAGACGCGACACACCGGCGGTATATCCGGCTCTGGCATTGTCGGCGTCTATATAGAGGCTTTCGACGGTCTGCGAGAGGTCGTTGAGCAGCTCGGTGCGTGTGAGGTCATAGTCGAGCTCGGCGAGACGAGCCTTCGCCACGGCCCGGCGTGTGGAATTGGCGTCAAAGATAGGTACGCTGAGGCTGAGGCCAATGTTCTCGTTGAGATTGTGTCCCATCTGTGGTCCCCAGCCGCGTGTGCCTGAACTGTTGTATGACGTGCCTATACCGCCTGACAAAGACACCGACGGCAGACGGCCGGCCTTGGCAATCTTGACATCATTTGCGTATATGTCGCGGCTGAGTTCGTTGCTTCGCAGTCCGGGCAGCCATGATGCCGCTATATCGTAGACCATGTTCTTCTCAGGCAGCGGAACGAAAACTTCCGTGTCGGCAAACGCAGTCATTTCTATCTCTATTTCAGAGTCAAGACCCAGTTGCAGAATCTTCTTGAGTGCCATTTTCGCAGTCTCAAGATTGTTACGTGCCTGCACCAGACTGTACGTATCCTGTGCTTTCTGACTCTCTATCTGGGCATAGTCTACCTTGGAGGTGCGTCCCGACTCCATGAGACGGCGTGCACGTTCGGTCTGTGAGGTGCTGACCTCAAGAGACTTTTCAGCTATGCTTACAGACTCATGGGCATACATTATGTTGAGGTAAGCCTGAAGTATGCCAAGTTCGAGAGTCTTAATGACATCTTCTCCGGCCAGCTCTTGCTGCAGCCGCATTATCTTCGCCGATTCGAGGCGATATTTGCGTACATTTCCTTCCCATACAGTCCAGCCGGCATTGACACCGTACTGACTGCCGTAGACATTGGAAGACGCCCCTTCGGCAGCCGAGGGAAAATTAGTATATGACTGAGTGGTGGAGAAGCTCACTGTCGGGAGCCACTGGTCTTTGGCAGCTGCTATGTCTTGGTCAGACTGTAGAATATCGAGCAGTGTGCGGCGTATGTCGGTATTGTTGGCTACGGCCCACTCGATGCAGTCGCTGAATGACCACACCTCCGGCTGAGATATAGCGGGTGGAGCGGTGACATCGGATTCCATAAGTTCGGTTACCGGCACAGGGACGAACACCGGCAGTATAGCCTCAGCCGGCTGACATATACATGCGGCAGGCAGACTTGCCAGCAGAAATATATAAAAACTCTTCATATCGGTGGAGTTGGAAATACGGCAGTGCGGTGTGCCGTATGTTGACAGAACATACAGTACTGTCCGAGATTGATGATACAAAGTTACACCTTGAATATCATTCGGCCAAATGAAATCGGCATAATGGCTGCGAAAGGCACCTGAGAAGTCAAAAAGCGGGTTTAAAGTCTGAGACATTAACAAAAATTCACATTCGTTGCTTTGCAGTGTGTCATGTTTGATTTTGTACTGAGGCGGATATACCTTAACTTTGCATAAGTCAAAATACATTCAGTATGCCCAAAGATCAGACTGTACTTTTTCACTCGACCATATTCGGGCCGATACACAGCCGCCGCTTAGGCGTGTCATTAGGTATAAATCTTATGCCGGACGACGGTAAGGTATGTTCGTTCGACTGCCTCTATTGCGAGGCAGGTTTCAATTCGCAGGGACGCGGTACGACTCCGCTCCCCTCGGCACGTGAAGTGGCCGACATGCTCGAAGCGCGTCTGCGTGCCATGAGCGAGGCCGGCGAACCGCTCGATGTCATAACCTTCTCGGGCAACGGTGAACCCACGCTGCACCCTGCCTTCGCCGAAATCATTGATTCCACTCTGAAACTGCGTGACAAATATTACCCGCAGGCCAAAGTGTCGGTGCTGTCCAACTCGACACGTATCTTCGATCCCTCAGTGGCGGAAGCTCTGAAGCGTGTTGATAACAACATACTTAAACTTGATTCGGCCGTTGAGGAGACCATGCGTCTTATAGACCGCCCCGGTTCTAAGGATTTTACTGTCTCCCGTGTGGTCGAAGCTCTGAAACAGTTCGAAGGGCAGGCCATAATACAGACCATGATGCTGCGCGGTGAACATGACGGTCGCACGGTAGATAATACCACTCCGGAAGAAATTGATGCTCTGATAGCGGCTTACCGTGAGATAAAACCACGCGAGGTGATGCTCTACAGCCTTGACCGCTCGACACCGGCTGAACGATTGGTGAAGGTGCCGCTCGACGAGCTGAAAGAGATTGCAGCCCGTGTCGAAGCTGCCGGAATAAAGACACAGGTCAACTGACATGACAGCTGACAGTATGCTTATCCCGCAGCCGCTTAAAGCCGGTGACAGGATAGCTATCGTCTGTCCTGCCTCCACAGTGGCTGACGAACATCTTGACGGCGCCGCCGAAGCACTGAGACGTCTTGGCTTTGAGCCGGTGATGGCTCCCCATGCCAAAGGCCCGCATGACGGCAGTTACTCGGCGGCGGCCGAAGAGCGTATAGCGGATTTCGTAGCCGCCTACACCTCTGATGCCCGTGCCCTGCTGTGCGGGCGCGGTGGTTACGGGTGTGTGCATCTGCTCGGTAGTATTGACCGTGAGATGTTGCGCCGCGACCCGAAATGGGTGATAGGTTTTTCTGACGTCTCAGCCCTCCACGCCTTGTCACAACATGCCGGAGTGGCTTCGCTGCACGCTTCGATGGCACGTCATCTCGCCACACGTCCGGACAGTCACGAAGTGACGCGTCTGATGACGGATATACTCACCGGACAACGCTCGGAAATGGAGTATACGGTTCCCGCCGACCCGCGCAATATCTCGGGTCGGGCACACGGAAGGCTGCGTGGCGGCAATCTTGCGGTGCTCAACGGCCTGGCTTCGACACCATACGATATGCTTCTGCTGCCCGACACGATACTCTTTATCGAAGATGTAGCCGAACCTGTCTACAAAGTGGAACGTGTACTGCACCGCCTGTATATGGCGGGCTGTTTCACACCGGCGGCCCCCGGTGCGCTGCGCGGTCTTGTGGTAGGACGCTTCACACTTTACGAACCTAACCGTGATTTCGGCAGTATGGAGGATATGATATCCTTTTGGCTGCACCGCTGGAAGGTGAATATACCTGTAGCGTTCGGATTCGATATAGGCCATGTGGAACGCAACCTTCCGGTTGTAGAAGGTGCCTCAGCCACACTCGATGTCACCTCAGATGGTGTCAGCCTCTCGTTTGCGATTAAAAAATGACGGTGTATGCAAAAAAAGCATACACCGGCGAGATGCTCTATTGAGGTTTTTTAACTAATTTTGTACATCTCACGTATCACAGTCTGTCGGGGCGTCTGTCTCGGGGACAGAAAATAATCCAAAGATGAACTATTCCATACTTGACTTCATCAGTCTCTTAGGGGCCGTGTGCCTCTTCCTTTACGGTATGAAAGTGATGAGCGAGGGTCTGCAGAAGGTGGCCGGCGACCGCCTGCGCAACATACTCGGAATCATGACCAAGAACCGTGTGACCGGTGTGCTCACCGGTATTCTTATCACCGCTCTCATACAGAGTTCGAGTGCCTCGACGGTGATGGTGGTAAGTTTTGTCAACGCCGGTCTTATGTCACTGGCACAGTCGATGGCCGTCATCTTCGGTGCCAATGTCGGTACTACGGTGACGACGTGGATAATATCAGCTTTCTCGTTCGAAGTCAAGATTTCGGACTACAGTATACTGCTGCTGGCGCTGGCTGTACCGATGCTCTTCATGAAGAAGAGCACCTATAAGTCGTTGGGTGAGTTTCTGATAGGCTTCTGTTTCCTCTTCATGGGTCTTGACCTCATCAGTGTCTATGTGCCCAATCTGCAGGAAAATCCGGAGATGCTTGCGTTTGTCACTGACTACGCCAGTATGGGATACCGTTCGGTACTGATTTTCTTTGTGATAGGTATAGTGCTCACTATGGTGGCGCAGAGTTCGGCCGCCACGTTCGCCATAACGTTGATTATGTGTTCGCAGGGCTGGATAACCTACGAACTCGGCTGTGCCATAATTCTTGGCGGCAACATCGGTACTACAATCACTCCTGTGTTAGCATCACTGAGCGGTAATCTCGCCGCCAAACGCACCGCTATGGGACATGTGCTTTTCAATGTGCTGGGTTCTATCATAGTGCTGTGTATATTTACTCCTTTCGTAACGCTTGTGGCAGATATAACCAAGGCCGTTGAAGGCACCGACCCCCTTACGATAACCCGCGCCGAGGAGGCTGCTATGGGTGACGCGACACTGCTTGACCCGGCCACCGGCACTCTGACAGCCAAAGCACAGGCATCGATGGCTTTTGCCTTAGCTATGTTCCCGACTGTGTTCAATACCTGCAACCTGCTCATCATGATATGGTTTACCAATCTTTATGTGAAGATTGTATGCTGGATAATGCCGGCCCGCAACAAGGACGAACAGGAGGATTTCTCACTCAAGTTTATCGGTCGCGGTATGCTTTCGGCTTCGGAGCTTAACATCACGCAGGCACAGAAGGAGATTGTGGTGTACGGTGAGCGCGTACAGCGTATGCTTGCTATGGCAAGACAGCTGATACACACAGGTGAGAAAGAAAGCGACTTCAGCGACATATACAACCGTCTGGAGAAATACGAGGAGATTTCCGACCGTATGGAGATAGAAATCGGAAACTTCCTCAACCACGTGGCCGAAGGCCGTCTCAGCCCTGAAAGTAAGATGCGTATATCGGGTATGCTGCGTATAATAAGTGAGATAGAGTCCATAGCCGACGGTTGCTTCAATGTGGCCAAGACCATGACCCGTAAGAATCAGAACCATGTGGAATTTGACGGGGCCATACTCAAGGAGATAGACACTATGTATGACCTTGTGGACGGAGCCATGAACAATATGCTTGAACTGTTGCGTGAGATGGAAACCCCCGAGGATTCACGTATCATCACCGCCTACAACCGCGAGCGTGAAATCAATAACTACCGCAACAAGCTGCGTGATGCCAACATCTTTAACATCAACAATAAGAAATATGACTATCAGGAGGGCATATTCTTCATGGACCTTATCAGTGAGGCCGAGAAACTCGGCGACTATATGCTCAATGTGGTCGAGGGCGTGAAGCATCAGTTCAAACCCGCTACCCAGTCCTGAATTCCTGAATAATGACTTACCCTTATAACTATTGCTATGAAAGATTCCCGCTATTGTGTGATAATGTGCGGCGGTATCGGTTCCCGCTTCTGGCCCTTCAGCCGTCAGGACCGCCCCAAACAGTTTCTTGATTTCTTCGGCACAGGCCGCAGTCTACTGCAGATGACCGTAGACCGTATCGCTCCCGTCGTGGGCCTTGACCATATCGTGCTTGTGACTAATGATCGCTATGCCGACACGGTACGCCGTCAGGTGCCTGAGATTGCTCCTGAACGGATATTGTGCGAACCTGCACGGCGCAACACCGCCCCGTGTGTGTGCTGGGCCACCCGTCATATAGCCGCTCTTGACCCCGAGGCGTCGATAGTGACACTGCCCTCCGACCATCTGGTGTTGCGTGAAGATGACTTCCGTAAGGCTATAAGCGAAGGTTTTGATTTCATCGAGGGTGCCGATCGTCTTTTGACTCTCGGCATAAAGCCGACTTTCCCCAACACCGGATACGGCTATATACAGCGGGGAAACGCCGTGAAGGGTTGGCCCGGTATAATGAAGGTAAAATCGTTCACCGAGAAACCTGATCTCGAAATGGCAAAACTGTTTCTGAACAGCGGTGAATTTTTCTGGAATTCCGGTATATTCCTCTGGTCTGCCCGCAGTATACTCAAGGCTTTCGATAAGTATGCTCCCGAGATATCCACTATTTTTGCCGAAGGCACCGATACTTTCGGTACGCCTGAAGAGAAAGACTTTATAGAGGAGGTATTTTCCAATGCTCCGAGCATCTCTGTGGATTACGCCATAATGGAGAAGGCCGACAACGTGTTTGTCAAGACCGTAGAGTTCGGCTGGAGCGATTTGGGCACTTGGCGAGCACTGCATGATACTGCCTCTCATACGGAAGATAATAATATCATGCGTGGTGCCCGTATCATGACGCGTGACTGTTCGGGTACTGTCTTTGCCGCCGATGACGACAAGCTCATCGTTGCTGCCGGTCTGCATGACTACGTGGTGGCCGACAGTGGTAACGCTCTGCTCATATATCCTCTCAGTCGTGAACAGGAACTGCGCTCAATCGTAGGCGATGTGCGCGACAAGTGGGGAGAAGATTATATTTAGAGTATGTTACCCGACTAGCCGGAAAAAATAGTCGCCGAGAACTGGATATTTGATATCTAATCTTGAAAAGTGTATCTTTACAAGATTTTGATTTGTAAAGAGTTAAAATTAAAAAATACTCGTAAAAAAGGAAAATCGGTCTTTTCAGGCCGATTTTTTTTATGGGTATTTGATGAAAAAACTAAGTAGCTCTTAAAAATTAAACGATGTATGATAGGTTAAAAAATATTCCCGTAACCGAAACTTTTTTCTTCGTATGAGTGTTATAAATACAGAAAATCGGTTGAATCACATTGATAGTATTCAGCAGTTTTGCTTCATGATGTTAGGTTAGTTAGAAAAAGTATTATGGAAAATATAAGGCGTCCGGCTGTGAAGCGGGGCGCCTTAACTATAATGTACAACTTAACTGCGTTTAATATTCCGGTCTTTTTTAATTTTGTTATGGGAGAAAATTAATAACATGTTATATTTAGGGAGAATCATTTTGATTTAATTTAATGGATATCTGGTTAAATCCAACTGTAAACGTTATCTTTGCATTACAATTTACTTCTGTTATGGATATAGAAAAGCCTCTGATAGCTGACCTTGAACTACCGCGCCGACTTCTACGTAGCCATTCGTGGAAAATCATTATAGGTCTTATTGCTGTCATTCTGACATATACAGCCATTTTTCAGTTTTTTTATGTCTGGATGCGATATGGTGTCATAAATGCGTATGGGAATGTTCAGGTCTTAATGAACACTTATATGATGAATTTGGTCCCGTTATCAGTATTGTGGGTTATTATCTCGGCTCTTGTGTTCTTACCGAAATACAGATGTAATATGGCTTTGCGTTGTGTTATAACTTTTGTGTTGTCGGTAATCTCTGTAGGATTGACAAATTTGATTTTCATTCTCATTACACATCAGTATGTGGAATGGGGAGGAACATTCTTCAATTGTATCCTGATTTATCTTATCTGTGAGGTGGTGTATTATGAATGTGTAAGGCGTGATGCCGAAAGCCAGCGCCGGGCAGCACTTCAGGAGCTTATGGACTATCGGCAGCGCGTTATGCTTGCTCAGTTCAAACCACATTTCCTTTTTAACAGTCTTAATATACTTTATTCAATGCTTGGTAGCGCTGGTATAGAGGAAAACAGAAAGTTTATACTGGTTCTTTCACAGATATACCGTTATATACTTGATAACCGTGAAATACAGGAAATATCTCTTGAAAAGGAACTGGCTTTTCTTAATGATTATCTTCACATACTTAACTTGCGTTACGGATCAAAATTTAAAGTGTCGTTTGTGGGCCAACCCCCTGCGGGTAAATTCGTAGTGCCTTTTTCGATGCAGTTACTTGTGGAGAATGTGGTGAAACACAACAGACTCACCAGTGCTGAACCTCTGGAAGTAGAAATCCGGTTTATGTCCGACAGAGTTATTGTGACTAATCCTTTACGAGTCAATCTGAATAAAAAAGATAAGAGCGGGTACGGTCTTTCCTATCTGAAAAGAATTTATGAAAAGTACCGGTTAAAAATATCGGTTAATTCCGATGATAAAGTTTTCAGTGTGGAAGTTCCTTATATTACCTTAACAAAAAATAGAATTTACCATGACCAGATATCTAATTGTTGAGAATGAAAGATTGGCCAGAGAGGAGTTGTACCATAATGTATGTAGTCTGCGACCTCAATGGGAATGTATAGGATATGCTGAAACTGTAGAGGAAGTTGTCGGTATCTTAGGTAAGAATAAGGATATTAACCTTGTATTTATGGATATTGAACTTGATGACGGACAATGTTTTGAAATTTTTGAAATGATTGATACCGATATATCAATTATTTTTACTACTGCGTATTCCGAGTTTGTAATTCAGGCTTTTCATCTTAATAGTTTGGATTATTTACTTAAACCATTCTCTGTAGATGCTTTGGAGAACTCGATTAAAAAATATGAATATTATACTTATGGCGTTGGTCAGGAAACAAGGAAAGAAGATTCTGCTGAACCTTATATACCTTTAGGCGATTGGGAAGCGCCTAAAGCAAATGCTATCCCACGTATTCTTATTCAACAGAGTGATAGCTACAATTTTATACCTATTGAAAAAGTACGTTGGCTTGAATGTGAGGATAAATATGTATACTGTGTTGATGATAAAGGTCGGAAATATCTGACAAGTTTTAAATCTCTTAGAGAATTTGAACATCTGTTGCCGGCGGAAATGTTCTGTAAATTGCGCCGCAATGTAATTGCATCCATTTCGTCAGTAACGGGTGTGTATAAATTTTTCAAAGGTAGTCTGCGTGTATGTCTATGCGCAGGTGATAAAGAGGAAACTGTAGTAGTGCCGCAACCAAATAAAAACAATGTTTTGCTATGGCTGGGGATGCATTAAGTAAATATTAATCCCTATTTATCGGAAAATAGCGCGATTCGTCGGAATTTGATTGTCCATAATTTGAGAAGACAGTAATTTTGGAGAGTAAACTAATAAAATCTCATTTATGCGACAACAATTACAACTGATTACAAGCTGGTTACTGGCATTATTTCTGATAGTCGCTTTTAGCGAGTGTAAAGAAAATGATGAACCGGCTGTATCGCTTATTGTATCGATGCTATGGCTGTCACTACTGAAGAAATCAGCGGAGTATATAACGCTAACATCACGGTGCTTGACCTTGGTGCCTTCGGTAATGCCGGTGAGGACTGGACTCCGGTCACTTTCGATCAGCATGAAGTGACCGTGACTGCTGAGGGTAATACCCTGACCTTTATAAATTTCTTCCCGGTTGAAAACGGAAATCTTACCGGTACGTTTGACCCTGAAAACGCTTACGATCCTCTTTCAGCCTCAGACCGTGTTAGGTGACTACACTTTCTGTGGTTATCCTATCGGCGACTGGTGGATGGATAACAAGCTGACCGAAGACCCGGCTCCAATGACTGCCACAGTCAATAAGGATGCTCAGATTGTATTCGACATGTGGTCAATAGTAAAAGGTGTGGATGTAGTTGCCACAAACTATACTGCCGATATCCTTGTTCCCGTCAATACTGATGCCGGTGTTTCTGATGTCAGCTTTATCCCTTCTGATAGGGTGTATGTCTACACTGTTACCGGTCTGTATGTAGGTAGTGCTGACACTGTCCGGAACGCACTTGAAAATCTCCCCGCCGGACTGTATATAGTCAATGGCAAAAAAATTCTTAAGAAATGAAAAAAGTAATGTCTATGTCCCGATTCGGTATCCTTGGACTGATTATAGGCATTATGACACTTGCTTCGTGCGGAAAAGATGAGGAACTGAATGTAATTCCGGACGCTGCAGGCGAAATAGAGCTTTGGGAAACCGAAGATGGCAATATTGTACTCCGTACTTCTCCAATCGAGAATGCAACCGCCTATACATGGTATCTTGACGGTACGGCTGTAACCGCTACTGAAGAGCCTGTGTATGAATTTTCCGAGTCAGGAGAATATACTGTTGCAGGCACCAATAGTTTCGGTACAGGCAAGCCTTCACTGCCTGTGACAGTAGATGCTTCCGGACGTCCGGACCATCTGACAGTGGAAATCGTCACCTCAGAAGAAGGTGTTGTGACTCTTGAGGCAAAAGCTGACAGAGCATGGGGCTTCCGCTGGTATCTTGGCGACAAACTGCTGCAGCGTGGTTCAAATTCCGTTTTCCTGCCGCTTGACAATGGCCATTACAAAGTGCAGGCATATAATGCCGCTGGAAACGGTGATACAATGGAAATAGATGTCACTATAGGAGTGATTAATCTTCTCAACCCATTGGTTGTGCCGGATGTACGCTTCCGTGAATACATAAAAACTCTTTCCTCAGATTCGGATAATGATTTCTATTCTAACAAAGATGCTGAAAAAGTAACCGAGTTAAATTTGCAAGGCCAAGGAATTACAGACCTTACAGGTATAAGATTTTTTACTAATCTTATTTCCCTCAATCTTAATTATAGTATGGTGAAATATCTTGACCTGAGGAAACTGACCAAGCTGGAGGTTTTAGATTTATTTTCCACAGATGCTTTGGTTGAACTCAATATTGACGGCCTTAAGGCAATCAAATCTCTTAATATCAACAGTAGCCGGATTAGCAAGGTGGATATTTCTGGTCTGGCAGGAAGTCTTGAGTATTTCAATGCTGCTTATTCAGGGTATGAGAATCTGGATTTGACTGCTTTTTCAAAGCTTCAATATATTAACCTCAGCACTTCAACCAAGCTATCACAAATTAAGGTAACTGGACTTAAGAAACTGCAAACATTATTTTTGAGTGCTACACCGATTACTACACTTGATCTCTCCGGGTGTGAGTCTTTGAAATCGTTGGTGACATCATTTTCATCTAATCTAACCACGCTAAGGCTTCCGGACTATGCACCTTTGGAGGAACTTAAAGTATCACGTTGTGGTAAAGGACTTCTGGACAACGTTAAATTTGATATTTTTAGGAATACTATAAAGTTCATATATGCTGATATTTTAGATATAGACAGAGATTTGGTTTTTGAGGACTTTGAACTGTTGGAAGGCTTACAGCTTGACGGTAACAGATTCACTTCTTTAGAACTCAAAAATTGTACTGCTCTTGAAATCCTCAGAGTGGCAGAAAATTCAAAACTTTCGACTGTCAAACTTGAGAATCTTCCGTCACTTAACACTATTTACTGCTATCAGACAGGTGTCGGTGAACTGGATTTCTCTGATTGTAAAAATCTTGTACAAGCTATAATTTTTGAAAATTCAAAAATGACTGCTGTAGATTTTACCGGATGTCAGCTACTTTCATGGTTATCAATGGAATTTAGTAAAGTCGGTCCCGATCTTGATATAAGTGATACTAAAAATCTTGAGAGTGTGACATGCACGAATACAGATATTAAGAGAATAAAAATCAATGAGTCTTATGATTGTAATAAAGTGCCTTTCAGTTCCAAGATACCTGTCGGTGCCCAATATGTTCATGAGTTCTAATTTGAAAGTTTAAAAGATATCTCTCATCTCCGAGGAGATGAGAGATATCTTTTAATAATTAAGTACCTCTTAAAATTAATGACCATATCTGTGTTTGATAGTTCAGGATTCAAAGACTTTATCTGAAAACATATTTTGTTTAATTTTTGAGCTATTTATTTGATTAATAGTTTTCTTATAGAAAAAGCATCTCTTCGTCAACATGAAGTATTGCGTAATTCGGTTTTAAAGATTAAATTTGCGCATGGAAAGTAATAAAGTATATAACCATATCTCCGCGAGAGATAATTATAGTGATTACGGTGTATTTGTCAACCCGTTTGTTGACGAAGGTTTCAAAATTATCTTCGGTCAGGAGGAGCATAAGGACATTCTCATAAATGTCCTTAACATAATCTTTGAGGGTGAGGTTGTTTTTAAGGATATAATCTATATCGACAAGGAAATTCCTCGCTCTCTGCAGTCTAACCGGGGTATCATCTTCGATGTCCTGTGTGAGACGGATAAGGGTGAGAAGGTAGTTGTCGAGATGCAGAATAAACGCCAGTCGTTCTTCGAGCAGCGTGCCGCCTACTATATAGCCTCGGCTTTGGTTCGTCAGGGTAAAGCCGGGGACGAGTGGCATTACAATATCAAGAAAGTATACGGTGTGTTTTTTCTGAACTTCAATTTACCCGGACGTCAGCCCCGGCTGAGAGTTGATCTTGAGAAACGCGACCGTCACACCGGCGAAGTGTTTGACGACTATATGCGTATGACTTATATTATATTTCCGCAGATGAAATATAAGTCGATAGAGGAATGTAAAGACGATTTTGAACGTATTATTTTTATCCTGAAGAATATGAGAACCATGAAGTACTTACCCGGGAAAGAACATCTTCCCATAATCGAGAAGCTGGAACAGGTGGCACGCCGGGGCGCTCTGACCGAGGTGGAGCGTCTGGCATACGAGCGTGCTGTTGATGCCTATCGTGTGGAACAGGACGCATGGAAAACAGCTATAGAGGAGGGGCGTGAAGAAGGTCGTGAGCAAGAGAAATTGGAGATGGTGCGTAAGCTCAAGGCTTTGGGTGTGGCTGTAAAGGATATAGTTTCCGCAAGCGGTCTGTCCGAGGAGGTTGTAGCTTCATTATAATTATAAGGGATGTACCGTAGGCGGATGTCGGGGTATTAAGAGCCTATTTAGCATACTATATCATAATTTTATGTCGTGACGGTGAACAAGTAAACGTACTGTTTGTTATAAGTATATACAATAAATTCACTTTTTATTAACAAATAACTTTTCCCGGTATGAGAAGTATCACGACATTTGATCTGCAATATGCCCATCGCTTCTACGGATTCAAAGGAGAAGCACAATATCTTCACGGTCATACAGGCCTCCTTACCATCGAGGTAGAAGACACTATAAACGAGGGCGTGAATATGGTATTCCCCTGCAATGAGATACGCAAGACGGCGTGGAGTGTACTCCAGAATTTTGACCATGCTCTCGTGCTGAGAGAAGATGATCCGTTGCTGCCCGCCATTCTCGGTGTGTATAAGGAGCAAGGCATACTCAACGGTCACCCGCAGAATAAGATGAAGGGTGAGGCCTTCAAGACGGAATTGGCTACCGCTTATCCTGATGCCCGTCTGGTTGTAACCAAAGAGACTATGACGGTTGAGGGTATGATTAAGATTGTCTATGACCTGCTGAAAGACAAGCTCAATATCGCTAAGATTACATTTACAAGCGGTGTCAACGCAGCCTCGCAGGAGTTTAACGCTCATAAGGATATAGATCGCTGTCCTCTCTGCGGCATTGCCCTGAACGAGAACGGTGTATGTCCCAAATGCGGTTACAGAAAAGAATAATTGAGGTAAATATTTAAGATACAAAAGGCTTAGACGCTTGTAATAAGTGTGTTATAGTCCTTTATTGGAACACGGCTATCATAACACGTACTGTACGTGTTGTGATAGCCGTTATTCATAAGTAGCTCTTAAACGATAGGAAAGATAAAAATCATGAAAAACGAGATATTTGTTGTAGCTTCGGATTCTTTCAAGGGATCCTTGTCGAGTATGGATGTCGGCCTTGCGGTAGCAGACGGTATAAAAGACGTGTTGCCGTCGGCAGAGGTAATAATTGTGCCGGTAGCTGACGGCGGTGAAGGAACTGTCGATGCTATTGTGGCCGGGACAGACGGTAAAGAGGTGAAATGTACGGTACGCGGTCCGCTCGGTGAACCGGTGACAGCTGTTTACGGTATATGCAACGATACGGCTGTGATAGAAATGGCAGCCGCTTCGGGACTCACCTTAATTGCTGCCGAAAGACGCAATCCGTGGCTGACAAGCAGCTACGGCACGGGAGAACTTATAAGAGACGCGCTGCGTCGCGGATGCAGGAGATTTCTTATCGGTCTCGGAGGGAGCGCTACAAACGACGGCGGTACGGGTATGCTTAGTGCTTTAGGTTTCCGCTTTTTAGATTCTGACGGTAAGCCTGTAGGTGACGGAGGCGGAGAGGCAGGCCGGATAGTGGCTGTAGATGCTTCGGGGGTAATGCCTGAATTGGCCGAAGCCACTTTCACTGTCGCCTGCGATGTGACCAATCCATTGACAGGTGCTGATGGTGCCAGTCATGTTTACGGGCCACAGAAGGGTGCTGACAGTGAAATGGTGTTTGCTCTTGACCATGCTTTGGATAATTTTGCTAAAGTGACGGCACGATTCTGCGGTCAGGACTATTCAGGTGTCCCCGGCTGCGGGGCGGCCGGTGGTATGGGATTTGCCTTTCTCGTATTTCTGCACGGTCATCTGCGTCCGGGTATAGAAATGGTGCTTGACGCCGTTGGTTTCGATGATAAAATTAAAGATGCTACGCTCGTAATTACCGGTGAAGGACGCCTTGACTCTCAGACGTGTATGGGTAAGGCACCCTACGGAGTACTGCATCGTGCCGCCGCATGTCGGATACCCGTCATTGCCATAGGAGGTGCGGTGGTACCTGCCGCAGTCCCGGCTTTGATTGAAGCAGGCTTCACAGCTGTGTTCCCGGTTGTGGCTGGTCCTGTGGCGCTGTCGGAAGCTATGTGCCCCGACGTGGCGGTAGGTAATATCAGACGCACAGTAAGCCAGATTATAAGGACTGCATTGCTGAAGTGAACGATGTTAAGTAGCTTAAAATATATAAAACGCAGTTATTTTTGAGGTGCTTCGGACGCTGAACGAAGGAGAATACTTCAGTATCCGACTGAATGACAAGTCCGAAACGGCCAAAAATAACAAGTTTTATTGTTCAGGATTCAAAGACTTTACCTCAAAACATGTATCGTTTAATTTTTAAGAGCTACTTACTTATAGGGTGTTGTATACGGTAAAGATTAGGATATTCGATATTTATTTTTTAATTTTGAATGTCAAAATCTGAAGTATGAACACTATAAATCAAACCTTATCTTTCAAAGAAAAAAACATTTCCTTCCTCTGGCAGCATATACTGCTTTGTCTTTCTCTGTTTATCATGACTTTCGGCGTGGCGCTGTGTGTACGTTCCGATCTCGGCAGTAGTGTTATTTCCACGATACCTTTTGTCATGACCATTGCCGGCGCTGATGGCAAAGCTCCGGCCCTTACTATAGGCGAATACACCTATATTATGAACTTTGTGCTTGTCTTTCTTCAGATTGCGGTACTCAGGCGCAAATTCCGGCCGGTGCAGCTTTTTCAGCTTGTGATAGGTTTTCTCTTCGGCTTTCTGCTTGATGTGAATATGTGGTTGACCTCCGCCGTGATACCGGAAACTTTTCTCTCAAAAGCCGCTGTACAGCTCGGAGGGTGCTGTGTACTTGCTATAGGCATATCATTTGAAATACGCTGCGGCTCCGTGACTATGCCCGGCGAGGGACTTCCTGTAGCGATAAGCCGGGCAACGGGTATGCTTTTTTCAAAAGCCAAGATTATGGTTGATATTTTACTTGTGGTCATTGCTGTCGTACTCGGCTATATATATTTCGGCAGCTGGCAGTGGCAGGTGGTAGGCCCGGGCACACTTGTGGCCATGATTCTTGTAGGAGCTGTGGTGAAGATACTCGAACCGCGTTTAGGGTGGTTTTCAAAAGTGGTCTGTTACCGTCCCGGCTGCCGCCGCTATCTCTACGGTCTTGCCCGCTTTATCTACCATAAGATTAACTGAATACTCCTTTTTGTGAGAGACTGACAGTGTGACATAATCATATACGGCCATACGTTCATGAACGTATGGCCGTATATGATTATGTCTTGGAAATGGAGTCGGAACTGGCACCGGCGGCAAAGTGAATGGCATTCATTTCGGCCGGGGTCAGTTTTTTTGCATCTTTAATGTCGATTGGTTTGATCTTTTTCATAATTCCTGTCGGTAGATTGTGTGGTGAGTCAGCCGCTTGTCAGTTGCTGTCTTTGGATTTTATAAACGTGCAGACGGCATTCAGCAGAAGCATCACGCCGAGATAGGCGACACCGATGAGCAGGATAGAGAGGTGAAGCGGGAATATTTCTTGCCACCAGCCGCCGAAGAAGTAACAGAAGAACTGGCACCATAGCAGTGTCTGTGTTATGACACAGAGCGTACACCATGTCTTGATTCTGAATTTCTGGTACCAGATGCTCCATACCGTGAAAGGCAGACAGCAGGCGTTGACAAGCGCGAGCTGCGGCAACGCTTCCGGGAAGATGAACAGAATCAGTGTGCTTACCGAGAAGTAGGCTAATCCTACCTCGCTCCAGCTGAAGATACCGAAGAAACTTGAGGCTTTGTCTTCGAGCACATGGTCGCAGCCGTGAGTCTGGAGTACGCCGCATACACTGTCGGCTGCCGCACTTTTTACTTTCAGTGATTTCAGTATAAGCAGCCACGTCACACCAAGTCCCGCCAGATTGACGGCCGACAGAAATATTGTGGACAAGTGCCGCCACATACCGGAGGTGATGAAGCCGGCGGCTATCAGTATTATAAGTGAAGCGTACAGAAACCAGCGTTTGGAAATGTCGGCTATCTCCACAAGATGGTGACGCGGATAATCCGGTTCACGGGAGTTTGCGTCGGGATAAGCCTGCAGTACCACACCGGTACAATTACTGAGAAATTCAGTGTCCGGCGCTGTCGAAGTGGTACCGTCGGCTATGTAGGTGAATCGGGTGCCGTCCGGAGTATCCGTAACATCTGTGACTACTACAAACGTGTGTCCCTTCTGGGCAAGGAAGGGAGTGTCAATGCGGGCAAGCTCTTGCTTGTCGGGCAATGAGAAAGCAGCGTTGGGAATCCCGTATGAGGTCAGAAGCCGCGAGAAGCCGAACAGAGTCTTGAACGGCATCTTCCGGAACTGCCTGTCAGAGTGCTCTTCGGTGTACGGTACTCCCAAGCTGTTCAGAAACGTAGTGAATATTGATTTAGGGCCCATAAGTCAAATTATGACTGAAGTGCTTCTTCGAGTTTACGGGCAAGAAGATCAGCTTCCGTCTCGCCGGCGGTACGCCATACCTCTTCACCGTTCTTGAAGATAATGAATGTCGGGATTGACTTGACCTCAAGTGTGTCGGCAAACTCACCGTTAAGGTCAATATCAAACTGATAGACTGCGGCACGGCCTTCGAAGAGAGCTTTTACGTCATCTACGACAGGCATCATCTTTCTGCAATGAGGGCACCATGTTGCATAGAATTCTACAAGAACGACACCTGTTTCTTTTTCGAGAGCTTTGATTTTATCTGTTTCCATAGTAATGCAATTAATAATTTTAATTTTTGTGAATGGCCCGATACGGACTTTGATAATATAACACCTGGGAGGGGTAATAGGGTCGGAAGGGGGAAGTTAAAAAATATTTCCTGCCGAGATTGCAGGTGAGTGAGAAGAGAGGTTTGTAAAAATTACGGCCTCACGTGATAATATCAGTGATAGAATTGTTAATTATTGTTGTAAGTAGCTCTTAACAGTGTTATGATTGTGAGGATAAGTAGCTCTTATATTTATTATATTTATTTATTATATTAATATTATAATTGTATTATGCACATGTCTGACGCGCTGTTGTCAGCGCCTGTGGCCGTGGCAGCCGATGTGGTGGCGGCCGGTCTGCTTGTAGTGGCTTCGCTACGCATCAGAAAGAATGCTTCCGAGAACGCAGTGGCGCTCATGGGAGTTATGGGAGCGTTTATCTTTGCTGCCCAGATGGTCAATTTCTCGGTACCCGGCACCGGAAGTTCGGGCCACATTGTAGGCGGTGTGCTTTCAGCTGCGTTACTTGGTCCTTGGGCCGGTTTTCTGACCCTGACTTCCGTACTTATAATACAGTGCCTGATTTTTGCCGACGGTGGTCTTATGGCTTTGGGATGCAATGTGCTCAATATGGCTGCTATGACAGCTCTGGTGGCTTATCCGCTGGTGATGCGGCCGCTGTTACGTTATCCCGCCGCGCCGTGGAGAGTGATGACGGTGTCGGTACTGGCTTGTGTGGTCGGTCTCGAACTCGGAGCCTGTCTGGTGACAGCCGAGACAGTAGCCTCACATATCACGGCTTTGCCTCCGGGCCGTTTCTTTCTGTTGATGACCGGTATACATCTGGCTATAGGTATAGTGGAAGGTCTCGCCACCGGTGCCGTACTTCTCTTTGTGCAGCGCAGCCGTCCGGAACTTCTTCAACCCGATGCTGTCCGGCATGACAGTCGCCGCAGTGTGCGCGGCGTAGTGATAGGTTTCGCTGTGGCAGCGGTTGTCATTGCCTGCGGACTTGCATTTCTGGCTTCTGACGAACCCGACGGACTTGAATGGTCGATAGCCCGTACGGCAGGCAGTCCGGAGATTGAGGCCGAGCATACAGGTATGTTGTCACAGGCGGCTGAAGCTGCACAGCAGTCAACTGCCTTGATGCCCGATTATGAAGGTTCGCTGGCCGGTATTGCCGGCACGGTTATGGTGCTGATACTGGTGTGGGCGCTGAGCAGTGTACTGGTGCGTTCGTGTCACAGACATAAGAATGAAGCGTGAGGTATCGAAAGTTGAGAAGGCACTGACAGCCCTGTGGGCCATGCACTCGGGCAGCGGCAAAGCCCCGATAGGAACTCCGGCACTGCTGATAGTGACTCTCGTGTATCTCGGACTGATGCTTTCAGTGGCGCCCGAGGCATTGGCACGGTTGCTGTGGTTCGCTCTCTACCCTATTGTTATGGCACCGGTCGTTGGCGAACAGTACGGGCGTGTCTTCGTGCGCAGTCTGGCGGTATTACCGTTTGTAATTCTCATAGGTATCTTTAATCCGTTTTATCAGACTGAGGTAGCTTTCAGAATAGGCAGTGTGACGATAAGCCGGGGGTGGGTGACATTTATGTCGATTCTGGTGCGTGCCCTGCTGTCGGTACAGGCATTGCTGCTGCTTGTGGACAGTGTCGGCTTTGCCGGGTTGTGCAGCGGTCTGCGGCGTATCGGTGTGCCCGCTTTGCTTACGACACAGCTGATGATGGTATACCGGTATATGACCGTTCTTCTGCAGGAGAGTCTCGATATGACGAGGGCACGTCAGGCACGCGGATACAGAGGAAATATGTCGCTGTCGATGTGGGGCACCTATTGCGGCCAGCTGTTTTTGCGCACGGTGGCACGTTCGGAACGCATACATCGCGCTATGCTGGCACGCGGTTTTAACGGATCTATGCCTGTCTTAGCGGCCGGCGAGGTATGGAACCGGCGTGATACTGTGACACTGGTGGCGGTAACCTGTGTTTTTGCCCTTTTCAGATGGGGGCCGCTGCCTGCGCTCTTTGCGTTCGGGTAAGTGAGCGTACTGCGGCATGAGACAGTAATCTACTTAACTTATAATCTTATTGGCCGGTATGAGTCACCATTTTATAGAGTTTGATGATGTGTTTTTCAGTTATCCCGGAGGGCATGAAGCTCTGCGTGGAGTGAGTTTTCGTATCACGCATGGTGAGAAAGTGGCCTTGCTTGGTCTGAACGGCTCAGGTAAATCAACAATTCTTTTGCATACCAACGGTCTGCTGCTCCCCACGCGGGGCACTGTGAATGTCGGCGGCATACCGGTGACACGCAGGACAGCACCTGATGTACGCCGCAGTGTAGGCATGGTGTTCCAAAATCCCGACGACCAGCTGTTTATGCCTACCGTTGAGGAAGATGTTGCTTTCGGGCCGCTGAATATGGGTCTTGAATCGGCTGAGGTGCATCGCCGGGTTGCCGATGCCTTGCATCGTGTAGGTGCTGAAGGTCTGGAGAAACGTGCTCCGTTTCAGCTGTCAGGCGGACAGAAAAAGGCTGTCGCTCTGGCCACTGTCCTTTCTATGGAACCGGATATAATGGTGATGGACGAACCTACAGCCGAACTCGACCTGCGGGCGCGGCGTCGTGTGGCCGACATAATAGGCTCATTCGGACATAGCTGTCTTATAGCCACACATGATATGGCTCTGGCCCGCGAACTGTGTACCCGGGCTATACTTGTAGCCGATGGCCGCATTGCAGCCGACGGACCGACAGCTGAAGTTATCGATCTGTTTGAAGCCGGAGTATAAAAAAGAGAGTGGAGGCAAGTATGCCCTTGACCATACTTGCCCCCGGGTAACCGGCATAAAAAGGTATAAATCCGCATCTTTGTAACTTATAAATAGCTCTTAAATAGCTCTCAAAAATTAAACTATACGAGATTAAATCCGCATACGGTTATTTCCTCTTCTTCTGCGCCTCTTTAAAAGATGTAGGGTCGGTCAGCTATATGGCTGACTGACCCTGTATCTCACCGACACAAGAAGGACCGGATCAGCTTCGATTATATATGTCAGTCAACTTATGATTCAGAGTTTGTTTATGCATCCTACGAGCAGAGGTATATCACAGTTGAATTCCATTACTGTGAAAATGAAAGGATGGTCAACTCTGAATATACGCTCAGGGAGAGGAACCGGTATACCAAGATGTCCACCGCCCAGAGCTAATCCGCTTGAGCTGGCGCCCTCACCTCCTGTCTCATCGATTGAGAAAGCGGTGGTGTGTATGGCGTTCTGCAGGTATAGTGGCTGAGTGCTGTCGGTGAGAGCGTTCCATTGAGTGGGAGAGAAAATACCGTTGACACCGAGAGAAGAGAGAATTTCACAGAGGTCATAATTGGCCTTCACGGAGAACTTAGGTAGAAAAACCTCGGTTTCTCCGTATTCGGTCACTAATTCCCAGAGCTGGAATTTACCTAAATTCAGATCTTCCACAATCTGAGGGATATCAGCACCGGGTGCGGGCAGCAGGAAAGATATGTAGTAAAGATTATTGCCGAATGTGAGAGTAAGAGTGTATCCGCCGTAGGCCTCACCGAGATAAGCCTTGACTTTCTGATGGTGCATCATGTCGACCTGGACCTGAGAGCCATCGCTGCAAGTGAAAGTTTCTTTTGTAGTATACTGAGGGTCGAAAGGCTGGTTCCACAGTCCCTTGAAGTACATTGCGGTAGTCAGTGCCAGCGGTCCTGAGATGGGTTGCGTCATGAGCTGAGGAATGAGATTGTCTGTTTTTTCACTGACCCAGCCGTTGATGAGTTCACAGACATTCTCTGTGGCGAAATTGTGGGTGAATGTCGGAGCCTTATATGCCGATGCCATAATGTCGGAGAACTGCGGCCTGATATCAAAACCGTTGTCTGTCCAGACTGAGTTGGCCATCTTGAATGTCACGTCCGCATCCAGATAAGGTATGTTGTCAATCAGTCTTGCATTATTTCTGTTGATAAATTCCAAGGCTTTGTCTTCCTGGCCGCTCGGAGGAAAAATTGGAAAACTGGCACACCTGTTACGGATCTCCTCACCCTGGTCGGTTATATGAAGGAAAGCAAGAATCTCCTTCAGATTGTCCCCGTCGGTTGCGTTTGCCATCATGGACATGGCCGTATAGATGCTGAAAGGAGAGAATACTACATTTTCTGTCCTCTCTGAGGCGCCTATGATAGTCTTAATCAGATCCACGGTAGTTGCTTCCTGTGTTAGAGTCAACCAGTTTATTTCGTTATCCGGAGAGATAGGAGCTTTAATCCCGTTCTCCTCCTGCTGTTGGGGTGTCTGCGGATTTTCAGGCAGTATGTCGGAAGCCGTGTCCGAGGAGCAGCCGGTGGCCATTGCTGTCAGCATGACGGGCAGCAATCCATATATTGAAGTTGTTTAAACTAATTTGATTTGTGAAATTTTTTAAGGAAAATAACGATAAATGCAAGGAAGTTCCATCCTTTCCAACTGGCAATTGTGGTATCAAACCGTGTGAGAACGGCCT
>JAAVDM010000036.1 GCA_014801815.1 Bacteroides sp. | reverse complement strand
CGCAAAACTACTCAGACAGTAACCAGTGATCACACGGAGCACCGGGAGACTGAGGCGTTGACCGTTGAGCAATGGCAGGCATTGTCACAGGCAGCATGGCAGTCACAGATACAGACTCATGCCGAGGCCGTAACAGATCATATCGTTATTAATGCCAATGGCGACACTGTGTCACGAGACATTACCCGACATCGGTCGGTATCGAATCAAAAGGATAGGGGGAACAGTAATATTAAGGAGACAGCCGTAGCAGAGCTGTCCGAAGTAAGCCGAGAGCGGACGGCTGATGAGGACAGATGTCAGATACAGACAGTCAAAACGTCCTCACGCAATATAAGTCATCTTATAGTAGGTATTGTCTTAGTTGTGATAGTGATATGGGCCTTCTTAATACTACATAAGGTTTTAAGTCGCAGCGGAATTTAAAAAATGCCCCCGGCTAATTATTAATAGTCGTCTCACTTACTCTTAACGATAGCCGTACAGATACAGCGTCTGCCGGGGGCATCATGCCTCTCGGACGCTGTATCTGTACGGCTTGTATTATAAGTGAGACACGACAAAGTTACAAAAAAATTAATAAATGATCATAATAGAACTGTTACAAATTAGTCGAGAGTTATTAAATAGAATAAGAGAAGCGGGCATACGTCTGGAGGATACAGACTACATAGACTTATATTATGAGTATTGTAAGGTAGTAGATGAGGGATATAAGGTGTCTTATGCTGTAGCTGTCCTTGCAGACAGGTATCGGATTTCGGAGCGCAAGGTATATATGTTACTCCGTAAATTTAGAAAACACTGCAATTTAGGCGCAGTGTAAATCGGGGACACTGTGGTGTAATAGCAGGCTATACAAGCTAAATTTGCTGGGTATTTAATCATATATTTATTATGTCAGCACGTACATTACACTTATCAGCCCCGCTACCGTTTGAAGGTCAGAAACGTATGTTGGCCAAACCGTTTTCGGATATTGTCAGACAATATCCTGCCGGGACTGTGTTTGTGGATTTGTTTGGAGGCTCCGGCTTGCTATCTCATATTACTAAGTATTACCGTCCGGAGTCAAAAGTAGTATATAACGATTATGACAACTACCGTCAGCGTATCGACAATATACCGTATACTAACCGTCTGTTGTCTCTTATCAGATCGATGGTTGCTACATGTCCACGACACAAGATGATTACGGGAGATGTCCGTCAGGATATATTAGACCTGTTAGAGCAGGAGGAGCTTGACCGGAGATATGTGGACTATATTACCCTGTCATCGTCTCTGTTATTTTCGGGCAAATACAGACTCTCTTTGGAGGCTTTTAAGAGAGAGACATGGTATAATAATGTCCGCAGAAATAACTATACTCACTGTCCTGAGTATCTTGCCGGCCTGGAAATAGTATCCTGTGATTACCGTGAGTTATTTGAGATGTATAAGGATACTCCCGGTGTGGTATTTCTGATCGATCCTCCTTATCTGTCTACCGATGTAGGTACTTATAATATGACATGGAGACTGTCAGATTATCTTGATGTACTGACTATCCTTAACGGTCATAATTTTGTATATTTTACCTCAGACAAATCCGGCATTGTTGAACTGTGCGAGTGGATTGGTAGTCATAAATCGTTAGGTAATCCGTTTGCTCGGTGTACCAAGCGGGAGGTTAACGCTCGACTTAATTATAATGCCGGCTATACTGATATGATGCTATTCACACCTCCTGGCAACGACGAATTATAAAAAAGGCTATCCTCCCGGACTACCCTTTTACACATCTTTTACGTTCGTAAGTATATCACTCGTCCTATAATGAGTAGAATTGCTGAGGTCATTAAATCACAGAGACGACAGCATAAGTTGTCCCAAGAGGAGTTAGCAGCTAAGGCAGGTCTATCTCAATATCAGATAGCAAGACTTGAGAGCGGTAATTATGGATAGAATATTGATACCTTAGATAAGGTGTGCAAAGCCCTATGTCTTACTCTAAATGTATCATAGGAGTTACATCTTATGTGTCAAAAGATAGATTTAAATCTATCTTTTGACACACTATATGACACACTTTTTTATATTTATCTGATTATTATTATATAATAGATATTATAGTGGAATCGTGAGAGAGGCGTTATATTAACGTCTCTCTTTTGTGTATCAGTATTTTAGTATGGGATGAAAGGGTCGGGGAGGTGTGTCATTGAGGTTTATTTGGTATCCGTAAACGGTTAATCGGGATAGGGTTGGTGACACCCGGAGACAAACAACGGCGGGGTATGTATTTTGGGGGCTTGACAGAGGGGGCAAGGGGGTGTTTGAAATGGTCGGGAAGATTTGGAAAGCGGTTTGGGAGGGTGAGGGAAGCGGTGTGGGAGGGTGAGGGAAGCGGTGTGGGAGGGTGAGAGAAAGGATGCGAGAAGGTGAGAGAAAGGATGCGAGGAGAAGAGGGAAATGGTGTGGGAGGGAGAGGGAAGCGGTACGGGAGGGGTGTCGGAGTGAGGGAAAAAGTATAAAAAAGGGTTTACTTCGGGGAATATTTTGGTTTGGTATAAGGTTTTGAGAGTTAGGGGAGTATGATTTTAGGGGTGATTATAATCTTTACTTATTGTTTACTTGGCGTGTGTCGACGGTGGGACAAATTGATATTTTTTATAATTTAGCGCTGTGTAAACCTTAACAGTTAATAACAGCTAACAGTAACCAAAGAAAAACAGAACCATTATGCTGAAAAACTTTTTTATCGTTTCGCTCGCGTTGTTGGCAGTGAGCTGCGGTAACAGATCTTCGCAGCAGGCAGCGCCTGCCATTGCTACTGACACTGACCTTGAGGCACAGGTGAAGAAAATCGTTTCGGGTCTCAGCCTTGAAGAGAAGGTGGGACAGATGTGTGAGGTAACTATCGACGAAGTGCAGTGCGATTCTCTGGTAAACGGACAGGTGGTGCTTGACCCCGTTAAGCTCAACAGAGTAATCGATGAGTACAAAGTCGGTTCAGTGCTCAATGTACCGATGGGTATGGCTCAGACACCGGAAACATGGTGTCGTATTATTGAGGGTATTCAGGAAGCCTCGATGAAATATATAGGTATTCCTGATGTGTATGGTGTAGACCAGAATCACGGCTCTACATATACGCAGGGTGGTACGATGTTTCCGCAGGAAATAAATATGGCGGCTTCGCTCAATCGTGAGCTTGTGCGTGAGGGAGCTATCATCACAGCTTATGAAGCTCGTGCCTGTAATATTCCTTGGGTATACAATCCTGTAATGGATCTTGGTCGTAACTCGGTGTGGAGCCGTATATGGGAGAGTTTCGGAGAGGACCCGTATATCAACGGCGCTATGGCGGTGGAAATGGTCAGAGGTTATCAGGGGGATGACAACAATCATATCGGGCCTAAAAATGTCGGCGCTTGTCTGAAGCATTATATAGCTTACGGCAATCCCGTATCGGGTAAAGACCGCACACCCTCGTCGGTCAATATGATTGACATGAGAGAGAAATATTTTGCTCCTTATAAAGCCGCTATACAGGCCGGTGCGTTGTCGGTGATGGTTAATTCAGCACTCAATAACGGTATACCGGTACATGTCAATCACGAACTGCTTACGGTGTGGTTGAAAGAACAGCTTAACTGGGACGGTATGATAGTGACCGACTGGGCTGATATTCATAATGTATGGAAGCGCGATAAGGTTGCCTCCGACTATAAAGAAGCCATCGAGAAAGCGATAAACGCAGGTATTGATATGTCGATGACACCGAACGATGTGGAATTCTGTACACTTCTGAAAGAACTGGTTGACGAAGGCAGGGTGCCGATGAGCCGTATTGATGATGCCGTGAGTCGCGTGATACGTTTCAAGCTTCGTCTCGGATTATTTGACACTCCAAACACTTTCTATAAGGATTATCCTCTGTTCGGTTCGACAGAATTTGCACATAAAGCTCTGGAACTGGCTATACAGAGTGAGATACTTCTGAAAAATGATAAAGGTGTACTGCCTCTCAGTGCAGGCAAGCGTATACTTGTGACAGGTCCGAACGCCAACTCAATGCGTTGCCTCAATGGCGGCTGGTCATACACATGGCAGGGTACTAACAATCCGATGTTCCATGATCAGTATAATACTATCTACGAAGCTATGTGTCAGGAATTCGGAGCTTCAAATGTGACTCTTGAAGAAGGCATGAATTACGTTGAAGATTACGGTCAGTGGGAGAAAGAGGTCAATGTACGTATAGACCGTGCCGTAGCTGCCGCATCACGTGCTGATGTTATTGTGGCTTGTGTAGGTGAAAACTCTTATTGTGAGACTGTAGGTAATATCAATGAACTCACGCTGTCAGAGAATCAGCGTAATCTTGTAAAAGCTCTGGCAAAAACAGGCAAACCTATCATACTCGTCATAAACGGCGGTCGTCCCCGTATCGTCAGAGAGATTGAACCGTTAGCCTCAGCTATAGTCGATATTCTGCTGCCCGGCAATTACGGTGGTGACGCTTTAGCACAGCTTCTTTCAGGCAAACAAAATTTCAGTGCCCGTCTGCCTTACACTTATCCGAAGTGGACTAACGCTCTTGCCACATACGACCACAAACCGAGTGAAACGGTACCTATGATGGCCGGTGCTTATGGTTATACAGCTGATATAGATGTGCAGTGGCCTTTCGGTTACGGTCTGAGCTATACTACTTTCGAGTATTCGGATCTTACGGTTGACAAAACACAGTTTACGGCTGACGATACCCTTAAAATAAGTGTGAATGTAAAGAACACGGGTAATCGTGAAGGTATGGAGCCGGTTATACTGTTCTCAAGCGACTTTGTGGCTACTGTCACACCGGATGCTTACCGGGTACGCGGATTTGATAAAATCAGTCTCAAACCGGGCGAAAGCAAGAAGGTTGAATTTTCGATTCCCGCCAGTGACCTCGCATTTGTAAACTATGACAATCGTTGGACTCTGGAAGCCGGTGAATTTGAGTTTACCGTAGCCTCTCTGAAAGCTAAGGCTAATTGCTCGGTTACGAAAGTGTGGGATACTCCCAATATATGATATGAAGAAGCTGATATTATTCACCGGTGTCGTGCTTACGGTGTTAAACTGTAATGCACAGCAGGCACTTTGGGGAGGATCGCAGATTGTCTCACCCGAAACTCATCCTGACAAATCGGTAACTTTCAGAATGTACGCACCTGAGGCCGAAAGTGTACTTGTGACGGGAGACTTCCTTGCGCCTCAGTTGGCAGATACTCCTTATGGGAAAGCCGAGGTGCCCGGAGTGGCAGATATGGTGAAAGATCCCAACGGCGTATGGGAATTTACCTCAGAAGCACTGTCTCCTGAGCTGTACAGCTATACATTTATTGTTGACGGCATCAGGATGACAGACCCTTCCAATGTATTTCAGCTGCGAGATATTGCCAGCCTGACCAATGTATTTCTGATAGACGGAGACTATGCCGATTATTACAGAATCAATGATGTTCCTCACGGTACGGTCTCTAAAGTGTGGTATGACAGCCCCACGATAGGGACAGACCGCCGTATGACGGTCTATACCCCTGCCGGTTATGAGAAAGGAGATCGCCGTTATCCGGTACTCTATCTGTTACACGGTATGGGTGGCGACGAAAATGCGTGGGCCGAACTCGGTCGCGCCACACAGGTACTTGATAATATGATAGCGCGCGGAGAGGTAGAGCCTATGATAGTGGTTATGACCAATGGTAATATTGCAATGGAGGGTGCGCCCGGTGAAACCAGTCTCGGATTTGCTCCACCGACCATTAACCTACCTAATACGATGGACGGTACCTTTGAAAAGCATTTCCCTGATGCTGTGAAGTATATGGATTCAAACTACCGAACAATAGCGGACAAAGAACACAGAGCTATTGCCGGTTTGTCGATGGGTGGTTTTCATTCACTGCACATTTCGAAGCAATATCCCGATATGTTCGATTACATAGGTCTTTTCTCATCCGCCATAAAACCCGGTAAAGACTCTGTATCGGAGATTTACGCCGATTATGATGGTAAACTGGAGAAACAGTTTGCCGATGCACCGCAACTGTATTGGATAGCTATAGGTAACAAAGACTTCCTGTATGATGCCAACAAGGAATACCGGCAATATCTCGATGAACATGGTTACAAGTATGTGTACCGAGAGAGTCCCGACGGCCATATATGGAAAAACTGGCGTATATACCTGACGGAGTTCCTTCCGCAGCTGTTTAAGGATTAAGAGTGTGTTTAGTTTAAAACCAAATATTAATTTTTGATTTCATCACAAAGCGAGATTTTAGGATGAAATCATTTAAAACTAAACACACTCTAAGATTTAGTCAGTTATGTAAAAATATGAGGGTAGGCATACCGGACAGTGTGCCTACCCTCATATTTTTTACAGTCTATAAAAGAATATGTGACAGGCGTTTTTGAAAAATGTGTACGATTGTTGTAGATATGGGTTAATTTGATTAACTTTGAAGAACACTGTCTGAGGTAATCGGAATAATCTGATTTTACCGGATAGTTTCTGTTATCAATAACTCCTACCACCCTTACAAATATGTCATACATAACGAGGATGCCATACATGCACATAGTTAAAATAATCTTTGAAGAATTTATTTGTCTGCGTGATTTATCGCGGTTACGTGGTGTGCTGATACGGCTGTCTAACGGTAACGAGCTTTTTCATAATCATCAGGGGCCGGATGGTTATCGTTATTCTTATCCTAAAATACAATATAAGATTATAGAGGGCAGAGGTGCTGTTATCGGAATTAATGAAGGTGCGGAGGCTCTGTTGCAGATATTTGCAGGACGTGAAATTATAGAGTGTCAATTCGGATATAAAGATACTGTGCTTCATGTTGCTTCTGTTGAGGAGAGTGATTGCGAATTAGTACTTACCGATAGAATGTGCAAATATCAGATTAAAGACTGGCAACCGCTCAATAGCCGTAATTATGTCCGGTTTATCAATGCTGACGGTTTGATTAGTCAGGTAGATATGCTCGAAAAGATACTGACCGGTAATATTCTGTCAATGGCGAAGGGTCTGGGAATATATTTTGATGCCAGAGTCATCTGTAAGATTGACAGTCTTGATTATGATGGCTCTAATATCTATAAAGGAGTAGAACTGATGAACTTCACAGCCTTATTCAGAACGAATGTCATGCTTCCTCAGTGGATAGGTCTGGGAAAGTCATCAAGTCTAAATCATGGAACAATAACATATAAATAACTAAATAATAATGCCTGAAAAGTTCTATCTGTATGGAGCTGCTGTACAAGGTATACAGGGTTTCATTTTTCAGACCAACAAACTTCGGGAGATAGTGGGTGCAAGTGAGCTTGTCGAAGAAATATGCACCCAACTGTTTGCCAAGACACTCTATCCTTTCAGTACGGAACCGCTCAAGGAGCTGCAAAATGATCCAAACGCCATACTGAATGCTGCCGGTAATATCAAGTATATTTTTACGGACGAAGCGAAGTGCAGATTTGTGGTGCGCAAGTTTCCAAAAGTCGTGATGGAGTTTGCTCCGGGTATCACTATAAGTCAAAGTGTAGTGACATATAATGAGGATGAGTTTGCAGAGACGGTACAGACATTGGAGCGTCAGCTTCGTGTGCAGCGTAATAAACCAATGCGAGATCTTAATATCGGACTGATGGGTATAAGACGTAGCAGAGAGACAAGTCTGCCGGCGGTAGAAGTGCGTAAGAATAATTTTCTTGACGCAGGTACAGACCGAAAACTTTACGAAGACGGAAAACGCAGAGACAGTTCGGCGCTCTTGAAAAAAGTCTTTGGTAACGTCAGGAATGAACAGCTTGCATTTGAAATGCAGGAACTCACTTCTGACAATGACTGGATAGCTATCATACATGCTGACGGTAACGGTTTAGGCAGGGTAGTGCAACAGATAGGCACGTCTAAGGAGAAATTCAAGCATTTCTCGCGTGAACTGAATGAAGCGACCGAAGCTGCCGCTCGCAGGGCATTTGCTGAAATAGTGTATAGTGAGGGTGACGGTAAGATCCCGATGCGACCTATTGTGTTGGGTGGTGATGACCTGACGGTAATATGTCGCGGTGATTTGGCTGTACCTTTTACCGAGGTTTTTATGAAGTATTTTGAGTTAGAGACCAAAGCCAGACTCGGTGACATACTGAAGAATGTCTTTAATGATGGGTCAGCTTACCTTACTGCATGTGCCGGAATAGCTTTTGTTAAGTCATCGTTTCCATTTTATTACGGTTATAGGTTGGCAGAGTCGTTGTGTGACAAGGCTAAGAAGGATACTAAAAAGCTATATGATGCCGAAGGGGGTAATTTACCGGCTTCGTGCCTGATGTTCCATAAAGTGCAGGATAGCTTTGTGTCTGATTTTGAAGATGTGGCTGTGCGTGAACTCAGACCTCAGATTGATGTGTCTTTTGAATTCGGGCCTTATTATCTTACTTCTGTTGATAAGGCTAACCGCTGGACTGTCGAGGAACTGAGAAAACAGACGGAAAAACTTAACGGTGAAGAGGGCAATGCTGTGAAGTCACAGCTGAGGAACTGGCTGACGTTGTTGCATGATGACTGGGATATGGCTGCCCAGAAATTGGAACGACTGAAGGTAATTACTCCGCTAAAAGACTATGTCGGGGAAATTACCGAAACGAAGATACGCAGCGAGAAGGACAGTGAGGGTAGGGAGTTAAGGCTCTATCCTGTGTATGACATATTAGCTCTTCACACTGTGAACACTCAGAGGACGAAATAGCCGGAACAAACGGCTGACACACGGAAGATTTTGTTATGGCTGTGAGGATTTTTGTGAGTGTGAAAGGTTTATTATTAATCTAAGAATGAAATGGATATAAGATATAGGATTGAGTTTTTCTCTGACTGGCATTGCGGGTCGGGTCTGAGTGCCGGTGCGGATGTTGATGCTCTGGTGATTAAAGATGACTGCGGGCTGCCGTTTGTTCCGGGTAAGACTGTCAAAGGTCTTGTGCGTGAGGCAATGGAAGATATACTGACGTTCAAGAGGATCGGTAATGAGGAATCACGGGAGTCGTTGCTTAAATTGGAGTCGTTGTTTAAGGAGACTTTCGGCTACTTCGACGGTAATAGCGAGATGATAAAGGGACAGGCGTTTTTTACGAATGCCGAGCTTCCGTCTGATGAGCGTAGGGTTATAATAGCTGAGAAGATTCAGGCTTTTATGTATCGCCGGCTGTCGAGTACTGCGATTGATACTGATGGTATTGCAAAGGAACACAGTCTGCGTAGAATGGAAGTTGTGATACCGTGTAGGCTCGAAGGGTATATACTTGATGTGCCCTGCGATGATGAGTTTATTAAACTAATGGAAGATGCGCTGCACTATATAAAACGTCTGGGACAAAACAGAAATCGTGGACTGGGCCGCTGCTCAATCACTGTAATGTCAATTACCGCCCCTGAAAAAATCAACTAAAATGAAAGTTCTGAAATTTAAATGCACTCTGCTGTCAGATGTTATTCTGAATCGGAAATCAGCTACGACCGGGCCTAACGAGACGCTGGATTTTATACCCGGCAGTAATTTCTTAGGTATTGCAGCAGGTGCCTTATACTCTAAGATAAGTGCTAAAGAGGCTCTGACGCTGTTTCATAGTGGTAAGGTACGTTTCGGAGATGCTAATCCGTCGATAAATGACTTTCGTGGTCTGAAAGTGCCTGCGGAGATGTTTTATCCGAAGTTAAGTAGACCTGATGTGGAACTGTATATACGTTATCGAGCGACGGATTCTAAAATTCATTCAAAGCAACTTAAACAGTGTCGTAACGGTTTTTACGATTTTTCCGAAGAGAAGGCTAAAATTATATGGACAGAAACCGATTTTGCGGTAAAGTCAGCTTACGATAGAAATGTGCGGCGTTCTAAAGACGAGCAGATGTTCGGTTATCAGTCGCTTAGGAAAGGACTTGTATTTTATTTCTCGGTTGAGATAGATGATGATTCGTTTGCGGAAAAAACTCTTGTTGAAGCATTGGTCGGAAATAAAAGGATAGGGCGGTCACGCACTGCACAGTATGGACTTGTGAAGATTGAGGAGGCTGTTTACGGAGAAGTCGGGAGTGGTAGACCGACGGGTAATAAAGTCACTGTATACGCTGACGGACGCCTGATATTTCTTGATAAGAACGGTATGCCTACGTTCCAGCCGACCGCGGAACAGCTTGGTCTCGCCGGTGGCAAGATAATATGGAAGGACTCGGAAATACGCACTTTCCGCTATGCTCCGTGGAACTTTAAACGCCAGTGTGCCGATACAGATCGTTGCGGTATTGAGAAGGGAAGTGTGTTTGTAGTGAAGTTTGATAAGGTGCAGGAATCGTTTTCTTCGCGTTATATAGGCTCTTATCAGAATGAGGGTTTTGGAAGGGTTATCTATAATCCGGCTTTTTTGGAGGCATACGAGAGCGGTGAGGCTAAGTATAAGCTTGATAAGCCTGAACCTACACCCGAAGACAAACTTAGGACCGGTGGTGTTGGTGTTGAGGGTGAGAGCAGTGTCTTGGTTGAATATCTTAGGGAGCGTAAAGCCAGTGAACGGGATATATACAAGACTGTTAATGAATGGGCGCAGAAATGGGAGAAGGAGGAATTGTTTAAGGGTGACAGCTTCGCTTCGCAATGGGGCAAAATACGCAGTCTGGCTACCTCCGCTGATGATTACGAGGCACTGAAGAAGACCTTGTTTGACCCTGACAGGGGTTATCTTACTCACGGAGTCGCTAAGGAGAAATGGGCTGATAGAAGGCGTCTGGAGGAATTCAAAGAGTTTGTTGACGGACTTGAACCGGAATTTGCCCGACATTCGATAGTAAACCTTGCCGCTGAAATGGCTAAAAAATGTAAGAAGAATTGAGCAATGGCAGATAGACAATCAAAAGATACAGTACAACAGAAACAGTACACTCACCGACTCTTGGCTCGGATAGTTATAGAGGCAGTTACACCGTTAGCTGTAGGCTCCGGTGAGAAAGACATACTTTCCGACTCACTTGTGGCTACAGATGCCAATGGCTTGCCATACATACCCGGCACTGCTGTGGCCGGTGTATTGCGCAGTATGACTTCGCCGGACCGAATGTTCGGTTATCATGACAACGAGGGAGGCAGAGGATCGGAGATTATATTTACGTCTGCAAAGATTCTCAATCATGAGGGGCACCCTATTGACGGACTTAATACATCGGCTATTAAGAAAGATCCGCTGCTGAAACATTATCAGGAGCTGCCGATACGCCAACATGTGAGGATTTCAGATAGAGGAACTGCTGAAAAAGGCGGTAAATTTGACGCTCAGGTAGTATTTGCGGGAACACGTTTCTGTTTTGAGGTGGAAATGGTATCTGACGAATGTGACGTTGAGGTTTTTAAATCGGTGTTACAGCATCTGTATGACAAGAAGTTCCGTATCGGAGGCGGTACACGTAACGGATTCGGTGAAATACAAGTTGTTGAAATGAAAGTGTTAGCTCTTAATCTTACAAAAGAAGCAGACCTACGCACATATATCAACAAAACATCAGCACTCAACACCGATTTCTTGAAAGATCATGGTGAGAAACTTGAGTCTTTGCAGCAACCGAAAGAGAATAAAGGTGAATGGATTTCCTATCGCCTCAGTCTGACACCTGAATTATTTTTCCTTTTCGGTTCGGGTTTCGGAGATGAGGAAGCTGATATGACACCTGTAAAAGCCAAGAAAGTAGTATGGAATAACGGAAAAGGTGAACTCAAAGAGAATCTTGTGCTTATTCCGGCTACCTCGGTGAAAGGTGCATTGTCACATCGTGTGGCGTTTCATTGGAACAGGTTGAACGGGATTTTTGCTGATGAATTGTCGGATAAAGATTATAATGAGCTTCTCAGCCGACCCAATCCTGCAGTCAAGGTACTTTTCGGCTCCGGAGAAGAGAAATCCGGAGATAGAATGACACGCGGCAATCTGATGTTCTCCGATGTAATACAGCGGCCTGATGACAATATAAATGATAAGTTGCTTAATCATGTGGAGATAGACCGGTTTACCAATGCAGGTGTAAGCGGTGCGCTTTTCTCGGAGAAAGTGACTTATGGCAGAGGACGGAAGTTTGAACTGACTATATCGGCAGATTGTGAAGGAATTGGAAAAGCCTGTGATAAGCAATCTGAAACAATAGGTCGAAAAGATAAAGTGTTAGAGGCTCTCGAATGTGCGTTGCAGGATATCTGCAACGGTATGCTGCCGCTTGGTGGAGGAGTCAATCGTGGGCACGGTGTATTCACCGGTGCTTTTAACTTGAAAAAGGAGGAAAAGAAATGAAAACAGACAAAATCAACAATATACCGGCCGGCATATACGAGGGTTATTATTGGCTTAGCGATACCGATAGACCTGTCGTGATTGACGGTGTCTTTGACGGGTTAACACTTGACCCCGACGAGAATCCTTTTGTCATTGAGGCACAGCTGTTCGACAGAAAGAATAATGTGTCATTCAGTGTGAAATATACTGATGGTCACTACTATGCTTATCGGTATGACCTGAATAATATCATTTCCGATAATTCGGAAGAAGTAAAAGTGCAGAAGTACTGTTCTTACCGTATGGAAAATCACCCATGGCTTTATTTTCGTCAGTATTGGCGTGAGGAGTCCGATTCTCTTTGTGAAAATATGCCGGTGCTTCAGCCTGCTGAAATGGTGTTTGTAGGATTTAAACTAACTGAAACCCTTGATACATTATGATAAAAGCGCCATATAACTTTGTACCGCTGTCTGATAAAGTGGTATTTCCCGAGTGGGCCGGTCGTATTTCTCACGATGTACCGTTCTCGGATGGCCTAAGCGGTAGTATTACGGTAAGACTGACTGCCCGTACGCCTATCTTTGTGCGTAACGGACATAGCCGCGATGAGGCCGAAAATAATGCTCCGGCTTATCGTTCGTTCTCTGTATTGCCCGACGGAAGTTACTTTCTGCCCGGTACGACAGTGAAGGGAGCTGTACGCAGTGTGCTTGAAATTATGAGTTTCGGTAAGATAAGGCTTGATAAAAGTGCGCGTTTTGCCCAACGTGAATGGGATAATAAAAGTCTATATACACTGAAAAAAGAACAGGCCGATCTGCATTGCGGCTGGCTACAACAGATAGGTAATGGCTATGAGATTATTGACTGCGGTCAGCCCTACCGTATTGCCCAGACGTCAATAGACGACTATTTAGGTGTGCCCTTGTTCCGTGATAAATTTTCTCAAAAATACGGAATAAATCTCAACAAGGAGTATAGATTAGGTAATGATACATACGACCCCAAGGAAACTGTATTTAAATACAAGCTTGTGGAACAAGTGGTACCGATTGAGAGACTGAGAAATCTCACTTTTGAGAATTATGAAGGGAAACATGTATCTGTCAGTCCGATAGGTAATATAACCGGCACAATAGTACTGACCGGTCAGCCTGACAAGTGGGTATGGCCGCGAAACTCGAAAGGTGGGAAATTCTATGAGTTCGTCTTCAGACAGCCGAATAACGAGAACAAAAGGTATAGTTTGACGGAAAATGAATTTAATCAGTATAAATTCATCTATGCCGACTCGCCTGATTGGAAATATGCAAAAGAAAAGTTGATGCCGGTGTCCGGAATACCGATTTTTTTCAGACTTGAAAATAATAAAATAAAGGACTGGGGTTTAGCCTTTCTTTACAAACTGCCGTATGCTAAAACTCCTTACCAGACTCTACCGGAAGGCCATAAATCGGATAACCCTGATATGGCAGATTGTATTTTCGGCTATACAGATAAGGTATCTTCTTTGCGCGGAAGGGTACAGTTTACGCCTTTTAGGAGTGACAACGCACAGGTGGAAAGGAGTTGTACGCTTGCTCTGTGCGGTCCCAAAGCCTCATACTATCCCATATACATAGAGCAGCAGGGCAGAGGAAAGAATGGTGTAGTGATCGGTAAGTATAGAACCTATAATGACGGAGGTATAAAGGGTTGGAAACGTTATGTTGTGCGTAAGAATGTATGGGGCGCCCGTATAGGACAGGAAAAGATAGATACCGAGATACACCCGCTGAAAGCTGGAACTATCTTTGAGGGAAAGATTATGTTTCATAATCTGAAACCTGAAGAACTTGGTGCGTTGCTTTCATCACTGACATTCCACGGAAATGAGGTAAACTGTTTCCATCAGTTAGGTATGGCACGTCCATACGGATATGGAAAAGTGAATGTGGAGATAGTGAGTGCCGATATAAAGAGCATCGGGATGGTGGATAAACCGGTTTCTACAGATCCTCGTTTCTATATGGCTCTTTTTGAGAATTATATGCAGTCTAAAATAGGAGGTTCATGGATAGTTGAAAGATCAATAAAAGAGCTTTTCACCTTAGCACGCAACGAAGTCACCGATAACACAAGGTTTGACTACATGAAATTGGAGATGAAGGGCAGAAATGAATTTGTAGAAGCTAAGGGTGGCAGAAATCAATCAGGTACTAAAGAGTATCTTCAGTATTATAGTGATATTATTGGTGATAAAGCTGTAATAGTCTCATTGATTCCTTCGTATAGCTCGACTATGAACAATATGCAGGTACGGAAAGAAGCTGTGAAAGCGAAACAGGCGCAGCAGCGTCGTGAGAAAGAACAGCAGGATCTAGATCGAAAAAGCCAAGAAGCTGCAGACGCTCTCCAACGTAAGAAGAATAGGGATGACGAAGAGATAAAGTTGGCTAAAATGGCTAAGATAGAGACAGCTCTGTCGTTTCTCAATGAGAAATTTGAAACAGGTGAGTATAAGATTAAGGATTTTAAGTTAACAAGAAAGAAAATCTCGGACTGGTTAAAAATAGCCGGAGTTAATAAGGTGCCTGATGAGCAGTGTGAGATTTTGGTTGAAGCACTGAAGCGTATAAGCGCTAATCCGCCAAGAGAGGAGAAAAAGAAAAAACTTTGGATTGAGCGGACATCCTTTCTTTGGAAATATATCGAAGATATAACTTCTACGGAGTTTGCGGATAAGGTGTTCAATGAAATAAATTCGAAAGTCTGATGCTTGTAAATCTTACTAATCACCCTTATTCGGAGTGGGGTGAGCAGCAGAGAGAGACGGCACGTTGCTATGGAGAGTGTGTGGATATACCGTTTCCTATGGTACCCCCTGATGCTGATGCACGTGAGGTTGAACTGTTGGCGGACAGTTATTTTGACAGAATCATGCAACTTGGCTCTCCGGAGGTTATAACGGTTCATATAATGGGTGAGCAGACGTTCTGTTACGCTTTAATCAGTAAACTGCTTCGGGCCGGAGTGCCTTGTGTGGCTTCATGTACGGCACGAGATGTAACCGTTATGGAAGACGGCTCCAAGCAAGTACGGTTTCATTTCTCGCGGTTTCGACCATACGTAGCTATATAGACATAAGTTAGTTCCGGAGGGTTGCGAAAAGCCAAAATCATTTGCGAAAATCTGAAATTAAGTCATTATGCTGATTAACAGATTTTTAATATAAAATCAGTGATTTTTGACAGCTTTAAAATTTTCGCAAATGTATGGTTTTGTACATCTATCAGAAATCATTTGCGAAAATCGGTGTTTTGAGTCTAAAAATGGGTATTGATAATCAGATACTTATAATTGGTTAAAATAGCCGATTTTCGCAAATGTCCTGTTTTTTAATTTTTGGCAAATCATTTGCGAAAATGCATTATGCTGATATTCATAGAGAAGAATGAAAAAAACATGCAAAAACGCTTGTATAGAACCAAAAAAATCAGTACATTTGCGAAAATAATCGCGAGACAGGGTGTAAACCGTTGGCTAACCGAGGATTATGCTTCGATAACCCCTTAACCACCTAAAGTGGTTATTTATTGGGATACAGATTGTTATCTCAAATTCCATTAGAACAAGGATTAAGACACAATTAAACGTATAAACTATCTTAGTTACTCTAGTTATCTCAAATTCCATTAGAACAAGGATTAAGACACCTTCGTTTGTCCTCAGGCTCCTCCTCCTTTTTACGGTTATCTCAAATTCCATTAGAACAAGGATTAAGACCTTTTCTGATACACTTAATGAGGAATTTATCCCCATTGTTATCTCAAATTCCATTAGAACAAGGATTAAGACAAGACACTGCTCCTTGTATGGTTTCCTTGCGTTATCTCAAATTCCATTAGAACAAGGATTAAGACTTCTTCTAATGCTTGAAGTTCATCCTTTAGAACTCTGTTATCTCAAATTCCATTAGAACAAGGATTAAGACTTCTGCATCATTTAATATAGCACTAGACTCCAGTTATCTCAAATTCCATTAGAACAAGGATTAAGACGTTATTCCGTCACAGAGGAACCAGTATCTTCCCTGGTTATCTCAAATTCCATTAGAACAAGGATGTTAGATTAAACTTATTGATTTACTGTGTATCTTATCGTTGTAAGATACTGCTACGTTAGTGAGTAAAAAATTGAATCAAGTGTATGAATAATACACCTCTACTTATTACTTATCCATGAAAACAACTTCTAATTTGTATGGAAAACTCTGTCAGGAAAATCTTCTGTATGAAGCTTGGAGAATAGTGAAATCCAAGAACTCTGCGGGAGGTATTGACGGAATGTCAATAGCTGAGTTTGATAAGGACTGCCATACTTATATACCGGAGATAGCTAATGAGCTGAAAGCCGGTAAGTGGACACCACAGCCATATAAGGGCATTACGATACCTAAAAAGAAGAATGATAGGAGAGAACTCGGTCTATTGTCAGTAAAGGATAAGATTGTTCAGACCGCTATAAAAATACTTATCGAACCGAAGTTTGAGCGTATCTTTATTGGAAACAGCTATGGCTATCGACCCGGGAAGGGACACAATAAGGCTATCAGGCGTACACTGTTTGAATGTCAGAATAGGAATAAGAATTGGGTTGTGAAACTCGATATTGATAATTTCTTTGACACCATTCATCATGATATTCTTATTTCAAAGTTAAGACCGCTAATCAGAGATGAGGAGATTGTGCGGTTGGTGATGTTATGTGTGAAAATGGGTAGAGTGAATAAACGTATGAAATGGCAGGATATTAAAACGGGAGTTCCTCAGGGAGCTGTGTTATCTCCGTTACTATCGAATCTTTACCTTGATAATTTTGATAAATTTGTGGTTACGCTGCCGTGTGCATACGTGAGGTATGCGGACGATTTTGTCATAATATGTGACTCACGTGAACAAGCTGACAGTATACTGGAAGCAGCGAGTAATTATCTGAAGGAAGAACTTGGGCTTAATCTCAATACACCGATAGTAAAAGAACTTACTGAAGGTTTCGATTTTTTAGGTGTTAATGTGTCGAAACAGGGTGCCGGATTATCGGAGCAAAAAAAGAATGATATAAAAGAAAAAATCGGACGTTTCAGTTTTACAGCTGAAGGTTTTACTGCAAGCAGTATTAATGTATGGAGGAGTATTGGCATATATTACGGTTCTCTAATTTCGCAGGAACTTTTGGCTGAGATAGATGCTCTTCTCAAGGAGCGCTATAAGAATCTGATAGTAAAGAATTATAAAATCGTGCCTAATAGTGCGGTGCTTAAACGCATATTGGGAGAGCCGGAATTTCTCTCCGATGAATTCAGAAAAAACACGAAAGTGATAATACAAGAACTGATTGAATTATATGAGCAGCAGAAAACAGAAATTCAGGAACAGACACTTGCGAAACAGAATAAGAAAGTAATAACGAGACGTAAGAAGGAATATCAGAAGCGTGAAGGTGAAAACCGTGAGCTTGTTGTGAACGCATACGGAAGCTTTGTCGGCTTGACTCAGAAAGGAGTCACTGTCAGACAGCAGGGCAAGATAATATATCAGAAGCCCATAGGAGCATTGGCACACATAACCATTACAGGCAAAGGTATATCACTATCTTCAAATCTTATTGATCACTGTCTGGCTAATAAAATTTCTATTGATTTTTTCAGTCCGACCGGTGTTCACACAGGGTCTATATTGTCAAATCGTTACATTGAAAATACGCTGTGGAACAGACAGGCGTGTTGCGGAAGTGAGAAACGTGTAATGTTGGCTCAGATGATAATTATGGCTAAGCTGAAGAATCAGTTTAATCTCGTCAAGTATTTTCATAAATACCATAAGAACTCGAATAAACAGTTGACGGTAGAATATGAGCAACTGAGCAAATTTTATAGTTCATTTGATAAGTTTTTAAAGACAAAAGGTAAGGTAGTGAAAGATGAAGCGTTCATAGCGCAGTTGGTGGCATACGAAGCACAGGGTGCTGTGAAGTATTGGAGTTACATAAGGGAACTACTGTCAGACGATGAGATAAAATTTGAGCGAAGAGAGCGGAAAGGTGCGAAGGATATTGTTAACTGTATGCTGAATTACGGTTATGCCATTCTATATTCACGGGTGTGGCAGGCATTGCTTAAGGCGAAATTGAATCCGTTTGACAGTATAATACATGTACGGCAGGCGGGGAAACCTACATTTGTGTATGATGTGGTGGAAATATTCAGGGCACAGGTAGTTGATCGTATTATTATATCGCTTGTACAGAAAGGTATCAGTCTCGGTGTAGAGAACGGTATGCTTAACGAGGAAACAAAGAAATTGCTTTCTAAAAATGTACTCGACCGTCTGAGTCGGTACGAAAATTATCGCGGTGAGGAAATCACTATGGAACAGATAATAAATAGTCAGACTAAAGAGATAGCTTCATATATAGTTGAGGAAAGCAAGAGTTATAAACCATACATAGCCAAATGGTGATGAGGGCTAAGAAGAATTTTGTAGTAATAGCATACGATATTGCTGATGACAGGCGACGTAATAAAGTGATGAAGGTATTGGAGAAAGTCGGTACGCGTGTAAATCTTAGTGTGTTTGAATGTATGTTGACTAACAGACAGTTTGAGAAGTTAAAAAAAGATATTTATGATAAGATAAACATCAAGGAGGACAGTGTGGCATATTATCCTATCTGTATGAATTGCTACACTAAGATATTATATCAGCTTCCTAAAGCACGGACTTTTGAGAAGGTAACAGTGGTGTAGTTGGGGTAAAATCATTTGCGAAAATTTAAAATTAAGTCATTATGCTGATTAACAGATTTTTAATATAAAATCAGTAATTTTTGACAGCTTTAAAATTTTCGCAAATGTATGGTTTTGACATCTGTCAGAAATCATTTGCGAAAATCGGTGTTTTGAGTCTAAAAATAGGTATTGATAATCAGATACTTACAATTGGTTAAAATAGCCGATTTTCGCAAATGTCTCGTTTTTTAATTTTTGGCAAATCATTTGCGAAAATGCATTATGCTGATATTCATAGAAAAGAATTAAAAAACATGTAAAAACGCTTGTATAGAACCAAAAAAAGCAGTACATTTGCGAAAATAATTGCGAAACAGAGTGTAAATCGTTGGCTAAATGAGGATTATACTTCGATAGCACCTTAACTCTGTAAAGTGATTATTTATTGGTATACAGACTGTTATCTCAAATTCCATTAGAATAAGGATTAAGACGTTTATCGGTGTCGACGATAGTTTTTTCCATCAGGTGTTATCTCAAATTCCATTAGAATAAGGATTAAGACAAATCCGTTGGCCATTTCATCATAGCCCTCATGCCAGTTATCTCAAATTCCATTAGAATAAGGATTAAGACAATATAGACCCAGGCTCTAGATATACTTTCTCCTCGTATTTTGTTATCTCAAATTCCATTAGAATAAGGATTAAGACGCCTCCTCACTACCAGCTCCATGTACGTAGCTGGTAAGTTATCTCAAATTCCATTAGAATAAGGATTAAGACACAAGAGCTTGCTCGTAGATTACAAAATCTTCAGTTAGTTATCTCAGATTCCATTAGAATAAGGATTAAGACGCAGGATCAAGTAACTTCCCATTTTTTAAGGAAGTTATGATACCATTATTGTGGTTACATAGTGTGTGATAGAGAAATATTAGCTTATTGGAACTAAATATATAAATATCAATAATTAAGGAGGTAGATATGAATGTACATATTACTTTGTTAGGAAAGGAATTGCTGCCGTTGTATTATCCGGTAAAACAGTATAAACCGGAGATAGTGTATATTATAGGTACAAAACAGAATAAAGAACAGACAAAGCGTTTAGTGGGTCTGCTTACTCAGAAGCAGGAGGGTGTGTTAGCAGAAGAGATACCACATCTTAAAAAAGTAAGTTTTATTGAAACAGACGCTTATGATTTTGAAGCTACTTATAGAGCTTGTATGAAAATACATGAGAATCATTCGGATCTGAGTAGTGATTCGTTTATGTATAATCTTACCGGCGGTACTAAGATTATGGCACTTGCGGCTTTTGCAGTTGCCAGTGACAGGGGTTCGAAAGCAATATACACAGATTCTGCCAGTATCAAGATTATCTCTAAAGAGCAGGTCAAGGACATACCTCTTGACTGTAGACTGATATTGCATGAAATTGTGGCGCTTCAGGGACAGAAATTGCTTGAGGCAGTAAAATATGACCGACAGAGTAAGGTACAGGAGGTGGCGGCAGCACAAGAAATATGTAACTTCATACGTAACAGACGAGATGTCTATAATTATATTAGACAATGGCTTGATAACTATCAGTGGGAAAATGGAGATACTATACCTAATCATTTCGCATGTCGTGGAGTGAGAGATGTATTTGTGTTTCATTGTGGCCAGAGAAATAAATCGGGATACAGAACACTGACCATAACCAATAATGACAGGGAAGTACTTCTTAAGATAAGCTGTGAGGATCCGAAAGCATTGTTGTTAAGGGGTATGTGGTGGGAGGTATTAGTGGCTGATTCAATATCATCAGTATCGAAGGAATATGTGGTGTGGCAGAATGTCAAGTTCAAGCAGGTAAAAGACCCAGAGGGCAATATGGTTAAAAATGAAATCGATATATTGGTGAATATCGGTAATAAACTGCTTTTCGTAGAATGTAAATCAGGGAAATTTGACAGTGCTAATCTTCATAAGTGCCGTACTGTGAAAAGTACTTATGGTGGGGAGAAGTCAAAGGTGATATTGGTATCTGCTGCTCCTGCTGACAGCATAGATAGTAAATCATTGCTACATGAAAATGCCTCAGATAACAGTGTGTCTATCATTTCTCCGTCACCAAAGCAGGGCTATGCCGCTGATGTCTTTCTGAGTCGATCTCTGCCTGATAAGGTCAGAGAAATAATCAACGCACTGCCTTTGTGAGCCGAGACAAAAGGCTGACGCAGTAACGTAGTAGAGAGTGATAAAGTGTGGTGTAAGTATTGTAAGAATCGATATTTTAATGTATCTTTGTAAAAATATTATAGAATTGAATTACTTTTAAAATCATTTAAACTATATCTAATGGCACGTAAGGTACTTATATCTTTTCTCGGTACGAATGATTATTTCCCTGTTTACTATACTTGGGGTGAGAAGGAGAGGAAAACTACTGATCACAGAACCAGATTTATACAAGAGGCTATAGCAACTAAATTATGTAAAAGCTGGAGTAAAGATGATTGTATTATGGTATTCAGGACCAATGAGTCTAACACAGCTAACTGGCTTGATAACGATGGTAAAGAAGGACTTAAGACAACATTAGGAAAAATAACTGGACTAAGATGTAAGATTAATCCGGAGAGTGTAGCAGGTAAAGATGACTATATCATACCTGTCGGATTTAAAGAAGACGAACTCTGGGATATTTTTAAATGTGTATTTGATAAGATAGAACCGGAAGACGATATATATTTCGATGTCACTCATGCGTTTCGTACTATTCCGATGTTTGCCGATGTGCTCTTTAATTATGCACGATTTCTGAAACATAGTAAAGTCAGTGGAGTATATTATGGTGCCTTCGAGATTCTCGGACCATTGTATAAGATAAAAGCTCTTCCGGAGGCGGAACAGGAGAAACTTACGGTGCCTGTGGTAGATTTAACAAATATAGTGCGTCTACAGGAGATAAACACAGCTGCTTCGAGTTTCCGAGATTTTGGAATGATGAGTGCATTTTCTAATATTCTTTATGAAACCGGTATAAGCGAACTTGACTCTACGATAAAAGATATTTCGAAGGCTTTGGAGGATCTGGATTTCTATATTCAGACATGCCGTATAGATGATATCCGTCGGGGGGAATATATGAAGGTACTGGAAGATAAGATGAACGAGTTCTGTAATAGTGCTCACACTAACGAAGCTCAGCGTAAGCTGATTTCTGAGATGCATGAACAACTGAAGAGGTATGAGTTTGTCGCTGAAGAAGATTATATAAATGTCGAAGCTGCGATAAAGTGGGCTATTGACCATAACATGATACAGCAAGCTTATACGATGGCCAAAGAGTATCTTATCTCGACAGCTTATGATTTTCTTTGTGATCTTAAACTTGAAGATGCTTTTATAAAAGAACTAAAGATCACGGATAGTAACAGTAACATCGCTAAATATAAGATAAGAGAAGCATTAGGAAGTATATTACGTGCTAAGAAAGGAAAGTCAGGTATATACGATAAAAGATGGAATACTTCCAAGATTGCTCAGATGTTAGTGCAGAAAGAACGATATTTCCGTGATATAACTCAACCATACAGTAAGATTGCTGACCGTCGAAACAATCTTAATCACGCGAATGCTCACGGAGATCAACAGCGTGGTGGCGAATCATTTGCTGATTATAGAAACGAGTTTCTGACATATTGGCAGGAGTGTGTGAATGTTTTGGATAGTTTATAAAACGGAGAGTAGGTAGCCTTTCTTTTTGATGGAGGTGATGGTGAGGGAAGGGTCGGCGAGTAGTCGGCGGATGTAGGTGATCTGAACGTTGAGGGCGAGCGAGTTGGAGTAACTCGCGTCGCCCCAGACTTGTTCGAGGATGCGGTTTCGTTCGACGGGGTGGCCGAGGTTTTCGGCTAACAGCTGGAGAATTTCGGTCTGGCGGAGAGAGAGGGAGTGCGTCTCGCCGTTGTAGGTGAGTGTGGAGATGTTGGGGCGAAAGATTGTGGCACCGAGGAGATAGACGGTGTCCTGACTGACGGTGAGACTTTCGAGGCGTTCGTTGATTTTGGCGATGAGTTCTTCGGGGTAGAAAGGTTTGGGGATGTAGTCGTTGCCTTTGAGAGAGAAACCGTGAAGGCGGTCTACTTTGTCGGTACGGTCAGTAAGAAAAAAGATGATGACACGTTTGTCGGTTTGGCGTATGATACGAGCCAGTTCGAAACCGTCAATCTCGGGCATATTTATGTCAAGGAGGATGAGATTGGGGTGTATTTCACGGTATAGTTCCAGCCCGATACGGCCATTGTTAGCGTAAGTGACATCGTAACCTTCGGCTTCGATGAAGCGTTTGAGCAGCATGGAGTTTTTCAGATCATCATCAACGAGAAGTATTTTTACGGATTTCATCAGCGGGGAAGTTTGATAGTGAAACATGTGCCGACGCCTTCAGTGCTGTCGACAGAAACAGAGCCACCGTGTGCGCCGACGAGCAGGCGAACGTAAGTGAGGCCGAGGCCCATGCCTGGAAGGTCAGTGGCGGAAGCTTTGCCACGATAGAAGCGTTGAAATATGTGGCGAAGGTCGGAAGCTGCGATACCATTGCCGTTATCACTGACAGCGATTGTAACTTCGGTGTCTGTGAGAGTGGCGTAAGCACTAATCTTCACACTATTGCCCGAATATTTGACAGCATTCTCAACAAGATTGTTCAGAATGTTGAAGAGGTGAGAAGCATCGGCAGCTATTTCGAGGGAGGGGTCAATACCGTTAATTATACTGACCTGTTTGTTGGCCGGAATTATAATAACCCGGCAGACTGCATCGAAGAGACGATGCAGGTTGAGCGAAGTGATGTTGAGTGGAATCTGTTCGACATTGTTGAAAGTAATATCCCGAAGTTTGGAGAAATATGCCGAAAGATTGTCGAGGGCGGTACGGGTTTCGGTAACAAGTTCTTTCTTGACGTCAGGCTCGGACATGAGCTGTTCGTTCTCGATGCCTGACACACACATCTTGAGGGTAGAGATAGGGCGTTTAAGTTCGTGAATCATTGTTGTGATGAAACTATTGCGCATTTTGTCGAGGCGTGAGAGTTTGAGTACGGTAGAAATCTGCAATATCAGACATATAATCAGGAATAGCGACAGAAAGACCACTATCAACAGGGTACTGAACATGTTGCCTATAATCTCAGTCGGAGAGAAATAACACTCAACACTGATACTCTTACGCTCCATTTCGGAATAGGGTATAGTGACTACGGCAGTCGGATTAAACGTACCGGTGTGACGTTTCAGAGAAGATTTCCAGACGATACTATCGGTGGTGATAAGAGAAAGGCGGGTGTTAAGACCGGCGATGCGTAACAATGAATCGAAACGGCAGGTGTTGAGAGGTGAGAGAAATTCGAGTTCCATATTCTTAAAAGCGATCCATATAGCAGCTTCAGTGGGAGCTGCGGTGACATCAAAAGAGGCTTTTACAGTATCGAGTTTTGCCATATTTTCGTGTATTATCATAGCAGCCTTTATCTTCTCTTCTTCAGACAGAGGTCTTTGCTCGGTAATGCCTAATATCTTGTGAGCGTAATATTTGGAAGACGTCAGGGTCGCAATTCTTGTGACATTATGCAGAGAATCTTCATCGGTAGTGATATTGTAATTAGACTGATGAGTCAGTTCGAGTCCGGGTGTTTGAGTCAGTCTGAGGCGAATAAGACGGTCTTCATCCATAACTTGTGTAACGGTACGATAGACTTCGTCCTCGTATTGCTGCAAAGAATATTCATAACGGCTATGGAGCCAATAGACCTGCATACCGAGAAAAGCCAGAATTGCAATGATAGTAGTGATGTAGAGAATCTTGATGCGTAGTTCCATACGGCAAAATTAATTAAAACCGTCATATCAAAGGGATAGAAAAAGAAGGTATTTCGGGTAGAGTAATAATTTAGTAATAATTGCATAATGTTTCAGTAATGATTATTTTCGTTGTCAGAGGCAGTCTGTCTGTAACTTTGCGGCATAAGACTAAATGTTATGAAAATAATATCTATCATAATTTGTGCGGCCGGTCTGATGGTTACTGCCGCCACCGGCAAGACAGTGCGCCGTCAGCTGAGTATATATCCGAACAGTGTGCCCGAAACCGAAACACTCGCAACCGAAACTATGGAATTTGTATATGACTACCACTGGAGTGTAGACACAACCGGCAGTCTTAAAGATAATTTAGACAACGACCGGATGCTATTACAGATAGCTCCGGGCGGAATATCGAAATTTTCAAGTTACAAGAATCTTGCAGTAGATTCACTTCTGATGCGTTCGAGTCCGGAGGAAGTGGCTACCGCTGCTCTGGAAGGCAAGCTGAGTACGGGTGAATTTATGACTATCTACAAGAATTATCCGGCCGGAAAACTGACCCACACAGAGAAGATATGTCAGGATTGGTTACGTTATGAAGAGGAAATACCGGAATTGGATTGGGAACTGACCGATTCGGTTGTCAATGTGCTCGGTTATGAATGTCAGGGAGCAAGGTGTAACTTCAGGGGCAGAGAGTGGACGGTGTTTTATACCGAAGAGATACCATTGACGGAAGGACCGTGGAAGCTTCATGGATTGCCGGGACTTATAATGAAAGCCTCAGACAAGAAGGGACACTATATGTTTGAGTGTATAGGAATAAATTCAAAAGCCGATCGTCCCGTTACAATCTATAAAGTGCCTTACAATAATACAGACCGTAGGGGATATTACGATGTCAAAAATAGATATGAGGTCAATCCGTATGCTTATTTTGAAGCTACAACCGGGGGACACATAACAGTAAGAGATGAAGCCGGCAATCTTGTGTTTGATGCATACGACCCGATAGAACTTCCATTTGACTACATAGAACGGGATTGGAAGAAATGAAAAGAAACAGTTTTCTCATGTTTTGCTTTCTGTCCGGGCTGCTGTCGGCAACGGCAGCAGAACCGGGCGAACTGCAGGGCAGTGTCAGGGATATCGAAACCGGAGAACCGGTGAGTGGTGTCGTGGTTAAGACTAAGGGTGCATTCACATCAACTGATAGTGATGGCAGATTCAGACTTATACTGAAAGCCGGCGCCGATTCGGTATCTTTCCGTTATGTCGGGTATGAAACACTGACCCTACCGGTTTCGGAAGATGTGTCGACGGTAAAACTCACCCCCAAGTCTACACGGCTGAAAGATGTCATTATCGAAGCTCCCGATATATATGCCAAAGGTGATACACTTGTATTCAATGTGTCACGTTATGCCAATGCTAAAGACAATGCCATAATAGATGTCATCAAGCGATTACCCGGTATAAAGGTTGAGGAGGACGGAACTATAAAATATCAGGGGAAGCCGATAAATAAGTTCTATATAGACGGAAACGATTTTATAGGAGGTCAGTACGGATTGGCTACAAACAATATATCGCATAAAGATGTGAAATCGGTTGAGGTAATGGAGAATCATCAGCCGGTGAAAGCGTTGGAGGGTATAGAGTTTCCGGAGGAAGCCGGTATAAATCTGAAGCTGAAAGAAGATGCCCGTGACCGCTGGGTGGGAGTGGCGCAGGCAGCCACCGGTGTGGTGCCGATACTTTATGACGGTTCGGTATTCACTATGCGTATAGCGCCGAAGATGCAGAATGTATTTACATTGAAAGCAGATAATACAGGCTGGAATCCTGCTACTGAAATCAGGGAACATGATTTTCACGATATGTTCGGCGCGGATTATGTATCCACATATTGGCCTGAATATATAATGGCCGATATGGCCGGGGCACCGCTATCGGAAAAACGAAACCGCGACAATCTGTCATGGTTGGGTAATGTCATATCGGCATGGAAAACGGGTGATACTTCGATGAGATTGAAACTTAACTATATGGCAGATAGACTCGATTATGATTCAGGTCTGATGACTGAATATCCGGGTTCGGACATTCCGACGTTTGTACAGCATGACAAACTACGCACTCAGGCACATGATGTATCGGCACAACTTAACAGCGAAACCAATAAACGAGGTTATTTTCTGAAAGACAGATTTACTGTCAATGCCGTATGGGATAATGCAAATGGAGTGATAAGCGGGTCGTACAATCTTAATCAGCGTGTCAGACGAAAGACTTTTTCGGCTGTCAATGATCTGAAACTTGTAAAGAGAAATGAGAAGAAGCTGTTTAATCTGACTTCACGCAATTCGTTTGAACATCGGCCTGACCGATTGCAGGTTACGGGTGAAGAGGAGACTGTGCAGCGTGTCGGTATATCAGATTTCAGAAGCACGACAGAAACACAGTTCGGAAAGCTGTCAAGGTTTTGGAAATTTTATATGACAGGCGGACTTGATGTAAATTACCGGCATCTGAATACGTCACTGTCAGGATTAGGTGAGTTTGACAATTCAGGAAGTTACAATGCTTTTCTGTCAAATGTGTATGTCAAGCCGCAGGTTGATTATGAGCGTAACGGCTGGTGGGTTTCTTTCATGGCTCCGCTGAAGTGGCTGCATTATTCTGTAAACGGACAGTATGATTACATCGGTGCCAGACCATCGCTACATGTAAAGCGCCAGCTCACGGCAAAGTCAGAACTATCCGGAGGAGTAGCTTACAGCGTCGGCGCACCGGCAGCGTATCTTTTTATAGAGGCACCGATTCTATCTGACTATCATAATCTGTTTGTACCTTTTAAACCTGACAGGTACAGCCATGATGTGTCGGGTACAGTGAAGTATGCTTACCGTAATCCTTTGCGGGCATTGTTTGTGAATGCTTCGGCATTGTACAGCCATCAAAATTCGGCGGTAATGTCTGAACAGCTGTTTATTGATGATTTTATTGTCTCGACTTATGCTGACAGAGTGTCACATACAGACATGTGGTCACTAAACGGAGGCATAAGCAAGGGTTTAGGACACAGCCGGTTTGTGACAGGTTGTGATGTCAGCGGTTCGGCAACGGAGGCCTCGTCGATGCGTGATAACGAAGTAGTGCCGTACCGACAGCTGACCGCCGGAGTCAGACCATATCTGAAAGGTAGTCTGCTGCGTCAACTGTCGGTCAACTATGAGGCCGATTATAGCATTTCGGATTTGAGAGTCAGGAGTGAGACGAATGTATATCACTCTTTCAGACAGAATCTGTCAGCCACTGTTATAGCCAATGATGCTATTCAGATAACTGTCGGTGCGGAACATTTCATGACTGTATTCCCGGAGGGTAACGTGGCTAATCTTGTGCTGCTTGATGCGTCGGCTATATGGCATGTCAACAATAGAGTTCGGCTGTCGCTGGCGGCTAACAATCTACTTGACTGCCGCAGATATGAATATGTGAGTTACGGTACGCTGTCAAGGTCGGAATACAGCTTCGGTATACGTCGTCGCAATATTCTTGCTTCGGTACAGTATCGGTTTTGAGGACTTGCAGAATAAAGCTCCAGATGGGAATGGCTTATTTTATCTCCAGTGGTTGGTAGGGTATGGGATTATCTTCAGTTTCGGTGGCATCATGTGTTTTACCGTCTTTCCCGATAATAAAAACTTTACCTTTGCCTCCACCGATAGCCTCTAAATGAAAAGTGATCGGAGCGTTGAACGAACGTGCTATGGTTTTGTAGGCTTCGTTGGCCGAACAGTTTTTTTCATTTTTGTATTCATAGACATAGATGGGTTCTGTAGAGAATATGAACTCTGTGGCTTCCCAGACAAACTGCTGTTCATCGTCCTGAAGCCGGAGTATGAGACCCGGAAGACCACCGAATTTGTACGGGCCGAAAGGCAGGGGAATTTCCGGGGTGAACCATGCCGAGTAATGACGTCCGGCAAAGTCGGTATGTGCCAGCTGACATTCATAACCAAGAATGTTTGTAACGGAATCGGCTACAAAGTTCCATTTCATATCGGGAACATTTTCGGAATAATTGAGTATGTCCATGCCGAGAGGAAGACGGTATTTTATATCTGCACGGCGTCCTCTTTCGGTTAAGACAATCTCGTAGGGCCACGGAGAGCCGGGAGGATTGGAAAAGGTGTCAGCACCACGACGCATATCAGCGGTGCAGAGAGAATCAAAATGAAAGATGACATCACTGAAATCTTTTACACACTTATGACCAATCAGCACGGTGCGGACATCTTCAAATTTATTCGTGACCTGCGGATGACAAGTATAGTGCAGGTCGTAGGTGACCTTGTAGTGGGCTGTGTCTATGACAGAAGCCCGACTGATGTCCTCTGCAAATACTCCCATCTGCGCATGGGCGGATAAGATTACGAACGTAAGAAAGAGAAATGATAATAAGTATTTCATATCGGTAGGGTTTTAAAGTATTCTGAAGCGTATTTTTAACAGTATGCTGCGCGGACGAATGGTGTACACCGATTTCGACTCGGTAAGGGCAGATAGTGTGGAGTAGAGGTAGGATCTGCGGTTGAGCAGATTATCAAGCGAGAGCAAGAAGCTGAACCGTCGGAGTGAGTATCGTGCCTCGGCGTTGAGTAACAGAAATGACTTGTCACCGTCATTAAAGTTATTGTAGTAATGATAAATAGAAGCTATAAGATCTATACCTCCGGGTATCGTGAAGTCTATGGTAGCACGATTGGTAAGGGTGTATAGCCGAGGTATACAGCTAAAGCCTTGCTGATGAGCGGCTGACTGAAAATATCCACATTTGTAAGATATATTGAAATGTCTGAAAGGGGTAAGGTTTATGTCAGCGTTCAGTCCGAGACTGTTGCCGTTATAGCAGACGACTTCATCTTGTACAAGCAGTGGGTTATTGTAATATGAATACGAGGCGGAAACACCTATTTTAAGGCGGTGCCAATCAAAACCTTGTCCGGCATTGACGGCCGCTGAGAATACATCTCCCGATTCGGAAGTTTTGCGACTGACGGTGCGTTGGGTAATACCGTCATAATAAGAGCCGTAAAGAACTTCGGGTGATTGGCGGCTCCATGAAACATCTGCTCCGGCAAAGCTAATGGAGAGTATATTCCTAAATGTATAACCTAAGGAACAGAATTGATTCATACCTTCATATAGACCTGAGACATCGTAGGCGGAAAGCTGACGGTAGGAGGTCAGAATGTATGATGAATAGAGTGTTTCTATCGAAGGAGTCAAGTATGAGAGTGAGGCTTTTAAACTGAAATGGTGACTACTGTTGAGGTTGTAAGAAAGATTGAGGACCGGTTGCGGTCTGAGATGGTTTATAGTGGAGGTATCATCACCGGAACGGTTATTGAGCCGGAACATTCTGAAGTACAGGGGTACATAAAGAGAAGCGTAAAGCCGGCGTGTATGATAAGCAATTCCGATACCGAATCCGGTATCAAGACAGTCGAGATAGAGATCATTGTGTATAGACGTTGAAAGCAAACTGTTGAGTGAGTTATGATTGTAATTTAATATAGCAGAAGGATTAAATGTGAAATTGCCGACAGCAAGTGCAGATAATAATACGATACTGTTTTCAGTAGAAAAATTACGGACATCAACATTCTGATACAGAAGATTACCGCTTAGAAAGGTAGGGAACAGATTGGGAAATACGGACAGACTGTGGGGACGCTTTTCGAGATTTATCAGAGATGTGAGTTCGAATCCATGACGTCCGGAATTACGTTGCGTAATATGCAGGCGGTTGAGAAGACGATAAGTATCGCTTTTTCCTGTCTGGGTGATTTCATCGTCTGAAGCTGTGATGCGGCTGTCTGTCCGAGTTGTACTGAAGTCGAATTTGATTTGCTCTCTGATATAGATACTGTCACTGTTATTCATATAAGTCAGGTCACCGTATGTATTCTGTATACGGGTATTCCCATTCATAAGTTCGTTGACGGTATTGTAACTGCCATCGGGAAGGGAGTTGGAAGTGGTTGAGTAACTCTGGCGACTGTCACGATCGTTGAGGTAGGCGGCATTAATACCGAGTTCGCCTGACCGGCCTACACGATACACATTATTAAAGGTAACATTATGGGAACGATTGAAAAAATAGAACCGTCTGTCAATACCCGGAGCGGAGGGCATGACGGCTGAGGTGATGTTGTTAGTGCGGTAATAGTCATTGTCAGAAGAGTGAAGCTCCTGCGACAGATCCTCACCGGTGTTATTGCCTTTGTAAGTGATAAGGAACTGACTGTTACGCCGAAAATATGTAGCTATAGCTGAGTTGTTCCACAAACATTTATCTCCATAGCCGCCTCCGAGAGCCGCGATGAGATTGAACACACCGCTGACACCGTTTTTAAGACGGAGGTTGATTGAGGCTTGTTCTTCAGGACGTAGATCTTTAAGGGCTTTGATGTCCTGATGCTGCTCCAGCACTTGTACAGTAGCTATGTTGGAAGGGTCAAGACTGTTTGTAGCTATACCGTAGTGACTTCTCATAAGATCGAGTCCCTCGATGTAGAAATTCTTTATCGGTTTGCCCTGATAGGCTATCTGTCCTGCGTCTGTCACAGTTATTCCGGGCATTTTGCGCAGGACATCGCCTATAGTCTGATCTGTCTGCGAAAGGAATGATGAAACATTATAATTTATTGTGTCACCGCGCGAGTATATCTTTTTTGATTTGACAATCACCTCCTTAAGTTCGGTAGTGCGTTGTTGAGTCGCTATATCGTAGTGAGCTGAAATATTCGGTATTTTTATGGAAGCCGTAGTTATCTCCATACCCGATGCCGTGAGAATAAGGCTGTCGCTATCGGCAGTGACCGATATACTGAAATTGCCTTCATAGTCGGTCAGAGAGGAGTTGAGAATATTGTGAGGTGAGTTGCATAGAGTAACAATTACGCTGGCCATATCCACACTCTTGCCGTCAGCGGTTGTGACACGACCGCTGACAGTAATCTGACTAAATCCTTGTAGGAAAGTCAGTAAGATACCGGCTGCAACAAATTGTATTTTTTTCATAAGGGTGTAGCATTGGCTATCGCCGTTATATCTGCGACAGAAATTAAAAATGACTATGGATTGGGAGAGTGTCTGAATTTAACACGAGATAAAAGTAGGAGTCTTTCCGAGGGGGTAAAGTTAAATTCAGACATTCTCTAAACGGTTTTTTAAGAGGCTGTCATGATTCTCAGGGGTATGCTATAGTGCATCTCAATGGGGATACCGTCAACAAATGTTTTCTCGAAAAGTATACTGTTTGCGGCTTTCTGTATCAGGATTTTTATTGTCGGGTTGTCAGTGCCGGAGGTAGCAATATCTTTAATTCTGCCATCTTTGTCGATAGTAATCTGTAGATTTACGTTTATGTCAGATTCATTATTTAAGTCGGTTAATGCTATGGTTATAAATCTGTTCAGTGCCGTAGGGTCATTAAAGGGGGAAGGAAACTCTTTTATAGCAGGTTCTTCATTTTCGATAATGGAGGATTCTTCAGTTTGAATTACATTCTTAGTTATCGGTAATGAGAGAGATAAGTTAACTGAGGGGAGTAATCTGACATTTGAGATGGAAGAAAGAAAGCCGGTATAAACGGGATTGGCAATAATCGGTCCGGCTGACAGAGCTGCAGGTATTGTAAAAGCAGCAATCCACATATATTTAACCGGTGAACGCTGTTGACTCATTACAAGTATGCGTTTACGGAAATTGTATTTTTTACCGATAAAACTATCGACATACGGAAGATTTCTACGGTTAATCGCTTCTGTCACAAGAAGACGCTGATAGAATAGGGTATCAGTACCCGAATTGATTACTGCATAGTCAGCTTCAAATTCGTGATTAAGTTTTATGAGGTGCTTTGTCAGCCATGCAGCCGGGTTATACCACAATAAAGTACAGTATAAATCGGCAAAAAGAGTATCGAGCCAGTGATGGTGGAAAATATGAGCCTGTTCGTGAATCAATATACTTTCTTTAGCTGTGAGGGTATGAGTTTGTGGTAGAATCAGATAGTGTCCCCAGCTGAAGGGTGGGATATTATCGGTTTCGGGTATACATAGGGTGTATTTATCATATACAGTTTTTTCACTTTTGGATATGAGTCTGAAGAGACGATAATATGATAACAGTTCACGTCCAAGCAGGATCGCAATGCCGGAAAGATATATTATTACGGCAATACTTTTCCAATCGGAATTATCAGCGGGTTTCGCCGGAGTCACAGCAGATTTTTCTTTTGTATTTGTAACCGGGGTTATTTCGGTAGATATGGCGGTTGCAAAAGAAATAGGACGGAGAGCTGTGAATGTTGCTGGCAGAGCGAGTGAGAGTAATATTCCACCCAACAGGACTATTCTGTTGAAGCGAAAGCAGGTATTACGGTGTACGGTCTGATGTAAAACCGGAAATAGCAATATGGCTATCAGCGACACGGCAAGCGAATAGGTGAAAATCGTGCCCATAATCAGTCGGTTTTAGATTTGTGTGATTTTTCTACTTCGTCAAGCAGACGCCGCAGGTCTTCGACCGGAATGTTTCCGTCTTCGACGAATGACGATACCACTTTGAGATAAGAATTTTTGAAATATCTGCCGATGATTGATGAAATGGACTTTTTACCCATGTCTTCTTCAGCTATGAGGGCGTGGTATCGGTAGGACTTGCCATGCTGGGTATGGCCTACGTAGCCTTTCTCTTCAAGAGCACGTACTATAGTGGAGATAGTGTTGAAGTGAGGCTTAGGAGCATCATACATATCTACGATCTCTCTTACATATAAAGGACCTTGTTTCCAGAAGAAACCAAGTACTTCTTCTTCTTTGGCAGTAAGTTTTTCCATATTATGAGTTTTAATATCGCAAAGTTAAACTATAATTTATAGTTGTAACTATAATTTGTAGTTAATAATTGTTAAGAGTAATAATTGTGAGGTGTGAACCGGGGAGTAGGGGAGTACGGAGAAGGATTTATGTTGGGGATTATGTATATATCGGAGATTATTTGTAATTTTACCGAGTATAATAGTCAGTAGGTACTATAGTACTGGTAAACTGTAATTTAGACAATTATATCTTAATCCATGAAAACGAATTGCGAATCAGCACTGCCGGCTTTGGTGGTGATGCTTACATATAATGATTTTACAGTTGAAAATGCTGAAGAGGTGTTTGAACAGTGCAAAACCTCGTTGGCATCTTACTGGGGTATAAAGGAGAAACCACTGCCTGTCGAGACGATGAGAAGACTGTTTGCAAAGATGAAGGAATATGGTAAGACAACAGTACTCGAAGTGGTTGGTTATGATGAGGCTGAGGGTATGAGAGGGGCACAAACTGCAGCTGCATGTGGTTGTGATATTCTTATGGGTACTAAGTTTTATGAATCAATAGCTGAATTTTGTGCAAAGCATCGTATTAAATACATGCCTTTTGTTGGTCATATTGAAGGTAGACCTTCTGTGCTTACCGGAACAATTGATGAAATTGTAGCTGAAGCAAGGGAAATGATTGCAAAAGGCGTGTATGGCATTGATTTGCTCGGATATAGATACATAGGTGATGCTGTCGCTTTAAATAAGGCTGTAGTTGAGGGTGTTAACGCACCTGTGTGTATAGCCGGAAGCATAAATAGTTATAAGCGTCTTGATGAAATGAAGGCTGTCGCTCCGGCAATGTTTACTATCGGAAGTGCATTCTTTAATAATAAATTTGGTACAGGTTTTTGTCGGCAGATAGATAATGTGGTAAATTATTTATTCGAACAAGATTAAATGTAGAGAGTGAGTAAATCAGTGTAACTGAAATTCAGTCATAATCCAGAATGGTTTACCTGTGTCTTCAGGTTAAACTTTTTTGTAGAGTTGGTATATTCCGGGATTATTGCGGTTGAGGTGGGGATATAACCGGACGTTAAATGTGTGACTACCTTCGGGTTGTAGAGTATAACATATTTCATTCCAGATACCACCGCCCGGTAGTTCGTACTATACGCTGTCGGTAGCCTGGTAGGCTACGGTGTAAGGATCCCCAAATTTCCTCTGAAGTGGGAGGTGAGGATATAATCTCGGAAAGAGAGGCTATTATAGTATCTTTGTTTGTGGGTATATCTGTTTGTAAGTTAGGAATACTACAGGCTTTTGTGGATTCAGATGTCAGAGTGTCTTGAAGCTTGGTTGTATCATTTGTGGTAACAGTGTTTGTGGGTCTATTTCCGCAACCGGAGAACGTAGTGATTGTAGTATAGACAAGGTGAGTAAGAGAATTTTCATGTATTTTGGAATTTTTATTGTGTATATAATAAATATTATGTAAAATTAATTATATAAACAGAAATTATAAAATAAAGGTAATAATGGTAAACAATAATAGAGGTGGGAACTAAGAAAAGGATGGGAGATAAAGGAGGAAGGTATAGGAAAGGAAAAATAATAAAGGAGAGAAATGGAATGAGAGGATAAGAAAGAAGAGGAGGGAGAGAAAAGAAAATGAGGGTAGGTGTGGGAGGAAGCTAATAAATCAGGGAGAGATGAGTGGATGAGGGTAGGTGTGGGAGGAAGCTAATAAATCAGGGAGAGATGAGTAGATGAGGGTGAGTGTGGGAGGAAGCTAATAAATTGGAGGGAGATGAGTGGATGAGGGTGAGTGTGGGAGGAAGCTGATAAATCAGGGAGAGAGATGAGTAGATGAGGGTGAGTGTGGGAGGAAGCTGATAAATTAACGTGAGTTCGATGAAAATAATCAAAAGAGAGTCAATTGATTATCATAGATTCTTTCAAGATTGATCATTGGTTTCTTTGGAAAGAAGCAGTATGCGGCAATTCCCCCGATGAGATTTATAATGAAATTCGGGAATGATCTGTGTCTGGAATGCTCGATCTGGGCGATATTCTTCAATTCATCGTTTATGGTTTCGATTATTGCCCGCTTGCGTAGCAATATCCGGTCGTACATGGATCTCACACCGCCCTTCATGTTGTTTTTGAGCTTGGTAATAAGCCGGATACCGTCAATAAAGAGTTTACAAAACAGCTCCTTGCCTATGTAGCCTTTATCTCCCACAAGTTTGCCGTATATGAATTCGACAGATGATTTCATCTTCAATGGCTCCCTGTAATCCACATCACCCGGAGTGATCATGAAGTTGAGAATCTCTCCCCTGTCATTGCAGATCAGATGCAGCCTGAAGCCATAAAACCATCCCATGGAACATCTGCCCCGTTGGGCAATCCCCTTGAAAACCTTGTGCATATGTATCCTCTGATTACGGCATACACGCAGAAGAGTGCTGTCAACGAAGCTTATGCCCGTACATTTGCCTAACAGACACTTCTTTACAAAAATAACAAAAGGCACAGTCACTGATCTCTCCGGTTCCGTAAAACGGTTGTATGATACCGTACGTGGAAAGAGGTGTTGGTATCTGCCGCATATCT
>JAAVDM010000035.1 GCA_014801815.1 Bacteroides sp. | reverse complement strand
CCATCTTGAGCAGCGTCCACGCTACAGACCCAACCCGTTCCAGCACGATAACTTCCATTACAACGCCGATGAGGACTATTACGTCTGCCCGATGGGACAGCACATGACGCGCATAGGCACCTCACACTCAAAGACTGCAAGCGGTTACATGAGTGAAAGCGCACGTTACCGCGCACAGAACTGCAAGGGCTGCCCCCTGCGGTGTCTGTGTTACAAAGCCAAAGGTGACAGACGGATAATCGAAGTTAACCACAGACTCAACGGATACAAGCGGAAAGCCCGCGAACTGCTGACATCCGATGATGGACTTAAACAACGGGGCCGACGATGCATCGAGCCCGAGGCTGTCTTCGGACAGATGAAGTTCAACATGGCATAGCGACGCTTCCGCCACTTCGGCAAAGACAAGGTCACAATGGACTTTGCCTTCTTTGCCATTGCCTTCAACATTAAGAAAATGTGCGCAAAGATAGCCAAACAGACCAAAAACGGGGGAAATACACCCATTTTTGGCCGGTTTATGCCTATATTAAGATTTTTACGGTCTGAGAATCGGATATTTTGGGAAACTCCTCAAAAATCGGTCGTCTGAAAATTATCCAAACCTCAAAGTTAAAAAAAGAAGGCTGCCCCGTAAACCTTAATTACGACACAGCCTCAATAATTTTGAACAAAGCCCACGACACAATTGTGTCGTGGGCTTTATCAGGTTTTACAGCGGACAACTGAGAGTAATCGTCATTTAGCCGTCATACGGTCAAGGCGCTCGTGCATCTTGGAAGCGATACGGTCATTGCCGAGACAACCGATACTGCCGAGATGAGTGTGGTGAACCTCGCGGGTAGGACGATAAGTACCCTCCTGTACCTGAGTGCCGATAAGACGGTAGGCGTCACGGAAAGGCATACCGCCGAGTACAAGACGGTTGACATCTTCGACAGTGAAGATGTAGTCGTACATGGGGTCATCAAGTATACCTTCGCGTATACGAATATGAGCCAACATGAAAGTAGCCATATCAAGACACTCGACTAAAGTGTCGGTAGCCGGGAACATTATATCTTTCAGCAACTGCAGGTCACGGTTATAGCCTAAAGGCAGATTAGCGGTAAGAAGAGCCAGCTCGTTAGGCACCGACTGGAGGCGGTTGCACTTGCCGCGCATAATCTCGAACACGTCCGGATTTTTCTTGTGAGGCATGATACTCGAACCGGTTGTGAGTTCATCGGGGAAGCTGACAAAACCGAAATTACTGCACATCCACATACACACATCGGCCGCAAGATGCCCCAGCGTTGAGGCAACCGCCGAAACAGCGGAAGCTAAGGCACGCTCTGTTTTGCCCCGGCTCATCTGAGCGGCCACTACATTATAATGAGGCGAACTGAAACCGAGCAGACGAGTGGTCATCTCACGGTCAAGCGGGAACGACGAACCATAACCTGCCGCCGAACCTAACGGATTCTGATTAGCCACATCATAAGCCGCACCGAGCAGAAGAACATCGTCGGCCAGACTCTCGGCGTAAGCACCCGCCCACAGACCGAATGACGACGGCATAGCCACCTGCAGATGGGTATAACCCGGCATCAGCACGTCTTTATAGCGCTCAGACACTTCCAGCAGACGGTCAAACAGGCGCTGCACGGCAGCAGCAATCCGGCTCACCTCATCACGAAAGAATAGTTTGAGGTCTACAAGCACCTGATCGTTGCGCGAACGCCCTGAGTGTATCTTCTTGCCAACATCGCCAAGACGCGCCGTAAGCAGCAGTTCCACCTGCGAGTGAACATCCTCCACACCCTCTTCTATCACAAACTCACCGCGCTCTATCATCTCGGCCACGCGCTCAAGTTCGGCAGTCAGCACAGCCAGTTCGTCAGCTGTCAGCAGACCGATACTCTCAAGCATTTTGATATGAGCTAACGAACCCATAACATCGTAGCGTGCAAGGCGCAGGTCAAGGTCGCGGTCGGCGCCGACCGTAAACTGTTCTATCATCTTGTCGGGCTCAAAACCCTTGTTCCATAACTGTCTTCCCATTCTGTATGTTTAGTGTGATTCTATACAGGTATTCACAATCTTATATCTTTTATTATAGCCGGATACAGACTCAGAGCCTCCTCTATCTCGTCGAGACGTACAAACTCATCGGCCGTATGTGAACGCTGCGACAATCCGGGACCTATTTTCAGCGACGGAATACCGTGCATCAGCGCCATATCTGAAGTAGTTGGTGAGATAAAAGTCTCCCGCCCCTGCGCTACTGCCGCACGCACAAGAGGGTGCAAAGCGTCAATGACCGACGCCTGTATACGTGTGGAACGCGGTGTAAGCACCGACCATTTTACGGCATCGCGCAACAGACCGACAGTCTCGGCATTGGTATAGGCATCAGTAGTGCGCACATCTACGACATAGCGGCACAGGTCAGGCACAACATTGTGCTGCGTGCCGGCCTCAATCATAGTCACATTTACCTTGACAGGGCCAAGTACGGCACTGCAGCGCGGTGCCTCGAAACCGCGCAGACGTTCTATATCCTCTATAGCACGATATATGGCATTAATACCTTCGTTACGGGCGGCATGACCTGACTTTCCGGTCACTTCAGCGTCAAGCACTACAAGACCTCGCTCGGCAACAGCCGGCTGCATACCGGTCGGCTCGCCGACAATCACCATGTCGGGTGCGAGCCCCTCAGTCGCTAAATGCGGCAGAAAAGCACGCATACCAAGCTCACCCATTACTTCCTCGGCAGCGGTAAGAGCCAGCAGAAGATTGACCGGCAGAGCCGCATCATGCTGAAGCGCAAGAAAAGTACAGGCCAACGACACAACCGATGCCCCGGCATCGTTACTGCCGAGTCCGAAGACACAGCCGTCTTCGAGGTTGGCACTGAAAGGGTCACGTGTGTAGCCGCGTGCCGGACGCACAGTGTCATGATGCGAATTGAGCATCAGCGTGGGACGCGAAGGATCGTAACCCGGAGCCACAGCATAGACATTGTTGTGCAGACGTCTCACATCTACCGCGCCATTGACACGCAACCAATCTTCAAGCAGGTCGGCTGTCACACTCTCCTCACGTGAGAATGAAGGACGCCTTACCATCTCCTGCAGAAGTTTTACGGCCTTCTCAAGATTACCGGAAACGCTCATGCCTGACGCACTATTGTGCCTCCGTTACCGCAAAGATCGGAAGCCCTGCATATACGCACCTCCCCCACTCCGTCGGCGGCACACCGCAAGGCATTGGTCAGTTTGGGCAACATACCGCCCGACACTTTACCGCCGGCTCGCAATTCATCAAATATAGCCGGTGTGACCAACGGCACAACACTCGACTCGTCAGCAAGGTCTGTCATCACACCGGGCTGTTCAAAACAGTATGTCAGGCGTACCGGTGCCAGACGTGAGGTACCCACCGCCAAAGCAGCCGCTACTGAATCGGCATTGCAGTTGAGCAGATTACCGTTTCGGTCATGGCATATAGCACACACCACAGGCGTGTAACCTGCACCAAGCAATGTTTCGAGCAGGCAGTCAGACACACAGGCGGCATCAATGTCGCCGACATTGCCGTAGTCAACAGGCTCGGCGGGACGTCTGACGGCAGGCAGCAGGTCACCGTCGGCACCCGACAGACCCACGGCCTGACAGCCACGTGCCTGCAGAGCGGCGACAATACGCTTGTTGAGCAGACCGGCATAGACCATAGTCACTATATCGAGTGTTTCGTCATCGGTGACACGACGTCCCTCTATCATCTTACTCTGCACACCAAGCCGCGCACTGAGCCGCGTAGCCTCACGACCGCCTCCATGCACAAGCACCTTCGGCCCTTCAAGGGCAGCGAAATCAGTCAGAAAAGCAGCAAGCGCCACCGGGTCATCAATGACGTTACCGCCAATCTTGATTACATTTACCGTATCGTTCATCTGAGCGACAATTTTAATGAGGCAGACCCTCCAGCATACGTTTGATTACTACCTGTGCCGAAATCTCACGGTTGGCCGCTTCGGGTATCACTATACTGCGCTCCGACTCTATCACATCATCGGTGACAATCATATTGCGACGCACCGGCAGACAGTGCATAAACCGCGCATTGTCAGTCAGAGCCATTTTAGCAGCGTCTACAGTCCAGTCACGGTCGGTAGAAAGTACTTTGCCATAATTCGGGGCCATATAAGCTGACCAATTTTTGGCATATATGAAATCCGCACCTTCAAAAGCACGACGCTGGTCATACTCCACACGTGCGCCACCTGTGAAGGCAGGGTCAAGTTCGTAACCGTGAGGGTGAGTTATGACAAAATCATAGTCAGTGGCATTCATCCATTCGGCAAACGAATTTGCTACCGCCTGCGGCAGTGCCTTAGGGTGAGGTGCCCATGTAAGCACCACTTTGGGACGTGGTTTCGTTTTGAACTCCTCTATTGTGATAAGGTCGGCGAAACTCTGCAAAGGGTGACGTGTGGCGGCCTCCATGCTGAACACAGGGCGTCCCGAATAACGTATGAACTGACTGATGACACGTTCTTCATAGTCCTCGTCGCGGTCTTTCAGACCTGCAAACGAACGTACACCTATTATATCACAATACGACCCCATGACCGGTATGGCCTCAAGCAGATGCTCAGCCTTATCACCGTCCATGATGACACCACGCTCGGTCTCAAGTTTCCATGCTCCTTGATTGACATCGAGCACCATAACGTTCATACCTAAGTTCATGGCGGCTTTCTGGGTTGAGAGGCGTGTGCGCAGCGATGAATTGAAAAATATCATCAGCAGGGTGCGGTTACGTCCGAGACCGGTATAGGCGAACCGGTTGCGCTTTATATCAGCAGCTTCGGCCAGTGCCCTGTCAAGGGGACCGAGGTCAGCGACACATGTGAATTTATTCATTTTTGTCTTTGTCTGTATTGTGGTGAATCGGGTTCTCAGTAGCCTACACATTCAGCGAAAGCCTCAAGAAAACGGTCAGCCTGCCGACGGTTGAGAGACAGCGCCGGCAGCAGGCGCAGAGTACGGGCACCTGCACCTCCGGTGAAGATATGGTGCTGCATCAGCAATTCGCGACGCAGTTCCGCACCGTTACGTCCCTCCACCTCCAGACCAATCATCAGTCCTCGGCCACGCACCTCTTCGACACCGGCTACACCGGTCAGTTTCTCTTTCAGATAGGCGCCTGTTTCGGCGGCATTCCGCAGCAGGTCTTCATCGCGTATCACATCAAGCACGGCTATGGCTGCGGCACACGCCAGATGACTTCCGCCGAACGTTGTGCCGAGCATACCCTTACGGGCCTCTATATGCGGAGCTATCAGCACGGCTGCCATAGGGAAACCGTTTGCTATGCCTTTAGCGGCGGTGATGATATCGGGACGTATGCCGGAATACTGATGAGCGAAGAAGCGTCCGGTACGTCCGTAGCCGGACTGTATCTCGTCAAGTATCAGACACGTGCCGGTAGCCGTACACTCTTCACGCAGCTGACGCAGAAAATCATCGCCCGGTTCGTGTATACCCGACACCCCTTGTATACCTTCGATTATCACAGCGCAATATTCTCCGGTTGAGAGTTCACGGCGCACGGCTTCAATATCTCCGAGCGGTACAAACGTCACATTACCGGTGCTGTTGAACGGCGCACGTATAGCGGCATTGTCTGTCAGGGCCACAGCTCCGGAAGTCCGGCCGTGAAAAGCCCCGCCGAAGGCAAGGACACGCTGACGTCCGGTAGCGAATGACGCACACTTAACGGCATTTTCGTTGGCCTCCGCACCCGAATTGCACAGAAATAGAGCATAGTCGTCATATCCGCTCATGGCTCCCAACCGGTCTGCTAATTGCTGCTGGAGCGAATTCTGCACAGAGTTTGAGTAGAAACCCAACCGGGAAGCCTGTTCGGCTATAGCTTTCACATAGCGCGGATGTGCATGGCCGATGGATATTACGGCATGACCGCCATAGAGGTCGAGGTACTCCGTACCGTCTGCCGTATATACGTATGAACCGCTGCCGCGCACCGGCTCTATATCATAGAGTGAATAAACATCAAATAACTGCATGTCTTTGTCTTAGCTTTGATTTCCTATACTGACAGTCTCAGAACGCCAACGGTTTTAGGCGCAGTCCGGCACGCCGGTCAAGACCGAGCATTATATTCATATTCTCCACAGCCTGTCCCGAGGCACCCTTCAGCAGATTGTCTATCGCGCAGCACACAAGCAGTTTACGGCCGTGTTTGCTCACCGATATTACGGTCTTATTGGTGTTCACAACCTGTTTCAGATCTATATCACCGGGAGCGACTACTGTAAACGCGGCATCGGCATAGAAATCCTCATAGAGCCGACGTACCTCATCGGCGTCAAGTGGGCAGTCAAAATGACAGACGGCGAAAATACCACGTGCGAAGTCACCGCGCATAGGCACGAAATTGATGACCGGGGTCTCGCCTCCCACACTTGCGAGAGTGCGCCCTATTTCGGCTAAATGCTGGTGAGTGAACGGTTTGTAAACCGACAGATTATTCTGACGCCAACTGAAGTGAGTGGTTGCTCCGGGTTTGACTCCGGCTCCGGTCGAGCCTGTAAGTGCAGTCACCGACACTTCGGTATCGCCGTGCAGCAGCCCGGCCTCGGCTGCAGGCAGTAGCGCTAACTGTATGGCGGTTGCGAAACAGCCCGGATTGGCCACAAGGCGTGCTACGGCTATGCGGTCACGGTTCACTTCAGGCAGTCCGTAGACATAACCGCAACTTTCGTCACGATAGTCCTGAGCAAGGTCTATGACCCGCAGACGTGAAGGCAGTTCGTTCTGCTCCCAGAACTCGCGGCTGTGTCCGTGAGCCGAGCACAGGAAAAGCACGTCAATATCATCAAGCCTGTAGTCGCTGCTGAAATGCAACCCGGTCTCTCCGAGCAGTCCGGAGTGAACGGCCGTCACCGGCTGACCGGCATTGCTGGCAGAATGAATAAAAGCTATCTCGACATCGGGGTGATTGAGCAGCAGCCTAAGCAATTCGCCGGCCGTGTAGCCTGCCCCGCCGATAATGCCGACACGTACCCGCAGGGGCTTGTTACAGTCTGTCGTCATCACTCGGCACGTCCGTTCTTTACCTGATTGTTGTGATATATCTTCAGCTGGTTGCCGAAGATCTTGGTAAATCCTTTCACATCATCGGCTGTCCATGCCTTGTTGACCTCGCCATACTCTCCGAAGTCGGTTTTCATCAGGTCGAAGTCAGACTTTACTCCTACAAGCGTATAGGAGTAAGGACGCAGTTCTATCGCCACAGTACCTGTGACATTACGCTGCGAACTTTCGAGCATAGACTCTATGTCACGCATAACGGGGTCAAGATACTGAGCTTCATGCAGGAACATACCGTACCAGTTTGCGACCTGATCCTTCCAGTACTGCTGCCATTTGGTGAGTGTGTGTTTCTCAAGTATCTTATGGGCGGCGATAATAAGTATCGGGCCGGCTGCCTCAAAACCGACACGTCCCTTTATGCCTATGATTGTGTCACCTATGTGCATGTCACGGCCTATACCGAAGCGTGAACCGATACGCTCCACTTCGCGTATGGCTTCAACTTTGTCGGTGTATTCGTGACCGTTGACAGCAGCTATCTCACCCTCCACAAACGATATGGTGAGGCGTTCCGGTTCGGTCGCTGTCACTTGCGACGGATATGCCTCTTCGGGCAGTGTCTGTTCCGAACGCAATGTCTCCTTGCCGCCTATTGACGTTCCCCACAGACCCTTGTTGATAGAGTATTCCATCTTCTTGAAATCAGCCTCAAAACCATGACGGCGCAGATAGTCTATCTCGTACTCGCGGGTCAGTGTAAGGTCGCGGGTCGGGGTGATAATTTCGATACCGGGTGCCAAAATCTGGAACGTAAGGTCAAAACGTACCTGATCATTACCTGCACCCGTCGAACCGTGAGCGACGGCATCGGCCCCTATCTTCTTGGCATAGTCTATTATAGCCATAGCCTGAAAGATACGCTCCGAACTTACCGATATGGGATAGGTTCCGTTGCGGAGTACATTGCCGGCCACCATGTAGCGTATGCTCTTGTCATAGTAGTCGCCTTTGATGTCAAGATTTGCGTGCGAGGCGGCACCGAGAGCCTTCGAGCGTTCGGCAATGGCTTCGAGGTCGACGGGGGTGAAACCGCCGGTGTCGGCTATCGCGGTATGCACTTCGTAACCTAAGTCCTCGGTAAGATATTTTACGGCAAATGAGGTATCAAGGCCCCCGCTGAAGGCGAGCACCACTTTCTTCTTATTCTGTGTCATGTATGGGTTGGGTGTGATAAGTCTGTTATCGGATTGTATGAGTTTCGAGGAGATGACTTCAGAGCGCGTATCGGCTCAGTGCTTGAACACCTTGGTCAGCGTACGTTTCATACGTGCCATGTAGGGTTCGGACTTGGATTGCTCTTCCTGTTCACTGCCCGCAGGGTCTACCAAAGGCTTCTGGGGGTCGAAGAGCATACCCGTACACAGACACATGCGGCGGTTGTTACGCTGCAGTATGTCATAGTTACGGCAGCCTTCACAACCCTGCCAGAACTCATCGTCATCGGTAAGTTCCGAGAATGTGACCGGTTTGTAACCTAAGCGTGAATTGAGTTTCATCACCGGAAGTGATGTCGTTATAGAAAAAATCTTGGCAAACGGGAAACGCAGCCTTGCCAGTTCAAAAGTCTTCCCTTTTATAGCGGCTGCCAGTCCGATATGACGGTATTCGGGGTCTACTATCAGACCTGAGGTAGCCACAAAATCGCCGTGGCTCCAGCTCTCTATGTAACTGAAACCCACCAGACGGTCGCCATGCAGGGCCACAACGCTCTTGCCTCCGTTTATCTTGGAGGCTATATAGTCGGGACTGCGGCGAGCTATGCCTGTACCGCGTTGCAGCGCCGACTCATAGATGAGTCTTACCACAAGGTCGGCATAACGGCTGTCTGCCGGCTGCGCAAACCTTACGCAGATATCATTAAGATTCATTACCTGTATTGTCTAAAATCGTGAACGATATGCTTGCGCACACAGCCTTGTTTGAGCTATCGGACGTAAAATCTGCTGACGCTGTATGCGGTTATCTGAAAAAAATTACGACAAAATTAGCAAAATATTCTGACTTCCCGACTATCTGATTATGAATTAAACATTTTTTAACCCATGATGATGCTTCCTATCACATCAACCACAATCGGTTCACGTAATAAAGTATCCTCCTGTTTTTTTAGATCCTCTGTATTCAATCAGATTATTCTTACTTAATTGTTTCAGAACTCGTTTTACTGTGGCCTCACTTTTTCCAACCATAGGTATAAGATAGACCTTACGTATACCCGGATAAGCCTTTATCTCAAAATAAATTTTTCGTTCTATCTCTTTAAGATTATTTATTGGGTCATTTATTGGGTCATTTATTGTACTCTTTGTTGGTTCATTCTCTTTAAACATAGAATGTATAGGAATATGCATAATACAGAAAAGTCGTTCCGGTGCAGTTTCAATAAATGCCGCAGGAGATCCATTTTTGGCAAGAGCACGTTGTATAGTAGGAATACCGGTAGAGCGTCCTTCTGTAAGGTTAAGTTCTTTAAGAAATTCTCCAAGACGTTTATTACGATAACGACGACTTTTAAGCAGTCTGCTTTCCTTAACTACGTCATCAGGAATAGAACGATCCGGACCCGGAAAATTAAGAATTGTGATCTCATCATTTTCAACAGTAATTTCAACCGGTTCTCTTTCCTACTATTTTATAGCGTTTTGAGTGGTTTTGCATAGGTCTTACAGTATCCTACGCTAATACCCGACTTTCAAAATCCTCTGTTTGACTGTAAAGTCAGTGAAATTTCTCTATTTAGACAAATATCTATGATGAATTAACTCAATTTAACAAAGTAAAATCACTCAAAAACACATAGTAAAATCACTCAAAAACACAAAAACATTTGCTGATATGTGATCCTTTTGATAAATTTGCGGTTGATTATGAAAGAAATAAAATACTTGAATAGAATTGCTGACAGAGCTCTGGAATTGAGACTGGAAGCTTTCGGCGCAGTGCAGATTGCCGGCCCCAAGTGGTATGGAAAAACCACTACGGCTGAGCGACGAGCGGAAAGCGTCATAAAAATGCAGGATCCGGATCGGCGCGAAGGCTATCTGGCTACGGCGCGAACAAAGCCTTCTCTTTTACTGAAAGGAGCTACACCACGTTTGATTGACGAATGGCAGGTAGCCCCTGTAATATGGGATGCTGTTCGCCATGCCGTTGATGAGCGCAGGGAGAAAGGACAGTTTATTTTGACAGGATCAACGGTTATAGATGATGATGAAATCATGCATACCGGAACCGGACGTATCACTAAGATGGCAATGTATCCGATGAGCTTGTTCGAGTCTCTTGAATCAAACGGATCTATTTCGTTATGCCGTCTTTTCGATGACCCAGAGTACGATATTGATGGTGAGATGTCACAACTTTCTATCGAACAACTGATTTTTGCTGCTTGCCGAGGAGGTTGGCCGGCTTCTCTTGATGATATGAGTGTGACTGCAAAATTACTCATCGCAAAGGATTACGTTGACGAGATTTGTAATAAGGACATTTCAAGGGTTGATAAAACACGGCGAAATCCCACATTGGCACGACTGATTCTTCGTACATTTGCACGTAATCTATGTACTCTTGCAAAGAAAACCTCAATGCTTGCCGATGTGTCCAAAGAGATGGAAGGTACTTCCATGACCACATTTGACGATTATGTCGGTGCATTGGAAAAATTGTTTGTAATCGACGATATTGAGGCGTGGTCACCGGCGATTCGGTCAAAGACAGTTATACGTACAGGAAAGAAACGCTGTTTTGTAGATCCATCTATAGCAGTTGCCGCATTGGGCACATCACCTGAGAGTCTTGAACTGGATTTGAACACATTCGGATTCATATTCGAATGCTTATGCTTTCGTGACCTTCGTGTTTATTCGCAAGCATTGGGCGGCCGTCTATCTTATTACCATGATCGTTTCGGTCTTGAAGCAGATGCTGTGTTACATCTTGACGATGGACGATATGCACTAATTGAATGTAAATTGGGTAGCCGAGATATAGAGGACGGTGCAAAACATCTTCTTGAAATCAAACGCCTCATCGCCGAGAAGAACAAGACGGAGAAACAAATCAGACTTCGTGAACCGGATTTACTTATTGTCATAACTGGTGGAGAAATGGCATATACACGTGAAGACGGAGTAAAAATAATACCAATCGGTTGTCTGAGAGATTAATTATTTAAGATTCTGTCAAGATTGACTCTTCTTAGTAATGAAGTGGATAGGTCTCTTCCCAAATGAGTTCAATGGAATACCCTCTTACATCAGAATTTTTAAAGGGAAACCACAGCGAAAGACAACCAACTCCTTGTATTTTTGTGAGCGGCAAGGTCTTCATGCATGGATGGATGGTTTTCGTTCCATCCTGACGAGATTCGATACCTCCGTCTCCAGTTGGAACGACTGGAACTATCTCGCTTTCGCTGTGGTTTCCCTTAAAAAAATTCACAAATTACAAATGTTTATTTAAATGAGTTCAAAATGAGTATTTACCTACTAAAATAGTATTTACTTATTAAAGAGTTTTGGTATCTTATAAAATAAGACGAATTTATACGATACGACGTGACCAAAGGCAGTTAAGAACAGTAACATAGAGATTTGATTGTAAGTTGGATCATGCGTATATTTGCATTTGCAGGTGTACTGACCAAGTGCTATGAATTAAGATAATAAATATGGAAGACTATCCTTTGATTTCGGAATACAAGGAGGCGATTATGTCGCCTGAGGACAATTTCAGCGAACTCACTTCGCTGCGGCCTGTGCTCGACAGTCGCGGCGAACCGGTGATGTCGAGCGGTAATTTCGCTGTCGTATTCAAGATGCGCGACGAGAAGACGGGTAAGCTCTATGCTATCAAGTGCTTCACGCGTCCGCAGGAGGGTCGCGCTGAGAGCTACCGCAGAATCACCGAGGAATTAGAGAGTGTAGCGTCGGCGTACATGATACCGATGCGCTGGCTCGACAACGAACTGTTTGTCGACACAACGCAGTGTGACCGTGAGGAATTTCCCGTCGTTGTCATGGACTGGGTCGAGGGTGAACCTCTCGACCTCTACGTCAGCCGTCACCTCGACGACACCGATGCGCTGTCGATGCTGAGTTACCGCTTCAACCGTATGGCGGCGTGGCTGCTGGCACAGCCCTTCGTGCACGGTGACCTCAAACCCGACAATATCTTTGTACGGCCCGACAGCACACTCACTCTCATTGACTACGATAGCATGTTTGTGCCCTCCATGCAGGGAGAAAAAGCACGTGAAACCGGTAATCCTGATTACTATAACCCAATGTACACCGACGATGACTTCAACGAACATATCGCCGACTTTTCCATTGTCGTTATCGCTCTGTCGCTGAAAGCTCTTTCCCTCAACCCTGCCCTCAAGAACTCCGCCTCCGCCGATACCCTCCTGCTTTCCGAAGCTGACTTTCGCGACCCCGCCAACTCCCGCCTGCTACCGGCAATCGCTCTGCTTACCACAGATCCTGAACTCACCTTGCTCTTAGATGCCTTCTACATCGCCTTAGCGAAAAAGTCCCTCGACTTGGTTTCGTTACGACTCTTCATGACTCAAAAACCGAAACTAACCGAGAAATTATCTACTGCTGTTACTAAAGAAGATATAGCTAACGGTGTCGAAGATGAGTACGGTGTCATTTATAGTAAAGACGGTAAACTGTTACTGAAGTGTAAAAATAGGAAATTAACTGAATATACTGTAAAAGATGGTACAAAAGTAATTTGCAATTCAGCTTTTTATTATGCTTTCTTTGGTCTCTCACTCCAAAGCATAAATATTCCGTCTTCTATAACTGCTATCGGTGACTCAGCGTTCAATAGGTGTAAGGTTTTGCAGAGTGTCAACATTCCGTCGTCGGTGACTACTATCGGTATAAATCCGTTCAGCGGATGTAAAAATTTACAGATTAATCTATCACATAATAGTCACTTTAGAATTATAGATAATCTTCTAATTTCTGACAACGGTAATCTTATCTCCTGCCTGAATACTACATCACACGTCAACATTCCTTCATCAGTGACCACTATCGGGGACTCGGCGTTCTGCGGGTGTTCTGCCTTGCAGAGTGTCAACATTCCGTCGTCGGTGACTGCTGTCGGGGACTCGGCGTTCTGCGGGTGTTCTGCCTTGCAGAGTGTCAACATTCCGTCATCAGTGACCACTATCGGGGACTCGGCGTTCTGCAGATGTGAGGCGTTGCAGAGTATAAACATTCCGTCATCGGTAACTGCTGTCGGTAACTCGGCATTCTGCGGGTGTTCTGCCTTGCAGAGTGTCAACATTCCTTCATCAGTGACCACTATTGGTGACTCGATGTTCTGTAGGTGTACTACCTTACAGAGTGTCAACATTCCTTCATCAGTGACCACTATCGGGGATTCGGCGTTCTGCGGATGTGAGACTTTGAAGAGTATAAATATTCCGTCGTCAGTGACTGCTATCGGTAACTCGGTATTCAGAGGGTGTTCTGCCTTGCAGAGTATCGACATTCCGTCATCGGTGACTGCTATCGGTGACTCGGCATTCGAGTACTGTAGGACTTTGCAAAGTATCAACATTCCCTCATCGGTGGCCACTATCGGGGACTCGGCGTTCTGCGAGTGTTCTGCTTTGAAGAGTATAAACATTCCGTCATCAGTGACCACTATCGGTAACTCGACGTTCGAGTATTGTAGAGCTTTGCAAAGTATAAACATTCCTTCGTCGGTGACCACTATCGGTAATTCGGCATTCAGCGGGTGTTCTGCTTTGAAGAGTATAAACATTCCTTCATCAGTGACCACTATCGGTAACTCGGCATTCTGCAGGTGTTCTGCTTTGAAGAGTATAAACATTCCTTCATCAGTGACCACTATCGGTAACTCGGCATTCAGAGGGTGTTCTGCTTTGAAGAGTATAAACATTCCTTCATCAGTGACTGCTATCGGTAACTCGGCGTTCTGCGAGTGTTCTGCTTTACAGAGTGTCAACATTCCGTCATCAGTAACTGCTGTCGGTGACTCGGCATTCTGCGGGTGTTCTGCCTTGCAGAGTGTCAACATTCCGTCATCAGTAACTGCTGTCGGTACAAATCCGTTCAGAGGATGTGGTAATT
>JAAVDM010000034.1 GCA_014801815.1 Bacteroides sp. | reverse complement strand
GTCTGCTCCGCCTTACCCTTGCTGCCGAGGCGCTCATGCTCGCTCTGATGACACTCCGAACACAGAGGCATGAGATTAGCCGGGTCGTATGCCAGGCGCTCACGCTCCTGAAGTGTCACACCTGTCTGTATAGGCTGCACATGGTGCACCTCACGTGCCTGGCGTACACGGCCTGCCTGTGCGCAGCGCCTGCACAGAGGCTCACGCTCAAGCACCGACAGCCGCAGAGCCTGCCAGCGCCGCGTGTTGATAAGACGTATGTACTCCCTGTCGCGTGCCATACCTATATACGTGTCCTGAGTCTGTAACCCGCATCAACCCGCGACCGCTCTGCCTCAGCCAAAGCCGAAAATATCGCAGCCACACTATCCTCCTCCGCAGCCTCCTGCTCCTGCTCGCTGGCAGCTGTCCTGTGAGGCTCGACAGTCAACCTCAACAGGGCCGACACCATAGCCGGGACTCCCCGGAACCCGCACCTGTGAGCAAGCACGGTCAGCCGGGAGTGTACCTCCCCGCTGACCGTTACACTAAGCCGTTTTTTAGCCATAATCCAACCGTATAGTTAATCCCTATCCCCTCACCGCGAGAGGCTTAATATCCACCCTCAAAGTTAGCAATTACAGCTCGATTCTGCAAGCATAACCACATAAAGTGCTTAAAACTTTTCTTCAAAATTTTCGTTATGATACTAAAATTAGTATCTTTGTAATTTAATTAAAACATATTAAATTACTAATTCATGGGAAAAGATGAAAAAGCAATAGCTCGACTCCTCAGTAAACCAAAAGATTATCATTATGATGAGGCTAAGACATTGTTAATACGATTTGGTTTTGAAGAGAGAAATAAAGGAAGGACCTTCGGGTCAAGAGTTGAATTTATTAAAGATAAAGACTCTATTTTACTGCATAAACCTCATCCAAACGGAGAACTAAAGAGTTATCAGGTTAAGCAGTTAATCGAATTTCTTAAACAGTTAAAATTGATTTAGATCATGGGAAAGTTAAAGTATAAGGGCTATTCCGGAACAGTTGAATACAGCCCTGAAGATAATTGTTTATTTGGGAAAGTCCTCGGTCTGAAAGGCACTCTTATCTCCTACGAAGGAAATTCTATCGAGGAAATAAAGAAGGATTTTGAGCAGGCTGTTGATGATTATCTTGAGAGTTGTCGGGAGCGCGGTATCGAGCCTGCCAAGCCTTACAGCGGCAGACTGGTCCTTCGTATGCCCTCGGAGCTTCATGAGGACATAGCTGAGACAGCCGCCTCAATAGGCACTACAATCAATGATTTTGTAATCAGATCCATAAAGAACGAGCTCCGGCTTGCTCATTAAGAGATAGGTTTATCTTTAATAAAGAAGTAAAAAGAGATTTCCGAACGGTCTGAGACCTTCCGAAATCTCTTTTTAGTCAGAATTTCTTAATTATCCTGCCTCTTTCTGAGTCCTCTCTTATTCAACACTCGGCAGACGGTCGTAACCGATCTGCCGGTCATGCCGGAGATTTCGGCCGTACTGTGTCCCGCCTGCCAAAGCTGCGCGATACGGTCATGCAGTCCCCTGTCGCGCTCCTGTTCGGCCGTCTTGATACAGGTGTCTATACGTGTCTTTGACATGCCCAAACCTTTGAGATGTTCCGTCAGAGTCTGAGGCAGAGCACTGACTATGGTATAAGCATCGACATACACAGTCACCAGCCGGGACGACACCGACGCCTCAAGCTCACGCATCTCCCGCAGGGCCTCAAAATCCTTCGGACGGCGTTCACGCTCCGATTGTAACCAACCGTCAACCTCATCAGTATCTACCTCATCAGCCGCCGGCACAGCTATCTCTGTCATCATATCTGCTCCCTTATTGTTATTATTGGTCATAAAGAAGCTATTTCTTTAATTCACTAAGTTTCTGCATAGTATCGCGTAATCCGTCAGCTCTTTCACCAATTCTTTTCAGGTTATTTACTTCTCTCGCTATCCTATCAGCTCTTTTACGGACTTCCATCACTCTCCTATTAAGAGCACGTTGTCTTTCTGCCATTTTACCGGCTTTATAACCCTCATCATAGAATTGGTCAGCCTTAGAGTCTAAATAAGCCGTCAGAAGCCAACCTATCATAAGAAGCAGCAGAACAGCAAAGCCGGGAAAAATTAACAGGTCAATCCACTTTTCCATCAAGCAGGCTGTTAAGTTCGGCAGCACAATTTCTGAGCGCCTTATAAATATGTTCCAGCTGCCCTGACCCACGTGCACCCAGTGGACCGCAGGGATCCCCGTGATATTCTATTTCAATACCCGCAAGCATAGCTTTCATTTTATCAGCTCTTGCAGTCGATTCTCTGAGACACCAGTTCATATCAATGTCATGGAGCCTGTCACTTAACAGTTTAAGTACAATGGCTATTTCTTTCAGCACACATATCTCCGCCAAATCATAAAAATCCAAAGGAGTTAACACATGTAGCTGTTCCAAAGCACTTTCTATATTATTTCTTTCTGCTTCAGTCATTATTTTGAATTTATTATTTTATTAACTCTCTCTATCTCGGTGTCCACCGCTCTCTCAAGCTCCTTGGCCTGAGAGAGCACCGTCTTGTCGCGTGTCCGGAAGTATTCCTTCTGGCAGGCTCGCAGCCGGGACACAAGGTCGAAGAACTGCCGGCCAGTCATGAGGCTGTAATTTTGGCAAGCAGCGTGTCAGCCTGGCGTACCGCTTCGGCTGCCGTGTCACTGTGCTCAGCGAGATAACCGCCGGCAAGAAGGCCCTGCATGGCAGCCGTAGCCATCTTCAGCCGGGCGGTCTCCGCACCCTGTCCGGCCTCATAACCGGACAGGAAACCTCCGTTATATCCGAACATATTACCGTGCCGGAAACCGTACTCTATCAGCTCCGCCGGGGTTCTGCCCTCCGGCTCACACTCTGCGATACACTCCCTGAGTGCCTTTGTGTAGTCTGTGTTCATTTTATATAATTATATTCTGATTATCGAAAAAACAGGCGCATCACAACCTCACGGCCTCCCGCGCCTATGTCTCACTCTAATCAGTCTTTTTTACCTTAAAATCCAATGCCATAATGACATACCGCACACGTATGTACATGCCTGCAACGTCAACCTCACACTGCACTGTTATTTTCTGGTTGATTGTTTTATTTCTTTTATTTTGATTTTCATTCGTTCCTCTGCTGCCGAAACGTTGGCGATTTTGACTTCCAACTTACGACGTGCCTTTATTAAATCTTGATCTGTGTTCTCATCAAAGAATAGGTTATATTTACGATGATAACTGAGATATTCTTCAATGTGCTTTTGAGCTTTCGTCACCTGAGCCTTTGCAGATATCAACGATCTAAGGTCAGAGGTTAATTTGGGGTCATTGCCGAGACGCTTGTCGTAATAGCTCACAAAGCCCTGTATGCCGGCTTTCGGATGCTGACATATCAGCTTTGCCTTTCTCCATTCTATCACCCATTCCCTACGCTCATATACCTCTCTTGGGAGGTCGTAAGTAAAAAGTACTATTCTACGACCGTCTTGACTACTGTAGCCTAAAGATACGTGTACCCAGTGCTGAATCTCCAGTTCTTTTTCTGCCTGTGCATAGTATCTGGCCAGTTTCATGAAATCCTCAATGCTCTCCTGTGCCATTCCTTAAGCATTTAAATTCTTTTATAAGAAGTACATCTGTATATTGACTATTCTATATAATTGTCAGCTATCCTATGTTTACACGGCGATTGTCGGAGGATTGTTAGCTCTCCATACCGGAGACAAAACCATTGCAAGAGTAATCCCATTAGCCGGATCATATCCCTCACTACGGATATAATCATCAGCAGACATACACTTACTCTCCCGCTCCTCAGCTTCAGCTGCCCGACGCTGACGGGCAGCCTCACCGAAGTCCGAGTATCCATAAGGTTGCTGATGAGCAACAGATTTAATCGGTTCAGATGTCGTCTTACGGCTCAACCGGATAGGAAGCCAGTGGTATATGTGTGACCGGCAGTCCTGCAGCTGTGCCTCAAGACTTATACCCGTGCCGCCGTGTGTCGGCCTGGTGCAGGTCTGCACAAATTCGTTGAGCAGACTGTCAAGCTGCTCAGGGGTGAGGTTACGGGCATCACACACACCGGCTATCCAGGTAGCCTGTCTGCGCAATATCGCCACCTCATCAGCGACCGTGAGTGGTTCCGGCCTCTCATCCGACGGTACTGTCTCCGGTGCAATAGCCTGTCGCAGCGGCTCCGACGTCTGTGGGGCAGTCAATGATGATGCTGTGTTTGTTTTTTCAGCCGGAACCGGGACAGTCGCCTGGGTTATCGGCTGTGATTTCTTTGGTCTGCGAGGTCGGCCGGGACCGCTTCCCGGCTTATCAGGTCCCTTGTCTGTAGGGTCTGTATCAGACTGCCAACGTTTTTTTGCAGCAGCCTTTCTCTCCTCTGATATTCTTTTCTTTTTTTCTACCCGCCGACTCAATTCGATCGAATAGAACATCTGTCCGTCATCTAATATCTTAAACAGTCCGAAGTCCTCGACCACGCTGCGCACCGTCTCCTCATCTACACCGATGAGGTGAGCGAAAGCGGCGTAATCCTTACATGACAGCATACACAACTCTTCCCGGCTCATAGCACTGAGCAGAAATACAAATACTGTAAAAGCGACCGGACCGTGCTTGATACGTGCGTTAACTACCTTGGGATCAAAGTAGGCATCCGTGTCGAGGGTGATATAGGGATTGTACATAAGGCAGGGTATTAATAATTGTGAATTATCAATTATGCAGATATACCTCGATGATACGTGACTCATCGAACGTTGCGACATCATGCTCAGTCACTGTGCCGCGCAGAAATGCCGCTAAAACCTCGTGCGCCTCGTCCATTGAGTCAGCGTTAAGGATATAGTAAGACGGCACTTTTTTAGGGCCTCCGTTTGCCGACTCCGGGTAGTAATTAACCTTAACCCGGAACCATTTGTCAGCACGTTCCGACGGCTTACCCTCGGCATCTATATTACAGGTGATCACCTCCGAATAATTGGTTATTTTTAGGCTAATCACCTCAACATCGCCGCTTACTTCGGCTTTTACCTTCTCGATAATTCGTGCCTCAGCCTCCGTGAAGGTGAGGGCGTCTACCAGATACAGCTCAGTTATTTTCTTGGTCTGTCCGTTCGGCTGCATCTTGTTGTAACGGACACCACACTCATATAATCTCATCTCTCGCGGTGTTAATCGGTTAATACTACGGTAGCCAACCCCTCAGCCTCCCTTATATGACACTACCCTACTCCCTTAGTTTTTACCGGATACTGTGCCGGCCATTTCAGCGGCGCAGATTTTAGGCAATTAAAAACCTCATCGAGGTTATACACTATCACCCTGCTCCTATCGACGACTGTAGCCGATTTAAGCAGCCCTTTCGCTCTCCATGCCTGTACCGTGCGGGTAGTTACACCCAATGTCTTGGCCAGACCCTTATTACCTCTTATCAATGTCATTGCCATATCATCAGTCATCTAAATCATTAAAAATCGCATAAAAAACACTATCTTTGCGCAGTACATAAATACATACGCCATGTTAACTATAAATTACGAAGAGTTCGGTCCTGTACATACCCATATTGTGAAATCTCTGCTCACCACGACAGTTACCACACTTGAAGATATGTCAAAGTGCAAAGTCAGTGAGAATATCACTGTCCAACACTGGGATCAAGACTATCCCTGCACCGTCAACACTCCTGACGGACCGGTTGTATATTTAGCTGTGAAAGAAGATTACTGGTGTCAATGGCTATATCAGTTCGCACATGAATACACCCATCTTCTGATAGGTAGGGACTTAACCGGACGGCTGAAGGGTCTTGTATGGTTTGAAGAATGCCTGTGTCACACAGCGTCTCTATTTTGTTTATCAGTTTTCTCATATCCCACAATATGGAGTCAACTGGGTTATCCCCACTACGCCCTGTCGGTTCAACAATACATTGAAGACCGTTTTGCTTCCTTACGTCAGATGCGTGAGGAATTCTACCATGCGAACAGTTACCCTTATCATCTTGGCCTGCGTATCTGGCTACCGTTACTGTCAGTTGAGGTTGACTCACCGACTCCGCCTTATCCCCGGCATTATTACGATGCTGTTGCTGCAATAATGCTACCTTTCTTTCTTCATAATCATCACCTATGGGAGATAATCGGTCACATCGGTTTTTCAGAAAAGTGGCAATCTCTTGAAGAGCTCCTAACTCATCTGGCTTCAAAAGCGACCCCGGAATATTCTCAGGAACTTCAGGATATGAGGAAATTCCTAATCGGGGAATGAAAGAAGATACACTGGAGAGCACATCACCTCCTATTGGGCCTTTCTCTCCTGTAGCACCGTGAGCACCCTCAAAATTATTTTCTTGTTTCATAGTCATGTTGTTTTAAAATTATATCAAAGGTCGGCCGGCGGTCGGCCTTTTGCTTTGTCTATCCCTCACAAGGAGGGAATATCTTATACTCAACCATTATCTCAAGCCAACGGCAATAACGGCCGTTAAAAGCCTCGTGTGCCTCCGGACAGATGCCGCAACGGGCTGGACATGTAGACCTCATTTGACACGGGTTACTGTGATTGTGCGTTCTACCCGATTCGCCGAGGTCTTAAATTTACGATTGTACATAACCCCGACTTCGGATGCGATTGTACGTACAGACCTAAGCCGGTCAATTGGGAAAACCGCCGAATCTCCAGTATCAAGGTCTCTAAGTACCGGGGTAATACTCATATTTTCAGCCATCGTTTTTGTTATTTAATTGTTAATTGTTAACTTTATGATGCAAAGGTAGAATAAAATACACAATCATGTGTATTTTATTCCCTTAAAAAATGTTAATTATGTAGTTTTAATTCCACATTATGAACAATATGGTGCTAAATATCGGAAAATTACAAAAAGGAATCGAAGAGAGTAAGTTCACCAAAGTAGAAATTGCCTCTAAGTGTGGGATTGACAGAAAGACTATTGAGAATGTCTTAGCTGGTCGTGACCCCAAACTTAGTACTGTAGTTTCTCTTGCTTCATTTCTTGGATTGAAGATAAGCTATTTATTCGATGAACCTATCAGCAGCGATGACCACTCTGCCAAAGCCAGCGGTCACGGCACTATCGCTACAGCACTTGATGCACGGGGTGATAGCATGCTGACAGAAAAAATCCAACTACTTGAAACCCTGCTCTCTGAGAAAGACGAACGTATCGCCGAGAAAAACGAACGCATCGCCGAACTCAAAGAACGGATAAACGAACTCAAAACAAGGTGTTAACTATTAAATATAAAGACTATGGGTATCTTTGATTTTTTTAAGCCTAAACCTGCCGATAACGTAGATTATACATATTCGAGAGGTAACAATCCGGAATCCAAACCAACTACAACCGCCAATGATTCCGCTTCAACTGAGAACCAGCTCACTTATATATTCACAGTTGACAAAGATAATCCGGAGTTATATACGGAAGATTTAGACAAGTTAAGGGAATTTTTTGGCAGATTATACAAAACAGCAGCCAAAGGCACTGAAGACAAGTACGTCTATAATATCCGTAATATCGCTAAACCTGTGGGGGTGTACTATGGTCGTACCATGTATACTGAGGAAGTTAACAGAAACGGAGTTAAAGGAGTAGCCTTCTGCCTTGATGACGACACGGTATTTGCAGAACTTGATAGAACTCTATGGAAAAGATACGACACTGAAGCTGCCACCGACGGCCTGAAATGGATAGGCTATAGTGACGGTACAGACATGAAGATTACCGTAGTCAAGAGTAAAGTACAGGAATCTTATGTATTGTCGATACTTATTAAGGGAAATCCTAAAAGATTAAAACAATATCTTGAGAAAAGAGTACAGAAACTTAATTTACCCAAAGGCCCTTTTAGAGCATCTAAAGCTGTATATGCTGGGAAATATTCAAATCATAACGGAAAGTATTATATAGCCGGTATTAACAGGTATGTGGATAACTCTTTTGTCACTTTCGGTTATGCCAGACGCGAGCCGAGCAATCCTTTTAATCCTAAAGCAATAGCTATTTATACCGATAAAAACCAGAAGATAGGTTATATCTCGGAGAAGGAGCTGAATAAATACTATGCTGAAACAGGCGGAAATGATAGAGCGCTGGTTATCATAGGATATTATGGAGACTTTCGATTGTGTGGAGATGTATATACTTTCTCCTGGAATGAAGCAGAGTATACCTACATGGTTAAGCAATACCTGAATTTACTTGATAAGCTTAACGAGTAAGTTTCATCTCTTCCGGCGCCAGCCTTGGCTATTTTTTGAGGATTAATTGTAACTTAGTACGGAAAAACTAATAATTGATAATAATTATGAAAAGGATAAAACTAACTAAAAATTCTATAATGTCTCTGTACCGCCGCTCATTCTCACGCGGTGTAGGTAGCATAATATCCATTCCAGGCAATTACTTTCCTATGCCGGATCTTTCACAAAACAACGATACAGAAGCTTTAAGAAGTGATTGGGCAGCTGTCGGCAACTATATCCGGTATGCTATACGTAAAAATAAATAATACCGCTATTTAACTCCCATGCAGCAACAAGATCAAAATCATGACTTTCAAAATCCGCAGAGAGTTGCCTCAAGTTCACCAGACATGCAGGAAGACAATATTTCTATACCAGATTATGACTCAACTGTTTTATCTCCTGAAGTAACTGATGCTTTAAATAATATCAATCCTGAACAACGTGCTATCATTATCCATTACATTCATCAGACCCAATTAAAACAATCCTTTACCGGTCCATTACCTCATCCTGATATATTGCAGGGATACGAAAATGTACAGGATGGGTTTGCTGAACGTATTTTCAAAATGGCCGAAGAACAACAGGCTCATAGAATAAAATGTGAAGATAAGATAGTTAGAAGTACTGCTGCACAGTCTGTAAGAGGTCAATGGTTCGGATTTCTAATAGCAATTCTATGTCTCGCAGCGTCCGTAGCATTAGGATTCTACAATCATGAAGTACTTGCCGGTGTAATTGGCGGCACAACAATTATATCTTTAGTCGCAGTATTTATTACAAATAAATACACTTCTCCGAACTCAGATAAATCGAAGACTAATTCTGACCATGACTGATTTAATAATTAAGACCTATATAGACCGCTTCAAGGATTACGCAAAGGCAGGTGATGCAGTCTGCAATGATGCCGTGACTCTGATTGACAACGGAGAGATAATTGTATTTAACATGACCGGGCTTGATTCCGTATCAACTGTTTTTCTTAATACAAGTTTCGGCCAGCTCATAGACACTTATGGTATCGAGAGAGTAAAAAAGTCTTTCAAGTTTACTAACATTCTGCGCTCACAAGCTGACCGCATAAAAAAATATTTCGCTGACTATGCAGAACTTAAAAACACGCCTTTGCCGTAGAATGGCAAGCAACCTCGGTACTCTCAGGTTCGGGATCACTCCTTGTGATAACGATGACATACGCGATCTGCGATATGACACAATAGCCGACGGCAATCGTAATTTGCATAATGACATGTGGCGTCTTGGCAATGATTGGAAAAAGGCAATTAATAACCTCAACCGTTGAGGTTCTCACTTCTTCCGGCACCAACCTTTTGTCTCCGACCTTCTGGCGATACTTTCTCCTTCTTAAAACCAGATGTTAACCACTAAATATCAATATTAATTTGCTAACTTTAGGACGCAATGTTAAGTAAGCTACATTTAAATGTAACTACTAATAGGGTGGTAGAGGTTCAATTACCAACATCATAGGCACAGGAAGCAACGCTAAACATTCTATCGCTACCATTGTATTGATAGTCTGTTTTGCCATTGGATTCATCGTTTCTATTTTTGTAATCGTCAACTACTGGTGCTTCAGAGATTGTGAAAATAAGGTACCGGATATAACCGGCGATTTAAATGTCATCTGGGAGATTGTCACGCCAGTAATTACCCTGGTATTAGGATATGAATTTGGAAAATATGAGAAGTAATTATATATACCCCTTCTTCCAACCATACCACACCAGGGCATAGACTACTTCTATGGTATACCCTACCGCGACGACAGCCACCCAGCAACGCCATGATTCATCTGAAATAGCTTTCTCCACAATGGGAGCTATAAGCAGAAGCATAAACACATGCGGTGCCGACCACAACAAACATTTAGTAACTTTCATAACTTTATTATTTTTCCGCAAAGATAATGAATTAAAAAATAATCTTTCTAAAAAAGAAGGAGGCGAAGGAGGATATTTCTTCTTATATACTTCTTCTTTATATTAATATATTATATCTTATATTATATATAGCAATGCACCTGCAATGCAATTGCATAAGCTAATTTTTTTAATTTGACAATCAACATCTTAAATCACCTAAAATTTACCCTGATTATTAATTAATCCGGTAATTAAATTTTGATTAATTACACACCGATTAACAAAAAACACTCCTAAAAAACATGCTATGCAATTGCATAAGCTAATTAAATAAACTCAAATAATTGTTTTTTGTGTACACTTTTTTGTACACAAAAAACGTTTTATTAAAAAGTATTTAAACCGAAACACATTATGGAAGCACTATCAGTAAGAGATTACCGAAATAATCTGGCTGCTTCATTTGATCGAGCAGACAGAGGCGAAACTGTCCTTATCCGCCGTAAGAACCGTATATACACACTTACAAGCGTAGGTGAGGAAGATTTGATGATAACCCCAGAATTACAAAAACGTATAGATGAAGCCCGGCAAGCATGCCAGGAAGGCCGTTGCATATCGTGTCGCACCCGGGAAGAACTCGACTCTTTTCTTGATTCTCTCTGATACTAATGTATACAATCAAATTTGAGCCGAGGAATAGATGATGTACTACGATGACACCTATAAAGCGCAATATCAATTATCAGTTTAAAGACTCCTGGCTACGTATGCAGATCCGCTGGGCTGACCACCGTCTATTGTTGTGGGTCGGTTATGAGGTGGATAGGAGCGACGATAAGGGCCGACCGAAATGGGATGGCCGGCGCTGCCGCCAGAACTCGACACACGGATCGCAAAAGCTGCCCGCTACAACAATCAATAAGGCACTTGACAATCTTGAGGCAAAAGTCGGAGAGGTATTTTATATGTTTGAAATGTCTAATAAGGTACCGGTGCCGAAAGATCTCAAAGCTGCCCTTAATGACAAGACTACAAAAGAGGATATATGGTCAGCTTACGATGCCTTCGTGCGGCACGGCGAGACTGTCAAACACTGGGAGCCTAACACGGTCAAAAGTGTACGCAGTGTAGGAGCTCTGCTCAAAGAGTTCCGGCCGACGCTTACCTTTGCCGCTGTCACTCCGACGCTGATGAGCGAGCTTGTCTCCTACATGGAGACACATAAGCTGTCAAAAAAGACATTTGCAAGAGGCGGTACCGGATACAGTAACGCCACAGTCGTTAAATATCTCCGTATCGTCAAATGGTTTTTTATGTGGGCAACCAAACAGGGTTATATTACCGAAGCGACATGGCGGGATGCTATGCCGGAGGTTAAGACCATAGACCGTCCCGTTATATTTTTGGAGTGGCCGGAGCTGATGAGGCTCGAGGCAGCTGACTTCGGCGCCGGAACCGAGCTGGAGCGGGCTGCTGACTTTTTTCTTTTTTGCTGCTTTACCGGTCTGCGTTATTCGGACGCCGCCGCCCTGCTCAAATCGTCGGTGCATGATACATACTTTGAGGTCGTGACTGTCAAGACAGCCACTCCGCTGCGCATCGAGCTTAACGATCATTCGCGCCGGGTGCTCGACAAATACCACGACGATGACAGCGAATACGCACTGCCACGTATAACCAATAACAGGCTTAACCATCTGCTCAAAGTCATAGGTGCCTCGATAGGGCTCAAGACCTCCGTGTTGTCAAGCCAGTATTACGGCAGCGAGCGTATTGACTACAATCTGCCTAAATACACTCTCCTGACCACCCACTGCGCCCGAAGGACGTTTGTATGCAATGCTTTGGCTCTGGGCATACCGGTACACATAGTCATGCGCTGGACAGGCCATACCGAATACGCTTCAATGCGGCCTTATATTGAGATAGCCGACACACTCCGGGCTAAAGCAATGGCCCGTTTTAACGCCTCCGGAGACAATCCATATACTAACCCGGAACAGAAATGATTAACGCCGGTGTGTCAACAGGTATCGAGTGTGTCATAAAGTGTGCAACTGGTGTGTCCGTGAGTGTGTCAAAAGTGCTTCCGTTAAATTCTTTCCCCTACATTTACCTTCACTTTGATTCACTTTGCCAAAATTTCGTTATAAATATATATCTCAGCTATTTAACTCGTAAAATACTGATATACACAAAAGAGAGGCGTTATATTAACGCCTCTCTCACGATTCCACTATAAACTATATCTAACTGAACTTAATCTCATACACGGCTATTCTCACGAACCACCGGATACTTATCCATATTGCTTATCTGTATGTGTTATCCGTATTGCTTTTTGTATAAGTAGAACGCCCGAGCTACACAATGGTTGGCTACATCAACAGCATTTTAACATCTTAAACACCTCTTAACATTACCCTCTTCTCATCCCGACTCTTCCACACCTGCCTCTCGCTCCGCCCACACAGCGTCAGCCTTTTGTCCCCGGCTCTGCCAATCCCTCTTAATCAGCTTCCTCGTTTACCCATTCGGATTTATTTTTGTACTTTTGTACGGTCTCTCCCGGTAATATCCCACCTCATTCACTATCTGATGAATCTCGCTCTTTTCATAGCACGCCGCCTGAGCTTGGCGGCAGGTGGCCGGCGCAGCTCGCCGGCCGTACGTGTAGCCACAGTAGCGGTAGCTTTGTCCGTAGCCGTCATGATGGCCTCGATAGCTGTAGTGCAGGGTTTCAAGAAAGAGATAACCGACCGTGTTATCGGTTTCAACTCCCACATATCGATCTATGCCGAACGTATGTCCGATCGCGATGACAACGTTATCACTCTAACTCCGACACTCCGTGCCGTACTCGACGAACAACCCGACATAGCCACCTACTCACTCCAAGCTATGGCACCGGCCGTACTCAAGACTCCCGATGACTTCAAAGGCGTTTATCTCAAATCGCTTGCCGACCCTGCCATGTCAACCTTTATCGGCGCACATATCGACGAAGGCACTCTACCCGACTTCACAGACCCTGCCAACAACAATAAGACAGTAATATCGCGCATAGTAGCCCGTCAGCTCGGGCTGTCGACAGGCGATCATATCGATACCTATTTCATCACTGACGACGTGCGAGTAAGACGGCTCGAAATAGCCGCAATATTCAACACTCACTTTGACTCGTATGATAACGTGCTCATCTATGGTTCGCTTCCGCTGCTTCAGCAGGTAGGTGCTCTGGACTCCACACAAGGCACATCGCTGCAAGTCACACTCCACGACTTCACCCAGGTTCAGCCTGCCACAACCGGTCTGCGCGAATCACTGCTGCACGCACTTGCCGACGGCCGCCTGTACCGTCACTACCGTGTCGACAACGCAGTCAATCAGGGTGCCGGTTACTTCCGATGGCTGTCGCTTCTTGACACCAATGTCATCGTCATTATCGTACTTATGACAGTTGTAGCATGTGTCACTCTCGTATCGGGTATGCTGATTATAATACTTGACAAAAAAAGTTTCATCGGCCTAATGAAAGCATTAGGTTGCCCCGACCGTAAACTAAGAGCCATATTCATATATCTTACTTTGCGTGTATCGCTGACAGGCATGGCTGCCGGCACATTACTTATGGGTGTGCTGCTATGGATACAGCACGCGGCACATCTGATTCCCCTTGACCCTGAGTCATATTATATAGACTATGTGCCTGTAAGTATAAACTGGCCTGAAATTCTGATACTGAATATCGCTACTTTTATAATAGCGGCCCTTGTTCTGCTTGTACCGTCCTCTTTCGTAGCCCGTATTTCACCTACAGAGACAATGTCACGCTAATTTTAAACTCCGTCATTATTCCGCGGGCGTAGCCTACAAACCGTAGGCCACGCCCGTTTGTTGTATATATTGAAAGCACGACGGACCGGTTTGGCACGGTTTGTGAAGTATTAACGAACAGACGGCTTGAAACCGCCGTCAGTACTGAAAAAGACTTAATAAAAACACATAATATTATATGGCTACAGGCAAAATCGGGGTTACAACTGAAAACATTTTCCCCGTAATCAAGAAATTCCTTTATTCAGACAATGAGATATTCCTGCGTGAGCTGGTCAGCAACGCTATTGACGCTACGCAGAAACTTAAAACCCTTTCATCGTTCGGAGAGTACAAGGGTGACCTCGGTGTGATGGACGTCCGCGTTTCTATCGACAAAGAAGCCGGAACACTTACTGTAAGTGATCATGGCATTGGTATGAACGCCGAGGATATTGAAAAATACATCAATCAGATAGCTTTTTCGGGTGCCGAAGAGTTCTTGGCTAAATACAAAGACACTGCCAATTCTATCATAGGCCACTTCGGTCTCGGTTTCTACTCGGCTTTTATGGTGTCAAAGAAAGTGGTTATCCGCTCGTTATCTTACAAGGAGGGTGCCAAAGCTGTAGAATGGACCTGTGACGGAAGTCCTGAATATGAGATGCACGAAATCGAAAAAGACCGTCGTGGTACGGATATCATCCTCTACATCGATGATGAGAATAAAGAGTATCTCGAACAGGCTCGTATTGACACACTATTGAAGAAATATTGCCGCTTCCTCCCCGTACCTGTTATTTCTGGCAAGGAACAGGAGTGGAAAGACGGTAAGTATGTCGATACCGACCGTGACAAAGTAGTCAATGCTACCGAACCTCTTTGGACCAAGAAACCTTCAGAGCTGACTGATGAGGACTATCTGCGTTTCTATCACGAGCTGATGCCAGGTATGGAAGACCCTATGTTCTGGATACACCTCAACGTTGATTATCCCTTCACTCTGACAGGTATCCTTTATTTCCCCAAGGTGAAGAGCAACATTGATCTGCAGCGCAATCGGATACAGCTGTACTCCAATCAGGTTTATGTCACAGATCAGGTCGAGGGTGTAGTACCCGAGTTCATGACCCTCATGCAGGGTGTTATCGATTCTCCTGACATACCTCTGAACGTCAGCCGAAGCTATCTGCAGGCCGATACTCAGGTCAAGAAAATTTCAAGCTACATCACTAAGAAGGTGGCTGAAAAGCTCGCCAAGATGCTTACTGATGACCGCAAGGCTTTTGAGGAGAAATGGGACGATATCGAAGTCTTTATAGCTTACGGTATGCTGACAGATGAAAAATTCTTCGAAGCCGCCCGCAAGTTCTTCCTTTTCAAAGACACACAGAACAGCTACTACACTCTTGAACAGTACCGTCAGCTTGTAGAGCCTACCCAGACCGATAAGGAAGGTAATGTCATCTATATATATACCAGTGACCCTGCTGCACAGCATTCCTACATCAAAGCTGCTGAAGACAAAGGTTATAATGTTCTGGTAATGACAGGCCAGCTTGATTCACACCTTGTAGGTCTGCTCGAAAGCAAACTTGAGAAGACTCGTTTCGTACGTGTCGACGCAGACATACCTGAACGACTTATCGCCAAAGATGAACAGAAAGATAACGGTCTGTCTGCCCTGCAGAGCGAAATCATGACGACTGTCTTCACATCACAGCTGCCGGCCTCAGATAATGCCAACTTCCTTGTAGCATTCCAGGCTCTCGGCACAAACGTGGCTCCTGCTACAGTGACACAGAACGAATTCATGCGACGTATGAAGGAAATGGCCGCTATGCAGCCCGGTGGTGGCTTCTATAGCCAGCTTCCCGACAGCTACGAACTTGTTGTCAATACCGAACAGCCCGCAGTACGTAAAGTTATCGACGAAGCTTCGGTAGCTCTTGATTCACAAGTAGCCCCCCTGCATGAGCAGATAGAGTCTACAAACAAAGAGATAGCTGACGCACGTAAGGATAACCAGAGTGCAGATACTGCTGAACTGGAGAAGAAAGTCGCTGATTTGCGTGCTGAAGAACAGCGTATAGTCACTGACTATGCCGCCAAGCAGCCTGTTGTAAAACAGATTATAGACCTTGCTCTCCTTCAGAGTAATCTTCTGAAGGGTCAGGCACTCACCGACTTTATCAGACGTTCGGTAGAACTTCTTTAATATCGTAAATATCGTTAAATACTGAATAAGGCTCAGGCCGTATCTCTTTTGAGAGATACGGCCTGAGCCTTATTCAGTATTTAACGATAGCCTTACTGTTTATATGGCTCCATGTGAACAGTTATATAAGTATCGTCTCCGAAGCGCTCTCTGATACGATATTCCACCTCGGTAGCTATCTCGTGTGCCTGTAGCAAAGTAAGAGCAGGATCCATCTTGGCGTGTACTGACAAAGCTCTGTGAGGCCCTATCCGACGGGTACGAAGATGGTGATATGCCCTGACTCCGGGAGTAGTTTCTATGATATGACCTAATTCTTCCTGTTCGGAACGACTCAGTGATTTCTCCAGCAGTTCATCAAGTCCGGGTTTTATCATCTCCCACCCTGACCATACTATGAAACCGCTCACTAATGTGGCAGCCAACGGGTCCAGTACCCTCCAGCGTGCTCCTAACAGCACAGAGCCTGCTACACCTGCCAGTGTAGCCAACGATGTGTAAGCATCGCTGCGATGATGCCAGGCATTTGATATCAGTGCCGGAGAATTAAGACGTGAGCCTTCATGTGCCGTATAGTGGTAAAGCCATTCCTTTGAAATCACCGATACAAAAGCCGCGCCCAAAGCCCACCAGTTTGGTGTCTCCAGTTCCTCACCCTTAAAGAATCCTATGGTTTTCGTCACACCCTCTACTCCCAGTCCGATACCGACAGCCACAAGCATGATACCTACTATGACTGAGGCCAGAGTCTCATACTTGCCATGTCCGTAAGCATGGTCTGAATCTTCAGGTTTGGAAGCTACACGCACGAAACCTATCACAACCACATCGGTTGCGAAATCAGACAGTGAATGTACGGCATCAGCTATCATTGCCGAACTGTGTCCTGCAACACCGGCAACGAATTTCAACACCACAAGCACTGCATTAACCACACTTCCCACAAGGGTAATGCGGTATATCTGTTTCTCGCGTGTTTCCATACTTTGAGATAATCTGTTCAGTCGAAGATCCTGTAAGGATTTGTCATAAGTAACTTTTAAAAATTAAACGATATATCGTTTAATTTTTAAAAGTTACTTAACATCTCCTTACTCTCCTTCTGCAGGCTCGGCAGCAGCATTTGTCTTGCCTTCAGAAGTCTCGAAATCCTTATAGCCGGCTTCAGTCAGAAGATTATACCATGTGAAGAACTTCTTGAGGTCATTATCATACACACGATCACGGTCAAAATCGGGCACAATAAGTGCAAATTCATCACGTATACGCCCGTCAGCTATAAGGGACTTTACATCTACCGTAGCGCCCTCATAGTACTTGTAGGCACGATCAAGAATCTTTGCCAGCGGCAGGTCTTCCTCTTCAGTATACATCGCAATGTCTCCGAGCGACACCACACGGTCACGTGCCTGTACAGGCATACGACGCTTCGTGCTGATGTCCTCAACTATTATGTTACGATTACCCTGAGAAAGAATTTTGTAAAGACCGGGCTTACCGGTTATCGAGATTATCTGTCTTAACATTGTCTTGTTATATTTTGGTTTTCCTTAGTGTAATTTTTATTTCAGACACCCGCCAGCGCTTCAAGCGAACCGATGATACGTGTTATCTGCGGCAGCAATGGCGTTATGTCATCATTTATGACTTCCAATATCTTCTGACTGTGCGTCATCAGTGCTTCCAGTTCGTGACGCTGACTCTCTATCCGGGCCAGAACACGCTCACGATCCATACCGTCACGCTTCATAGCCCGTGCCACTCTCACCTCTTCGGGTGCAGTGACCCACAGCACCATATCGCAGAGGTCAGCCAAGCCGGAAGTAGTCATGACAGCAGCTTCAACAAATACTACGGCTCTGTCCGATTCCATGACAAAACGCTCCACGTCCTCACGCACAAGTCGATGAACAAGGGCGTTAACACGTGAACGCAACGCAGCGTCAGTAAAGAATACTTCTCCGAGTCTGGTACGGTCAATACATCCCGAAGTGTCAATTACCTCATCACCACACCACTGTCTCAAAGCTGTCTTTACCTCCTCCGAGCCATCCATAAGCTCACGTGCGCCGGTGTCACAATCATACACTTTGTAACCGCGAAGTCTGAGTATACGTGACACCACACTCTTACCGGCACCTATACCTCCGGCTATGCCCGCCAAGGCAGGCCGTGTTCCTAATCCGGTCATATATGTCCTCTCACTATGGTGTATTCCACCGAATCCTGACGCAGTTCAGCATTGACAGCACCTTTCGGTGAGCGCTGAAGCTTAACAGGCAGACGGTTTGAATGTATACGTGTAATATCGTTATAGTCTACCACTACTTCAAATTCAGGCTCATAATCACTGAACTTACTCATCGGCACAAAGTAACGCACCGTCACCTTCGACGGGAAAAGCAACAGACTTTCTTCCGCAGGTACATGCTGTGCCGTAACGCTCACCAATGATTCCTTAGCTATAAGTGGTTCGACAGCTATGTGTACTTTCACTTTATCGGGTACCATACGTACACCCTGCACCTGATGCAACGGAACTGTGACATCTGTAGGATCCTCAATTCCCCGGCGTACTATACGATCGGTAAACACACGTGTCAGTGTGTCAAGTACAGATCGGTCGGCGGCATAGACATGCACTGACTTCTGTTCGGAAGACGGAGGTCCGGCCAGCACATTGCCCGGAGCCGGTACAATATCCGCAGACACCACTACGGGCACACGTTTACCTTTACCTGTAGTGTAAGCCAACCGCAGTGAGTCGACTGAGACCGATGCTATCTGTGCTGTCGTACCGAACGTAGCCTTCAGCGCAGCAACAATGTCAGAGTGTGATATACGCATCACACCTCCGGAGGCATAATCACGAAAGTTAAAATTCACCACCGGGTGACGCATTACTCCAGTACGCAGCAGGTTTGTGCCCCGATCGCGTACACTGACATGCAGCTGTGTCGGCGGGTCTGTGATGAATGTTACCGAATCCGGTATATTGGATATTACCAGACGTGTGTCGAAGCTGTCTTGTGAGTCATCGTTCAATGCCAGAATCAGCCAGAACATGGTAGCCACAGCTACAAAAACAACAAACACCGCAAGGTTATGAAGGCTTCCTGAAGCCTTCATACTCTCCCAGCGGTGTCTTATCCTATCTATACGTTTGCCCATGTCGGCACTACAAGAAAATCACTGCTTGGCCTGAGGCTGCTGCGTGACTGCCGGATAAACCGAATTCTTGTCAACCTTAATGCTGACGTTAGGCGCTATCTCTATTACGAAGTAAGCATCGCTAACCTCGCGTATCTTTCCGTGTATTCCGCCGGCTGTCACTACGCGGTCTCCATTGCTGAGTGCCTCGCGTGCTTTCTTGATTTCTTTCTGCTTCTTATTCTGAGGACGTATCATGAAGAAGTAGAATATGGCTATCATCAGCACGATCATTATGATACCGCTGAAGCCACCCCCGGACTGTGCCTGGAGCAGAATGGTGTTGAGCTGATTCATCTCTATCAGTTATGATTGGTATTGTTTATCTGTTATTATCACTGTTTGTAACGGGTCGTGTCCCGGCGGCTCATTTGTCAAGCAGTCCTTCATGCTGAAGCCGGTCGATTATGGCACCTAAAACTCCGTTGACAAACTTATCACTGCGGTGTGTACTATACACTTTGGCCATCTCCACATACTCGTTGACCGAGACACTGATCGGTATCTTCGGGAAGTTGAGTATTTCGCCAAGAGCTGTCATTATTATCACAACGTCCATGAATGCCAGACGGTCGTCAGTCCACGATGTGTGCTTCACGGCATCACGTATCAGACTGCGGTAGGTGTCTTTATTACGCATCACGGCTGTGAAAAGCTCGGCACCGAACCGTGCGTCTTCATCATCTTTGTACTGGTCAAGCACCGGCGCTACTTCGGCATTTGGATCATCAAAGCGCTTGAAAGTCTTGAGTACAAATGTTCCTATGACGTCAAGATCATCATTCCAGAACACTGATTTGTCTTCAAGTGTCTCAAGGAATGTTTCATTCTCATAGAGCACATATTTATATATGTTGCGCCAGAACTCACAGTCGGTGTAAAGATCAGTAGCGGGGAAACGCATGTAATCATCATAGACTTCCGAAGCCATTATGTCTTTAAGCAGGCGCTCAAGCATGTGGGGTTCTTCTACTGTCCATGAGAATTTATGCTTATCGAAATATTGCTTTATTTTCTCATCGCTCTCTATACGCATTATAAGCTCATTATCGACAAACCGCATATTCGGATTCAGGTCTTCATCGGTAGGCAGATACTTACGGCGGTTGTCATCAAGCTGTTTCGCACGCAGTCGGGTCAGATCGACAGGCAGCATCAACAGACGCATATAAAGCTCGCGGGCTTTGTCAAGACTCATCTCAAGCGTGGCGAGAGCATCGTGCAGGTTGTCCTGCGATGCAAAGAAGTTTTTGAACGTCTCGTCCATTATACCGCGCATACGCTCCACACCGCGAAGTGTGTAATGCTCACGCTTTTCGTTGGCGGCAATCACTTCTTCAGAAGGATATATGATGAGATTGAACAGTTCACGCCATACACTGTCATTGGCAGGATTATCGGCTCCGCCCTCCTTATAGAAATTCTTATAGAGACCCGAGTCTTTGATTTTGTCAGCCAGCGGACCGACGAGATCTTTCATCGGGAACGATCCGTCGGCATACTTTATTAACAGTGCCTTGATTTTGTCATCGGCGTTCAATTTCTTTATAAAGCGTGTTTCCAGCAGCGGATAGAATACTCCGCGTCTCTCGGATACCCTTTCGGCAAGTCTGACCATCAACACAAGCATATCAAGGTAAAGAGCATACGCAAATCTCTTTTCCTTGGTAGGCGCTGACGGTTGTGACTCCAGTATGAACTGATTTTCAGTAAGTAGATAAGAATAGAGCAGTTGCACCACTTTTATCCTTATCAGCACTCGGTTGATCATAACTCTTTATGCTTCTCTTGTTTTCTTGTTCCTTTTGTTTCCGGTCGCTCGGCATGCACCGCCGTCCCGGCCGGACACTGCTCCGAAGGCGCATTGCCCGGTTTAGAGAGTGCAAATTTAACCTTTCGGACGCTATTACGCAAAATTTAAGCTCCTTTTTTCTTTATTCCCTTGTAAATCCTGCTTCCAACCGCTGTCTGACCGCCTCATAAAGCATTACACCGGCGGCTACAGAGACATTAAGCGAGCTTATCTGACCTAAAACTGGTATTGCTGCCAGTTCGTCACACAGACGCAATACATCATCACTTATACCGGTATCTTCCGACCCCATTACTATGGCTACAGGCACTCTGTAGTCGGCTTCCGTATAGGGACGTGCTCCTTTTTCGGTTGCTCCTACTATATGATAACCGTTCTCTTTGAGCATACGCACGGCTTTAACCATATCACGTTCGCGGCACACAGGCACATAAAACAGTCCGCCGGCCGATGCTTTCAATGCGTCCGGGGTCACAGTCGCACTATTACGTTCGGGTATCACGATGGCGTCTACTCCTGCACAGTCGGCGGTACGCCCTATCGCACCGAAGTTGCGTGTGTCGGTTATTCCGTCAAGCAGCAGCAGTAACGGTGTTTTCCCCTCCTCATAAAGCAAAGGTACTATATTTTCAAGCCGCTGATATTCCACCGGACTCAGCAGAGCTATTGCTCCCTGATGATTCTTCATGGTGATACGGTTCAGCTTCTCTATAGGCACACGCTGAGCCACAACACCGTATTCTTTTATTTTGGCATTGAGTTCACGTGCAAGCTCGCCTCCGGCAAGATCTTTACGTATCAATACCTTGTCAATACTGCGGCCGGCTTCTATGGCTTCGATTATGGCACGCAGTCCGAATATATAGTCTGTTTTTTCCATTTCTATCGCGTTTCTTCTGTTTTGTCAGTCCTGTCATATCCATGACAGCTGTACGGTTCACTTTCCCTGCCGCAACAGCGATCTGGCATTACGCAGAGCGGCAGTGTCTATCTCCTTACCTGCCAGCATACGCGCAAGTTCCTCTACCCGCTCCTGTTGATTGAGATGGCGCACACAGGTCACTGTCTTCAGTTCGTTATCGGCCTTGTACACTTTGTAATGATTCCCCCCTTTCGAGGCTACCTGTGGCAGATGCGTGATTGTAAGTACCTGCATCTCCTTACCCATATCGTCCATCATAGTACCCATACGGTCAGCTATGTCGCCCGACACACCGGTGTCTATCTCATCGAATATCACAGTCGGCAGATTCATACGTGAGGCCATAATGGATTTTATGCACAGCATCATTCGCGCCATCTCACCTCCCGATGCTACTTTCGACATCGGCTGCAGTTCCTGATTTTTATTAAAGGCACAGTAGAATGTCACCGTGTCCTGCCCCTCGGCTGTCAGACGTCCCTGCTCCACTTTTGCCTCAAATACAAGATTCTTGAGGCCGAGAGGACGAGCCATCTCACCTAAAAGCGCACCGAAAGCTTCGGCTGATATACGACGCTGCTCGCTTAGGCGTCCGGCGTGTTCCTTGAGTACACGACCCATACGCCGGGTTTCCGCTTCGAGCTGTTCGATATTGCTGTCAGCATTAACTATACTGTTAAACTGAGTGCGCAACCGTTCACGTAGTTTCACGAGTCCATCTTCTTCAACTATCTTGAAACGCTTATTGGCTTCATAAAGCTGGTTCATACGTGCTCCGACTTTAGCCAGACGCATCGGGTCAGCCTCAACACCACTCAGACGGTGTTCAAGTGTCTCGGATATATCTTTGGCCTCGATTGCCAGTACTTTCAGACGTTCCATAAGCTGCTCCTCCTCTTCTTCTCCGAAGACGGCGAAGTCAACATAATCAAGCGCGGCGCGTGTTTCGGTAAGAGCATTGAGTACTGAACCTTCGTTTCCGCTCAGCCAACCTATCGCCGCACCGAGACGTTCACGTATCTCGTCGGCATCACTGAGCATATCGAACTCACGCTCCACTTTAGCCAGTTCGCCGGGGCGAGGGTTCAGTTTATCAAGCTGTTCAAGCTGAAATTCAAGCAACTCACGTGCCTGTGCCATACGGGCTGTCTCTTCTCTTAGATTTTTAAGCCGATTCCGCATACCGGCGTATGTTCTGAATGTGGCACGATAGCTCTCGATAACCTCCGGTTCCACTCCGAAAGCGTCTACAAGACGCTGCTGATGAAGTGGCTGGAGAAGCATCTGATTACTATGCTGCGAATGTATGTCAACCAGCATCGTGGCTACCTCCGACAGTACCTGAAGTGTCACTGGTGTATCATTGACAAAAGCTCGTGAACGTCCTGCCGGAGTAATCTCCCGCCGCAACGTCACTTCTCCGTCCAGCCAGTCAAGACTGTTGTGTTCCATTACCTGACGCACTGAAGCATCTACACCGGTAAAGACAGCTTCGATTATTGACTTATTCTCCTTGTCCGCTATAGCCTTGGTGTCGGCGCGGCCGCCCAACAGCAGCGACAAGGCACCAAGCATTATCGACTTGCCTGCACCTGTCTCGCCTGTTATTATCGACAGTCCGCGGCCGAACGTAAGGTCAAGCCTGTCGATAAGAGCATAGTTGTTGATGATTAGGCGTTGCAGCATGGCAGCATTATTTTTGTTCGGGATTCTTGATTTTAGCGAGCCTTTCGCGGTCTGTAGGATATATCGGCTCCAGAAGTTTGTACACTTCATCGCGCTCCGTCTGCGGAGCTTTGGAATAAATGTTAACCAGTTCGTCGAGCTTCGAATCACGGAATATCGACAGTGCCACCGACATCGGTGCCACATCATATACCTCTTCTATGGCTTTCAGACTTTCTGTTATCTTTGCTCGTCCTTTATCCGGGCTTGTAACCATTTCATCAAGTCCGCGACGGTGATAGTCATAAAGCATCTGACGTATGGGTGCCATATTGGCATCGGTGTAGGCACTGAGAACGGCGCTTCGGTTCTTGGTATCCTCAAAAGTACGCCACCCTACCTCACCACTGCTTTGGGCCATTTGTACCACTGTGGCTGCCTTGTCAAAATAAGGCTGTCCCCCCAGAGGCGAAAAAGAATCGAAGTCTATGGCCAGAAACAAGTATGCGTAATAATTGAGCAATGCCGTCAGGTTGTTCTCAAAGGAGTTTTCCGTAAAGGTAAGCGGATCGCCGTCCTTATAGTCAAACTCCACCTTGGAATCGCGGAAGTTGAATAGTGTGGTGGTATATGTACTGTTATACACCGGCCGTGAAAGCTGCACCTGAAGGTCACCTTTTACACGGTCTCCGTCATATTCTCCTACCGTCAGAAATATACGGCAGTCTATGCGCTCGTTGGGAGAGAACGTTGTGTTGGTCCATTGGTTTTCGTTGAGATACTCTGCCATCGAGGTCTTGAGAGTCTCGAAGGTATTTTTGTATCCGCTCTCAACCTGCTGGGCATTGACCTCAACTACACAATTAAGCTCCTGTGCGCAGGCATCAGGGCTAATGCACATTGCGGCTCCTGCTCCGGTCAGGAGCAGGGCCACACGTGCGGTTATGTGTTTGGTTACGGTCATCCTGTTATGTATTAATGTACCGGGTACTCCAGACAGTCAGCTATGTCGGCTGCCACCTCGGTCTTAAGTTTGGCGTCATAGTCGGTACGTGTCCCGTCGGCACGTATCACCGACACCTTGTTAGTGTCTTTCATAAACCCGGCTTCAGGGTCACGCAACGAGTTAAGCACTATCATGTCGAGATTCTTGCGTCTCATTTTTTCAAGTGCGTTGGCTGTCTCGTTATCGGTTTCAAGAGCAAATCCTACAAGCAGTTGGTTTTCACTCTTTGTCGCACCGAGTGTGGCGGCTATATCCGGATTTTTTACCAGTTCGAGAACGATGTCACCCTGTCGTTCACGTTTTATCTTGCTGTCTGAGGCACACGCCGGACGATAATCGGCTACCGCTGCGGCCATGACAGCCGTGTCGGCTTGTGGCCACACAGTCTTGCAGGCTTCAAGCATCTCGCGTGCCGAACGCACATCAATACGCTTCACTCCGGCAGGAATAGCCAGTGACACCGGCCCACTGACAAGTGTCACGTCAGCACCTCGTGCGGCACATTCGGCAGCTATGGCGAAACCCATCTTACCGCTCGAATAATTTCCGATGAAACGCACCGGATCTATATCTTCAAACGTAGGCCCGGCTGTCACCAGTATACGGCGTCCTTGCATCGACTGTTTACGTCGGAGGTAAGCCGCCACACGTGCGAATATCTCCTCCGGCTCGGCCATACGGCCTTTACCCACAAGATGACTGGCCAGTTCTCCACTGCCCGGCTCTATTATCTCTACTCCATCGGCACGCAGTGTGGCTATATTACGTTGTGTCGACGGGTGAGCCCACATATCAAGGTCCATAGCGGGAGCTATCATGACATGCTCTTTGGCCGAAAGATATGTAGTCACCAACATGTTATCAGCCACTCCGGAAGCCATTTTACCTATTGTGCAGGCTGTAGCCGGTGCCACTATCATGACATCAGCCCACAGACCGAGATCTACGTGCGAATGCCACTCTCCGGTATTGGCTGCGAAAAATTCGCTCACCACGGGTTTACCCGACAGCGAAGCCATCGTAGCCGGTGTTATCATCTGCTTGCCTGCCGGAGTCATAACTACCTGTACCTCGGCGCCGGCCTTTATCAGTAGCCGCAACAATATGGCTGACTTATAGGCGGCTATGCCTCCGGTGACACCGAGCACTATGTGCCGTCCTCTGAGTATATCCGGACTGCCGTGTTGCTCCATATCGTTTTTATTTCTTGAGATATTTATAGCGCAGACCGCGCAGTACGTCTTTGGTATTCTTGGGGAAGTCTCCCTGCATTATCCAGTCGAAGAACGACGGTTCACGTCTCAGCACGTCTTTGACAGCGCGTCCCTTATGCTTGCCGAAGTTGAAAATCTCAACATCGTTTTCATCAAGCACGATACGTCCGGCAAGGTCAACGTTTCGTCCCGAGGCCGAAAATTCAGCAAGGAAGTCTACTTCCGGCACAAGGTCTTCGTAACGTTCCAGCTGACCTAAAAGCACTTCATAAGTAGCTTCTGTGTCTGCCATGGCTGAATGGGCGTCCTCAAGATTACGGCCACAGTAGAATTTGTATGCCGCTATAAGTGTACGCTGTTCCTTCTTGTGGAATATATTCTGCACATCTATAAAACGGCGTCCGGCTATCTCGAAATTGAGTCCGACACGTCCGAATTCCTCCATAAGCAGAGGCACATCAAACTTGTTACTGTTATAGCCGGCTATATCACAGCCTTCAAACATTTCGAGCAGTGACTTGGCTACCTGTCTGAAAGTAGGTTCTTCGGCCACCATCTCGTCCGTGATATGATGCACGGCTGTACTGGCTTCGGGTATGTGCATCTCCGGGTTGAGACGGCGCGTACGCGTCTCTCTGTATCCGTCAGGATGCACTTTAATGACCGATATTTCCACTATGCGGTCATGAGTTATGCTGGTACCTGTGGTTTCGAGGTCGAAGATTATCAGCGGACGCTCAAGCCGCAGTTTGCCTGTATTGTTATGCATAGGTGTAGTGTTGGTGTGATATGGCTTATTCGAGAACCTGCATCGGCATCTCGATTGTGACGATATTCTCGCCCTCTTCCTGCACCAGCGGTTGGAAAACTCCGGGCCTTGCGGGGTCACTCAGTTCGATGAGAGTCATATCGCCGGGCAGATTGTTCAGCACTTCTATGGTATAGACAGCGTTAAAACCTATTGTCAGCGGATTTCCCTGATAGTCGGCTGTTACGGTTTCATCGGCTTTAGTAGCATAGTCGAGATCCTGAGATGACAGCTTTATTTCAGAGCCGTTTATAACCATGCGTACAAGACTTGAAGCCTTGCTGGCAAAGAGCGATACACGGCGCAGTGCATTGATAAGGCTTACGCGGTCTACTGTCAGCTTATAGGGACTTGACATAGGTATGACACGGTTGTAGTTGGGATACGTACCCTTTATAAGACGGCATGACAGTTCGTAGACACCCCACTTGAATGTTGCACTCTTCGGGTCCATTGTCACCTCTATCTCACCATCCTCTTTGTTCAGAAGTCCGCGCAGTATACCGGCCGGTTTCGCAGGCATAATAAACGATGACTCGATACCCGGTGCGCTTTCGCTGTTGATATAGCGCACCAGCTTATGCGTGTCACTGCTCACAAAAGTTATGTCACCGGGGTGTATGTCCCAGAATATACCTGTCATTATAGGGCGTATCTGTTCGCTACTTACAGCATACAGTGTCTTGTCGATACCTTTCTGTACCACTGAGGCAGGTACTTTGAACGATAGTGCCTCCGGTGTGTGTTCGGCTCGTGTGGGATACTCGCGCGGGTCGACACCCATAAAGTTGAAGTGGCCGGTAAGGAAGCGCACATCAATCTCAAAAGTATTGTCATTGACACAGAAGGTAACGGGCTGTGCCGATATTTCCTTGATAATATCAAGCAGTATCTTGGCACTGGCCGCTATCATACCGTCGCCCTCGGAATTCATGATTTCGAGCGATGCTGTCACCACGTTTTCAGAGTCACTGCCCGTTATGTAGAGAGTGTCGCCTTCTACCCTGAGCAGGAAATTATCGAGTATGGCCAGGGCATTTTTGGAATTGATGACTTTGCTGACGGCCTGCAGCTGCTGCTGGAGAGCCTTTCCGGCTACATTGAATTTCATTGGTGTCTGTTTTGGCTGTACAATATATAGAGTGCAAATTTAAGAAAAAAACAGTAATCTACCGTTCTCACGACTCACAAAAATAAAGCCGTGCCAACGGAGATGGCACGGCTCTGCTATGGGGTATATGCTCGAAGTTTATTTTCTGTGGAGAAATCGTGAGAGAGCTTATAGCTTTTACTCGGATATTACTTCGAACTCGATCTCCTTGGCCACTTCCTTGTGGAAGTTGATGGTAGCTGTATAAACACCTACCTCCTTAACGGGTTCTTTGAGGAAGATAAGCTTGCGATCTATCTCGTGGCCCAGTTTGGCAAGAGCCTCAGCTATCTGTATAGCGTTGACAGAACCGAATACTGTGCCTGTAGCGCTTGTCTTGGCGCCGATTACAGGACGTACACCCTCCAGAGCTGCAGCGGCAGCCTCAGCATCAGCTTTGAGCTTGGCTATCTTGTGAGCACGCTGCTTCTGGTCTTCGGCCAGCTGCTTCAGGGCGGCAGCCGAAGCGATGATGGCCTTGCCCTGCGGAATGAGGTAGTTGCGGCCATAACCATCCTTCACTTCGACAATATCGTCCTTGTAGCCGAGGTTGGCTACATTCTCTTTAAGTATGATCTTCATTGTGTGTGTCGTTGTTAAAATGATTATTTCATCAAGTCGGTTACGTAGGGCAGCAGTGCGAGGTGACGGGCACGCTTCACGGCCTGAGCCACACGACGCTGGAACTTCAGTGAAGTACCTGTGATACGACGGGGAAGTATCTTACCCTGCTCGTTGAGGAACTTCTTGAGGAACTCGGGATCCTTATAATCGATATACTTGATGCCGCTACGTTTGAAACGGCAGTATTTTTTCTTCTTTGTGTCTACCGACAGGGGAGTGAGATAACGGATTTCGCTGTTTGCTGCCATGATTTATGCCTGCTTTACTTCAACCTCGGCGGGTGCCTCGGCGGGGGTTTCACTTGCTTTCTTTGCTCTCAGGACGCGACGCTTCTCAGCATACTCTACGGCATACTTGTCGAGACGGAAGATCAGGAAGCGGATTACGCGCTCATCACGACGATAAGCGGTTTCAAGCTTCTTGACCATAGTCGGGTCAGCCTTGAACTCAAGCAGGCAATAAAAGCCTGTCGATTTCTTCTGGATAGGATAAGCCAGCTTACGCAGGCCCCACTCCTCCTCATTGACGATCTCGGCACCATTCTGCTCGAGAAAGCCTCTGAACTTTGCTACCGCTTCCTTCATCTGCTCATCAGACAAAACGGGAGTTAAAATGAAAACGGTTTCGTAGTAATTCATCTTGTGTTACTATGTATATTTATGATTTCCAAAGGTCTCTATACCCATCGACACCAGTCTTTACTCAGCAGAGTAACCGGTCTAACACCTCTCCGGGCACAAAACCGCTGCAAAATTACAACTTTTTTCCTTTCCCGTCAACCCCACCCCCTCTCTTTTTAATACTTTTTTGTAAATTTGCACAATCTCTACCATTACTCCCTCCTCCCCCGGCCTCAGCCTTTTGTCTCGGCTCCGGCTTCTCCTTAGTAACATCATACTTTTAACACTATCCCCATGATTGACGAAATCCTTGCTTTCAATCGCGCCTTTGTAGAGAATCATGATTACGAAAAGTTCGCGACCAGCAAATACCCCGACAAAAAGATTGCCATCCTTACCTGTATGGACACCCGCCTTGTCACCATGTTGCCTGCAGCTCTCGGTCTGCGCAACGGCGATGTAAAGATGATAAAAAACGCCGGTGCCACAATTACCAATCCGTTTGACTCAACCATGCGCTCTATCCTTGTCGCTGTCTACGAACTCGGCGTAAACGAAGTCATGGTCATCGGTCATACTAATTGCGGCGTTCAAGGAATGGACGGCGAAGAAATGCTACATCTGATGCGCGAGCGTGGCATACCGGCCGAAAACATCAAACTGATGGAACACTGCGGCATCGACCTGCGCAAATGGCTGCAAGGCTTCGATGACACATCCAAAGCAGTTAAAGATACCGTTGACCTTATCTCTAACCACCCTCTGCTCCCTGCCGATGTAAATGTAACCGGATACATCATTGATACAGAAACAGGTCTTCTCTCTCCTCTCTGAATCGAAAAAAGGTCATAACCCTAACGGAAAACACACGAGCTTCAGCTCACTACACATTTTTCAATAAATAATGGAGGCTCACTGGCAGTGAGCCTCCATTATTTATTGAAGTTATTTATTGAAGCGTTATCAATATCAGTTCTCCTTATAGAGATAGTTCTCAATCTGCTCGGGACGGAAGTTACCGATAAAATCAGCGTGTTTAGCAACTTCTGCCTGTGCATACTTCACGTACACATGCAATGAACGACGGAAGTCAGCATTACGCTGAGTATCCTCAAGCAGCAGATATCCCATGATTATATGACCGGCCATTTCCACAAGGCGACGTGCCATAAAGTCCTGGAAATTGCTGTCCTTCACGCCTGTTACCATCTCTACTGCATTGGCATACTGCTGTGTCATAAACACCAGCACATTCTTCACGGCCTCGTCCTCAGCACATACTTCCTGCTGCTCGGCCTCCTTTATCCAGTTCAGATAAGTACCGGTGGTGACGTGACGTATAGCTGCCACTACCTGCAGCTGAGTCGTACCCTCATATATCGAAGTGATACGTGCATCACGATACAGACGCTCACAAGCATAATCCTTCATGAAGCCCGAACCGCCGTGTATCTGAATACAGTCGTATGTATTCTGATTACAGAACTCCGAGCTAAGACCCTTAGCCAGCGGTGTGAAGGCATCTGCCAGACGGCTGTACTGCTTGGCTTCCTTCTTCTCGTCAAGAGTCAGCGCACGCTCTTTAGCTATATCGTCATATACCTTGTACATATCCACAAAACGAGCACAAGCATACAACAGAGCACGCGAGGCATCAGTCTTGGCCTTCATCACTGAAAGCATTTCGGCTACGGCAGCAAACTCTATAATAGGCTTACCGAACTGAAGACGATCTTTAGCGTATGCAAGAGCTTCACGGTAAGCAGCCTCACTAAGACCTACCGACTGGGCGGCGATACCAAGACGGGCACCATTCATAAGAGCCATCACATACTTTATAAGACCCATACGACGGCTACCAACGAGTTCGGCCGGAGCGTCCTTATATACAAGTTCGCATGTCGGACTACCCTTTATACCCATCTTGTTCTCAATACGACGCACGTTGACACCGCCGTTACGCTTATCGTAGATAAACATCGACAGACCACGACCATCCCTACTGCCTTCCTCAGAACGCGCCAATACCAGATGTATATCGGAATCTCCGTTAGTGATAAAGCGTTTCACACCGTTGAGTACCCACGAGCCGTCCTCTTTCTGTGTGGCCTTTAGCATCACACTCTGCAAATCAGAACCGGCATCAGGTTCGGTAAGGTCCATCGACATAGTTTCGCCGGCGCATACACGGGGAATATACTTCTCCTTCTGTTCGTCCGAGGCAAATTCGTAGATAGTCTCAGCACAGTCCTGCAGACCCCAGAGGTTCTCAAAACCGGCATCGGCACGGCTTACAATATCAGCCGCCATTATATAAGGTGTGATGGGGAAGTTCAGACCGCCCAGACGACGCGGCATAGCCATACCCATAAGACCGGCTTTACGGCAGGCGTCAAGATTACGCTTCGTACCGTCGGCATAGACCACGCGGTTATTCTCCACATGAGGCCCCTGATGATCTACATCTTCGGCATTCTCGGCTACAACATCACCGCAGATCTCGCCTACTATCTCAAGCACCTTGTCATAGCTGTCGACAGCATCGTTATAGTTCTGAGGTGCATAGTCATACTTGTCAGCGTCAGCGTAGTTTCTCTCCTTGAGTTCTACTATCTTTTCCATCAGCGGGTGGCTGAGGTAGTGCTTGAGCGCGTTGTTGTCTGTATAGAAATTTGCCATTGTTGTTACTTCGAATTCTTTTTATAGTACTTGATAAGCTTGGGCACTACATCTTCTACGTTACCGGTTATCACATAGTCGGCGATAGTATTGATGGGGGCGTTGGGATCATTATTGATTGCTATGATAATCGATGAATCCTGCATACCGGCTATATGCTGTATCTGGCCCGAAATGCCACATGCAATATAGAGTTTGGGACGTACTGTCACGCCTGTCTGACCTATCTGACGGTCATGGTCAACCCAACCGGCATCAACAGCGGCGCGGCTTGCGCCCACCTCTGCACCGAGGGTATCTGCCAAATTATAGAGAAGGTCGAAATTCTCCTTGCTGCCCATACCGTAACCGCCGGCTACTACTATTGGACTGCCTTTGAGATTAACTTTTGATTTCTCTACATGACGGTCTATGATTTCAACTGCGAAATCCTCCGGATTTACATACTTGTCTATATCCAGTTCTACCACCTTTCCCTTGTACTCGGGGTCTTTCACTTCTTTCTTCATAACGCCTTCGCGCACTGTTGCCATCTGCGGACGGCAGTCCGGATTGACGATAGTGGCAACGATGTTACCGCCGAATGCAGGACGTATCTGATAAAGAAGATCTTGATATTCCTTACCGGTCTTGGGATCTTTGTAGTCACCTATCTCAAGGCTGGTACAGTCGGCTGTCAGACCACTGTGCAGAGCCGAGCTGACACGCGGGCCGAGGTCGCGACCTATAGAGGTAGCTCCCATAAAGGCGATACGTGGCTCAATCTCTTTGAAAAGATTGATAAGCAATGAGCTGTGAGGCTGTGAGGTGTAGGGATACATACGTTTGTCCTCAAGTTTGTAGACTGTATCGACACCATAAGGAAACAGCTGCTTCTCGATACCTTCGAGGTTGTCACCGGCTACCACAGCTTCTAGTTTGATACCGAGTTTATCGGCCAGCTGACGGCCTTTGGTCAGGAGTTCAAGACTCACATCGGCCACCTTGCCGTCCTCATATTCGCAATAGACAATAAGATTATTCTTGTCTGACATTTCTCAAGTTGTTTTTTAGGATTGAAGATAACGGCCTCAGCCGATGGTGTGGTTGGCGATAAGCTCTTTGACAAAGTCTTCGAGTTCAGCGTCATTGTTCTCTATGCGGCGGGCATCTTTAGCAGTGAATACCACATTCTCTATCTGCTTCACCTTAGTGGGTGAGCCGGCGAGTCCGCACTGCTCAAGGTCAGCCTCGACTGTAGCGGCATTCCATTCGCCTATATTGAGATACGGTCTCTTTTCTGCAAACTCCTTACGTGCCTCGTCTTTAGCTATCTCGGAAGGCACGGCAGCATATTTATACTTCATCAATGCTTTGGCATTGCGCGGACGACATACATCGGCCGAACCGTTGACGGTTATCACTACCGGATAAGGAGCTTTCACAGTTTCCACACCGCTCTCGATACGACGCTTCACTGTCACCTTGCCGTCTTCAGCACTGATGATTTCTTCTGCGTATGTTACTTGAGGAAGTCCGAGTTTCTCAGCCACCTGCGGACCAACCTGGGCAGTGTCACCGTCAATAGCCTGACGGCCTCCGATGATTATATCATAGTCGCCTATCTTGCGAATGGCAGCGCTCAGAGCATACGAGGTGGCAAGAGTGTCGCTACCGGCAAATGCACGGTCAGACAGTACTACGCCTCCGTCGGCACCACGGTACAGACCCTCACGGATTATCTCGGCGGCACGGGCCGGACCCATGGTGAGTACCGTCACCTTCGAACCGGGATACATATCCTTCAGCTTGAGTGCCTGCTCAAGCGCATTGAGGTCTTCGGGGTTGAATATAGCCGGAAGCGCAGCACGGTTTACCGTACCGTCGGCTTTCATGGCGTCTTTCCCCACGTTGCGGGTATCAGGTACTTGCTTGGCCAGTACAATGATATTTAAGCTCATACTTTATTATAGTGTTTATATAGGTTTTCTCAATTTCGCGGTTTAATGCAGCAAAGTTAATAAATTTATCTATATATTCACTGCCTTATGGGCTTCCTCCCTATTAAAATTTCTGAAAATTATACTCCATATGCCTGTTTTCGTTTGAAATGTCGCCTATTTTTTGGTAACTTTGCGACAAATGTACGTATGCGCGCAAGATGTGTATACTGCTTTTTTTCGACTTTGACTCAATCATGATTTCTATCAATTCAATATCTTCCCGCAAATTTCTTCTGTCAGGTATATTGTTGACAACCGTCCTTACGGCACACGCCGACATAGCCGAGGAGGCTCGTACGCTTATTGACAGCGGCGACTATCCTGCAGCACTCGGATTGCTCGAACCGGCTGCTAAGGGCGGCGGGCCGAAGATCGCTCTGCTTATGGGTGAGTGTCTGTTTATGGAAGGTAAATTCGAAGACGCCGTGCCCTGGCTTGAAGAAGCCCGGCGCAAAGGTCTGCCTGAAGCCTCGTTGCTGCTGGGACGCATAGCATTTCTTAATTACGATTTCGATAAGGCAGCCACACATTATGCCGCTTATCGTAAAGCCGGTGCGCCGACACCCTCCGGACAGGATCTTGATCCGGTAGCCTTTCAGAATCAACTCTCCACAGCCGAGGGTTTTCTCGAACGTGTTGAGGACATAGTGGTACTCGACAGTATCGCTGTCAGCGACGAACAGCTGCTTCAGACCTTCCGTCTGCCCGCATCGGCCGGCGCGCTCATTAGTTCCGATGCCATACCGTTTGAAAATGCACGTGAACAGGCATCTATGGCTTTCGTCAGCGAGTCGGGCGATTTTATGATGTGGTCACAGCCTGATGATGAAGGCTATTCGCGTCTTGTCGAGTCGTACCGTCTCACCGACGGCTCTTGGGATAAACCTCAGTATCTGCCGGCAGAACTCAACGGAGGCGGACACACTGACTATCCCTTTATGCTACCCGACGGCACAACACTTTATTTTGCTTCAGACGGTGAAGGCTCAATAGGTGGCTATGACATTTTCGTCGCCACACGCGATGCTTCGACAGGAGAATTTATGCAACCGCAGAATCTCGGGTTCCCCTACAACTCTCCTTTCGATGACTATCTCATGGCTATTGACGAGGAAAACGGCATAGGATGGTGGGTTACCGACCGTAATCGCCTCGACAAAAAGCTGACTGTCTATGTTTACCGTCTCAACGAACTGCGACATAATCTCAATCCTGACGACGATAACCTGACCGAGCGTGCCCGTATTTCCTCTATAGCCGCGACTCATCCGAAGGGTACCGATGTACGTATGCCCGACATTGATTCCTCTGCTGTTTCTCCGCTTACAAAAGCCGATTTTCATTTGCCCATGCCTCAGGGACGAGAATATACCACTCTCTCCGACTTCCATAACAAGCAGGCTGCTGAGGCTATGCGTAAATATATGGAACAGAGCAAAGCCTACGAAAAGGAATGTGAAACTCTTGCCGAAGCACGACGTCGCTACGCCTCGCAGCGCAGTGAATCACAGGCGGCTGAAGTGCGACGACTCGAAACCTCAACTGCCGAATCGCGTTCAGCGCTACGACGTCTCCGCAGCGATGTCTACCGCCTCGAACTCGGTCGTAACTGATAACAATAATTCTAACCCCTAACATCATCAACAATGCTTTCATTCACCATCGCACTGATAGTCCTGATAGTAGGTTACTTCACCTACGGCATTTTTGTCGAAAAGGTCTTCGGTGCCGACCCGGCACGAAAAACGCCGGTCATGACAATGGCTGATGGAGTGGACTACGTTCCTCTGCCAAGCTGGAAGATATTTCTAATCCAGTTTCTCAACATCGCAGGTCTCGGCCCAATCTTCGGCGCCATAATGGGTGTCATGTTCGGCCCTGCTGCTTTCCTGTGGATAGTCTTCGGTACAATCTTTGCCGGCGCTGTCCACGATTACCTTTCCGGTATGCTCTCTCTGCGCAACGGCGGTGCCTCATTGCCGGAACTCGTAGGTCAGCAACTCGGCAACGGTATACGCAACACAATGCGCGGCTTCTCTCTGCTGCTGCTTATACTTGTCGGTGCCGTATTTGTCTATAATCCGGCCGACCTGCTGGCTATGCTTACTCCCGACAGTCTTGACAAGACCTTCTGGATTGTGGTCATCTTCGCTTACTATATGGCAGCCACCTTACTGCCGGTCGACAAGCTGATAGGTCGCCTCTACCCCCTATTTGGTGTAGCTCTTTTGTTCATGGCTATCGGTATTCTATGTGCCCTCTATGTACATGGCAGCGCGATGCCTGAGATATGGCAGGATTTTCATAATCACACAGCCAATCCCGAAGCCACTCCTATCTTCCCGATGATGTTCGTGTCGATAGCCTGCGGTGCAATATCCGGATTCCATGCCACACAGTCGCCTATGATGGCCCGCTGTCTCCGCAACGAGCGTCATGCACGCCCCATATTCTACGGTGCAATGGCTACTGAGGGAATCGTGGCTCTCATTTGGGCTGCTGCCGCAATCACCTTCACCGGTAGCTACACACAGCTCAGTGAGACTCTCGGCGGCGGTTCACCTGCCGTACTGGTAAATAATATATCCAAATCTTGGCTCGGCGCTGCCGGTGGCATACTTGCTATCCTCGGTGTCATAGCGGCTCCTATCACTTCCGGCGATACCGCTCTGCGTTCAGCCCGACTGATAGCTTCCGACTTTCTACATATTCCGCAGAAGAGCATCGGACGCCGTCTCGCTGTTTCGATACCTATCTTTGTATTGTGTGCCGTAATAATGATGATTCCCTACGATGCCCTGTGGCGTTACTTCGCTTGGTGTAATCAGGTGCTCGCGGTCTTCACTCTTTGGACACTCACTGTTTATCTGGCACGCGAACGCCGTCTCTACCTCATAACTCTCCTGCCTGCCATGTTCATGACTGCTGTAACTACTACTTATATAGTATTTGCTCCCGAAGGAATAGGCGCTTTGCTTATACCGACATTCGGTTACGGTGTCACTTATACAATAGCCGTATCTGCCGGCTTCGGTCTTGCTTTAGCCTTCTATGCCGCTTTCGAACGTTGGCGCCGTGGACTGGCTTCTACTGCTCAGTCAGTCATCTCAGCCTGATTCAACAGTTCATTTATCAATACGAAGCAGTCTCCCCAACCGGAGGCTGCTTCAACTTTTTTATCTTCCGCTTCGTTTATTCCCAGTACTAAATATTACAATTTATATGATTCTTCCGGTTTCCAATCTTTACAATCTACATTCTCACACCCAGTTCTGCGACGGACGTGCCTCAATGCAGCTCATGGCCGAAGCTGCCGCTGCCGAAGGTATGGAGCTGTACGGTTTTACACCTCATTCTCCTATATCAGTCACCTCACCCTGCAACATGGTGCCCGAGGCTGTTCCCGAATACCTTGACGAAGCTCACCGTATAGCTGATTTTTATCAGGGCCGTATGAAGGTACTCGCAGGCATGGAGATTGATTTTCTAAGCCCTGACTGGGGGCCTCACATTGACTATTTTCAGCGTCTGCCGCTTGACTATAGTATAGGTTCGGTACATTTTGTACCCACCCGTGACGGTATACCTATCGATTGCGACGGTCGTTTTGAACGCTTCGCCCGCAATCTTAAAGAGGCTTACCGAGGCGACCTGCGCTATGTCGTCGAGAAGTATTTTGAACAGGTTCTCACCATGATAGAACGCGGTGGTTTCGACATACTCGGCCACCTTGACAAAATTGCCGCCAATGCCGCTCAGGCTGATCCTGAAATAGAAAATGCCGGTTGGTACTCGGCTCTTATAGACGATGTTATAGGGAATGCCGCCTCTGCAGGACTGATTGTAGAAATTAATACCAAAGCTTATAACAACACCAAACGCTTCTTCCCGGCCCTGCAATGGTGGACACGTCTGCTGCAAAGCGGAGCCCCCATTGTGATAAATAGCGATGCTCATTATCCCGATAAGGTGAACGCAGGACGCCACGAAGCGTTAAGAATATTAGGACAGCTTAAATCCAAAGCTGTTTCAACGACTGAAATTCTAAAAATCAAAAATTAAAACCCCAACCGTTATGTCAATCACCATCGATACCCAGATACCCGACCTGCTCGGTCTCGACGCTGAAGGCCGAGAAGTACGACGTTCCGACTATCCCGGCAAAAATATTATCCTCTATTTTTACCCTAAAGACAGCACACCGGGTTGCACCGCCGAAGCCTGTTCTCTGCGTGACTCATACCCTCAGTTTGAAGACATGGGCTATCAAATTATAGGCGTCAGTCGTGATTCAGCTGCAAGTCACCGGCGCTTCGCTGCAAAAAACTCCCTCCCGTTCCCTCTCATAACTGATACAGACGGTAAGCTGTGCGAACTCTTCGGCGTATGGCAGAAAAAGAAAATGGCCGGCCGGGAATACATGGGTATCGTCCGCACCACCTTCGTCATCGACCCCACAGGTATGGTCACCGACAAAATCGAGAAAGTCAACACCAAGCAAGCCGCCGAACAGCTCTTCTCTCTCCTCGACGACCGTAACGACCCCAACCCCGCCTGATACCCCTCCTCCTCATCTCTCCGCCTCTTTATAATCACTACCTTCCGATTGCCGCTGCCCTTAGCACCCCCGCCGCGACCTTAACCCGTCCTCCGCCTGCTGTCCGGCGTGTCAGCCTTTTGTCTCGGCTCAGCCCTTCCCGACTAAGCCCGTCTATTCCACCCCAAATCCCTACCGCTATGAGTAAAGTATTCTACACCGCCCGAAAAACACTTAAGAACTACGCCAACGGTGGTAATGTCCTGATGTGTGCCACCGTGCTGGCCCTTCTGGTGGTCAATCTTCCCTTCCTGCACAACTTCTATAACAGCCTCTGGACCCACGAAATGGCCCTCCAGATAGGCAATTTCAACCTCTTCAGCCATAACGGCCACCCAATGAGCGTTATGGACTTTATCAACGACGCTCTCATGGCCGTATTCTTCTTCTCCGTCGGTCTTGAAATAAAGCGTGAGGTTCTTGTCGGCGAGCTCTCCTCATTCCGTCAGGCACTCCTCCCGATTGTAGCCGCTATCGGCGGCATGGGTATCCCGGTACTGATATTCTTTATCATCGGACACGGTTCCGACTATATTAACGGTGCTGCCATACCAATGGCTACCGATATCGCCTTCTCACTCGGTGTACTCGCCATGCTCGGCAACCGTGTACCAATCGGTCTAAAGATTTTCCTTACAACCCTTGCAGTAGTTGATGATATAGGCGGTATTCTCGTCATAGCTATCTTCTACTCCACACACATCAATTTCTGGATGCTGCTGGCAGCTGCTGTTCTTCTCGGTATTCTGGTACTCGGCGGTTACTTCTCGATTCAGTCAAAAGTGTTCTATCTCGGCATCGGTGCCTTTATATGGTTCCTGTTCCTTAACGCAGGCATACACCCCACAATCGCCGGTGTGCTTATAGCTTTCTGTGTACCCGCCAAGCCGGTCTTCGCTCCCAAGGGCTACATCAAGACCATACGTAAGAATATAGCCTACTTTGCACACGAAGATGATGAACGACTCACTTCACGAACCATTCTCACCAAAGACCAGATGAACTGGCTCAAGGAGATAGAGTCCGCTTCCGATAAGGTCATATCGCCTCTTCAGGATATGGAGGACAGCCTTCACCCCGTTGTGAACTATATAATTGTGCCTCTGTTTGCTTTCGCCAATGCAGGTATCTATTTCGGCGACCTTCAGTTCTCGGCTATTTTCCACGGAGTAAGCCTTGCTATTATCTTAGGTCTGGTGCTTGGTAAATTTATAGGCATCTTGTCTTTCTCATGGATATGCGTTAAACTTGGCTGGGCTCCTATGCCCGAAGGCTCCAACTGGAAACAGATGGCCTCAATATCCATGCTGGGCGGTATCGGTTTCACAGTGTCACTTTTCATCGCCAATCTCTCATTCGGCACAGGTGACCCCTATATGTCACAGCTCCTTAACAATTCAAAGCTCGGTATTCTTGTCGGCTCACTTTTAGCCGGGTTCTTAGGCTGGCTCTTCCTGCACATCACACTGCCAAAACAGCCGCAGGACCAAGGCGAGAACTGATTCAAATATTATAGCATTAAAACAGAAGGCATATACATTTTTTAGTGTATATGCCTTCTGCTTTAGTATAAAAAGTCAAATTTCATCCGAGACATTATTAATCTCTCGGATTTTTTCATTAAATTTGGGCGTTATTATCAACCGTTTACCCCGGTCAGTACCCTACAACCGGAGCAGATTGTGTTTTTATATATGTTTTATTTAAATTCACTTAAATCATCATAAACTCTAATAATTTTAATCTCATGCCACTGCAGGACAAACATTCCTATCTGTTACCCGTTACAGATATTATCGAAGAAGGACGTAATCAGTACTACATAGTCGAATATGAAAGCATAGATTATCGTATTAAACTTTTCGATTTTCAACGTAGTTCGCCACGTCCGAATGAAATTAAATGTCTGGCGCGTGCTGATCAGAATGACGAAATTTATCTTGTTCAAGACTATTCGCAATTCATACAGCAATTTTATGAGATAGGTCTTACGTATCCTTTCCGTGTGGTTTCAGTACATACAAATCAAGCAATTCCTTATTATCAGGTACGGGATTCTCACGGTCTGCTGTTTCGTTTGGCACATTCCGGTTCTCCGTATCTTGAAACGCACGACATGGTACGCTGTCGTGTCGAAAATATAAATGCCCACCGGTTACGCCTTAAACTTGTTACTGATGCCAATACTCCGCGTCTTCGGTTTTTCGACATTGACGAACTTTGTAACGCTACCGGTCGACCACATCTGTGGAGGCTACTGAGTGACCTTCTTGACCATGCCCCTGAGTGGAGTATGATTCGTGAATGTTATGCCGCACGTCAGGGTGAATGGGTGCTTAGAGCGCTCCATCTTATCGACCGTTCTCTCGAAGACAACCGTCACCGCCGTTCGGTCACTTTGCTTAGGCTTATCGTAGATTTAGGTCTGTATCTACTTGAAGGCAGTGATTTTTTGATTGCCCTGCACGAAGATGAACGTGCCAAACATCAGCAACGTCTTGAAAAAACAGTAGCCCGTTACCAAATTCTGCTTAAAGCACTTTCATTGCTGGCCGATGAGTGTGATGAGGAATTTATCAATTCCGTATTGGTCAAGATACGTCAGAGTGGCTATCTTTACAATCCCGGTGAGAATCTTGACCTTCTAATGGCTGTATTCACTCTGAGACCCGAGACTCTTGACCTCAAGATGACCGACATTCTCGACATAATACGCAACGGTTCGCAATCCAACTGGATGCTTGAACCGTTCCGTTCGGCCTTCAGACGTCAGTTAGCCTATTACGTACACCTTGCTAAAGAGCGGTCAGACCGTGCCTCTTACGAAGATACTACCGGCCGTGACAACATCGACAAGATGTCTCTCGTACTGGCCCTTCAGCAACTTATGACAGTGCCTACAGATCAGGACGATCTCAGCGTCAACAGGGCAGCTCTGTACCGTTACCTCTCTTATGGCAATCCTTGGCTGAGTACTCAGCTTATGGAAAAAGCCTTTCTGGCTCTTACTGACCGTCTCGACACAGCACCCGATTTCAAATGGAGTGATCTCGCCAGTCTGAACGGTCTTGCCAAACGTATGGTGGCCACTATACGGCAAACTCCCGATATGCAAGGCAGCCAGACTTTTGAAGGCAGTAACGCCGCTCTTCATGTGTCGGGACGTTCGATAAGCCTGATGCCGCTGTCAAGTCAGCAGAAACCACGTGCCGTACTGCCGACAGGCTTGCTCCCGTGGCACGACATACAGATATACTGTAACGAACGTATACAACCTATTACTGCCGATGAGAGCAGATACAAACGGCTCAATAAATTCTGGAACGATATAGAACAGTCACTCTTCAAGAACGTACCCGTACAGACACGTCGCACTCGCACCATACGTCTTCATACGGGCGATATGGTAGACATTGTGGTTGACAGTATTCTTGAAGACGGCCATGAATTCTTCTGTCACGTAGCCGGTGTTGATACCGACATTGAGGGTTATCTGAAACTCCGTGAGATTGTACCCTATAACATTGACGGTCTGCATCTGTCTCACTTCCGCGACAGTCAGGGCAATTCGCTGCGGCTACGTGCTGAAGTGCTGCGAGTACGCGATGACGGCTACTACGATTTTACACTCCTCCCCTTTCTGCGCGATTATACACGTGAGACCTGTGACACCGAAACCATTCTTGAATGTCGTCTCTTCAAACGTCTTGACGCCTACTATGATGACTTACAAAGCCTCACAGCGCCGGGCTATGTCGGAATATCGTCATTCGGAGATTCGGTACTCTGTCTGTTCAATCCTGCCAACGACCCGGGGGTCCAGTCTCACGAGGTAATTGAAGCCTGCTTTGACCATGTATCTTCACGCGGTCAGATAGTGTGCCGGTATAGCGGCCCGGCTGACCCTACACGTGCTTTTACACACACACAGGCTTTCACACAGTTGCTCGCCGAATATAATGCTTACTACGAGTCAGGTGTGGAAAGCATGATTGATGATGATGACACCAACGAACCGCAGGACAGTATGCTTGACACAGCCAATATACGTGAACTTATACGTCTTATTGACCGTGTCGCCACCCTTGAAGAGTCAAAAGTACGAATGTTCAACTATCTCGCCTTCTGCCGTCTTCTGGCACGCCTCATAGGTGACGAATCGGTAGCGGCTTACTATAAGCGGCGTATGTCATTCCTTGACCGACTAAAGACTTTCCTTGACTCAGGTTACATTGATGTCGAAACACTGCGCCTTGACGAAAACGGTTATATGGACTATCCTCGTCTGCAGAAAGAGATTCTTCAACTCAAAGTACTAAGCTATTTCAACTATCCTGACCGCAACGACGAACTCTGGAACTTATCCACTACTTCCGATAAAGTCAGTCGTCTTGCCAAACTCGCCCTGCTCTCCAACCTCTCTCTTGAATTCAAATTCAGTCAGGAGGTACGTGAACAGATTAACAGTGAGGTGAGCCGTCTGTTGGATATCCCTCTCCAGCTACCTTCCGTAGTGACATTTGGCGAAGAATCGCAGACTCTTGAGTTCAAATCAAGTTACATTTGTCCGGCTGACACCCTCCGTCCCGACCCCGAACGACAGCGTGACCACATTATGCAACGCATCTGCGGTTTTCTTAACTCCGAAAGCGGTGGTACTCTTTACATAGGCGTCAATAATTACGGTGTGGCCTCGGGTCTTGACGAGGATATGAAATATTTCCGCACCCGTGACCGTTTCGACCTGCGTGTACGCAATGACATACGCGCCGCTTTCGGCACACGTGTCAATTCTCTCATAGACGGTGTGTGGGCCGATGATATGTTCCGTCGTGCTCCGCATCGTAAAAACGTCTACTGTCTGCACATACGTCCCTGCTCTGACCCGGTGAGTCTCGGTGGTAATTACTGGTTGCGTCAGGGCACCTCCACCTATACCCTCGACCTCGCCGAACTGCGAAAGATAATGAATGACCGCAACCGTGAAGGTGATATGCCTGTCATTGACCGTCTCTCTCAGCCTTCCACAAGTTCTACGGCTCCCACATCTTCGACCGCACCGACTTCTGAATCTGATAAATCTACAGACTACGCCTCTTCCTCAGAATCTGCTCCCGCTTCATTCTCTCCTGTACAGCCGGCCGAGACATCTTTTGAACGTTTTGCCGAATCTTTCTCCGTAGGTCGTCTACGTCCAAATCCCTGCCATGATTGGGAGGAAAACTATGTTGTTCCTCACTGCTTCATTCACTTTTACGGGCTTGACAGTTACGAAGTAAGTCAGCAGGCGTCGTATGAGACTGACCGCACTCTGGCTGTGCAGGAACACGAACGTGACACTGTCCTTGTCGCTGTGTATGGTGATGGCACTGTCATATCCGTACCCTTTGATGAGTTCGACGAGAAAGACCGTGACCACCGTTACAGCCGCTATCGCGACAAACCGCTCGCCTTCGCCTGTCTCGGACGTCCGTCTGACAAACTGCTCATTATTTACCGCACCGGACACACCTGTTATGCCCGTCTTGAAGACATGGTCACTTTGCGTAGCGGCAGTCTTACCGACATACCTCAGCCGCTCACTACAGCCGATTTCGACGAAGTAATAGCCTGCGAGATTGTTCCCGGCGAACGTACACGCCCGGTACGCACACTGCTCAACGTCAGCAATGCCTCACTTGGCCGTCCTCTTTCTCACCCTGCCGTTAACGAATTTCTTCACGACCTCGGTCTCGGCGATCTTTGTTCATTATAGTCACTATAAAACCCAATTATCTGTATTTTTGTTAAGTAGCTCTTAAAAATTAATGAACACATAAAACGTAGTTATTTTTGAGGTGATTCGGGCGCGGAGTGAAGGAGAATACTTTAGTATTCGACTGAGTGACAAGCCCGAAGCGGCCAAAAATAACAAGTTTTATGGTTCAAGATTCAAAAACTTAACTCAAACATATATCGTTTAATTTTTAAGAGCTACTTATAGTACCTAAAATATCAAAAAATTAAATTTATGGAATTATCTCAAAGAATCGGAAAACTGTCAAAAATATGGTGGCTTCCTCTCATTACGGGTCTTTTAAGTATAGGCTTAGGTGTCTGGACGCTATGTGAGCCAAGTGAGTCGCTTACCGTTTTTGCTTATGCCTTTGCCGCTATCATGCTTGTAGCCGGTATAGCTCAATTACTCCACTGTCGGTTTCTGGCATGTCTTGGCGCTCCCTGGGGCTGGACTCTTGTTCTGGCCATCCTTGACATAATAGCCGCTGTATGGCTGTTTACTCTTCCGGCATCGCTTCTGGCCACAACTTTTGTCTATATCATAGCTGTGTGGATTTTAGTTGTAGCCATTAATTCAGTGGTTGAAGCCTGCGCCATGACATCATCTTCGCCGATTGCTCTGACATTGATGATTCTATTACTCATCGTCACTATCAGTTGCGCTATTGTCTTCCTCTCCAATCCCGTCATAAGCGGCATTACAGCATGGCTATGGCTCGGCCTTTCGCTTCTCACTTTCGGCATCTATCGTCTTATTTTAGCTTACAAGATAAAGACTATAACCGACTTCAAATTCAGACCATAATAATCTCCTTGTTGTAAAAATATATCGCCGACCCGTTTACTACGGGCCAGCGATATATTTTTACAATCACTATATTTCAAGTTGTCCTTTTACTTTGCGCAGCCTTCAGCGTCACCCATCGGACAGCGGGGCTTAATCTGCTTGAAAAAGTCATTACCCTTGTCGTCGACGAGTATAAAGGCCGGAAAATCCTCAACTTCAATCTTCCATATAGCCTCCATACCAAGTTCGGGATATTCGAGCAGTTCGACATTCTTGATTGAATCCTTAGCAAGAATAGCAGCCGGACCGCCTATCGAACCTAAGTAGAAACCACCGTGCTTATGGCAGGCATCGGTCACCTGCTGACTGCGGTTACCCTTGGCTATCATTATCATTGAACCGCCGGCATCCTGGAACTGATTAACATACGGGTCCATACGTCCTGCAGTAGTGGGACCGAACGAGCCTGACGGCATTCCTTCGGGTTTCTTAGCCGGACCGGCATAGTAGATGGGGTGATTTTTCAGATATTCAGGCATAGGTTCGCCGGCATCAAGACGCTCTTTGATTTTGGCGTGTGCGATGTCACGACCTACAATGATAGTACCTTTCAGCGACAGACGTGTTCCAACAGGATACTTGGTCAGGTCGGCAAGCACCTCTTCCATAGGACGGTCAAGATCAATCTTGATAACCTCACCTTCTCCCCGCTGACGCAGTTCTACAGGAATCAGTTCACCGGGGAACTCATCAAGTTTCTCTACCCACAGACCGTCACGATTGATTTTAGCCTTTATGTTACGGTCGGCAGAACAGCTTACGCCCATACCTACAGGACACGAAGCACCGTGACGCGGCATACGTATCACACGCACGTCATGAGCGAAATACTTACCGCCGAACTGTGCGCCGAGACCGATATTGTGAGCTGCCTCAAGGAGTTCTTTCTCAAGTTCAACATCGCGGAATGCGTGACCGTACTCATTGCCCTTCGTAGGAAGAGCATCATAATACTTCACAGATGCCTTCTTAACAGCTGCAAGATTTGCCTCAGCCGAAGTACCACCTATCACAAAAGCGATATGATAAGGAGGACATGCAGCTGTGCCGAGAGTCTTCATCTTCTCGATAAGGAAAGGCACAAGTGTCTTCTTGTTGAGTATAGCCTTTGTTTCCTGATAAAGATAGGTCTTATTTGCCGAGCCACCGCCTTTGGCAACAAAGAGGAACTTGTACTCATCACCCTCTGTAGCGTGTATCTCTATCTGTGCGGGAAGGTTACAGCCGGTGTTGACCTCATCATACATTGTCAGAGGAGCGTTTTGCGAATAGCGCAGATTATTCTCGGTATAGGTCTTATAGACACCTTCCGAAATTTTCTCTTCGTCGTCACAGCCTGTCCACACCTGCTGTCCCTTATAGGCGGCACAAATTGACGTACCTGTATCCTGACAGAACGGCAGCACACCCTTTGAAGCTACTTCGGCATTACGCAGCATGGTGAGCGCTACAAACTTATCGTTGGCCGAAGCCTCGGGGTCTGACAGTATCTTGGCTACCATCTCGTTGTGTTCACGACGCAGCATGAATGAGCAGTCATGTGAAGCTACATTGGCTATTATGGTCAGCGCCTCGGGGTCAACCACCAGCATCTCATGGCCGTTCCAGTTCTCGACTTTCACATGGTCCTTGGTGATGAGACGATACTCGGTGGTATCGGGTCCCAGAGGGAACATCTCCTGATAATGAAAAGGTTTTGTTGGCATATCGTATCTAAAGTTAGTATGGTATTTATCAGTCAAGTTTAAGTACGGCCAGAAACGCCTTCTGCGGCACTTCTACCGAACCTATCTGCTTCATGCGCTTTTTACCGGCTTTCTGTTTCTCAAGCAGCTTACGCTTACGTGAGATGTCACCGCCGTAGCACTTGGCCGTAACGTCCTTACGCACGGCTTTTATTGTCTCTCGCGCTATTATCTTGGCTCCGATAGCCGCCTGTATGGCTATATCGAACTGTTGGCGCGGTATAAGTTCTTTCAGTTTCTCACACATCCGGCGTCCGAAACGCACTGCGTTGTCAGCATGAGTCAGTGTCGAGAGAGCATCGACACTCTCGCCGTTAAGCAGAATATCGAGTTTCACGAGTTTTGACTCGCGGAAATCATACAGATGGTAGTCGAATGAGGCATAACCTTTCGATATTGACTTCAACTTATCGTAGAAGTCAATCACAATCTCGCCCAATGGCATGTCGAAAGTTATCTCCATACGGTTGCCCGATATGTACTCCTGCTTCACCAGTTCACCGCGTTTGCCGAGACACAGGGTCATTATGGGGCCTATGTAGTCGGCCTGCGTTATGACCGTAGCACGTATGTAGGGCTCTTCTATATGGTCGATAAGAGTAGCATCCGGCAGACCGGAGGGATTGTGTACTTCATAGACGTTACCTTTCTTGTCAAACACCTTATACGATACGTTAGGCACAGTGGTGATAACGTCCATATTAAATTCACGTCCCAGTCGTTCCTGCACAATTTCCATGTGCAGTAATCCGAGAAAACCGCAGCGGAAACCGAAACCAAGTGCTGCCGAAGATTCGGGCTGGAATGTCAGCGAGGCATCATTGAGCTGTAGTTTCTCCAGTGAGGCACGCAGATTCTCGAAGTCTTCGGTTTCGATAGGATAGACACCGGCAAACACCATTGGTTTTACCTCTTCGAATCCATCTATGGCTTTATCACACGGTCTGTTCACATGGGTTATTGTATCACCCACCTTGACCTCTTTCGATGATTTTATACCCGAAATTATATAACCCACATTACCGGCTGAAAGCTCCGGACGCGGGTCCATATCAAGTTTCAGGACTCCGATTTCGTCAGCATGATATTCTTTACCGGTCGATACGAACTTTACGAAATCATCAGTACGCATACGGCCGTTTTCTATCTTGAAGTAAGCTATGATGCCACGGAACGGGTTGAATACCGAGTCGAATATAAGTGCCTGTAGCGGTGCGTCGGGGTCACCTTTCGGAGCCGGCACACGTTCCACTATGGCGTGCAGCACTTCGTCTATACCCATACCGGTCTTACCGCTGGCGCGTATTATGTCTTCACGGTCGCAACCTAACAGTTCCACTATCTGATCTTCCACCTCATCGGGCTTGGCACTCTCAAGGTCACATTTGTTGATAACCGGTATTATCTCCAGGTCGTTGTCGATAGCCATATACAGATTGGATATGGTCTGTGCCTGTATACCCTGCGAGGCATCAACTATAAGAAGCGCCCCCTCACAGGCCGCTATCGAACGGGACACCTCGTATGAAAAGTCTACGTGTCCCGGAGTGTCTATGAGATTGAGCACGTAATCCTGGCCGCCTTCACGGTGGTTCATCTGTATGGCATGGCTCTTGATGGTAATACCGCGCTCGCGTTCCAGCTCCATGTCGTCGAGCACCTGAGCCTCCATATCCTTGCCCGTCACGGTACCGGTACGTTCCAGCAGACGGTCGGCAAGTGTCGACTTGCCATGGTCTATATGGGCTATGATACAGAAGTTTCTTATATTTTTCATTCCGAGTTCTTGGTCGTGTTTTTTCTTCTTATTTATTCCAACTGCAAATTTAACTATTTTCTACCGTAATCACACACTTAGACACCTCTTTTTGTAAGTAGCTCTTAAAAATTAATGAACATATAAAACGCAATTATTTTTGAGGCGATTCGGATGCGGAGCGAAGGAGAATACTTCAGTATCCAACTGAGTGACAAGTCCGGAGCACAAAAAATAACAAGTTTTATAGTTCAGGATTTAAAGACTTTACCTCAAAACATATATCGTTTAATTTTTAAGAGCTACTTATAATCACCGTCACAGCAGTCGCCGGAAGTGTGAAATGGTTTTAAAATCGCTTTACTGTTTTGCCACACCGCAATTTATTTGTTAATTTTGTAAATTAACCTCTCTCCGCCTCGGAATTGAGTCTCTCTCCTTTATTCTCAATTCCCCTCTCCTTTTATCGTAGTGAGACACTGAGTGTCACAACATTCAGTTCCCTGTTCTCTCAATTCTCAATTCAGATTGATACATGCACTTTCGCAATATACATAAACTCCTCCTTGCTGTAGGTATAGCAGCCTCGACGGTGACAGTGGCCGAGTCTGTCACTGCTGAAGTAGCTGCCGCCGAAGCCACTCCGGCCAAGAAAACCACAGCCAAGAAAACCACAGCCAAGAAAACTACAGCTAAGGCCACCGGTAAAACAGCCGGCAAAACAGCCGGCAAGAAGACTACAGCTGCTAAAAAGAAGACTACAGCTGCTAAAAAGAAAACCACCACAAAGGCCAAGACAACAACTGCAGCGAAAAATTCTTCGACTGCTACACGTAAGAAAAAAACAACCCCCAAGAAAACTACTGTTAAAAAGACCAGTAAGAAGACGACTGCAAAACCGGCACAGCCCGTTGAACAGCCTTCAAACGATCCGCTGACACTCCGGGTCAATAATGCTGTGCTCGCGTGGATTCCCGAAGCAATGGATCCGGGAGGTCTGCGTGTCAACAGCGTAAAACCCGATGCAACCAAACGTATGGCAGCCGTGAGTCTCAATGAGAACTTCACTTATCTGCCCGTGACCCGTAAACTGATTGATGACCTTTCAAAGTGTGTCTCCAAGTCACTTCCCGATTCTCTGAGGAATTATACTGTCTCTCTTTCGGTGAAATCAAAACCTTTGGCTTATTACATCACTACGGTCGACAAACTGCCCGAACGTTACCGCAAAAATGTTCCTTTTGTAGTCGAGGTCAATCCGGAAGTCAAGGCGCCCAAAGGTATGGAGGGCGACATTGTAGCTCTCTGGCACAGTCACGGCCGCTACTACAAACCGGCCGACGGAACATGGTTGTGGCAGCGTCCTCTGCTGTTTGAAACGGTTGAGGACACCTACACTATGGGTTACATCCTTCCATACGTGGTGCCCATGCTTGAGAACGCCGGTGCCTATGTCATGCTGCCGCGTGAGCGCGACACCAACGTCAACGAAGTTATCGTTGACAATGATACCAACGAAGATGGTATGCTGTTCTCGCAGACCACTTATCAGGAACATTCAGGCAAGCATAAATGGTCTACCGGCGAACTCGAAGGTTTTATCTACGACCTGCCCGATTTCCGCGATACGGAAAATCCTTTCGAAAACGGTACATACCGTCAGGTGGAAACCACACATTCCGGTAACGATGTGTCACTGGCGGCATGGTGCGCCGACATTCCAGAAGATGGAGAATACGCCGTTTATGTCAGCTACAAGTCTCTGCCCGAGAGTACACAGGACGCTCTCTACACGGTCAACTATTCGGGCGGTTCCCGCTCGTTTAAGGTCAATCAGACAATGGGTGGCGGCACATGGATATATCTCGGCACTTTCCCACTTGAAGCCGGGTTCAGTGATACCGAGCCGGTCGTAGTGCTTTCCAACCTTACCGAAGGCAAATCCGGTACCATAGTCACTGCCGATGCTGTCAAGATAGGTGGCGGCATGGGTAACATAGCCCGCTCCCCACGGCGTGCCGATATCTACTATGACCCCTCCGTTCCGCCGGCTTCGGCTGCAAGTGACTCCGACGGCAGCGATGAAGAGACCGATGAGGATATATCACCCGATGATATCATAGGCGACACCGCCGGTCCTGAAAACAGTACGAATGAGGCATCTCGCCCCAAAGGCCCCGCTCCAAAATTCGTAACTTCAGGTATGCCGCGCTTTGTCGAGGGAGCTCGCTACTGGCTGCACTGGGCAGGCTTCCCGGAGAGTGTCTATTCGCCTTATCACGGTTCTGACGACTATAAGGACGACTATACCTCACGCGGTCACTGGGTCAACTATCTTGCCGGTGGCTCACGTGTGCTACCCAACGCTGAAGGTCTCGGTATTCCTGTCGATGTCGCTTTCGCTCTCCATTCAGATGCCGGCAAGCGTGCCGACGATACATTCGTAGGAACTTTAGGTATATATTTCACCAACAACGGTGATACATATACCGACGGTACTCCACGCTCCAACTCACGCACACTCACCGATATGTTGATGCGCCAGATAACAGGTGACATACGCAAGACCTTTGAACCCACATGGACACGTCGTTCAATGTGGGACAAGTCGTACGTTGAAGCGCGTGTGCCTGAGGTGCCAACAACACTCATAGAGCTGATGAGTCACCAGAATTTCGCCGACATGCGTTATGGTCTCGATCCTTCGTTCCGCTTTACCGTAGGACGTGCTATCTATAAGGCATTGGCTCGTTTCGTATCCGAGCGTAAGAACCGGGAGGTCGTCATTCAGCCTATGCCGGTCGAGGATTTCGCTATCATCCGTGAAAGTCCCCGCCACTACCGTCTCAGTTGGGCTCCGCAGGCCGACCCTCTGGAGCCTACCGCCATGCCTACGCGCTATCTTATCATGGAGCGTACCGACGACGAACTGGGCTGGCATTTCCTTGCCACTACACATGAGACACATTTCAAACTCGAAGTCGAAGACCATGACCTTCATTCCTACCGTATCATTGCGGCCAACGAAGGCGGCCGTGCCTTCCCGAGCGAGGTGTTGGCTCTGCGCGAGGCTCCTGACGGTTCCGACCCGATACTTGTGGTCAACGGCTTTACACGTGTGGCAGGTCCCGGAGAGATAAACTCAGACGGTAACGCCGGATTCTCCTCTATGTTGGATTTCGGTGTGCCTTACATCAAGGATATATCCTTCACCGGACATCAGACCGAGATGCGCCGGGCCGCCGGCGAAAGTCACGGACGCAGCGAAAGCAACTATGCCACACAAGTCATAGCGGGCAATACGTTCGACTACCCCTATCTGCACGGTCGTTCGATAGCCGCCGCCGGCATGGGTTTCGTGTCAGCCAGTGCTTCCGCTGTCGAGAAAGGTAACGTACATCTTGACAAGTATCCGGTGGTCGATCTTATACTCGGCAAACAACGTGCCACCGTCACCGGCAACGGTATGTCCGGCGTGCGTTTCACTGCCTTCCCGGAGGCTCTGCGCAAAGCCCTTACTTCATACACCTCCAAAGGCGGCGACTTGCTTGTCAGCGGTCAGTACGTAGCCGACGAACTGTTCGGTATGCGTTCATCATCGGCCGACCGTTCATTCGGTCAAGAGGTTCTGGGCATTGTACCGTCTTCCGACCCTGTTGTGCCTTCCGGTTACGCTCATGTGACAGCCGGTGCAATGGGTTCAAATCTTGCCAAGGGTTCGCTGGCTTATTCTTCTACACTCAACTCCGACTGTTATGTAGTCGAAATGCCAGACGGCATATCTCCCGCGACTCCCGGCACCGCTGCTGTAGCAATGACAGCCGGCGCTACCGATACTCCGGTAGGTGTACTGCACACCCGAGGCAAGAGCAATACAGCTACGCTGACCATACCGTTCGAGTCGATTACCGATCCCGACACCCGCAACTCTCTGATGCGTCAGCTGCTCGACTTTCTTAAGAGATAAACCACACTCCGCCTCTCTCCTGTTCTGATTCAATCATGACTCCAATACGATTCAAGAATATCTCCCAGCTGCGCGAGGCAATTCTCGACTCGCCGCTGCAGCATTACGTAGCGGTGCTCCTCTCGGACAATCCTGTCGACTTCGCGCCGGGAGCCATAGAGCGCATCGAACAGATAGGCGCCGACACTGAGTCGCCGTTACTCTACGGTCACTACCGCGAGCGCCTCACCGACGGCTCTCTCGTCCGTCAGCCTGTGGCACCTTATCAGATAGGCTCCGTCACCGATTCCTTCAATTTCGGCCCGGTAGTCTTTATCAATGCCGCCACAGCGCTTCATGTCATATCGAGGCTTCTCGATCTTCTCGGCAACGACCCCCTGCCGCTCGACGGCGGCTGGTATTCGTTACGGCTGCGTCTGTCGGTAACAGGTACTTTCGTACACATACCCGAATACCTCTACACTGTTAACAAATCCGATTTCCGGAAGTCAGGCGAACGTCAGTTTGACTATCTGAAGGCTTCGGCCGAGGTCATGCAGCGTCAGCATGAGGAGACTTTCCGTCTCCATCTCGAACTCATAGGGGCACGGCTGCTCGAAAAACCTGAACGTGTCAATGTCAGCGAAGGCTCCTTTCCGGTCGAGGCATCAGTCGTAATTCCGGTGCGCAACAGAGTGCGTACTGTTGGCGATGCCGTGCGTTCGGCTCTGTCACAGCAGACTGATTTCGACTTCAACCTAATAGTGGTTGATAACGGCAGTACCGACGGCACTTCCGACGTGCTGGCAGCTATAGACGACCCGCGTCTGCATGTCATAAACCCCGATCCTTCCGAACAGCTCGGCATTGGCGGCTGCTGGAATCGGGCTATTGATTCGGAATGGTGCGGCCGTTTTGCTGTTCAGCTCGATTCGGACGATGTCTATGCCGGTCCCGACACACTTGCCCGTGTAGTAGCCAAATTTTATGCTGACCGCTGCGGTATGGTGGTGGGCAGTTATCGTCTCACCGACCTCGACCTCAACCCGATAGGCGAAGGTATCATTGACCACAAAGAGTGGACAGACCGCAACGGTCGTAATAATGCTTTACGTGTCAACGGTTTCGGTGCGCCGAGAGCATTCTACACCCCTATAGCGCGGGTATGCCGTTTCCCTGATGTCAGCTATGGTGAGGATTATGCCATGTGTCTGCGTGTCAGTCGCGAGTTCTACGTAGGCCGTATCTATGATGCCATTTATCTGTGCCGCCGCTGGGAGGGCAACTCTGACGCCGATCTCTCGCCCGAGGCTGTTGTGGCTCATCAGGTTTATAAGGACTACTTACGTTCTATCGAGATTCAGGCCCGCATCAAACTCAATGCAGTCGATACGCCTCCAGTCATGCCTATGCTCGGCAATGATCTGAATTTCTTTGATGACGATTTCGACCTTGACGACGAGAATTTCGGTTTTGATGATGACGACTGGATTGACGATGATGAACTGCCGTTCTGATTCTCCGTGTTCATAGCTTTTTCCTTTATCATGTTCGATTATCTTTCGTTCATAGAAGAGCAGATTGAGCTGTGGCCGTTAGCGGCTGACAACTACCGGCGTCTCGGACTCACCGAGCGCCGGACTCTTCAACTCGGCGACCTCACTGTCGGCGTTCAGCTCAATCCGGCACGTATCGTTTCCACCGGAGCTAAGGTTGACGCTTCCGGCAATGTAGGCCCGCGTCCATGTTTCTTGTGCGCCGCCAACCGCCCTCCCGAACAGGTTCCATATCCTGTCATGCAAGGCTGGGAACTGCTACTCAATCCTTTTCCGGTCTTTCCTGTCCATTTTACCATCGTCAGTACTTCACACACCCCGCAGAGCCGTATGCCGCTTGAAATGGCGGCTATGGCCGAGGCATTACCCGGTATGACGGTGTTCTTCAACGGTTCGCGTTCAGGTGCGTCAGCGCCCGATCATCTTCACTGTCAGGCTGTGCTCACTGAAGAACTTCCGCTCATGCAGCTCTGTATGGAGCGACACCCGCTGACACGTCCCGGCATTGAGACAGCTTCTTCATGGGGGCTCGACCTGCCTTTCGATTTCTGGAGTGCTGTCATAACTCCCGACTCCGACGGTATGCGCATACTCCGCACCATGACAGGTGCCTGCGGACTTGACCCCGTTACAGGTTATCCTGACCCTGGGCGTGTAAATTCCTATTTCTGGCGTGATCCTTCAGGGTTACTCCGTGCTGTGGCGGTACCGCGCTCGGCTCACCGTCCTGCATGTTATTATGCCGATGATGATTCGCAACGCCTTATAAGTCCCGGTGCGATCGAAATGGCAGGTATCGTTATCACACCGCGTGCCGATGACTATCGTAATATCACCACTGCCGAACTGCGCCGGATATATGCTGAAACCGGTGTATCTCTAATCTGAACCTACAAAATTCTTCTATCCCTATGTCTGACGACAACAGATCCCTGTCAGCAACTGCGGCGGTAGCGCACTGCGACGCCGCCGCTGCCTGGCGGTGGATTCCTACGCTCTACATCGCTGAGGGATTGCCCTATTTCGCTGTCAATACTCTTACCATACTTATGTATATTAATATGGGCATTGACAAGTCCGACATGGCTTTCCTCACCGGCTGGCTTTATCTTCCGTGGGTTATCAAACCTTTCTGGAGTCCCTTTATTGATCTTTTCAGTACAAAGCGCCGCTGGGCTATAACTATGCAGCTGCTCATAGCCGTGTGCATGGCTTGTGTGGCCTTTCTGCTGCCGTTCCCTTTCTATCTCACCTCAACGCTGATATGCTTCTGGCTTATGGCTTTTTTCTCGGCCACGCACGACATTGCAGCTGACGGCTACTATATGCTGGCTCTTACACCTCACGACCAGGCGGCTTTTGTAGGTGTACGCTCTACTTTCTACCGTGTGGCTTCCGTATTGGGTCAGGGTGGTCTGGTCATGCTGGCCGGTCATCTCGAACAGACCATGTCGTCCGTAGGACGGGCATGGAGTATGGTGTTCGCCCTGCTGTCGGTATTATTTCTGCTGATGGCTCTGTGGCATTCACGTATGATGCCCCCTGTTACCTCCGATCATGCCGAACCCGGAGTAACGGCACGGACTATAGTCCGTGATTTTGCCGATACATTCGTTACCTTCTTTCGGCGTCCCGGCATCGCAGGAGCGCTTGCCTTTATGCTGCTTTACCGTCTGCCCGAGGCTCTCTGTGTCAAATTTGTACCTGTCTTTCTTGTCGCTCCCCGCGAAGCCGGCGGTCTTGCTCTCACCACTGCTCAGGTGGGTTGGGTCAATGGTACTGTCGGTGTCATAGCCCTTCTTGCAGGCGGCATTACAGGCGGTCTTGCCATAGCCGCCGGAGGTCTGCGCCGCTGGCTGTGGCCTATGGCTCTGAGTCTGACTCTGCCATGTGCGCTCTACTGCTGGCTGGCACTGGTGCAACCTGACAGTTTCCTTTCCGTCAACATAGCCATCGGTATCGAACAGTTCGGTTATGGGTTCGGCTTCACTGCCTTTATGCTTTATCTGCTCTATTTCAGCCGCGGTGATTGTGCTACCTCCCACTACGCTTTCTGTACCGCCTTTATGGCTCTCGGCATGATGCTTCCGGGCATGGCGGCCGGCGCAGTCTTCGACTTGCTCGCACCCCTCGATTTGCTCACCCCACCCTGTGGCGAACGAGGTTTCTTCAATTTCTTCTGCGGTGTCATGCTCTGCTGCCTGCCTACTTTCGTTGTCTGCTCCCTCGTCCATATCGACCCCTCATTCGGCCGAAAGAAAGATTAGCCACGAAAGAAAAATACTCCCAAGTTCTCCATACTCTCATCACCATGCCCTCATTTGTTTCCCGTCGCTACATAGTCCCCTTCGTGCTGATCACAACCCTTTTCTTTATGTGGGGTTTTGCACGTTCTGTACTTGACGTTCTCAACAAGCACTTTCAGGAAGCCCTCGACATTTCGCTGTCCCATTCCACCATGATTCAGGCAAGCACCTACGTAGCCTACGCTCTCATGGCTCTCCCGGCCGGTATCATCATCACCCGCTGGGGCTATCGTCGCGGCGTAGTGCTCGGACTGCTCCTCTTCGCTGCCGGTGCTTTCCTCTTTATACCCGGAGCCTCGGCTACGTCCTTCAATCTCTTCCTGCTCGCTCTCTTTATCATAGGTTGCGGGCTTGCAGTGCTTGAGACCGCCGCCAATCCCTATGCCGCCGAACTCGGCGACCCCTCTACTGCAGCCAGCCGTCTCAATCTCGCACAGTCCTTCAACGGACTCGGCTGCATACTCGGGCCTGTAACCGTCGGAGGCTTTCTCTTTGCCGGCGAAGGCGGGTCAGTGGCTGTACCCTATACTGTCATGGGTGCTATCGTACTCATAATGGCAGTTGTATTCAGCCGTGTTGACCTGCCCGAAATAAACATATCCGGTGATACCGATACTGCCGAACCCACTATCGGCGAATCAATAAAGGCTCTCTGGGCCAACAGCAACTTCCGACTCGGTCTGCTGGCGCTCTTCTGTTACGAGATAGCTGAGATAGCCATAAATTCTCTCTTTATCAACTATGCCACCTCCGGCGATTGGCTCGACAAGATGACTGCTACCACAGTTCTCTCGTTCGGCGCACTCGGACTCTTCATGCTGGCCCGTATCGCCGGCAGTACTGTCATGAGCCGTATTGATGCGCGTAAGGTACTATCTGCCTGCGCTGTCATGACCGTACTCGGTTCACTGGCCGTTACTGCTCACCTCGGCACTGTGTCACACATCGGGGTTTTCGTTTGTTATGCTTTTGAGGCCATTATGTTTCCCACCATCTTCGCTATGACCATAAGCGGCACAGGCCGACACTCCAAAATAGCCTCGTCATTTCTGATGATGACACCGCTCGGAGGAGCCGTAGGTGCATATCTTATGGGTCACGTAGCCAACATGTCCGACATGTCGACTGCCTTTCTGGTACCATGTGCGGCCTACTGTGTGGTTCTCTTTTATTCTCTCGTAAATACCCGTAAGAAAAACTTATCCTCAAAATGAGCTATAACATCTGCTGTCTCGGTCATATAACCCTCGACAAAATAGTCACTCCGCATCATACCGTCTACATGCCGGGCGGCACCGCCTTCTATTTCGCACATGCTTTGGCCAACCTTGACCACTCTCGTTTTCTCCTTGTTACCTCTTTGGCCGAAAGCGAAATGAAAGCTGTCGATGACATACGCACACGCGGACTTGAAGTAAAAGTACTTCCAAGTCGCAAATCGGTATATTTTGAAAACATCTACGGAGAAAACTCCAACAACCGCACCCAAAGAGTACTCGATAAGGCCGACCCTTTCACTGTCGAAGGTATAGGCCACATCGACAGTCGCATTTTTCATCTTGGCACACTGCTTGCCGATGATTTTTCGCCGGAGGTCATACGTCATCTGGCCTCAATGGGTCGTGTATCGGTCGATGCTCAGGGTTTCCTGCGCAAAGTTGAGGGAGAACATGTATCGGCTACCGACTGGGATGACAAACTCGAACTGCTGCCTTACATCGACATACTCAAGGCCAACGAACACGAAATGTTGTCACTCACCGGTTCGTCCGATCCTCACGAGGCTGCCCTTCGTCTGGCCGCATGGGGTGTACACGAGGTAGTATTGACTCTTGGCGATCAGGGTTCGGCAATATATGCCGACGGCCGTTTTCATGAAATTCCGGCTTATCCGGTCGAGAAGGTTATTGACGCCACCGGCTGCGGTGACACCTACATGGCCGGATATCTGTACAAACGCGGACAAGGCGCCGGCATCGATGAAGCCGGCACCTTTGCGGCAGCCATGTGTACCCTCAAACTGAAACATTCAGGTCCTTTCGACGGCTCCGAGGCTGATGTGAGACGTATTATAGAAAACGCTCCAGCTCCCGCTGACCGTCTACAATAGTCAGAATCTCCGACGGCTTGCCGATTATATGGTCGGCATAGGCGCGGCGCAGCTCTGAAATGGGTCGGAAGCCCCATGAGACTCCCACCGACTCGACACAGGCTCGCCGCGCCGTTTCTATATCCACACTTGAGTCACCGCACAGAAGCACCTGAGACTTCGGTGTGGGATATTGATTGAGCAGTGCGAACACTATTGAAGGATCCGGTTTGGTAGGGCGATCTTCCACTTGTCCTAAAATTCCTACAAACGGAATATCGGGGAAAAATTGCATAATTATCTTTTCGGCGGCAGCCTGATATTTATTTGTGGCCACAGCTACAGCCACTCCGCGCTCACCAAGTTGCTCCAACATCTCACGTACACCCGGATATGGTTCGGTAGTGTCGGTACAGTGCGCATCATAGTACTCACGGAAATATTTCAGAAGGTCATCAAGTGTAGCTTCGTCAACTTCCGGCGCAGCCCGTTCCACAAGTTTACGCACACCGTTGCCTACCATATAGTTATAGGCAGATAGCGGGTGAGCCGAATAGCCCATCGTTCTGAGTGCATGATTACAGGCTGTACCTAAATCGGATATTGTGTTAAGAAGTGTGCCGTCAAGGTCAAATATTACTAATTTCTTCATATTGATTTTTTCTTTTCTTTAAAACCTGTTAACACCCCTGCAGGTTCAGCCATCGGCAAATCCGAGTCAACACATACTCTTTATGTCACATTAAGAAAAACTGTAACATCGACTTCATTTCGCTACCCGAAACTCTGCACAATAGCAGAGTTTCTCCTTTTTTTCTTATTTTTTGCAGATATGTTCATTAATTTTTAAGAGCTACTTAGTTATTATACAAAAAGATACCAAATTTTAAAAATAGACAATACTATACTCAAATATACCTCTTAGTATTTTGCATATTTCTATAAAATTTAGTAACTTTGAGAATAAATACTTCACACATAATGAAAATTTTTGTTGAGCAGAAGAAGCCGGGAAGAACACGGCAATCCGTGCAACCGGTTGCTATGGAAATTATCGGGAAACCCGAAACCGTACGTGAACTGATTGAAACCATAGTCCATGTATGCGTCGAAGCTTTCAATCTTAAAGCTATCGAAGCTCCGGATAAGGATAATCCGGACACTGATAACCGCCATAGAGTACTTGATCAGAACAACATTGAGGATTCTATCGAAACCGGACGTATGACATTCGGAATTGTGTATAACAATACAACGGAAGATTACGGCAAGGCAATAGCCAATGCTCTTCAGTGTTATGAAGACGGACTTTACAGAATGTTTCTCAACGGTGTACAGCTTGGGAATCTTGACACAAAAATAGATTTAGCCGAAGGCGATTGTCTCACAGTGGTCAGACTGACATTATTGGCGGGAAGACTTTGGTAAATAAGTGGCTCTTAAGACATATAAAACGCCTTAAAATAACAAGTTTTATAGTCCAAGATTCAAAGACACCTGAAAATATATATCTTTTATTTTTAAGAACTACTCAATACATACCGAATTATGAAAATATCGTGGAATAACACCATAAACAGTCTTTGTAAAAATTATATTGACTCAATCGAGAAAAAATTTAAAGAAGCCGACTATCTTCCGGACAGTGTACGTGAGCTTATCAATGAGTTCTTTCGCTATATAGACTACACTCATACTGAAGACAACTTTGAAATCAGCCTTATCAAAGCTGCTTCTGAACAAAAAATAGAACGTGTTGATGACATCTGCAACGGCACACTGAACGAACTTCCCCGCTTCCTTCTCGGTGAGGACTGGACTGAACTATGGTATTTATACATAACTGCAGAGGCCCGAAGTCCCTATACAATAGGTTACGAACGGCGTTCGGTACGTTCAGAAAAACTTATTCTTCATATCAGAAATATCATAGTAGCTTTAAAAGATTTCTTTATACTGAAAGCCACAGGTTTCACAACATCTGAGATTCTTAGGGGAGGAAGAAATCCGGAGGAGATAAAAGATATCAATTATACTTTTGACACAGTACACTGGCTGACTGCCAAGATAAAAAGCGGAGACAGAGAATGTATCGATTATCTTGTGGAGGCAATGACATCAGAGAATAATGCCAATCGTCTGCAACACGATTACTTCAAAGCCATCGTGAAAAGTGACTGTCAGAGACTGCTTGAACTCGAAGGCAAACTGCTTCTTGCAGCTCGTCTGCAGGAAGGTTTGCGTCAGGCTATTGTAGAGACAATGGACGAGGGGACACCGGAGAGTTACATCTATCTTCTGAAAATTATCAGAGAGAATAATCTTCAGCGTTTCGCGGCAGTGAAGCGCGGTCTCGCCGTCACTACCGGTCTTGGTGAAACCGAAGCACCGGAACGGATTAATAATAAATTTATCGAACTGATATCTGACTATCTGAACAATCTTGAAAGGGCAGGCGAAGCAGTTTACAGCAAAGATGCAATGGAAGTTTATCTCGGCCTCTGGGCCTTGGCGTTCTTCCGGGTGGAAGATATCGAGGCTCCGGTGAGGGAACTGATTGTTTCCGCACCCGCCTACAGAGTCGAGGCAGCTATGCTTATGCTTGAAACGATACAGTATCCTGCTTTAAGTAATCGCCTCGTATCAGAGACTCTTCAAAAACGTTCTCATGACCATAGCATCATCGCCGGTGCCTTACCTTTATATCTGAATAAATTTCACATAAGCTGGTATGGCGACCCGGAACCGGTGCCCCCGCTCAATGAGTTTTTTGCATCACGTGAGGAAGCAATACGGGATTATGAGATTCTTGTCAATATACTGGAATCAATGAAAGGTACAGAAACATTCGAGCCTTATGTATTCCCATGGCTGTCCTTGAAAATGACACGTGGTGAAGTAGCTTTAAAAATCACCAAGATTGCCCTGCTCCTCAATTCTCCACACTATATTGACCGGACACTTGATTACATAGGATACATGGAAACTTATGACCGGGCAAGTACCGTTAAATATCTGCTGTGGGAACCTACGACACGCAAACAAATCACATTCGCGGTAAACAGTATGGCTGATCGCGGCACAGAAACCCGTGAAGCCGGCTGTGAAATTACTAAAAGATTGTATAAAGCTGAGAAACTGACAGATGAGGATTATCTCATAATGGAGGACAATCTTCGTCTGAAGGCGGCAAATATGCGTATCGCTACAATTGATATACTTTCCTCACTGCCTGATACAAAGGCAATGTTATCTGTCAGCAGACTTCTTAACGACAAGATTGCCGAACGTCGTCTTGCCGGTCTGGATATAATAAAGAAATGGACTGATAATGGTGAGCGCTCTGAGCTTGTGGAATCCCTCCTGCCTGTTGTTGAATCTATTAAAAGACCCACCTCCAAAGAGAGGATTCTTATCGACAGTATAATTAACAGTGCTAAGACTAATGACAGCAATTATAACGCCGCCAATGGATTCGGTCTTTATAATCCGAATGATAACCTGCAGCTGAGGGTTGAATATCCTGAGAATTTCGATATAGAAAAGGCTCTGACACTCTCTGATAAGAATTTTCCCCGGGATATAATGCGAAAAATTATGAAACTTATAGAAGAAAATGCCGACTATGAGTTTGAAAATTCTTGGGAAGAGACTGTACGTCTGGGCAACAGTCCGAAAATAGAAAGATACGGTGATGGTTTAAAGGCGCTTGCCAGACCTGAGATTTGGAAAAGGTTTTACGAGCAGGAGATCGGCTCTCCGGAGGATATGCTTCGTCTCGAATTGGCTATTCATAATTTTGAAAGCTGTAATACACCATTCTTTCCTTTACTCAGACGTCTGCTCGGAAAGGCATTCCACGAGGAGAATATTATGAAAGACCTTTCACACCTCCCCTACTATCAGCAGGCTCTTGAGGTGTGGACATGTCTCGTACAGGAGTTCTTATCTTCACCTGTGGTCTGGAAAACCTGCACGGATATTCTGTCTGTCGTAGTCTCTACTGTCAAACCTGACGAAATGGTGCATACCTATTGCTACTATGGAGGAGAGAAAGAACATTCGCTCTTTGATGTGTGGCCTTTTGAACAATTCTGTAAGATACTTGAGGAAAATTCAGAAGTATGTGATGACCATATTTTTATAAAGTCCTTTACGGCAAGATATGAATTTTACCGTATGCTCGGCTATAAAAGAGATTTTAATCCTCTTGTTCCGGGTGAGTACTTGCGCTTATGGGATATGGGAAAAATCACTGACAGCGAGTTCTGGCAAGAGGTGATAGGACGTGAAGCATCGCCGGAGATGGTTAACTATCTCACTGCCCGTCTGCCGGCTGCGGTAAAAAGATATAGCTGGCAGAAAGAACCTCAACGCCTTACACCGCTTCAGTGTGAGCTTGTCAACAAGGCTGTAGACCGTATTCTGGATATAGAACTGCAGCGTGGCGACACACCTACCGTAGTCACGGGACTCGCAGGTAAAATCAACGTAATCACCGGAATAGATTACCTGCTCAGAATCCTTACAGGACTCGGTAAAGAGAAGCCTAAATGCAGCTTCTGGGGTCTCGGCGACAGTAAACGGGATATTTTCTCATGGTTGCTGCATGTCAGCTGCCCTGCTGAAGGTGATACTGCCATAGAGTTAAAGAACAAGGCTAAGGAAGTCGGCATTTCTGATGAGAGACTTGTGGAAGCAGCAATGTATTCTCCACGCTGGTTAGAGTTGGTGGAGAAAGCTATCGGCTGGAAAGGGCTTGAAAGCGCAGCTTATTATTTCATAGCTCACACCGGTGAAAGCCTGAATGATAATGTTAAGTCACGTATCGCTCGTTATACATCGGTTACACCCGATGACTTCGCAGACGGTGCGTTTGACCCTGTGTGGTTCCGTGAAGTGTACCGACAGCTCGGGAAAAAACGTTTCGAGGTAGTATATGATGCCGCCAAATACATTTCGGAAGGCAATCGTCACACTCGCGCACGCAAACTTTCCGATGCTGCACTGGGGATTCTAAAAGTTAAAGATGTACAGAAAGAGATTATAGATAAACGCAACAAGGATCTTGTCGTGGCATACGGCCTTATTCCGCTTGGGCGAAACAGAATCAAGGATCTGCGTCAGCGTTATGCACTACTCAGTAGGTTCCTTAAAGAAAGTAAACAGTTCGGTGCTCAACGTCAGGCCAGCGAAAGCCGGGCTGTAAAACTCGCTCTCGACAATCTTGCACGTACCGCCGGGTTCGGTGATGCTACCCGACTCACGTGGAGTATGGAAGCCGACCTTATAAAAGAAGTGACTGAATATCTTTCTCCTAAGGAGATTGAAGGTGTAACCTTATATATAGAGTTAGGTGAAGGCACACCGGAACTGATAGCAGAGAGCAAAGGTAAACGTCTGCAAAGCATTCCTGCCCGAATCAAAAAAGACAAGTATGTGGAAAAGATACGTGAGATTCACCGGCAACTGAAAGAACAGCACATTCGCGGCCGTGCGTTACTGGAATCTGCGATGACAGACTGTTCTGAGTTCACCGGTGAGGAGATAGCACAGCTTCGTGAAAATCCTATTATATGGACTATGCTCTCACATCTGGTTCTCATAAAAGACAATGACGTGTCGGGCTTCCCTGATGATACCGGACATTCGGTGATTTCGGCTGAGGGTGAGGTCATAGTCTTGGCACCTGAAGACAGATTACGTATCGCTCATCCGTATGATCTTCTGCAGGCCGGTGTCTGGAGCGTATATCAGAACACGCTGTTTGAGCGTCAGTGGCGTCAGCCTTTCAAACAGGTATTCCGTGAGTTGTATGTGCCGACTGCTGAAGAGAAAGCACAAGCAAAATCAATGCGTTACGCAGGTAATCAGATTATGCCGGCCCGTACAGTCGCACTACTGAAAAAACGGCAGTGGATTGTGGATTATGAGAATGGTCTGCAGAAAGTCAGCTTCAGCGGTAATGTCACTGCCGTGATCTATGCTCTGGCCGACTGGTTCTCTCCCTCAGATATAGAAGCACCCACTCTTGAATATGTGGCTTTCTACGATCGCCGCAATTTTAAAGACAAAAAGATAGAAGACGTACCGCCGATAGTTTTCTCGGAAATAATGCGTGACGTGGATCTTGCAGTGAGTGTCGCACACGCTGGAGGTGTTGATCCCGAAGCAAGTCATTCAACTATTGAAATGCGTCGTGTCATTGTGGAACATGCCATGCCTATGTTCGGTATATCCAATGTGGAGATTATCGGTAATTTTGCAAAAATCAAAGGTGAATTAGGCAGTTACAACGTTCATCTCGGAAGCGGTGTGATTCATAAAGAGGGAGGTGCGCAGATTGCTGTGCTGCCGGTTCATTCGCAGAGTCGTGGACGTATATTCCTGCCATTCCTTGATGAAGACCCTAAAACAGCGGAAATCATCTCAAAGATTCTCCTTTTTGCAGAAGATACAAGAATTAAGGATCCTTCGATACTCAGCCAGATATAATAGCCGTAATCCGGTCGTCAGAACGGGTAGCCTATTGAGAAGTGGAATGATGAGTCGCGGTGCCAGTCAGGGTGTATCAGCGGCCATTCCACTGCTCCGAGGGCCGGATTACGGGCTTTCATGCCTAAATCGAAACGCAGCAGGAAGTAGTTGAAGTCCATACGTAAGCCAAGACCGTAGGCAAGAGCAAATTCTTTATAGAAGCTGTTGAACTTAAACTGTCCGTCGGGTTGATTGGCATAATCGCGTATGGTCCATATATTGCCGGCATCAATAAAGGCACCGAGTTCGAGCACCCAGAAGAGTTTGGCACGATACTCTACACTTGCCTCCAGACGTATGTCTCCGCATTGGTTTATAAAGTCGCTCACCGAGTTTGAACCCGGATAGCGACCGGGGCCAAGCGTGCGCACATCCCAACCGCGCACTCCGTTGGCACCGCCTCCGTAAAAGCGTTTCTCGAATGGCAATATCGTTGAATTGCCGTATGGTACACCGACACCGGCGCCGGTATGGAAAGCCAGCGAGTTGCGTGTGTTATATGCATGTACAAGTGCATAATCGGCTTCAGCTTTGAAATACTGCGAGTAGTGAATACCGAATATCTTGTACGGTACCTCATGAAAGTTACTGCGGTGGGTGAAAATACTGTTTAGTGCGAAAAGCAGATTTCCGGCCACTTCGGTATTGACTCTTATGGTGTATATATTGCTCTTGGGTTGAATTCCCGTACCCGTGTGGTTTCGCTTATTAGTGTGATAGAAGCTGTAACCCATACGCATTATGAAGTGGTCTTCATAACTGTAACGCAACAGTGGGTTGTCTGGTGCTATCTGGTCAAGAAAGTCGTATGTCGATTCGGGCAGATAGACATAATTGATGTCGATGGGAGTGTAAGTGTGTCGGTTGTGCGTCACACGCTCGGTCCATTTATATGACCACCCTGCCGTCGAGATAATACGTGTGTACTCGGGACGCTCCTGATAGTTGAGCGACATATTGAGTTCGGTCGTAGCGTTGATTCTGCGCTTGAACTTCTCTTTCAGTAACGGTGCTTTGAATTTCGGAAAGTTAACACCCAAATCTACCGAATACTCCATATAGCGGTCATGAAGCAGACCGTCGAGATTACCGCTCAACGATTCGTATGAGCCGCGTAGCTTGAAGTTGAGTGTTTCCGAACCGTGACCTATATTGCGGTGAGTATATGTCACCGAGGCTGCCACACCGAGGTCACCTTCAGAGTTGGTACCTTCAAGTTCAAGCGCCACGCTCTGACTCTTGCCGGGTGTCAGCAGCACGTAAGCGTCTATCAGTCCCGTTTCCGACGGGTCGCCGACAGGTATGAACCGTATATTGACAAACTTCAGAATATTGAAGCGCGACAATGCCTGATAAGTGCGGTTCACTCCTCTCTGATTATAGAACTGTCCGCTGCGTATGAAACAGTTGTCATAAAGCACCGAAGGCCGCAGGTAATGATTTTTGCCGTATAGTACGGTTATATCGCGGTAGTCTATCGTGTCGTTAGCCTGAAGACGGTTGAGCGCCACCGCTTCCGTAGGGTCATAATCGGTGACAAACACCACCCGCCGCACAATATACTTACGGTGCGAATCAAAATATATCCTCTGTCCCTCTGTGCGTTCGTGAGGGGCCTCAACTTTCATGGTCAGATCGGTAAGCAGACTGCCTGCCGTAGTGTCGGCGTTGAAGGTTATGAGATCTTTGGTAAAGGCATAATAGCCTCGGTTGTTGAGAGCGGTGGTGATGATGTCACGTTGTGTATCGAGCAGATTACGATCCAGTGTTATACCCGGCCTCACGGGCAGTGCTGCAGAGTCTGACATAACAAATGCACGTATCTCCGGATCGGGTATGTCATACGTCACGCTGGCTATGGTATGTGCCTTGCCCGGATGCAGACGATAGTCGACACGCATCTTGCGTTTCATACTGTCAACCAATGTATCTACCTCAACCTCTGCCGAAAGATAGCCCTGATTTACCATCATTTTACGCAACTGTTCTGCTCCGGCTTCAGTCAGTGTGGAGTCATATATCACCGGTGGCTCACCCAGTTTGCGTATCCAACGGTTATACCAGCGGGTGGTATCGTTGCCGCTCATGTTATAGACACCAAGTCTGAATTTCATACTCCACAGCATCTTATGGTTGGGCATCTGCCGCAGATATACATTCAGTTCCTCGCGCTCATGTTCACGTCCTGTACTGTCTATAGCAGTTATGCTTACCTTATCGAGAAGATACTGGCCCTGAGGTACGTGACGACTGCTTGAGCACGACGCCAGTAGCATCGCGCCCAATATCAGCTTACCCGCACGGCGGGCCCGACAGCGATGTGATTGTGTCATATCTTCTTATTCGCACCGTTTTTTTATTCGCACCGTTTCACGTCGACAGTGTTTTTATTCGCGGCAATACCGTGGATTCTGCGGTTAGGGGGCACAAAGTTAAAAATTTTTAGTTAGATATAAGCTAATTTTTTCGCTATTTCACCCTACTCAACTGTTATCTCTTTTAAAGACAATTACCTCTCTCTGTTCCCGAATCACCCTTTTCGGGGTGTTAAGTAGCTCTTAAAAGATAACAAGTTTTATTGTTCAAGATTCAAAAACTGTAACTGAAAACATATATCGTTTAATTTTTAAGAGCGACTTATCTTATGAACTTAAATTTCACTTTATGGTAACTGAATATTCCGAAACATACTTTCTCTCAGCCGGTGAGACCAATCCCGAACAAGAACTGTCACTGACATTGCTCACGGCCAAAATCATTGATATAGCCACTGCACACGCCAACTCTCTTGGCATAGGCAACCCTGTCATGGCTCACCTCCATGCCGGCTGGGTTCTCTCGCGTCTTACAATCGAGATGATGGAATACCCGCATGTCAACGACACCTATACTCTCACCACATGGATAGAATCATGGAACCGCCACTTCTCCGAACGTGCCTTTATGCTTACCTGCAATGGCCGCGTCATGGGTTACGCCCGTTCTATCTGGATGGTCATGGACATCGAAGCTCGTCGCAATATCGGTCTGAGTCACCTCACCCTGCCTCCTGAGATGATCTCAGAACGCCCATGCCCTATAGCCCGGCAGATGCGCCACTGTCCCATCGTTCCACTCTCTACACCGATGATACCTGCCGGTGCTATCGAGGCAACGGCACCGGCCACTCCATACACATTTAAATACTGTGACCTCGATTCCTACCGCCACGTCAATACAGTCCGCTACGTCACCATGCTGCTCAACCAGTTCACTCTCGCAGATTTTGATGCCACTCTTGTCGACCGCCTCGAACTCTCCTTCCTGCACGAAACCCGCTACGGCATGAGTGTCCTGCTCCTCCGTGCCGACACTCCTGCCACCGCAGACGCCCCCGATACCTATCTGTCCTCATTCTCCCTGATACGTGCCGATACCTCCGAAGGTCTTCTCTTTGCACGCCTCCGGCGCCGACCCCGTTGACCTAACTCCAAAAGCGCCCGCCACTCTCAAGAAAAATATATTCCCCTCTTTCTCGATTGGCATAAGCCCTGAAGTCGGCTGCATCTTGATGCCGCTGTGCCACATCAGCTCGGGTCTCACCCAGCTCGAAGTGCATCGGGAAAAAGTGCGCCACGTCGATAGCTCTTACCAGCATCGCCGCTCCGGTCCAATAGTCGGTACCTATGCGCGAATCAACCGGAAACATACACACGTCAAGTCTCGGCCACTCGGCCGCTATGACATCTAATACAGCCCGGTAGTCGGCCAAAGCCTTGTTTACCTCTTCTTCGGTCGATTCATCTTTCCATATCCAGGCGTTCAGATCACCGGCGTGCATCACACTGAGTCCGTCGCTCTCCACCACCCACGAATTACCAATGTCGGTCGACCCGTAGGCGTGAACCGTAAGACTCGGAAGTGTCACGCTTTCTCCCGGAGATAACACTGTCACCTGCTCGGCACCTACCTTATGACCGGCATAATGTGAGTCAGGCGTGATGTAGGGTCTCGCACTCTTGGCAGTGTCTCGGCTCAGTATATAGTGAATGTCACTCCGCAGATGGGTCCACTCAAAAATGTCACGTGTGTAATGATCTTTATGGTGATGCGACACCATAACATACACCGGTATACCATCGGGCAACGAATCAAAAAAACGAGGTAACCGCCCCCGCTCTGTTCCCGCCGGGTCACGCCAATAGTCAAATATTACAACTGCCTGTGACGTCTCAAGCACGAAACAGTCATGATATATATATGTGAGTTGCATAATCGTTTTGGTTAAGATTACTCCTTATTAATAAGTAGCTCTTAAGAGCTACTTATATAACGCAAAATATATAACATACGTTAAGACAACCTCTGTTAGGCCTTATGTGTTGTAAAAATAACGAAATTTTTGTAATTTTGCAGCTATGATAACTGCCTCGGCTAAGAAAAAAGAGAACATCGCGGAGTATCTGCTCTATATGTGGCAGATAGAAGACCTCATCCGCGCCAACGATCTTGACATTGACAAGATCCAAGCAAATATCATCGACCATTATACCAACCTCACCGATGCACAACGCAAAGAGATGAGGGAATGGTATGAATCGCTCATTGACATGATGCGGCGCGAGGATGTGGTCAAAAGCGGACACCTGCAGATCAACAAGAATGTCATTCTGGCGCTCGAAGATCTGCACCGCCGTCTTATGGCTGATCCTAAATACGCCACATACAATGCTCAGTTCTACGCTACTCTCCCCTATATAGTCGAGATACGCGCCAAGGCCGGCGACAACAAGAAAGATGAGATAGAATCATGTTTCGATGCCCTATACGGCATGTTGCTGCTTAGGCTGCAGGGTAAGGAGGTTTCAGAAGAGACGCTTAAAGCAATGCAGCAGATCTCAAAATACCTCGCTGTGCTCTCGCATTATTACAAAAAGGATTTCAATAACGAACTCTTTAACGACAACTGACCGACGGCAGACTACTCATGGAAAACCCGTCTCTCCCTCTCTTCACTCCCGGAATATGAAAATACTTATCACAGGAGCGCACGGCCAGCTGGGCCGCGCCTTGCAGCATCGCCTCTCTGACGACCCCGACATCTGCATAGTCCCCACTGATACCGATACTCTCGACATAACTGACCGCGAGGCTATCGGCCCTTTCCTCGCCGGTGCAGGTTTTGATGTCATAATCAACTGTGCCGCCTACACTGCCGTCGACCTTGCCGAGAAGCACGACCTCCTTGCATCGCGCATCAACACCGAGGCCGTACGCTATCTGGCCGAAGCGGCACGCAAGTACCGCATACGTGTCATTCATATCTCGACAGATTATGTATTTTCGGGCGATAACTGCCGACCATACGCCGAGAGTGACGAGCCTTACCCACACTCTATTTACGGCCGTACCAAGCTCGAAGGCGAAGGTGTGCTTACGGCGTTCTGCCCCGATTCTGTCATACTGCGCACCTCATGGCTCTATTCCGAACACGGTAACAACTTCGTGCGCACCATGTTGCGTCTGGCCGATGAGAAACCGGAGGTGCGTGTTGTCTGCGACCAGATAGGCACTCCCACCTATGCCGGCGATCTTGCCGATGCTATCTACTCAATTCTCAAATCAGAGAAATGGGTATCAGGCATCTTCAATTTCACCAACGAAGGTGTAGCCTCTTGGTATGACTTTGCAAAAGCTATCTTCCGCTACGCCGGTCGTAACGACGTCAAAGTTGTTCCTATTCCTTCTTCCGAATACCGCACTGCCGCTACACGCCCCCTCTACTCCATCCTTAACAAAGCCAAAATCAAGCGTGTCTACGGTCTTGATATCCCATACTGGCACGACTCCCTCCGCCGTTGTATCTCCAACCTATCCAAATCCTGACCCTACCTCCTAAAATTTTCTCCTCTCTCCCGATACTCTCATAACTCTCAAAAACTCCCGATACTCACCAATGAGCGAAGAACTCACCAAAGAAATAGCACGCCGGCGCACCTTCGCCATCATCTCGCACCCCGACGCCGGCAAAACCACCCTGACCGAAAAGCTCCTCCTCTTCGGTGGAGCAATCCATGTAGCCGGTGCTGTCAAAAGCAACAAAATCAAAAAGACCGCTACTTCCGACTGGATGGAGATCGAAAAACAGCGCGGCATCTCGGTAGCCACCTCCGTGATGGGTTTCAACTACGGCGACTATAAAATCAATATCCTTGACACCCCCGGCCATCAGGACTTTGCTGAGGATACTTTCCGTACCCTTACAGCCGTCGATTCTGTTATAATCGTTGTCGACGTTGCAAAAGGTGTCGAGACTCAGACACGCCGTCTCATGGAGGTATGCCGTATGCGCAACACTCCGGTTATCATCTTTGTCAACAAACTCGACCGCGAGGGCCGTGACCCGTTCGACATACTCGACGAACTCGAACAAGAACTCAAAATCTCGGTACGTCCCCTGTCATGGCCTATTAACATAGGTGCAAAATTCAAAGGCGTATATAATATATATGAGCATGGTCTCGATCTCTTCACTCCTTCCAAGCAGACCGTGAGCGAACGTGTGGAAATCGATGACATCTCTTCCCCGCTTATCGACGAAATGGTCGGCGAGGCCGATGCTGCCAAACTGCGCGAAGACATCGAACTCATTGACGGTGTTTACCCCGAGTTCGACCCCGAAGACTACCTGCGCGGCGAAGTGGCTCCCGTGTTCTTCGGTTCGGCTCTCAATACTTTCGGTGTGAAAGAACTTCTTGACTGTTTTGTAAAGATTGCTCCCTCTCCACGCCCCGTCGAAGCTGTAGAACGCGAAGTGCGTCCTGAAGAGGAAGCCTTCACCGGCTTTATCTTTAAGATTCATGCCAACATGGATCCCAACCACCGCTCGTGCATCGCTTTCTGCAAAGTATGTTCAGGCAAGTTTGAACGTAACGTCAACTACCGTCATGTGCGCCACGACAAGATGATGCGTTTCGCTGCTCCCACAGCTTTTATGGCTCAGAAAAAAAGCGTGGTCGACGAAGCCTTCCCCGGCGACATCGTAGGCATACCGGACACCGGCAACTTCAAGATAGGCGATACTCTTACCGGCGGCGAACTGCTCCACTTCAAGGGCCTGCCATCTTTCTCTCCCGAAATGTTCAAGTACATCGAGAATGCAGACCCTATGAAATCCAAACAGCTCGACAAAGGCATCAATCAGCTCATGGACGAAGGTGTCGCACAGATATTCACCAACCAATTCAACGGCCGCAAAATCATCGGTACCGTCGGACAGCTTCAGTTCGAAGTCATTCAGTACCGACTCCTCCACGAATACGGCGCTCAATGCCGCTGGGAACCCATTAGCCTCTACAAAGCCTGCTGGATTGACAGCGACGACCCCGACGCCCTCGAAGCCTTCAAGAAGCGAAAGTACCAGTTCATGGCCAAAGACAAAGAAGGACGCGACGTCTTCCTCGCCGACTCCAACTACGTCCTCCAGATGGCCCAGACCGACTTCCCCAAAATCCGCTTCCACTTCAGCTCCGAGTTCTGACCCCCGACCCACCCTACACAAGTTCCCCCTCCGTCCCCGCCTACCCTCTACAAACTCCAAGTTCTGACCTCGGCCTTACCATCAACAAGCTCTGAGTTCTGACTTCGGCCCAACACTTAACAAGATCCAAGTTCTGACCTCAGCCCAACACTCAACAAGCTTCGAGTTCTGTCCTTGGTCCCACTACTCTACAAACTCCGAGCTCTGATCTCGGCCTTACCCTCAACAAGCTCTGAGATCTGACCCCGGCCCAACTACAAGTTTCATAAGATTTATTCTTTATAAGTTATTTATAAGGCTTATAAGTCATATAAGATTTATAAAACTTATACGACTTATAAGCCTTATACTTTTCCCCTCAGCAACGCAGCGATAACACTCCGCCCCACCACCTCCTCACCCCCTCTCCATCTCCTTCTTATATGGCTTATAAAACTTATACAATTTATAAGCTTTATATCTGTCCCCTCATCAGCACAGTAATAACCCAGCCCAACAATAACACCCATTCACGCCTCCTCTCCTACCTCCTTCCTTATAAGACTTATAAAACTTATATGATTCATAAGCCTCATATCTGTCCTCTCATCAGCACAGCAATAATACCAGCCCAATAATAGCCACACACACCTCCTGCTCGCCTCCTCCCTACCTCCTTCCTTATAAGACTTATAAAACTTATAAGATTTATATTAAATCATGAAGTTCCCCACCGTGGCGTCAGCTTTTTGTCTCGGCTCGGCCAAGGGGCGCAGCGGGCGTCCACGCAGCGGGGCGCTTCCGACCAGTGGGAGTTGGTTGCGACGTTGGCAAACACCGTCAGTAGCTGTTAACCTTTTGTTTATTTTTTAACATTTTTAACAACACTGTTAAATAACATAGCGGTTTCAAATAGCAAGCGGTTTTTGAAGTCAATCTCTTTCACCCTCAGATAATATGACAAAACGATTCATATTTAACAGTCAATAACATAATATAGGTTAAAAATTTTCCTATAACCAATAAAAAAGTGAATAAAATAGAAAATTACATTAAAAATTAAACCCAAAATTTTGGAAAGTACAGTTTTTAGTCTTAACTTTGCACTCGAAATAAGGGAACAACAAAACATCACCGATTTTCCGTTTCCGTATTCAACTTTCACCTTTTAAATTTCACTTTATGACAATGAAATTCGGAACCTTCCTGCTCCTTTCCGGTGTTGCTTTTTCGGCAGCCGCTCAGGACGAGGTGACTGGGACAATTTACTCCCAGTCAGACCTGAAGGGTCTCCCCGACGGAGGAGCCGTTGTCTACGAGTTCGGTAGCTGGTATAGCATCGATCCCGAGACCTCGACTCTCTGGCCTGCAGTGCTGGCAGCTCTGTCGAACGAGAACGTAAGTGTCATGGTTGAAGGTATCGTGGCCGACGCCAATGGCGTAGGTGTTAAATACCTCTCTTCAGAGAAGCTTCTCGCCGTCACTTGCGATGCTGCCGCACAGGGCAAGACCCAGGTACTCATCACCGATTTCAGCGGTGTAACTCACGGACTCATAACTGTAAACGAGCCCTCTGCTAACATCTCTCTTTCTAACTATGTCCCCGGCACTTATGTTGTAGCTGTTGCCGTTGACGGAAATCTTGTTAAAACGATTAAACTTATCCTGAAATGAAGAAAATTTTCCTCTCTGCTATAGTAGCAGCCGCAGCCGCACTTCCTACTTTTGCTGCCGTTGACACCCTCAATTATTCCGCTGTAGTTCGCGATGCCAATGGCAATGCCGTCGCTAACCAGGAAGTAAGCCTTCTGTTCCAGTTTGTCGAGGAAGGTAATATAATCTTCGATGAGACTGTAAAGGTTACAACTTCATCTGCCGGTGTTGTAAATTACGCTATCGGTTCTACCAAGTCACTTGATGGCATTGATTGGACTGCCAACGATATCAAGCTTTCTGTTTCTATGGATCTCAACGGTGGTGATAACTTTACTCCCGTTGCTAACTCAGACGTTGCTTCTGTTCCCACCGCTCTCTATGCACTTAAGAGCGCTGACACCGAGAACCTCTACAATGACGTAGATGCCCTCTATGGCAAATCAGAGCGCACAGAAAATCAGCTCAACCAGATATCTGCCGACTTCGCTAACCTCGGTGAGAATCTTGACAACCTCGTAACAGAGATGACTACTCACTTCGACGAGGTAAACGCTCAGCTTGAAAATCTCAACATGGTTTCTGCTGTAGTACGTGCTAACGAGGAGCAGATCGAAAAGAATACTGCTGACATCGCTACAGTTAAGAACGACGCTTATAACGCATTCGAGGACATCTATCAGCAGCTTGGTAGCCTTGAGCAAGTCGTTAAGGCTGTAGAGGGCCTTGAGGCTTGGCACCTTGAGAACGATGAGAATATCCTCAACCTTCTCCCGACTTTTAACGCTATGAACGAGCTTCTCGAAGAAAATACTGAAAAGATTGAGGAGCTTGAAAGAAGCCTCTCTCTTCTTATAGCTACTATCACACCTATTGAAGAACTTTCCGCTCAGAACGCTGACGATATTGAGGCACTGCAGGGTACGACCGACCGCTTTGCATCTCAGATTACTCAACTTCAGAATCAAGTAGCTACGAGTCAGGCTGACTTCGAGAATCTCGGTGAGAATCTCGATAACCTCGTAACAGAGATGAATACTCACTTCGAGATAATAGACGGTCAGCTGGAGAATCTCAACAATGTTTCAGCCGTAGTCCGTGTTAACGAAGAAGCTATTGAAACTCTGCAGGCTGATTACAAGAGTCTGACAGAGAACCTTGATAACTCTTTCGCAAGAGTTGGGGTTATGGAAGAGCAGGTTGAGCAGAACGTCGCAGATATTGAAGCTCTGCAGGGTACAACAGATCGCTTTGGCTATAGTATTTCTACCCTTCAGAGTAACGTAGCTACACTTCAGTCTGACTTTGAGAATATCGGTGAGAATCTCACTCTCTCGTTTAACGAAATGGACGCTCGTTTCGACACTACAAACGGTAGGATTGAAAATCTTGAAGAAGGTCTTGAGCAGCACATCAGCTCGTACGAAAGATGGAAAGATCAGCTTATGGAGGGTCTCTATGAATTACAGACTAAAGTTGATGCTCTTGTAGACAAAGTTGGTCTCGAAGAAGAATAAGATATTTTTGTTTCTTACAGTTTATTTGTAAGTTTACAGAAATAAGAAAAATAACAGCAGTAGGGAACTTTCCCTACTGCTGTTATTTTTCTTATTAATCCTACTGTCAAAAAAATACCTATTTTATTAAACCTTTTATTCTTTATCTTGTTTACAATATAGGTAATCGTCGCAGACATTGCCACCAAAATAATAAAACAATGCTATCGCGACAAAACGGAGTGTAGGATGCGTCCTTGCTCCGTTTTTCTTTTTGTCTTTGTCTGCTTGGATATCGCTGTGTTATAGATTCGTTGAGTTATAAATTTTATAAGTCTTATAAGATTTATAACTCTCATAAACACGACTCATCACTGAAGGCCACTCACGCCGCAAACACAACGAGCCATACACGCCGGAACTTCCTACACCCTGCCCTAGCTCACACCCCACCCTACCGCACAGACCAAAGCTATGTATAGCCGCTTAACCACATAATCAGCAGCTGTATCCTACCGCGATGTGCCGCGTTCTATAATACCGCCGTATTACCGAATGGGCTACCGCGAAAGAGCAAAGACCTTGTGCGCAGTATTAGCAGCGGAGTCTGCCACGAAAGGATAAAGGCTGTGTGGTATAGTCTCAGCGAGGAAAGATGCCGTATGAAACCTTGCCTGCTTTTTTATCTTTGCCCGCTTGGGTTGCTAAGTTATAAATTTTATAAGTCTTATAAGATTTATAACTCTCATAAACACGACTCATCACTGAAGGCCACTCACGCCACAAACACAACGAGCCCTACACGCCGGAACTTCCTACACACCACCCTACCGTACAGACCAAAGCTATGTATAGTCGCTTAGCCACATCATCAGCAACTGTGTCCTACCGCGATATACTGTACTCTATAATGCCGCCGTGTCACCGAATGGACTACCGCGAAAGAACAAAGACCTTGTGCGCAGTGTTAGCGGCGCAGTCTGTCACGAAAGGACAAAGGCAGTGTGGTATAGTCTCAGCGAGGAAAGATGCCGTGTGAAACCCCGCCTCCTTTTTTGTCTTTGCCCGCTTGGATCGCTAAGTTATAAATTTTATAAGTCTTATAAGATTTATAACTCTTATAAATAACATAATAAATAAGCTTCATCAATAGAAATACTTCGTTGGTTATGTGTAGGCGCTGGCGGAGTGCGCTGGCGGCAAGAAATGAGAGTACCTCGTTGAGTAGGTGTAGGCGTTGGCGGAGTGTGCGGGCGAAGGGGAATGGAAGCACGTCGTTGAGTAGGTGTAGGCGTTGGCGGAGTGTGCAGGCGGCGGGGAATAGAAGCATCACGTTGAGTAGGTGTAGGCGGTGGAGGGAGGGAGCGGGCGGTAGCCTTTTGTCTCGATTGGGGGAAATGTTAAAAAATACTCGGGGACTATAAAAAAGGGTATCTAAATTTGGTCATTTCGTTCTAATGTTTTACCTTTGTGGTGTAGAAATAAAGGCTGGAAGCAAGGTAGGTAGCCCTCTAAGGGTATCAATTAAGCTACCGCTGGTTGAAGACCTCTACTCGTAGCAAGAGAGCACGAAGCAACCCTATACCACATCAAAGCTAATTGGGAAACTCATCAAATTAAAATGAAATACCGAGACCAGCTGTCGTTTCGATGGCGGGCCCCAACGTCCAATACGGGCGTCGCATCGCTTCGACGATGCGCAGGCGGATTACAAAGAAATGATGGCTCTCAAATCCTGTCGTTCGGAGTTTCATCACATTCCTTTGGTGTGGCCTTATAAAGAGGAGTCAGATGCAGTCGACACTGTTCTGACTCCTCTTCTATTTTCTGCTATCCCCGCTTCTCGGCGTTCTCACTCCGACACAACACTAACCAACGGTAGAACATTCTATTTTAGAAAGACTTTATCAACCACTGACCATCTTCTGTTTTATACTCTCCCATCGACTTTCTCACTCCGACACAACATTAACCATCGGCAGGATATTTTTAGAAAGACTTTATCGACCACTGACCATCTTCTGTTTTATACTACACTCCCGACTTTCCTCCGACGCAACACTAACCAACGGTAGGACATTCTATTTTAGAAAGACTTTCAAACACTGACTCATCTTCTGTTTTCTACTATCCTCTCGGCTTTCTCACTCCGACACAACATTAACCATCGGCAGGACATTCTATTTTAGAAAGACTTTATCAACTACTGACCATCTTCTGTTTTATACTCTCCTCCCAGCCTTCTCACTCCGACACAATACGAACTGTCGGTAGGACATTTTTTAGAAAGACTTTATCAGCCACTGACCCTTCTTTTTGTTTTCTGATTCCCCTACTCTCCCGGCTTTCTCACTTCGACACAACATTAACCGTTGGCAGGACGTTTTATTTTAGAAAGACTTTATCAAAAACATATCGCTTACGCAAATCATGAAAGACGTAAAAGAGACATTGCTCGAACGCACCAGTGTGCGTCGTTACGAGCGCGAGGCTATCCCAGCCGAAACCATGGAGTTTATATTCCGTGCAGTTGAGAACACCCCTACCAGCTATAACGGTCAGCAGTTCTCGGTCATCGACATCGACGATCAGGAACTCAAACTGAAACTCTACGAACTCACCAATCAGAAACAGATCAAAACCTGCAACCGTCTGCTCATATTCTGCTCCGACTACAACAAAATTTCTCTTCTTGCCAAGCGCAAGGGTGTCGACATGCCCCCCTTCACCAACACAATGGACGGTGTGACTATCGGTATCATTGACGCATCGCTGGCAATGATGAGTGCAGTAGTAGCAGCGCAGGCTGCCGGTCTCGGTAACAACTGCATCGGTTACCTACGCACCGTCGACCCGGCAAAGGTAGCCGAACTTCTCAAATTACCTCGCGGTGTGTTCGTAGTATGCGGTCTTGCCCTCGGCATACCACGCGAACAGCCAGACCTCAAACCCAAACAACCTACCTCGACCGTATTCTTCCGTAATGAGTACCGTCATGACACCGAGGCACTCACTGACGAACTGGCCGAGTATGACCGTACAGTGCAGCAATACAATCGCACACGCTCCGGAGGCACAACCGACAACGACTGGTGCGCACACATCATTGACTACTATCGTCACGCTATGGACTACCGTATCCTTGACTACCTGAAGGCACAAGGGTACGATATTACGCACTGAAGATAATATAAGTTTTATATAACTTATAAAATTTATAAGTCTTATAGGATTTATAAGACTTATAATATTTATATCCGCTGTGCCGATAGGATACAGCGTCTAAACGCGATGGCGGCCACCTCCCCTTGAGGGGAGGTGGCCGCCATCGCGTTTAGACGAAAAAGTGCGCTTAGGCGTTCTTAACCTTATCGCATATAGCCTTGAAAGCCTCGGGATTGTTCATAGCGAGGTCGGCGAGTACCTTACGGTTAATCTCGATACCGGCCTTGTGAATCAGGCCCATGAGTTTCGAGTAAGACAGATCCTCCAGACGAGCGGCGGCGTTGATACGCTGAATCCACAGAGCGCGGAAGTTACGCTTTTTCTGCTTACGGTCGCGGTAGGCGTAGGTCAGACCTTTCTCCCAAGTGTTCTTGGCGACGGTCCATACATTACGGCGGCTGCCGTAGTAACCGCGAGTGAGTTTAAGGATTTTCTTACGTTTTTCTCTTGAGGCAACGTGGTTGACTGATCTTGGCATTTTTGTTTAGATATTTTGGATGTGCGCGGCATTTACGCTGTCAGTTTTATGCTCTTGCGGGGCTGCACACCCGGTTAATAAAAACTTGATCTTGTTCGAGGGGAAAGCCCTTGTCGTTGAGAGGGAGCCGGTGAGGGCTTATCGCAGGTTAAGGAGTTCCTTCACCTGACGTTCGTTAGCCGAAGCTACGAGAGCAGTGTGGTCAAGATTTCTCTTGCGCTTTGTGCTCTTCTTGGTGAGGATGTGGCTGTGATAAGCGTGCTTTCTCTTGATCTTGCCTGTGCCGGTGAGAGCGAAACGCTTCTTAGCGGCGGCATTGGTCTTTACCTTTGGCATGGTGTTTTTGAAAAATTTAGTTGTTTTTTACATCACCTCGGCACATAGTGCCTACGGTCTCCATTTGATATATATGCGTTGCGATAGCGCGTTAGTGTCAGTCCTCGGCATCCGGAGAGCTTGTCTTAGCCTGTGCCTTAGCGGCGTCAGCCTTCTGAGCCTCACGGTTTGCATCGGCAGCCTTGGCAGCCTCGGCCTTCTTCTGCGATGGAGTCTTGAGCGGTGTGAGCATGATAGTCATACGCTTTCCTTCGAGCACCGGCATCATCTCGACCTTACCGAGGTCTTCAAGGTCATTGGCGAAACGCAGCAGAAGCACTTCACCCTGCTCCTTAAAGAGTATACTGCGACCACGGAAGAAGACGTATGCCTTCACCTTCGAGCCCTCTTTGAGGAAACCCTGAGCGTGTTTGAGCTTGAAGTTGTAGTCGTGATCGTCGGTCTGCGGACCGAAACGAATCTCCTTCACCACCACCTTGGCGGCCTTCTGCTTCTGCTCCTTCTGACGTTTCTTCTGCTGATAGAGAAACTTCTGATAATCCAGAATTCTGCACACAGGGGGCTCTGCATTGGGCGATATTTCAATGAGGTCGAGTTCCATCTGCTCAGCCAGACGGCGAGCCTTCTCAATAGGATAGATACCCTGCTCTACGTTGTCGCCCACCAGACGCACTTCCTTAGCCCTGATGTGTTCATTAGTCACATAAGGATCCTTGCTGCTTCGTTCGGTACCACGACGCGGACGTTGCTGCTGGCCGGGCTTATTGGCGGGACGAGGGGCAGCGGGAGCAGGCTTACGGGGTCCTGAAAAATTCGGTTTTTTCTCCATTCAGTCTTAGCTGTTGCGCTAATTTGTTTCTTTTAGTTTATTCAATTCTGTTTGGTCATTGAATCCACTTCTGCATTCAATTCGGCTGCAAAGTTAGCGATTTTCATCGTACCTTTATCACCTTCGCCCTGTTTTCTTACAGAAACTTCGCCATTTTCGGCTTCTTTTTCGCCTACTATGAGCAGATAGGGTATTTTTTTGAGCTCATTGTCGCGTATCTTCCTGCCGATTTTCTCATTACGGTCATCAACGATGGCACGCACGCCCTCTTTGTCAAGCTCTTTGGCCACTGTGTAAGCGTAGTCATTGAACTTCTCGCTTATCGGAAGCACGACACACTGTTCGGGTATCAGCCACAGAGGCAGCTTACCGGCGGTATGCTCAAGCAGCACAGCCACGAAGCGCTCCATCGAACCGAAAGGTGCGCGGTGTATCATTACCGGACGATGCTTCTGGTTGTCGCGGCCGGTATATTCGAGACCGAAACGCTCAGGCAGATTGTAGTCTACCTGTATGGTACCCAACTGCCAGCGGCGTCCGATAGCGTCCTTGACCATAAAGTCGAGCTTCGGCCCGTAGAAAGCAGCCTCGCCTTCAACCTGACGAGCCTTCAGACCCTTCTCGGCACAAGCCTCGATAATTGCTTTCTCGGCAAGGTGCCAGTTTTCATCGCTACCGATATATTTCTCCTTATTCTTGGGATCGCGCAGTGATATCTGAGCCTCAAAGTTGTCAAACTTCAGAGCACGGAAGATATAAAGAATGATATCCATCACCTTGAGGAACTCATCTTTTATCTGCTCGGGAGCGCAGTAGATGTGGGCATCGTCCTGCGTGAATCCGCGTACACGTGTCAGACCGTGCAGCTCGCCGCTCTGCTCATAACGGTAAACAGTACCGAACTCAGCCAGACGCAACGGCAGTTCACGATAACTGCGCGGATAAGCCTTGTATATCTCACAGTGATGAGGGCAGTTCATCGGTTTGAGCAGATATTCCTCACCCTCCTCCGGGGTGTGGATAGGCTGGAACGAGTCTTTGCCATACTTAGCCCAGTGACCTGAAGTGACATAGAGAGCCTTGTTACCGATATGGGGAGTTATCACCTGCAGATAGCCGTACTGCTTCTGTATCTTGCGCAGGAACTGCTCCAGACGGTCGCGAAGAGCGGCACCCTTGGGGAGCCACAGCGGCAGACCCTGACCAACGGTCGAAGAGAAAGCAAACAGCTCCATCTCCTTGCCGAGTTTACGGTGGTCACGCTTCTTGGCTTCTTCAAGAAGAGTAAGATACTCATCAAGCATCTTCTTCTTGGGGAACGAAATGCCGTACACACGCAGCAGCTGCGGGCGCTTCTCGTCGCCACGCCAGTAAGCACCGGCCAGCGAGAGTATCTTCACAGCCTTCACGGGAGCCATGCTGGCGATATGCGGGCCACGGCAAAGGTCAGTGAAACCACCCTGTGTGTAAGTGGTGATGTGACCGTCTTCAAGCTCGCTTATAAGCTCACACTTATAGTTCTCACCACGCTCGCCGAACATCTTCAAGGCGTCAGCCTTACTGATGTCAGAGCGGACTATGGGCTGTTTACGGGCAACGATTTCAGCCATTTTCTTTTCGATTTTACCGAAATCGTCAGCAGTTATCTTATGCTCGCCCGGATCTATATCGTAGTAGAAACCATTCTCGATGGCAGGACCGATGCCGAACTTCACGCCGGGGTAAAGCTCCTGCAGCGCCTCGGCCAGAAGGTGGGCCGACGAGTGCCAGAAAGCGTGTTTACCTTCAGGGTCGTCCCACTTGAAGAGCTCGATGGTGGCGTCTTCGGCTATGGGACGGCTTGTGTCCCACTCCTGACCGTTGACCTTAGCAGCCAGTACATCGGCTGCAAAGCGCGGGCTGATGCTCTCGGCTATCTGGGCTGGAGTCACGCCTGCCTCGTACTCCCTGACACTGCCGTCGGGAAATGTTATCTTAATCATGTCGGTGTTGATATGTTATGATTTTTAGCGTGCAAATTTAGCAATTTTTTCGCCCTTACGCAATAGGGCATTAAGTTATTTTGACGTTTTTTTGTACTTTTGCGCCACTTTCTCACTCCCCGAGGCCTCCGGCAAACGCCGGCTTCTCCGGGCCTCAGAACCTAAAACCTAACAACTCACCCAAATGAAGACCCTACTACCCCTTGCCCTTGCGGCACTGACGGCAATTCCGGGCCATGCAGCCACCGACTTCAAAGCCGATTCCACCTCCTTTTCCTATATACCGCATCTGTCGCTGACGCTGCGGCCACGTGCCGAGTGGTCGACAGCGACCGGTGACGTGCGTTTCAAGATACGCAACAGCGACCTTGCCGTCTCAGGCAACATACTGCCGTCAGTAGCCTACTACCTGCGTGCTGACTATTGTGCAGCCGGCAAATTTCAGGTATTCGATGTCTGGGCACGTGTAGGTCTCGGCCGGGGCTTCGCCGTACAGGCCGGACAGTACCGTATTCCATTCGGTGTCGAGAGTTTCCGTGCCCCTTGGAATTACTATTTCATCAACCGTTCGTTCATGGGCAAGCAGATGTGCAACGAGCGCAGTGTCGGTGTCAAAGGTATGTGGACAGCTCCCAAACTACCGCTGACAGCCGAGTTCGGAGTGTTTAATCCCACTTCCTATACTGACCACTCAATATGGGTGCGCACAGTAGCTCTTGGTGGTAAGGCTTCATACCGTGTTGGCAACACTACTCTCACGGCAGGCGGTCTGTCGACACGTCCATACGATGTGCGTATCAATTTCGTTGACTTCTGCGCCCAGTGGCAGTACAGCCGCTGGACAGTCGTGGGTGAGTACATGTACGAGCATTACACCAACAGTGCGCACAAAGCCGCACACTCTTACGTGGCTTTCGCCGACTACAAGATGCCCCTGCGCACTCCACTATTCAACCGCATGTCATTTCAGGGACGTTTCGACGGACTCACAGCCCATAGTACCGGCACCCCGGACGAAAAAGGCCGCCTTGTCACTGACAACGCGGCCCGAAATCGTCTCACACTCGGCACAACACTAAGCTACGTACACGCTTCAGGACGCTTCCTTGAATTGCGTGCCAACTACGAACAGTTTTTCTATCACCACGACTACTCACCCTCGCCTTCTGATGACAATATGGCGACTGTAGAACTGGTGCTGCACTTCTGAGCGGCTACAGCTTATGAGCCTCAAGACGGCAGGCACCTTCGGCAAGCTCGCGGCGTATGGTCAGCAGCCGTTCGGCCACATCGTAGCGGTAAGAAGATTGGTCAAGGTAGTCGGGCAGCGAGAGTTCGCCCGCCTCGAAGGCACGCTGAAGCAGTGCGGTATTATCCGAAGCGTCAGTAGCGTCTATGTAGGCCCGTTCAAGCTTCAGCAGAGAGCTGACCTCATCAAAAAGCGAGCGTAACTCCTCGCGCTTTGTCAGTAGGGCGTCGTCATAGCCGGCACGCAAGGCGTTCTTACGCGCCTTGGCGGCTCTGACGGCGCCTCGGTTGCCCCAGAGCGGAAGCGTCACACCTAACGAGACACCGTTGAGTGTGCCGCCTTCGATAAACTCACCGCTATAACCGAGTGTAAACGACGGCAGATTGCCGGCTTTAGCCAACGATATCTCCTGTTCGCTCACTTCCATAGACGACTGCATGGCACGTATTGACGCGTCAGACCCGAGAGCACCTATAACCCAGTCATCGAAATCAGCCGGCAGCATAGTCACCGGAAATTCCGAATAATCGAACTCAAGCGGCTGCCCACCGTTGAGGGCATTGACAGCACGCTGTGCCTTGGCAGTGGCAATCGTCGCCATGCGCAGAGCGTTGTCAGCCTCAGCCTGTGCCAGCCTCGCCTTATTGAGGTCTATGAGCGACAGTTGGCCCAGTTCGTTAAGACGTGCGGCCGCCTGTGCCATACCGGTTGTCTGACGCAGGCGTTCGCGTGCCAGCTTCTCGGTACCACGACTGGCTATAAGTTCGATAAGCGCCAGCTTTGCTTCGAGCAGCACCTCACTCCGGGCTTCGGCATAAGCACTCTCGGCCTCACCGCGCTGCGCACTCGCCACACGGCCTTTAGCACCGGTGAGAGTTTCCATATCAAACTCCTGACTCAGTCCGAGATCCTTTCGGTCGGGACCGCCATCGGCACCCCACAGATAGCCGAGTTCAAGTTCGGGATTCGCCAGTGTCTGCCCCACGCGGGTAGCTTCGATGTCGGCATCGCGGGTAGCGCCGAGTGCCTGCAGACGCAAACTGTTGGACTCGATCTGCGACAATGCAGCGGTGTAGATATCGCCACTTACATGACAGTGACATGTCCCGGCCAAAGCCAGTGACAAGAATATTCGGTTATAGATTTTCACGAAAGATCTTATCTTATGTGTTATGTATTATGTCTGTTACATTCTGTGACTGCTTCCGGCTCTCACGCAGCACACGCCGCAGCTCATACCGGCGGTAGATGAGCGGCATAAGGTAAAGATTGAGGAGTGTCGAAGTCAGCAGACCACCAAGCACCACCACAGCCATAGGACTCTGAATCTCGTTGCCGGGCTTGTCCGAGGCTATCACCAGCGGTATCAGAGCCAACGCTGAAGTCAGCGCCGTCATGAGTATGGGATTCAGACGGTCGGCAGAACCCTGCACGACAGTAGCGTCTATATCATGACCTAAGCTGCGCAGATGACGGTAACGCGACACCAGTAGTATGCCATTGCGCGTAGCCACACCGAACAGAGTGATAAAGCCGATTATAGCCGGTATACTCACCACCGAGGTTGTGACCCACACCGCCAGCACACCGCCGATGAGAGCGAACGGAAGTGTCACCAGCACTATCAATGCCAATGCAGGCGAACGGAACTCACCGAGCAGCAGCAGGAAGATAAGCGCTACGGCAAGCAGCGTGGCCACCAACAAAGTACGCGAAGCACTGCGGGCATTCTCAAACTGTCCGCCATATTCCACACGGTAACCCTCGGGCAGTTCCACACCGGAGGCTATGGCTTTCTGCATCTCACTCACGGCGGAACCGAGGTCACGCCCCGACACATTGGCAGACACCACCAACTTGCGCTGCACATTCTCACGGCTTATGGTGTTCGGACCGGTAGCCGCCACAATATCGGCGACTTCGCCGAGAGCCACACGGCCACCGTCGCCTGTGTCTATCATGGCATTGCGTACCTCTTCGGCACTGTGTCCCGAAAAACCTTCCATACGCACCACCACATCATAACTGCGCTGTCCCTCATAGACCGTGCCTACCGGCGTGGCTCCGAAAGCCACCTCAACAAAACGATTGAAGTCAGCCACAGTTATGCCGCGATGCGCCAGTGCTTCGCGGTCGGCACGTATCTGAAGCTGCGGCGTCATGCTCTGCTGTTCCACATTGACGTCCACGACACCCTCCACACCGCGCATCACCTCGGCCACCTGTTCGCCGAGCCGACGCAGCTGTGAAAGGTCGTCACCGCTTATCTTGACGGCAATATTGGCACGAGTGCCCGAAATCATGTGGTCAATACGGTGTCCGAGCGGCTGACCTATTGTTATCACCACACCGGGCACCTGAGCCAACCGACGGCGTATATCATCGAACACCTCATCGCGGCTACGGTCACCGAAGTTAAACCGCACATCAATCTCGGCACTGTTTGTGGCCTGCGAATGTTCGTCAAGCTCACCGCGTCCGGTACGCCGGGTCGTAGCCACCACTTCGGGTATCTGGAGCAGTTCACGCTCCATAGCGTTACCGAGTTCGTTCGACACTTCGAGCGACACTCCCGGCTTGGCGGCGGCAGAAATCGTAGCGGCACCTTCGTTAAACTCCGGAAGGAAACTGCTGCCAAGATTAAAGCATACCACGAGCACAACACCTATAAGCAATGCCGTACCGCCTCTGACAACTGCCGGGTGACGCAATGTCCACTCCAGACTGCGGCGATAAGCCGAGGCGAGAGTACGTTCCACGCGACCCTCATTCTGACGGCATTCCAGATGACGTGCAGGCGACAGCAACCACTTTGACAGCAGCGGAGTCACCGTCATAGCCACTATGAGCGACATGAACAGCGACACGATATAGGCCACACCGAGCGGCTTGAGCATACGCCCTTCAAGTCCGGAAAGGAAGAAGAGCGGTATGAAGGCCACAATGATGATAAGCGTGGCGTTAAGTATCGAGGCACGTATCTCTCGCGAGGCTTCAAAAACCACCGTGAAGGCCGATTGACGCTCAGACTCAGGCAGTCGATGGTTCTGACACAGACGCCGGTAGACATTCTCAACATCTATAATGGCATCATCTACCAGCGAGCCGATAGCTATACACATACCGCCGAGAGTCATGGTGTTGATGTTAAGTCCAAGCCCGTTCAGCACAAGCACGGTGCCTAACAGCGACAGCGGTATGGCAATGATGGATATGACCGTAGTACGCCAGTTGTTGAGAAACAGAAAAAGCACCACCACTACAAACAGCGCACCTTCAAACAGTGCCCGTCCGACATTGCTTACCGAAGTGGAGATAAAATCGGCCTGACGGAATATTTCCGTATCGACACGCACATCGGCCGGCAATGAGGCGGTGATACTCTCAAGCTGACGCTCAACACGCTCGGTGACGTCGAGTGTATTGGCACCCGGCTGTTTCGACACCGACAGTATGACCGACGGTTCGGCGTTCTGTGACCCGTGTCCCATCTTGACGGCAGGCATAATCCTGATTTCAGCCACATCGGCAAGAGTCACAGGCTGTCCGGCTGCCGACATCTTCACCAGCGAACGGCCAAGTTCGGTCACGTCGGCACTGCGGGCCATACCTCGCAGACCGTATTCATTACCCCACTCGCGCACGACACCGCCTGTGGAATTGTCAGAGAAGGTAGAGGCTGTCTCCACTATCTCGGCAAGACTCACACCGTGACTCGACATACGCGCAGGGTCAGACTCTATGACATACTGCTTGTAATCGCCGCCTATCACCGTAACCTGCGAGACTCCACCCGTAGCCAATATAGCTGGTTTCACTACCCAGTCAGCGAGAGTGCGTAGAGTCATCATCGAGGTCGTATCGGCCTGCATACCGATAAACAGCACCTCACCCATGACGCTCGACTGAGGAGCCATCTGCGGCGTGATGCCCTCCGGCAGCATACCGGCAAGAGCCGTGAGTTTCTCGCTTACAGTCTGACGGGCCTTGTAGATATCGGTACCCCAGTCAAACTCAATCCATACGAATGAATTTCCGTAGCCCGAGCTGCTGCGCACACGCCTCACACCGGCGGCGCCGTTGACAGCACTTTCGACGGGATACGTCACAAGCCGCTCCACCTCTTCGGCCGTCATGCCTTCGGCGTCGGTCATTATGACCACCGTCGGAGCAGTGAGGTCGGGAAAGACATCTATATCCATATTGGCGGCAGTATATGTACCGCCCGCTATGAGCATTATGGCGCCCAGCACCACCAGCAGGCCGTTACGCAGCGACACACTGATAATGTTGTCTATTGCTTTCATACCGGTAAGCTGATTTTAATGGTTATGACCGGCATGAGGATCAACTGCGGCTGTCGACGATGCGAGACTTACCATAACGGCTCCGCGCGTCACGATACGTTCTCCGGGAGTGAGTCCCGACTCTATACGCACCATTCGGCCATCGGTAGCACCGATATTCACCTGCCGACGCTCAAAATACTCCGGTGTGACCTGCACATAGACAAAGTGCTGTCCCATCTCTTCGGTCAGGGCACTTACAGGCACGGCAAGCGCCTTGTCGCCATGACCCTGCAGATAGACCTCGACATAGCTTCCCGCAACGGGCTGTTCGGCTCCGGGCAGCTGTATCGTAACAGGCAGAAGAGTCGAACCGGGTGCGAGAGTGCCTGAAGCCGAAAGCCGACCGCCGACCTCACGCACCGACACCGGGCCTCCCGGTAGCATCACTACAGCGTCATTAAGTGCAGACAGCAACCGAGCATTACGCGGCGACACTTCGGCGCGCAGCGTCACTTCACGCCCGCTGCTCACTGTCAGCACGCTTTCACCTTCCGTCACGTGGGCACCGTTGTCAGCATTGATAGCGGTTATCCAACCCGACACGGGTGCTGACAGTGTGACACCTCCGCCTGCGAAACCCTTGCGCAGATGTTCGTAGGCTGCCTGTGCGGTCTCATAATCACTGCGTGCGCGCTGAGCCTCACTGCGTGCCACTATACCCTCTTCGGCAAGTTGTTGCTTGCGCTCATACTCACTGCGGGCCAGTTCGTATGCACTGCGAGCCTCGGCGATAGTGACCTCAAGACTACCGGTGGCAGTACGGTTGCCGTCGATACGTCCTATGGTCTGTCCGACTTCGACACGTCCGCCTACGGTAATACGGTTGTCGGCATAATGCAGAGTGCCACTCAACGGAGCGCTTACAGTGCGTTGTGTACCGGCCGCCGGTTCGGCAACAGCCATGACACGCAGCACCTCACCGAAGGGCTGCTCAGTCACAGGGCCGGTAGCAAAATCGACTTTCCATCCCATTTCTTTCGAGAAAGTCACTCCGAAAGGCGATTTAGGTGCAGCTTTCACTGCATGAGTGGCTTCGTGGTCGTCTTCATAGACAGTGACAGGCACACTTACAGCCTGACGGCCTCCGCAGTCAAGAGTAAGCGTAGCAGGTCCGGCTGCCGAAGGCGTTACCGTGAAGTGATAGATACCGGCGCCGTGAGCATGACCGCTCTCGGCAGCCACACCTCCGAGACGCACATTCACTCCGGCATCCGCCAGAGGTCGTCCGTCACCTTCACGGCTGATAAACACTTCTATTTCCGATTTGTCACCGACGCTGAAAGGAGTGGCGTGTATATAGTATTCAAGTGAATCGGTGTATGCCGTCAGCACCAACGCTTCGTGATGATGCTCTTCGTGGTCACTGTGGCCGTCACGGTGACATGAGGCGGTCATAAAGGCTGCTGCAGCCAGCAGAGCCGCCTTTGTATATTGTTTCATCTTTTAATTGTTAGGGGTTTGTATTAAGATAGTCTGTGTCAGACGTCTGACAGAAGAGAGAGACTTACAATACAGTGACCCGTAACGGTGGAGCGCGTAAGGCTATCACGGCGCGGGCGAGCGCCATGAGTCCCGGGGGTGCGCGGCGAGGCCCTGTCATACGGAGCAAAAGACGCTCGGCCGGAACAAGGTCAGGCATACGCCCGGGAAGAATAATCGGGAATGATGGAATATTGATTTCTAACGATGTACGCAGGTCACACTGACGGACAGTCATGACATAGCTGCATGAATGATGTTCGGCACACTCACTGTGACTGTCGGCCTGATGCATCGTAACTACCACACCGTGATGATTATGATGAGGCACGACAGCATGGGCGACAATACTTAACAGCATCATCGTCACAGCCACTATTCTGAAAGTGTGGTGCCTCATGGTGTAGATAGTTTATTAACATAACGGACTCCCCGGCGATATTATTACCGTCAGGGAGTCCGTTATGTTAATAGCTGTTATTTTATATTTCGCTAAGTAGCTCTTAAAAATGAATGAATATATAAGACTTTAACTGAAAATATTCATAGTTTAATTTTTAAGAGTCACTTATTCACACGGTATCAGCGTATTACCTTGAGAGTAACTGTGCCTTCGGCAGTCGTGACTACAAGCAGTGTCACTCCGCGCTCTGATAATGTCACAGCAGCCGTTCCGTTCACAGCCTCCGCTTCGGCTCCGGCACGACCGTCAAGCGAGACGGCGCGGACACTGAAATCGGCTATACGTCCGCTCACCACGGCACGGTCACCCGTCACACTGACTCTGAAGTCTGAAGGACTGAGTTCTGATATTACTCGGTCAATACCGGTTTCGATACGCTCTGCACCAAGGTCATCGATGCACACATAAGTCGGTGTGGTGACGCCGTAGTCGTTGGTTTTAGTTGATGTGATACCGAATTCCATACGTGTTACCTTGCCGAGAGCCGTGAGGTCAAGCCAATGCCAAGAGTTCATGGCGTACCATTCCTCCTGTACGGGTGAAGTATAGTCGGCAAGGAAAGTTTCTATGACTGAAGCGTTACCATCGGCATCATATCCGGTTATGGTCAGTGTCATGCTGTCGCCGGCTTCAAAAGGCCCGCTCATGCCGTCACCATTGGCAATGGCATCAGCTACCCATGCGGAATTAGTAATCCACATACCGCTGACTTCGGCTCCCTCCTCTTCATAATCGGGCAGTGTGACTTTGGTACTGCCCATCCACGATGATACGAACACGACACCGTAGCAGTCAGAATTATAACCGCCACCGGGTGCGGTGAGGAATTGGTCTTCGAGACCTTTATAGACGTTACCTGTGTAGTTGGCGTAGGCAAAGAAAGCCCACGAGTTATATTCGGCCCAGTATAAGTTGTTAAATTCAAAAGAGCCGCTGCGGAATGTACCCATCAGGTAGTCTTCGTCATCTACATCGCCACACCAGTGGCTTTCAGGGGCAAGACCGAGGTCTTCAAACGTAGCGGGTACGAGGTCGGCGGCTGTGGCCGTAGCGCCTACACACAATGTCATGGCGCCGCATAAAGCTGTAAACTTTTTCATTTCAGTTCAGTAGTTTATAATGGTCTTAAACTCAATACTCACATACTGCCTGTTTTAAGTCAAACCATCATACAGCTACCTACACAGCATGGCATAGCCATAATACAGCCACTGTAACTGCAAAAGCCGATCTTTCCTAACTCCCGAAGAGAAAACCGAAGGTCTGAACAGAAAACCGCGACGTGCCGCCATATACCGATGCCCCGAGAGCTACCGGCCGAGCACATCCGCACGGACAGGTCTTCTGACTCATTCCTTTCCTATGCTCCCGGTGACATCACAATGACTGATGTCTGCCGGCAGCCACCCCAGCCTTCCCGGTGTCACACAGACACCAGTGACTGATAAAATCCCGGCACTGACTTGTCGCAAGTCGGCGCTGTGACCGGCGGTGGGAAAATAGAGTGTCTATGATAGTGCCTGAATTTAACTTTCATTCCCTCAAAAATACTCCTTCAAGTAAATGAAAAGATTTTATTTTAGTGACTCCTGTTAAATACAGACACTCTTTAAATACAGACACTCTCTATGCACTCTGCGGAATTTACAGCAGCGGGTACTGTCGCCGGTTTAAACGGCGTTCCCTTGTCCGTTAGCACCGCAAAATTAAGTAATAGTTTTCATTCAGCCAAATTTATTCCGGCATAAACTTATGGGCCTAATTCCCCGACGACAGTTCCGTTATGTCTTACTTCATTCTTTTCAGCAGATTATATGAAGGAAGCACACCCAGTTCACCGGCTTTGCTAAGGTCGGAGAATGCCTGCGCTTTATTACCCATACGCAGATACGATATGCCTCGGTTGAAGTATGCCTGTCCGAAATCCGGGTCTATACGCAGTGCCTCACTGAAGCTCTGTATCGCCGAAGTGAAGTCACCGAGAGCATAATAGATATTACCCTTGTTGAACCACGCGAATATAAGCCGAGGGTCCTGCTGGAGCGCCATATTGTAATCAGCCAGTGCATCTGACACTCCGCGTTGTACGGCCATCTGCGCCAGACGCCGTGATGCCTCTGTATCCTCATCATCGCCTGCACCGGCCGCAAGAGCGTTGACTCCGTGTATGTAGCGTGCGTAGGCGCGGGCCATATAGGCCACTGTGAACTGTGGGTTGAGACTGACGGCTTTATCAAGATCGGTAAGGGCGGCCTCGTAGTTCTTAAGCATGGTGTAAAGCACTCCCCGGGCCAGATAATCTATCGGTCGTCCTGAGCCTGAAGCTATGATGCCGTTATATTCCTCCACAATATCAAACATGCGTCCGGCCGTCTCACTCTCCCCTACCTGTGCGGCTCCGGCGTTAAGATACATCTGCTGACGTATGTAACGGGCTGCATTGAGTTCGTCAAGTTCGCGGAAGTAATTGGATATGGAGCGCAATGTCGTCGGGGGCATCAGAAACGACAGTGTGTACATAGGTTCCGGCTCGACCTGTACATCGCGGTCCTGCACACGACCCTTGATTTTCTCATTGTACGACAACGGCGTTTCACTGGCTTCCGACACGGTGACAAGCTGGTTGAAACGTGACATCACCTCATCTTCGCTCTCTCCGTCCTGCCCGGGGCGCATACCCTTTGTGTTGGCCTCAGCCCTCACTATAGTAGGCCGGTCAAGCCGGTTATGAATCGGGTCAGTGACATATCCTTCCACAAGCTGATCGCCGCGATGAGCATACTGCATGGCACTGCGCATATCGCCCATGTCACGATAGGCTTCGGCAAGGGCATAATAAGCGGGATAGAATCGAGGATAACGCTTCGATATAGCCATAAAGTCGGCGGCGGCTTCCTTAGGACGCTGCAGGTCAAGATAGACAAGACCCCTATTATACAAAGCATGGAAGTTCGACGGGTCAAGAGCTAACACAGAGGTCAGGTCGGCGGCGGAACGTTCGAGATCCTTGACTTCATAACGTAACAGAGCGCGGTTGAAGAGAGCTGCGGCGTTATTGGGGTTAAGCTGCAGCGCATAGTTATAGTCGCTCATCGCACCGAAGAAGTCATCGGCGTTGTAGCGTACGAAAGCACGGTTCACGTACAGGTCAGCTTCCTGCGGCCTCAGTTTCACGGCTTGATCCATATCGCTCATAGCCTCCTGCCAGTTGCGGCGCGAGGCGTTGATGTCAGCACGCATCAGATGTGCATTGACCAGTGAAGAGTCAATGCTTATGGCACGGTCAAGGTCACTCAGGGCCGCTACCGTGTCACCACGCAGCACATTGAAACGTCCGCGAGCTGCATATCCCTCCTCAAAACCGGGATACTGACGCAAGAGTACACGGAATGTGCTGTCAGCACCCTCCCAGCGTTGCGACTCGGTTTGCGCCACTGCCTTATAAAAAAGGAAGTATTTGTCATACGGATTATATTCAAGTCCCCGGTCGTAATCCTCTATAGCCAGCGAGTCAAGCCCCATACTCTGACGTGCGAAACCGCGCACCTTGTACGCCTCGCTTTTAAAACGGTTACGCTCAAGCGCCAGCGTACAGTCCTCCTCAGCTCCGGCATAGTCGTCAAGGCTGAGTTTGGCTATTGCCCGATAGAAATATGGGTCGGCGAGATACGGCTTCGCTTTGATAGCCTGATTAAAATACTGTATCGACAGCATATAATCATCCATCGACAGCACATTACGCCCTATCGCCATCACCTGTTCGGCATTGATCTGAGCCATTGCGGTAGCCGGTACCAGCATCGCTGAAAGCACCACTCCCGCCACCGGCAGCATCGAGAGTCGCACCATAGCCGCCGAAGTCGCCGCCATAGCAGTAAAAAACTTGCGCCGCCGTGACGCACTATTTCCTTCGCTGTTTCTCCGGCTACTTCTTTCGCTGTTTCTATTTTTAGTCAATTCTTGCAGTCGTTTCAATGTCACTTTGTCTGATTGTTTCTGCCTGCCATATCAAGCCGTCATAGCAAGCCTACAAAAGTACTAATTATTATCCAAACTTTCCCCACTTAAAAAACTCCTCTTCTAAAGAATACGTTAGAAGAAGCAAGCAGTTGGTAATAATATTATGTGAAAACATTACAATCTTCCCGAAAAGATCCTATGTACCGATACTGATACCGAAATTTTTCTATACCGCCTCTACCTTTCACCTTTCCGCTAAATAATAAATCACCCACACTGATGCTTCTGTAGTGTATTGTGTGAAACGATAACCTTCGGACAATAAATTTGTTTTTGATTATATATTGCACTAACTTTGTAGTCTAAATGATATCATTATGGATTTAGTATCAGAAAAGAAAGCACATGTATTCCGCCTACCAGTATATTTACTCGACAAGCTAAAAGAGCTTGCCGCAAAAGATCGCAGGAGTCTGAACAACTATGTTGAAGGCATACTTTTGGATGCCGTGTACCATGAACCCAATGAGATAACAAAAGCTGCTTTTGAAGAGGCTAAAGCCGGAAAACTTGAAGGTCCTATTGACACTTCAAGTGTAGAGACCATGCTCAAGTCTATGGGATTATGAAAGAACTGAGATATACCAGTCAGTTCAAGAAGGATTTGAAACGTATCCTTAATCAACCGAAGAAACTTAAGGCTCTGAATGAAGTCCTTGACATGCTTCGTAACGAAACTCCTCTCCCCGAAAAATATCGGCAGCATCCATTGCAAGGTAATTATACCGGATGCCTTGAATGTCATATTGAGGGTGATTTTCTTTTGATATGGTATGATGAGGTAAATAATACTATAGCATTGTTCCGTCTCGGCTCTCACTCTGAACTTTTTAAGAAATAGGAACCACTCAATAGACCCGACCGATGCAGAAGCATCAGCTGGGGCTATTGAGTGGACGTATTTTCGCCATCTTCTCAACTCTCTCTCTTTACGACCATATTTCTCCATATATTTGAAGTAATTTGCAAACCGGGAGGAAGGCTTTTGCAGCAATGAGGTCATTTTTGCATTTGGCAGCAAACTGACAGCACACATTAATCGTTACACTTGCAAAGAGCCATTCTCCGGACAGCCGTCACGACAGCGGCATATCCCGCTGAGGGCCGTAACTTAAATCAGACATATCTCATGGAAAAATTAGTCATCATAGGAGGAGGCTTTGCCGGCCTGAATCTCGTTAACCGCATAGATAAAAGCAAATATCAGGTATTAGTAGTTGACCGCAATAACTTCCACTGCTTCCCTCCGTTATTTTACCAGATAGCATCGTCAGGCATATCTTCATCGAATATATGCTTTCCTTTCCGGCGTGAGTTCAAGAAATATATAAATAAGAATCCACAACGTGACGTCACTTACCACATGGGTCACGTCAAAGGTATTGATCTGCAGGCAAAGACTATCACAACCAGTTATGAAACCATAAATTTCGACAAGCTGGTCATAGCTGCAGGTACTACAAACAACTTCTTCGGCATGAAAGGTCTCGGCGAGAATGTATTCTGTATCAAGACCGTAGCCGAGGCCGAACATACACGTGATGAAATCCTTGACCGTCTTGAACGTGCTGCCCTCGCCACCGACCCGAAGCGCCGCAAAGAACTGCTCAGTTTCCTTGTAGTAGGCGGAGGTCCTGCCGGTGTGGAGATAGCCGGCGCACTCGGCGAAATGAAAAAGGATATCGTACCGCGTGAATACCCTGAACTCAATCCCGATGACCTCAGCATAACTCTGGTGGAGGGCACAGGCAAACTGCTCGGAGCCATGAATCCCAAATCGTCTGAAAAGGCTCTGAAATATCTTCAGGAACTAATGGTCAACGTTCGCCTCAACACTATGATGAGTGATTACACGGATAAGATTGTGACATTTGCCGACGGTAAGAAGGAATACTGGGAGACTCTGATATGGACTGCCGGTGTGTGCGGCGAACCTATGCCCGGCTTCCCGGCTGAAGCAATGGGCCGCGGCGGACGTATCATGGTTGATGAATTCAATCAGGTCAAAGGCTACGAAGGCACCGTCTATGCTCTTGGTGACATAGCCCTCATGCAGACTGAAGAATATCCCAAGGGTCACCCGCAAATGGCTCAGCCGGCCATACAGCAGGCACGCAATCTGGCCAAGAACCTCAACAAAGGACGTATGGAGACGCCTTTCAAATATAAGGATAAGGGTTCGATGGCCACAGTAGGTAAAAACAGAGCCGTAGCCGACCTGCCCGGTTGGTCGTTTGGCGGCTGGTTCGCATGGTTCCTGTGGATGGCCATACACCTTATTTCAATATTAGGTATGCGCAACAAGCTGCATGTACTTATCAACTGGATATGGAACTACCTCACCTACTCCACTTCACTGCGTCTGTTGCTGCGTCCTACCAAATATCCGCTTCGCCGTCACTGGGGCGACTAAGCAGCCAATTACCCATAACCGCAATATCATGTTAAATAAATTGTATCGAAATATAATGTCGGCCACACTTATAGCGGCGATAGCAATAGGAGGAGCCGCCTGCTCAACTACAAAGCAATCAAACGACGACGCACTACCTGAAGCCATATTGCCTCAGGACCGCGAACAGATAGTAGCCCCGAAAGCCGCCCGTACATATACCCCCGCTGAACTGCTCAAGGGTATAATAAAGGGTGACTGGGCCATTGAGAGTGTCGGTGACAAACCGGCTGTAGGCGAAGAAGCGCCCTTCCTGAAATTTGCCGATAACAACCGCGTATACGGCAACAACGGCTGCAACGTGCTCAACGGTTCCTACAGATATAATGTATCTGACAGCACCATATCTTTCTCACAGATAGCCACGACTATGCGTCTGTGTGATATGACCGGCATCACCGACAGCGAAATCAATATAGCTCTCAGCGAAGCCAAATACTACAGTCTGAGAGCCGGCGACAATGACCGCTACCTGCTGACGTTGCTTGACTCCTCGCATCAGCCTGTGATGACACTCATGCACCAGAACTTCCAGTTTCTCAACGGCACATGGCGTGTAACTCAGATTGAGGGAGTGAATGTTGACAATCCGGAGATATGCCTTGTGATAGATGTGGACGAAGGCCACGTACACGGCAACACCGGCTGCAACATACTCAACGGCTCGCTCACCACGGATATGGATGCCGCCAACTCGCTGTCATTCCACTCTATCGGTGTGACACGTAAGGCATGCCCTGAACCGAACTTCCAGACTCAGCTCATCGTAGCGCTCGAAGACGCCTCGCAGGCACGCCCCGTGACCTCCGACAAGGCCGAACTGCTCGACAGCTCGGGTAACGTCGCCATGCAGCTTGAACGCACAGCCGTCACACAGTAAAAAAATCCGATTTATTCCAATTGACACAATATAATAGCTTTATATAAATTATGCCATCAGAAGAGAGAATCGACAAGTGGCTCTGGGCCATGCGCGTATTCAAGACACGCACCATAGCCACCGATGCCTGCAAGAAAGGCCGTGTCTCTATCGGAGGCGCTGCCGTAAAACCGTCACGGACTATTAAAGTCGGTGATACTATCGAAGTCCGTAAACCTCCCATCACATATACATTCCGTGTCAAGGCGCTCACAGCCAACCGCCTCGGGGCAAAACTCGTACCCGACTATCTGGAGAATCTGACTCCGCAAAGCCAATATGACCTGCTTGAGATGTCACGTATTTCAGGCTTCGTAGACCGTCAACGCGGTATGGGACGTCCGACAAAACGCGAAGGACGCGAAATGTCCAAGTTCCGTGAGGAAACATACGCCGATTCGTTCTTCCTCGACTGGGAAGATGATGACGACGATGACGAATAACAATCATATCACCTACATACAGGCGGAAAGCCTCAGTCATGTCAGACATGGCTGAGGCTTTCCGCCTGTATGTATTTCCGCTTGTATAGGGAATATGCGGTTTAGTCTTCAAGATAATATACTATATACGACACTACGCGCACCTTTTTTAAATAAGGCGTAGATGATGACAGATCCTCAATTGAGAATTGCCCTTGTGTAGCGGTTTTCATCTTGCCGATTTTGGAGTCGGAATCAGCAGCAAACTTCTGAGCAGCCTCACGTGCCGCCTTTGTGGCATCGGCAATCATCTCCGGTTTTATCTCATTGAGATTGCGATACTCATAATTTATATAGGAGTTGCTGTAGGGTATGCCTTCTTTCAGCAGTTCAGACTGGCGATTGAGCAGTTCACGGACTTTGGCGACGTTATCGGTAGCCACTGTCACTGTGCAATCGAGAGCATATTTATACTGAAAGTTAGACGACCCGTACTGATTGGCGGAAGCATTATAAGTATCGGGAGGATTAATGGATATATCCTCTTTCGCAATACCGTTACCGGTGAGAAAAGACACAATAGTGGCATTGTTGGAAGTGACCTGATCGTAAAGGTTCAGGAGATTGTCACCTGCCACACGATACTGTATGGGCCATGTCACATAATCAGCCTCCACAGTGCGTTCGGACAGACCACGTACCGACACCTGCCGGTCGCGATTGGAGAAATTATCTATACCGGCCTTTATAAAAGCGCCAACCGACAGCAGACCTAAAGCCAATATGCCGGATGACAGCAGGGGGACCGACGGTTTTATATTACTCTTCATTCTACTGTGTGTGTTCAATTAAGTAGCTCTTAAGCAGTTGTTATTTACTTCCGGTCTCTTTTGCATCTTCAGTTTCAGAACCGTTATCCGATTTACGGTCACGTGTCAGTATATCGACAAAACTTTTGGGCAGACGGACATTATACAGTCCTAAGGCATCACGGAACAGCGGTGCTATCTGCTCATCGGTAAAGCCGGCTATTCCACACCCTATGCGTGTCACATAGAAAGTGGTCTGGTCCCATTCGGTAGCCAGACGTATAAATTCATCGACGTATGGCTTGATAGTCTCGACTCCGCCCTGCATGGTGGGTATGGCATACGACTGCCCCTGCAGACCTACACCCTGCCCCATCACCGCACCGAAGTGTTCAAGGGCTGTACGGGCTGCACCGCCAAGATGCTGGCCGGCAAGATTACTGCCGAATACGAATATCTCATCTTGATCAAGATGGGTAATATTGTCAGGTGTATACTTCATGAATGTACATTTATAAGTGATTTTTAATCGGCCTATGCCTCAAATCTGCCGGTCATGACAACACCGGCAGCACTAAAAGTAGAATACAGTTACAAAATTAGAAAAAATTTCGTCTATATTTCATTTTTTATCGGTTTTGATTTGGTCGTTAGACATATTCTTAGTAACTTGCACACACAACCTAAAATCAAGTACCTTAATTATGACATACAAAGAGCTTTTCGGCGACAATAAGCCGGTAGTAGCAATGATACACCTCAAAGGTCGTGACCTCAACGAAACACTTCAGCGTGCGAAAACCGAAGCTGAGATATATTTCAGCCACGGTATCAATGCTGTGATGGTAGAAGACTATTTTGGCACTCTTGAAGAGGTCGAGGCCATACTGGCATGGCTTCAGGCCGAACATCCGGAAAAAATATACGGTGTCAACATAATTGACGACCACCGCCGTTCGTTTGAACTTGCCGAACGCTACGGGGCACGCTTCGTACGCATCAATTCAGTAAGCGGTAATTTGCCTCCCAAGAAAGACGCAGCTTTAGCTAAGGAAATAGAGGAACTGCGCCAACGCCACAATGTAATGGTGCTCGGTGGCGTACGCATACAGTCAAAACCGCTGTTCACAGGCCGTACTCTCAAGGAAGACCTGCGCGTAGCCAAAGACCGCTGCGATGCTATCGTAGTGACAGGCGACGGCACCGGCCGACAGACTCCCGAAGCCAAAATACAGGACTACCGCTGTAACCTCAACGGTTTTCCGCTTATGGTAGGCGGCGGTGTGGATACCGAGAACATCACCGAGACATTCTCGCTGGCCGACGGCGCAATAGTGGGCAGCTACTTCAAGACCGACCATAAAGTAGGCGGCGATGTGGAGGCACCGTACGTCAAGACCTTCATGGAAATGCTCTGAAATGAAATATTTCCTTTGCGGTCTCACATTGGCCGCCGTTGCTGCAGCCATGACAGCGGCGGCTGATAATCCTACTCCCCACCCGGGCCGATTCGAGGCCGGCAAGGGCACATTTCTGCTTAACGGCGAGCCTTTCGTAGTAAAGGCCGCCGAACTTCATTATCCGCGTATACCGCGCCCTTACTGGGACCAGCGCATCAAGATGTGCAAGGCATTAGGCATGAATGCCGTCTGTCTTTATGTGTTCTGGAATGCCCACGAGCCGGTCGAAGGACAATTCGATTTCACCGGACAGAATGACCTTGCCGAGTTCGTGCGTCTGTGTCAGGCCAACGATATGAAAGTAATACTCCGTCCCGGACCCTACGTGTGTGCTGAATGGGAAATGGGCGGTCTGCCGTGGTGGTTACTCAAGGATAAGGATATACGTCTGCGTGAGAATGACTCGAAATTTCTCGAACGTGTAGACAACTTCCAGAAAGCCGTAGCCGAACAGGTCAAAGACCTTACCATCGACAAGGGTGGTCCAATTATAATGGTTCAGGTCGAGAATGAATACGGTTCTTACGGCGAGGACAAAGACTATATCGCTACAATACGGGATATGCTGCGTTATCATTTCGGTGATGACGTGACGCTGTTCCAGTGTGACTGGAGTTCCAATTTCACACTCAACGGTCTTGACGACCTCATCTGGACCATGAATTTCGGTACCGGTGCAAACATCGACCAGCAGTTTGAACCGCTCCGGAAGCTGCGTCCCGATTCGCCCCTGATGTGTTCGGAGTTCTGGAGCGGTTGGTTTGACAAGTGGGGTGCCAACCACGAGACCAGACCGGCCGAAGATATGATTGCCGGTATAGACGAGATGCTGTCAAAGGATATTTCTTTCAGCCTTTACATGACTCACGGCGGCACCAACTGGGGCCATTGGGCCGGAGCCAACTCTCCGGGCTATGCACCTGATGTCACATCTTATGACTATGACGCGCCAATCACCGAGTCGGGTCAGACAACCGAGAAATATTATCTGCTGCGCAATACTCTTCAGAAGTACAACGGAGGCTGCAAGCTACCCCCTGTACCAAAGACTATCAAACCTAAAGCCGTTAAGCCTTTTGAGTTTGAGATGGTCGCACCGCTTTTCCCCAATCTGCCCGAACCGAAGCATGACCGCGACATCAGAACTATGGAAGACTACGACCAGGGCTTCGGCAGTATTCTATATCGTACAAATCTGCCGGCTCTGCCCGACGGGGCCGTACTTACAGTGAATGATGCCCACGATTTCGCTCAGATTTTCATAGACGGCAGGTATATAGGCAAACTCTACCGCCGCAACGGTGAGAAGACTCTTAAACTCCCGGCCTGCCAAAGCGGTGCGAAACTTGATATTCTCGTCGAGGCAATGGGACGTATCAATTTCGGACGAGCCATAAAGGATTTTAAGGGTATCACTGACAAAGTAACTGTCACCGAGCAGCGCGAGGGACGGCAATTTGTGTGTGACCTGAAAGATTGGGAAGTCTTCAATCTTCCCGATTCTATGGAGTTTTATGACTCTATGGAATATCTGCCTTTAGGTGCATTCAGCGCCGGCGATGACGGACGCCTGCCGATAGGTGTCTACCGAGGCTCATTCAATGTTTCAGGCAAACCGTCCGACACATTCCTCGATTTTGAGACATGGGGTAAAGGTCTTGTCTATGTCAACGGTCATCCGCTCGGGCGTATATGGGACATAGGCCCCCAGCAGACCCTCTACATGCCCGGCTGCTGGCTGCGCGAAGGAGATAATGAAATTGTGGTGTTCGACATACTGGGGCCACGCAAAGCGGTGAGTCAGGGTCTGACAGCTCCGAAACTTGACAATCTTGCCATACCTCGGCCGACCCTACATCGTGAGGAAGGACAACAACTCAATCTCGACGGACTTACACCCGTATTAACAGGTGTGTTCCAACCGGGTAACGGTTGGCAGACATTTACCCTCGACACTCCTGTCAGCGGCCGCTACATCTGCTTTGAGGCTCTTGATGCTATTGACGGCGGAGACCTTGCCTGTATGGCCGAATTTTATGTAGTCGACGCCGACGGCGAACGTCTGTCACGCGAACCTTGGACAGTAGAATATGCCGACAGCGAGGACGTTTCCGGTTCCAACCGTTCAGCCGACAAAATCTTTGACCTGCAGGAATCAACTTACTGGAGTACTGTTGAAGGCAGTCCATTCCCGCACGCCGTTGTAATCGACCTCGGCGACAATCATACTATCGGAGCCATCGAGTACCTCCCGCGTATGGAGTCACACGTTCCCGGAGGTATCGCCAACTTCCGCCTTTACACCTCGGATACTCCATTCAAATTCTGACGTTCCCTTACGTCCCGACACTCAGTACTCACAGCTATCCTCAAAAAGAAAAGCGACTTTGAAAGCCGCTTTTTTATTTCGGTATAGTACACTCACTTATTGTAGTGATTCATAGCAAAGGCAGCTCCACTGAGACAGTAAGCCTTCACTGCCTCGGCTGCACGCTCCATAAGAGCCGGCAACTCCCTACGCTCCTCAGGAGTAAATGTGCCCAGTACGAAATCAATCTGACCGCCACGCACAAAGTCATTGCCTATGCCTATACGCAGACGTGCATAAGCCTGTGTGCCCAACTGTTCGGCTATATTCTTCAGTCCGTTGTGTCCGGCATCACTGCCGCGCTGCTTAAGACGTAACGTACCGAAAGGTAACGCAAGGTCATCTACTACCACAAGCAGATTCTCCAGCGGAAGTTTCTCTTTATTCATCCAATACCGTATAGCCACACCACTGAGATTCATAAACGTCGAAGGTTTCAGCACCATCAGTTCGCAGTTTTTAACTTTCACATTGGCCATATCACCGTACCGGCATGACGTGAACGCCACCCCTGCCTGTGCCGCCAGACAGTCAGCCGCCATAAAACCTGCATTATGTCGCGTACCCTCATAATCAGGCCCTATATTGCCGAGACAGGCAATCAGAAATTTCTTCATATCTTTGTCAATAGGTTCGGTATGTCGGTCGGAAGCCGAAACAATACCGAACAAACGTCTAAAAAAATTCATTAATCACCGACATTAACAGAAGTGGAGATGTATCACGGCGCTTACAGCCTGACACATCTCCACCTTGCATTTTTTCAGATCCGGACATACGTCTATCCGGACATCGTGTCTTACTATTAATCGGCCTTGGCCATAGCACCACGAGCAGCACGGGTCAGCTGAACGGCGCAGACAACAGCGTTCTTAGCGTTCATCAGCTCAAGACCCTCGAAGTGCAGGTCACCTACAGCCAGCGACTTGCCGAGACCAAGACTGTCAACATTGACAATCAGACGCTCAGGTATGTTGGTGTAGGGAGCTTTCACTTTCAGCTTACGCAGTGACAGCGACAGCTTACCACCGGCTTTAACACCCTCGGCATGACCCTCAATCTGTACGGGCACTTCCATAACAATGGGCTTATCGGGGAATACCTCAAGGAAGTCGATGTGAAGAATAGTGTCCTTAACGGGCTGGAACTGCAGATCCTTCATGACAGCCTTACGCTTGTCACCGTTTATGTCAAGGTCAACCTCGAAAATATCGGGAGTATAGATGAGCTTGCGTACATCTTCAGCCTTTACGGTTATATCAGTAGTGATGATACCGCGCTTGTCGTCGATTTTAGAGATTTTCTCGCCGGCTTTAAGCTCACCGGTGTAAGGAAGATCAACTACCTTACCGCCGTTAAGCACAGCAGGTATTTTACCCTCGGCACGGAGAGCCTTCACAGCTTTCTTGCCAAGATCAACGCGAGCCTCGGCTTTCAGTTCAAATGTCTTCATTTGTCGGTTTGATTCTAAATGTTGTGTTACTCAAAATAAGTTGTTTGCTCACAAGATGGAGCGCCTTTCGCCGCTGTACGGCTGAGGCAACAGATTTCCCATCACACGGAGTCTGCTTTTACCGTCATCGGTCAAGTCAGCTCGGCAGCTGCCGTTATACTGCCGACCCTTTCGGAAAAGCGCTGCAAAGTTAATACTTTTTTCCGTAATATGCAACTTCGCTTTCATCCTCTTTCACACACCACAGAGTGTTCTCAACGGACAGTAACCGCACACTTCCTCGTTACAGGCCGCGACGAACGGCTGCTGTTCATCAAAAATACTGTTTACAAGTTCTTCTATACGCTCTTCGAACTCTGCCGATACTTCCGAATAGCTCTTTATCTCTTCTTCGCCGATAACGGGTAATCTCTCCACTCCCCTCTTATCATTTTTCGTTTCGTCCTGTCGGTGTATATTGCCTACATCATATATTTCGGCACGTACCTCCTTTACTCCTCTGAGGTCGGGAACCATACGGTTAAGCATCCACGCATAGAACAACAGCTGCAGAATATTCTTCGACCTGCCTCCGTGACGGAATACAGTATCCATCGTATCAGCCTTCAGACCTACATAACCGGTCTTGTAGTCTATCACACGCAGCACATCGCGTCCGTCACTGTCACGCACTATATCGAGACGGTCTATAGCCATGTTTATGTTCACCATTCTGTCTCCTATACGCACCTGCTGACGGTCTTTCACCTCAACACCCAAGAGTGTTATAGGAGCTAACCTCATATCATACCGTATTATTCCCTGCAGCTGCCGGCGCAGTTCTATGGCCACTATAGCAGTCTCACCTGTCAGAGATCTGTCTTCCTCCTCACCTTCAAGATTGAAATGCAGACGGTTTATACACTTACGCACCACATTGTCTATTCTGTCGGTATCGGCATACAATTGTTCCAAATGTTCCCGGTGCAGAATTATGCCGTGCCGAAGAAGATGCTTGCGTTGTCTGACATCAGGCACATATAGCTCCATAATGGCATTATGCAGCACTGTTCCTTGTGTGGCGGGATCCATATATTCGTCTCCCTCCCCTTCGGTATACAGCCCTAATATATTCTCATAACAGAACCGGGCCTGACAGTCACAGTAAGTACGCAGTGCCGAAGCCGACAGATTATAATCGGAACCGGGCTTACAGAATTCCTCTATCTTCTCTTTTACAATGCCCTCTTTGGCAATATCGGCATACGGTTTCTCCCGGCCTGTAATCACAAACCGGCGTTCCTCCTCCACAAGATGTCCTTTGGCAAAGAGATGACGCAACTGAAGCACATAGCGTGACAGGTCGCCGGCACCGCCTCCGCCACCGGTACGTGAGTCATACAACATCACTACACGCCGAGCCCGGCTGATAAGACGGAAGAAGTAGTAGGCGAACAGACTCTCCTGAAAATTGGAAGGAGGCATTCCGTAGGCCACACGTAAAGTGTCAGGTATGAAGGTACGACGACGCACTTTCATAGGCATGATACGTTCGTTCATCGAAGGTATTATCAGAGTATCGAAATCAAGCGAACGTGTCTCAAGCATACCCATCACCTGCAATCCTTTGAGCGCATCACCCTCGAAATTGACTTGCTCACCCCCGAGAAGCCGGTCGGTAAGTGATAGCACTGTACGGAAATTAGCCCATACTCCGCGTTCGTTCAAGGCATCACGCAGTCTCCTGAGTGCGTCACGGTACGTCTCGATATGAGCAATATCAAGACGTGATTTCACTATACCTCTCACACTCTGTGTCTCCAACTGTTTCTTTACCATCTCAAGCACATTGTCAAGATAGTCTATCACCTCGTCAGGAGTGGCACCCGATGCCAACGGACGCAATACCTCTCCCATCTCAGGCGAAAAGGCAGCTGCCTCATCAGCCGTCACCACATAAGGATGTGACTTGGATATATAGGTGTTAAGACGTCCCACAGCCTCCGAACCGAACAGCAGGTGGCTGAACGGATGAGCCATAAGTATACGCAGGTCATTGTAATTGAATCCGCGTTTATCTTTCGACTGACGCTGACGTATATGACACTGACGCAGCAAAGTGACAAATGACATCGTTGAAGTCAGACGCAGTGAGTAACCCATAGTAAGGTTGACACTGTCCAGATTTTCCGGCAGTGAATATAGCAGCGGCAGCAACAGATTCTCATCAGGCAGTACGACAGCCACACTCAGGTCATCGAAAGCCTTCTTAACATCACCGCCGGCCTCAGCCAGAAGACCGGCTATGGTATCTCCGGTTATCTTGGCTTGAGCCACATTCGACGGCGAGGCTATTATACGTATATTCTCAGGCAGACAGTTCACATCACTCTGACGCAGGAAAGGTTCCGCCCACTCCGGACTCGGAAATTCCCGACGGTTGACAGCAAGGAATCTTGTAGCCGTACTTCCTGCCGCACTCAGCACAGGACCACTACCGTCCCAGAAGAAGTGAGCAAACGGTTCGTCGTCATCTTCAGATACAGTCATTCTGGAAAGACGGCTGAATATATCGAATTCCTGCGCTGAGAGTGCATTGAAACCTACTACACCCAAATGGCACCATGGCAGAAGTCTGCGTCCCTGCTTCTTCAGATTGGCTGCCGCTATACGGTAAGCTCCTCCGGTTGTGGCAAGTCCCTCACGGTCCAACGCTTTGTTAAGAGCTTCATAAAGCGGATACAGAGTTTCCCAAAGAGTGAGAAATTTTTTCTTGAGTGGTGATATTTTGCCATCCTTATCGGCAAACTCCCTCCAGAACTTACCCGGGTCCGGTTCCATATCCACACGTCCGAAATACTCGGCCATCACCTTACGCTGCTCAGGCGTGAGAAAGTTAGCCGATATTTCACGCCAGTCCTTGACGTTCTTGAATATATCCTCGGCATTGACTCCGTAGAGATCTATTTCGTCAAAATCCTGCAATATGCTCTCTCCCCATGTGCGGAACTGTTCGAAATCATTGCCGGTGTTATTATCACTGTCAGCCGAAATATCCATTCCCCTGAGTTCACAGTAGCAGCGATACAGTATCAACAACGAATCTATTCGGCTGTTGATAACTCGTCCGGCAAGCATCTGTGCAAAGTCACTTATGGTCATGACATGCGGTGCCACTACCGTAGTCCCTTCAGGCAGTGCCTCTTTCAGATATTTCAGAAAGAAACGCCCGCTTCGTTTATTTGGGAAAAGCATACATATATCGGAATAGTCTTTATAACGCGAGGCGTATGCTTCGGCCACTGACTTCAAAAAAGGTATCATTTCGGTTGGTAGTCTGAATATGTTTTTTAAAGAGCTACTTAATCATTAACAAAGTTAGCATTTTTTCTGATAAATAGCGCCTGAAACTAACTGCGTTTTATAGATCCGGATTCAAAAACCGCACCCAAAGACAGACCTTATCTTCCGTTATTTGAGATAACTATACTATATTTCAGATAGTTATAAATTTTATAGTATGCTAATTAGTTGGATAAATCGAAAATGGAATCCTCGATTTTGGGATTTTTAAGGGGCGTTGGTTTTATTTAATTCTATTCTTATTCTTATTTTTCATCATTGCAGGGAACTTTCTCGACAAAATTGCTACTAACTTTGTAAAGAGATATAGATGATGAATAACTCTGATTATAATCAATCCTTTATCGCAATGGTCGGACGACATGAAAAGATAATTTTCAGTGTCTGCTTCTTTTATGCCACAAACGAAGTATCATTTGATGACATCAGGCAGGAAGTCTTGATTTCGTTGTACAAGGGATACCGCAATTTTAGACAAGAGAGTTCTGAATCAACTTGGGTATATAAGGTATGTATCAACACATGTCTATTTTCCTTGAGAAAACTTACTCCAAAGGTTAAAACGATTTCTCTTGATGAAATACCTTTAGTTCAGCTTCAAGATGAAAACGATAATGAAACAAAAGAAAAATTAGAATGGATTTATTCCCTAATCGCTCAACTCAATCCTATGGATAAGGCCTTGATTATAATGTGGCTCGATGAGTTAAGCTACGAAGAAATCGCCTTTAATATGGGCATACATAGGAATACAGTTGCGTCCCGATTATATAGAATAAAGGAAAAATTTTCATTAAGAAAGGAGGAGGTATAGTTATGGAACTCGATGAATTAAGACAGACATGGAAGTCAGTAAAATCTCATATTGATTCACATATCAGTGACGATGACGCAAACAAAATAAAAGTAGCAAAAAACGATATTAAATCAAGACTTTTGAAAAGAGCTCAGTGGGACGGCGTCTTTTCAATAATTTGCCTTATACTTATGGCTCTTTCTCCCTTCTGGTCGCCAATGAAATTTCCTTATTGGTGGCTTACCATTTTTTGCCTGACTCTATTCATCGCTACTCTTTATGGAATCAGGATATATTGTACCATTAAGACAATCAATCTATGGGACTATACAAATAAGGATATTCTTATGACTATCATATCGGTTAAAAAATTGTATCGCAATATTGAGCTTGCGACTGCGTCAGTAATAATTCCATTGCTAATATGGCTCTCCCTGACTCCAATGTTTATTAACACCTGGCGAATGATTTTCGCATGGGGACTTACAATATTGGGCTTTGGTCTTGAATATCTATGGTATCAGAGTAACATAAAACAAATTAATAATCTGGTTAATTGGGAACAGGAATAATGAGCATGAAATTCATTCTTACGCGTACTGAGGATTTTGCTATCCATTCTAAGAAATGGATAGTTGGATATGGACTGTTATTCTGGTTTGTTAGCCGTATAATCGCTATGCTTCTCGTTATGGGATGTGTAGCAGTATATAATACATTCGGTATTAATCCGGAAACGCTTACAAGGTTTGCCGGCAATCCGGAAAACGTAAGAAGTCTTGGCTCGATGACATATGTATTGCTTACTGTTTCTATAGTGGCTCCCATTCTTGAAGAATGTATCTTTCGTCTTGGATTGTCGTTTAAGAGATGGCAAGTAGCTCTTGCAGTGGTTTCTATCCCGGCTTATATACTTTGGCAGCATTTATCTTCCCTGACAATTGTCTCCGCTTTACCGTATCTTGTATCAATAATTGCCGTTTTCTTTTTAATATATGGTTTGACATCAGACTCCTACTGGAATGAGTTAAGAAAGACCTGTTATACATCGACAATATGGGTTTCGACAATTGCATTTGGATTAATTCATCTAATTGCTTTTTCCTATTACAGTTTTTATCTTGTGCCATATATGTTGTGTGTCATTTCAGTGCCATTTTTCGGAGGATGTGCTATGACATATTATCGCATTAATCTCGGCTTCTGGTGGGGTGTAGGAATGCATATTTTTAATAATCTGCCCGCAATCATTTTATTGATTTCACTATAAAATAACATAATATGAAAACAAGAAATTCAGCTTTTTCTATTTTGCTTGTAAGTCTTGTCAGTCTTATTAGCATTGCTTGCAATGCCAAAGCAGGAAGTCCAACAAAAATTAGTATTGATCAGGACTTCATAGTCGCAATTTACTCGACTTCTGAAAACGGAGGTGTGATAGATACTATTTCACCCTGTCTTCTGGAGGAAACACTACACATCTCAGAGTTACTTTATTATCCCGATGATGATGGAGTAACAATACCGTTCAATATTTCTGATACTGCAAAGTACGCAGAAATAACTGAAAGCAATCTTAATAAAAGAATTGCCATAACGATTAATGGTCAGATAGTATCCACGCCGGTTGTGAAAATGCGATTAGACAATGGAGCGTGTTCCGTAGAGCTGGACGACACTCAAGTAGCCAAACTTTTCCCTAATGTCAATATAGAGGACTTCAAATCTACGAATCAATAATATCACCTTTCCGGATAGGCAATGAAAAGTGGGACCTTGCCGTTGCATTCTTTTGCGCTCCTCCGGCGAGGTCTCGGTATTATTTTAATTTTTAATCACTATTGTATGCTCTCTTGCAGGATGCGGTATAGATGCAACAACCGTCACCGGCGGTTACAGCCAATGTTTCGCGTTGGCACGTTAGGTCAGGACTACTGCCACTTTCAACAAAAAAAGGTAATATGTCCGTTGTATTCCGGAGTATTCTGTCTAATGTCCGATGGAGAGATCATCATAATCCGTTTTTCAATTGATTTATCTGAGCACAGACTCTGTTGATGTGATCTAAACCATATAGCAATGAATTACTGTCAATATCCATCCAAGAGAAAAGGGTCTTGATCTTCGTGTAGATGTTGATTACATACGCTATGTCTATTGTAGATGTATGGGAGACAAAACAGATCGTCTCGTGATGAGCTATGCGGTTACATAGCGAATTGACCTTATCCAGCTCATTGAAGATATAGGTCTGATTATACTGTATCTCTCTTGATGAGCGCGGTTTATTGGGAAAAATGGAAAGGAGATTGCGTCCTGTTACACGGTATTGCACGGGCGAGAACATATATTTCCAGATACCGAATTCCATTTCAGCCAGCAGCTTGTCGTGGGTATAGGACTGTGACTGCTGTAACTTACGGTGTGCGAAGGTTATGATGTCCCGTGTCTTCCACAATATCGGTTCTGTGAATACTCCATCGGGTATTATTGAATCCCGCAACCATTCATCGTCCAGGTTTACGGTCAATTGCGTTCCTCAATGCGACCTCGAGGCAGCTGACTATGGTAAACATCTTCTGCGAAATCTGGAGATTGTAGCGGTAGAGCGTCATCGCCTTGCGGGTGTCGCCTCCACATGCCGTAACATAACGCTCCATGCGTTGTGGGGACATTATTTTCTCGAAGTCAGCGTATTTCATTTGGAATTAACAATCTTTTCAGTGTAAAATTTTATTATTAAGAGAAAAAGCAATATCTTTGCAGTGTTGAATCCCGGTAGCCCTTGTATATCAAGCTATCGGGTTTTGTTTTTATCTGGTAAATATACAAAATTCTACCCATATCTGTAACTCTCCGTAAAAATGGACATCGGGTATCCCTTGCACGGATTCTTCTTTATGATGTCTTCCTCCACAGCGTCTACTATCACTTTCTTGAACCAATGGTAGTTCTTTTTCGGATCCTCTCCGGAGCATTTCCTACGCAGGTAATTCGTGAATCCAAGAACAAGTTCCGGTGTGATGGCATCCATAGGCTACAGCACTGAATGAGTCCGGCCTACGGTAAATTTACCGTAGGCCGGACTCATTCAGTGCTTCAATATTTCAATATATCTCAGGCTTTGGACTCTTCCTTGGAGGCTTCGCCTTTCGACTCAAGATACATATCATGATAAGACGACAATATCTGATTGACGGCCTCGCCTATCTTTACGTAATCTTCCTCAGTGAGGTTGGCAAGCGAAGCACGTACACTCCAGTCGGGACCGGCGAAACCACTGCCGTTAAGCAGCACTACCGATGTCTCCCGTGCAAGTCGCAATACGAAGTCAAGCGGTTCGTGATTGGCAGCCAACCATTCGCAGAACTCCTCACCGTAGAACTTGCGTCCCCATACCATAATGTCTATTTCACTGTAATAGCCTACGCGGTCGCTGTCGGGCACAAGGGTGAAGCCTGCCGATTTCCAAAGAGCATCAAGACGGGCATGAATCATCGACTGCATTTTCTTCTTGTATGCGTCTTCAGTGTCGACAAGACACATCAGTGCGAACATACACATCTGTATCTGCTGCGGTGTTGACAGACCGGCTGTATGGTTGAGCGCCACATCACGCGAGTCGGCTACCATACGGTCTATGAACGGTATTTTATCCGGTTCCGGAGTCAGAGAGCGGTAACGGTTATGAAGGTCACGGCGCTGTATCTCGGGCAGTCCAGCTATCATCTTGTCATAAATATTGTCTTTGGCAAGTCCTATTACGGCAAGACGCCAACCGGTTGCACCGAAGTATTTGGAGAATGAATATACACAGAGTGTATTCTCCGGCAGTTCGTACATCAGTGAGCGGAAATCCGTAGCAAACGTACCATAGACATCATCTGTGACAATCATCAGATTGGGATTGTCATTCTTGACAATCTCTACCAGACGCTTCATACAGTGCTCCGACATCTTGTAACTTGGCGGGTTGGAAGGATTGACCAGACAGAGCAGCTTTATTGAGGGGTCGCGCAGTTTGTCAAGTTCCGAATCGGGATACTGCCATATGTGCAGACCATCTTTATCCATCTTCGAGGCTGCGATATTGACAACATCAAACTCATAACGGTTCAGTTCGGGTATCTCAAGATAAGGCGTGAAGATAGGTGTCATCAAAGCTATACGGTCGCCGTGATTTACCAGATGGTTGGCCTGAAGCGAGTCAAAGATATAGCACATGGCAGCCGTACCGCCTTCGGTAGCGAAAAGGTCATACTTACGTCCCAAACCGGGAGCATTGTTACCCATTTCCTTAGCCATATATGCGCGTATTATCTCCTGCGTATATTCAAGTATACGTACCGGCGTGGGATATTCATCACCGATTATACCCTCCGACCATTCATAGGCAAGTGAGTCTTCGTCAATTCCAAGCGTATCGGTACAGTATTTTATAGCCTCGTCAAGCAACAGAGCACCGGGTAAGGCGGAATTAGTGAGCAGGAAGCGTTTCAGACGACTCATTGCACCTTCCGAAGCCGGAATCCCTGCGATGCCCGGTTCATCTTTATAGCTCAGACGGCACTCTGCAAGTGCCCACTGACCCAACAGGAAGAAAGCCTCACGAGGAGCTGTAGCCACCCAGTCCGGATTACCTCGGCCGGCATTCAGAAATTGGTCAGTCGCTTTACGGGCGTCCTTCTTAGCGAGCTTTATAAGTTCGTTCTTTATCTCAAACGGGCTCATCTTTGAGAGTTCCCGTTCCTTTTTTCTCAAGCTGTCTGTCATGAGTATAATATTTATAATTTTAATTTACTATTTCTATTCCAAAAATACTGTCTTCCTGCAGCCTGCCTCAGTCAGCGCTAAGCGACCGAAGTCTAAAGCCAATCTTTTTACAGACTCTACAGCAGGAATACTAACACCAGTCCCGATAATATCAGAAGCGTATTGCCTACGGCATAGGTAATTGTATATCCCATAGCCGGCACTGTCGACTGCAGACTGTCCTGTATGGCTCCCAGCGCCGCAGTAGTAACCCTACTGCCTGCCACACAACCCAAATTGACTGCCGGATGAAATTTAAACACCTTATGACCGAGAAGTATTCCTATCAGCAGAGGTACTGTCGTAGCGATAGCACCGGCTACAAGCAGCTGCCATCCTACCTGCTGAAGTCCCGATATGAAAGTCGGACCGGATGAAATACCTACTACGGCGATAAACATATTCAGACCGACATTATTGAAAATCCACACTGCCGAATCGGGTATGCGTCCGAATGTAGGATGCTTGGAGCGTAACCAGCCTAATACCAGACCTGCTATAAGTGCGCCGCCACTGGTGGAAAGACTCACCGGAATACCACCAATGTGTAGAGTTATGGCACCTATCAAAGCACCTATCACAATACCGAGACCCACAAATACCATATCCGAAGCTGTAGTGGGCTTATCGGCATAGCCTATCACTGAAGCAGCAGCGTTGACATCACTTACATGTCCCGTCACCGTCAGCACATCGCCGCGTTCAAGACGTGTCTGCGCCAATACCGGTACAATAACTCCACCGCGCTTTATAGCCGCAATAACAACACCACGTGCAAAATCAGCCTGCCGGAACTCAGCTACCGTCATACCTACAACCCGTTTTGAAGCTACCATAACCGGTATCTGCTCTACGGGGAAGTCTAACAATGCGGGGTCAGAAATCTCGTGACCTACCCATGATTCATCTTTTATGACAAATTCACGACGTCCCGACAGTACGATTTCATTACCTCTGACTATCTTGGTATCAGCACTCAGCGATGGCAGCACATTACCGTCGGCACGCACACGCTCCACAAACACACGGCGTCCCTGAGAACTGAGATAATCTTCTATTTCTTTAACAGTACGCGGCGAATCAAAAAACTCTCCTTCCACTTTATAGGCTCTGTACACCACCGGACGCCATGCATTGACAAGCGCGGGGTCAGAATCGCTCGGGTCCTGATTCATGCTTCTTTCAAGGTCTTCAGTCATCTGACGCACCTTTTTTATACCACCCAACATCATGGGGCCGAGTGTGCCGAGAATCCAGGCTGAACCAATCGTACCGAAGATATAAGTCACTGCGTAGGCTACCGGCACAAGGTTAATCCAGTTTGCCTTGTCGGCTGCCGACACATTAAGTGTCTGTATCGTATCATCGGCTACGCCTATAACAGCCGATACGGTCTGTGCTCCGGCAAAAAGACCTGCACTCTCACCCACATTGAAATGGAACAGAAGTGCTACCGCCCATGTGGTCACAAGACATATCACACACATTATCACAGCGAACAGCACCTGCTTTATTCCCGAACCTTTAAGCGAGGCGAAAAACTGCGGGCCCACACTGTATCCTATCGCAAACAGGAACAACAAGAAGAACACCTGCTTCAATGGCCCCGGCACCGGTATATCAAGCTGACCTACCAGCACGCCTACAAGCAACACTGAGGTCACGGTACCGAGCGAAAATGATTTGTACTTGAACTTACCGATCCAGAATCCGAGACCGATTGTAAGAAAGATCGCAATGGCAGGATTGTCGCGCAAAGTCTGCACCAACCAGTGTATTATCTCCATAGTATAAAAAAGTTAAGTACCGCCCGCGCTTAACGGACAGCCGAATGAATAAATATCAGCCCTATAGTCGGAGAGTGAGGAACAGTTAAATGAGTGCGGAGAGGAAGAAAGTGGTAAACGGGGTCTGTATATCGGTCGACAATATAAAGTACACACTCACGCTTAATCAAAAAATCAAGAATTTATCATAAGCTCAAGAATGGCTTAAATCGAACCAATTTGACATCGGTATATATTATATATACGCTTTTCCTGTCATCTAAGTTCATTTCCTTTTCATACATCACCTTTCAGGTATACCTCTGTCACTACGAAGCACTAACACCTCAAAAAAAAGATCCGAATAAATCCTCTCAATCCTCTTCTCCGTCAGCACAAAATGATGCTGCCCGAAAACGGGACTCTTACAAAGACAAAATTCCATAATATCCAAGCGTTCTCCGCTCTCTCTATTAAAAAATTCCCCAGTCATATACCGACTATTTCACCTGAATTTATTATTTTTGCAGTCGGGAGATTTCCCAACTATTATCCGGCTCTAAGCCCTATAGCCTGCAAGCCGCTTGTTTAACATCAAAAAGCAGTTGCATACCATGAGATTCTCCGAAGTCATCGGCCACCATGAAATCAAAGAAGCCCTCCGCCGCATGGCCGACACGGGCTGTATACCTCATGCTATCATGCTTTCAGGGCCGGCCGGTATAGGCAAGACTCGTCTCGCAAGAGCTTTCGCCCAGTATATACACTGTTCGGCCCGCCATGATGGCGATAGTTGTGGCCGTTGTCCGTCGTGCATACAGCATCAGGCGCTCAACAACCCTGACATGCACTATATCTATCCCGTACTGAGGCAGGCCAATCCCAAACGTTCCGTATCAGCCGACTATATCGACGAATGGCGTAAAATGCTCGCCGCAGACAGTTATATGGAGCCGGCAGAGTGGCTCACTCTACTTGATGCAGGCAATTCCCAGCCGGCAATATATGTAGACGAAGCCGATGACCTCAATTCTACAGCCGCCCTGTCTGCATTCCGCGAGGATTACAAAATATTCCTCATCTGGCTTCCCGAACGTATGCGGCCCGAGACCGCAAACAAGCTGCTGAAACTCATAGAAGAGCCTTTCGGTGACACTCTTTTCATATTGGTCTGCAACGACAGCGGCAGTGTGTTGCCTACTATATTCTCACGTACTCAGCGTTTCAATCTGCGCCCGCTGACAGTACTCGAACTCACTGAAGCTCTTGTGGCGGAAAACATTGATCCCGTTACAGCTGCCAATGCCGCCCTATTAGCCGAAGGCAGTATACACAACGCTCGTACAGCGGCGAACGCTGACAATGATATAGCCGAATTTTCCAATCTCTTCAAGGCCATAATGCGTTCCGCCTATGCCCGCAAACTCGGTATGCTGCATCAACTTACTGACAAAGCAGCCGCTATGGGTCGTGAACGCCTCCGCAGCTTCCTCACCTATTGTGCGAGAATGGTACGCGAGAATTTCATCTGCAACCTCCATCAGCCGGCTCTTAATCTCATGACTCCCGACGAACAAGAGTTCTCCGTGCGCTTTGCCCCTTTTATCCATGAAGGCAATGCTCCGCAGCTACTCACCCAGTTCAGTCTGGCTGCCCGCGACATAGAACGCAACGCCAACGCAAAAATAGTCATGTTTGACCTCGCGCTACATCTTTGCGCTCTTATCCGCGTCACTAAACGGCCGCCGGCTGGATGATATAAGATTTATATGACTTATAAATTTTATAAGTCATATAAATCTTATAAATCACATACACATAATTAAATTCCCAAAATCACAATAATATTTTATGAAACCCACTTTGTTTATCCTTGCTGCCGGTATGGGCAGCCGTTATGGTGGTCTCAAGCAGCTTGACGGACTCGGTCCTTCGGGCGAAACCATCATGGATTACTCCGTTTATGATGCCTTGCGTGCCGGTTTCGGCAAGATAGTATTCGTTATCCGTCATGACTTCGAACAGGAATTCCGTGACAAAGTCATCTCCAAATACGAAGGCCACATACCTGTCGAAGTAGTATTTCAGGACATCGACAATATTCCCGAAGGCTTTACCCGCAATCCGGAACGCACAAAGCCATGGGGTACCAACCATGCCGTTCTTATGGGTAAGGACGTCATTAAAGAGCCTTTCGGCGTAATAAATGCCGATGACTACTACGGTCCCGAAAGTTTTCAGATTCTCGCCGATTTCCTCCGTTCGGTCGAAGGCAAGAAAGGTGAATATTGCATGGTAGGCTTCCGCATCGAAAACACATTGAGCGAAAACGGTGGCGTCAGCCGAGGTCTCTGCGAAGTTTCACCCGAAGGCGACCTCACCGGTGTCACCGAGTGTCACGGTATACAGCGTAAAGACGGCCGTCTGATACAGGTACTTGCCGACGGTACAGAAGCTGATTTCCCCGAAGGTGCCAACGTGTCGATGAATATGTGGGGATTTACTCCCGATTATTTCGACTATTCGGAACGTGAATTTATCAAATTCCTCAAAGATAATGCTTCCGAACTCAAAGCGGAATTCTATATCCCCACCGTAGTCAACAATCTTATAACCTCAGGCGAGGCCGTGCTCAAAGTTAAGGAAACGCCCTCCAAATGGTTTGGTGTGACTTATGCCGCCGACCGCCCCGCTACGGTAGCGCAGTTCAAACAGCTTGTTGACGACGGCGTTTATCCCGTTAAGCTGTTTTCATAAATAGCTCTCTAAATGATATGAAACAGAAAATTCTTGTAACCGGCGGTACCGGTTATATCGGAAGCCACACTGTGGTCGAACTTCAGCAAGCCGGGTATGAGGTAGTCATTATTGACAATCTCTCAAACTCAAACATTGAAGTGCTTGACGGTATCGAACAGATAACCGGCATACGTCCCGTATTCGTCAAAGGTGACTGTACCGACATCAACACTCTACGCAAGCTGTTCGAAGACAATCCGGGCATTAAGGGCATCATCAATTTCGCTGCGTCAAAAGCCGTAGGCGAATCGGTACAGAAACCTCTGCTCTATTACCGCAACAATCTCAACACGCTTATCAATCTGCTCGAACTCATGCCGGAGTTCGGTGTCAAAGGTATAGTATTCTCCTCTTCATGTACCGTCTATGGCGAGCCTGACGTCAATCCCATCGACGAGACAGCACCCATCAAACCGGCCACCTCTCCTTATGGCAATACAAAGCAGATTTCGGAAGAGATTATCACCGACTACATAGCCTCCGGTGCTCCTATTAAAAGCATCATATTGCGCTATTTCAATCCCGTAGGCGCACACCCCAGCGCACTTATCGGTGAGTTACCTCTCGGTGTACCCCAGAATCTAATTCCCTATCTCACTCAGACGGCTGCCGGCATACGCAAGGAACTGACCGTATTCGGAGATGACTACAACACTCCCGACGGCTCCTGCATACGCGACTTCATTGATGTTGTCGACCTTGCCAAAGCCCACGTCATAGCTATGAGCCGTATGCTCGACTGTGAGGATAAAGACAGCATCGAGATTTTCAATCTTGGCACAGGTCGTGGCCTGTCAGTACTTGAGCTTATCGAATCGTTTGAGCGCTCTACCGGCGTCAAGGTGCCTCACCGCATCGGGTCGCGTCGTGCCGGTGACATAGAAAAAATATGGGCCGAACCTACGAAAGCTAATACCGTTCTCGGCTGGACCGCTCAGGTACCTATTGATGACACCATGCGTAACGCTTGGGCCTGGCAGAAGCATCTGGCTGAAAAGAACAAATAAATGACTTACAGGTAAGCATCTTCACGGATTCAGTTTGCAATCCGGACTTACCACACACCCTCACACGTCAGATTCTTAAACCGTGTCTGATACCGAATCGGCAGGGGCCGTTACCAACGGTCCCCGCCTTATAATATTCTCATCGAGAAACAGTTCCCGACCGGAGTCTTGTTCCGGTATTAATTCACACCTAACACCAATCCGTTCATGAAGTCATTACTAAAGTCAGTGACCACCCTTTTTATCATTACACCGGCTGCCTCAGCTACCGCCCAAAGCGGCTCGGCAGCCTATTTCGTCGACAACTATCTGCACCGTTTCCAACTCAATCCCGCTATGGCCAATGAGCGGAACTTCGTAGGCTGTCCCATTCTCGGCGGTATAAGCGCAGGGTTAGGCGGAAGTCTGCACCTCAACGACCTTGTATATGATTTCAACGGCATGAAAGTCATATTCACCGACTCCAATATTCCGGTACAGCAAGTGGCTCGTCATGTACGGTCATCAAACAAACTCACAGCCCTGCTTTCTGACAATCTTCTCGAAACAGGCTTCAGAATGGCAGGCGGCTACAGCGCAGTTACTCTTTCAGCTCACGCACGCGGTGCAACCGATGTGCCCGGCAGTCTGATGCTTATGCTCAAAGAGACAGACAGCAGACAGGAATTTCATATAGACCCTATGCGAATCAAGGCTACAGCTTATTTTCAGCTTGCCTTCAATCACTCACGTGACATAAATACCGTACCCGGACTGCGACTCGGTGCCACACTCAAGATTCTCGCCGGTCTCGGCTCAGCCGACGCTCGTTTTGACAACACTTATATCCGACGCGTATCCGGGCGACAGGATAATTGGGAAATCTCAAGCCTCGCACAGATTGAAGCCTCCGCTCCCGGACTGGAATATCGTGTAGCCTACAATCCGGTCGATGATCGCTATATCGTAAACGACGTAGACATGACGCGTCACGGACTTGACGGTTGGGGTGCAGCACTTGACTTAGGCGTTACGTACACACGCGGAGCATTTGAATTTTCGCTCTCAGCGCTTGATCTGGGCGGTCTGACATGGCACAATAATTTTATGGCTTCTACCATAGGTCGTCACACATTTACCGCGCCTCTCAATGCTTTCGACACGCCGGACGGAGAATGGAAAGACGCTTTGGAAGGTATACGCACGGCTATCGGCAATCTTTACCAGATGCAGGACGTAGGCGATGCAGGCAGACGCCTTACTTCTCTCGCACCTGTTATCAATGCCGGTATACGCTACGCTACATCTTTCTACAAACCTCTTACATTCGGATTTCTGTCAACTACCCGTATCGAAGGCCCCTTCACCACAACCGACCTCCGACTATCGGCTAATATTCGCCCGCTCTCCGTCCTTGCAGCCGGTGTCAGCATTGTCGGCGGCACCGAGGGTTTCGGCTTCGGCTGGTTACTCAGCCTCAGTTGTCACGGCATAGCTCTTTACGCCGGTATGGACCGTACACCCCGCAGTATTGGCCGATACGGTCTGCCTATGAGTTCCGCCATGACCTTCAATGCAGGGTTCGATATTCCTATAAACTGACTTCCGTCACTACGAAATCCATCCTTAGAAATTATACACATTCACGACAGTTCATCTAAAAGATGCTGCATTGCCGCACGCGGATTGATAAAAAGCATCCTTGGCCCCATATAGCGCATTATCTCCCGTATCTTAGTCTGGTAAGAAGAGGCATAACAATGTATATCACATTTCTTACAACTGGTTTTATCCTCACCTTTAGGACAATGCTCCAGCCTGAGTAAAGCATATCTGAGCAGATCATGGCAATTTTCACACAAAGCCCCCTCACTCTCTTTATGCCTCCGGCGACAATATGTAGCAATTATCTCAGCCACCACCCTCTTCTCTCGTTCAATCCTACTCATTTCCATTTCCATCTTAGCCACTTAATCGTACATCAAAATTCTATATTTGTCTGCCTACAAAATTAAGAAAATTCTACCTAAAACACACAAAAAGTATGACTTTATTTCTTCTGACTTACTGCACAATAAATCACTGCTTCCACCTCGGGCCATAATGATACCGGGCATAAAACAGCATGATGCGGCACAGGATAAATTTATCCTGTGCCGCATCATGCTGTTTTATGCCCGGTATCAACGACGCTTGCCGGCTTGACCTTTAAGCTGCTGCATCATCTTCATAGGGTTCTTCATGTTGCTGACCTTGCGCATCATGCTGCGGGTCTGCTCAAAGTGCTTCAGCAGGCGATTCACTTCCTGCATTGATGTCCCTGAACCTCTGGCTATACGCTGACGGCGGCTGCCGTTGATAGCCTCGGGATTATGGCGTTCATAAGGTGTCATCGAATTGATAATGGCCTCAATACCCTTGAAGGCATCATCGTCAATATCAATATCCTTTATAGCCTTACCCACACCGGGTATCATTGAAGCAAGCTCCTTGAGATTACCCATTTTCTTAATCTGATGTATCTGCTGAAGGAAGTCCTCAAAGTCAAACTTATTCTTCTGGATTTTCTCCTGCAGACGTTCAGCCTCCTTCTGGTCATAGAGAGCCTGCACACGGTTAGCAAGTTCGACGATATCACCCATACCGAGTATACGGCTTGCCATACCTTCGGGGTTGAACTCCTGAAGGTCTTCCAGTTTCTCGCCCGAACCGATGAATTTAATAGGTTTATCGACTACCGAACGTATCGAAAGGGCCGCACCGCCGCGAGCATCACCGTCGAGTTTGGTAAGCACAACGCCATCGAAATCAAGACGGTCATTGAACGTCTTAGCCGTGTTGACAGCATCTTGACCTGTCATGGCATCAACCACAAACAGTGTTTCCTGAGGTTTGGTAGCGCGTTTGATAGCCTCTATCTCACGCATCATTTGTTCATCAACAGCCAGACGACCGGCGGTATCGACTACTACAAGGTCATAATGGTGAGCCTTGGCGTATGCTATACCGTTGAGTGCTATCTCAACAGGATTCTTGTTACCCTCCTCGGTATAGACAGGTACACCGATGCTCTCGCCAAGCACCTTCAGCTGTTCTATAGCTGCAGGACGGTAAACGTCACCGGCCACCAACAGCGGACGGCGTCCCTTTGAGGACTTCAGACGGCGTGCCAGCTTACCGGAGAAAGTGGTTTTACCCGAACCCTGCAGACCGGACATAAGTATCACAGTCGGATTACCGCTGAGATTGAGCGGTGCCTGTATGCCGCCCATAAGTTCGACAAGCTCCTCATGCACAATCTTAATCATCAGCTCGCGGGGCTTCAGAGCGTTAATGACATCTCGGCCGAGGGCTTTCTGTTTGACAGTATCGGTAAACTTCTTGGCTACCTTATAGTTGACGTCCGCGTCCATAAGCGCACGGCGCACGTCCTTGAGAGTTTCGGCTATGTTGATCTCGGTAATGCGTCCTTCGCCCTTGAGTATCTTGAACGAGCGCTCCAGACGTTCCGAGAGGTTTTCAAACATCGTAGACATAATACGGTATTTTGTTCTTTAAAGCTAAGTGGTATCCCGACCTCATCTCAGAGCTTATTGGTGGCTGTGTCGGGAAATATGACTGTAGGCCGGAAAGTACGGGCCTCTTCGGGTGTCATCTGGGCGTAGGTCATGATTATGACCACATCGCCGGGTTGAGCCTTGCGTGCGGCCGCTCCGTTAAGACATATAACACCACTGTTTTCGGCACCCGCTATGACGTATGTATCAAAGCGTTCACCATTGTTGTTGTTAACTATCCATACTCTTTGTCCGGGCAGTATGTCGGCCGCACGAAGCAGAGCCGTGTCAATGGTTATACTGCCTATATAATTCAGATTCGCCTCGGTCACGGTGACACGGTGAATCTTGGATTTCATCATTTCAATTAACATGCCAGACTATCTTTCAGTTATTATACCGGACTTTAATTCTCTCCCTCAGGCTTACGGTAAGTGATGTTATCTATCAGACGCACCTTGCCGCAGTAAACGGTGATACAGCCCACTATCCACGGTGATTCTTCCCACTCCTCAACAGGCTGAAGCGTACGGGCATCTACAATCTCGAAATATTCCACCTTCAGATGAGGCATCGAGTCGAGACATTCCACTACAGTGTCATGAGTGGCACGCACACTGTGGTTATATGAATAACCGACGCTGTAACTCAGCACACGGTATATTTCGGGGGCTATCTCACGCTCTTCAGCACTCAGAAGAGCGTTGCGGCTCGACAGCGCAAGACCATCGTCTGCACGCTTTATCGGGCATGGCACTATCTCCACATCTATGCCTTCGGTACGTACCATCTCACGGATTACGGCTATCTGCTGAAAATCCTTCTCACCGAAATAAGCACGGTGAGGACGCACCATAGCGAACAGGCGGCTCACTATCTCGGCCACACCCTGAAAATGGCCGGGTCTCATCTTACCCTCCATAACCTCGGCTACACCACCGAGACGGAATTCATGCCGCTCGCGCTTGTCAAGGCCACCGGTACCGTATATCTCCTCGACCGTAGGCATAAACACCACTGTGGCGCCGGCCCCGGCAAGCAGACGTATGTCTTCCTCTTCACGACGCGGGTAAGTAGCCAAATCGGCGGGGTTATTAAATTGGGTGGGATTGACAAACACACTCACCACCGTGACGTCATTATCGGCCACCGACCGCTCTACCAGCGAGAGGTGTCCGTCATGCAAGGCCCCCATAGTGGGCACCAGTCCTATTGACTTTCCATTGTTACGCTGAAAGGCAACATATTCCTCCAGCTCTCTAATCGTCTTGTAAACAAACATATCTGTTCTGTTCACCCTCGGCGCGCCGTCGGTGAGGCGCCCGCGACGGGGATTTTTTGGTTTTGGCCACAAAATTAATGAAAAGTTGACATACTGCCCAAATAATCAACATAAAGTTTCCTAAAGATGTCTGTCACCTTTCTGCAGACACTCCGCCGGACACCGGTATATAGGTTCTATTTTTCTTAAAGAAATCTAAAACCGACCCCGCTCTCAAAGGCTGCAGGGCCGTATGTCAACTTTTTTTTGTAACTTTGCATAATTAAAAACACAGCAACGCCGCGACCCGTCGGCATGACGGCTTCTCGGCCCGCACCTACTCGGGACACCGCCTCAAAGGAGGGCCGGCGGCAAGCAACTTAGTAAGTGAGTATGTCAGCAAAACGTATATTACTCGTGAGCCAGGAAATAGCTCCCTATGTACCTTCAGGCGACATTGCGTCGCTAACCCGTAACATAGCACAGGGTGTACATTCCCGAGCCTCCGAGGTCAGGACCTTCATGCCGAAGTACGGCACGGTCAACGAACGCCGCAACCAGCTTCACGAGGTGATACGCCTCAGCGGTATGAATATCCCTATCGACGACAACGACCATCCCCTCATCATCAAGGTGGCTTCGTTGCAGCCGTCGCGTATTCAGGTCTATTTTATTGATAACGACGATTATTTTCAGAAGTGTGACGATGATGCCGATGCAGTAGGCACAAACCGCCCCGATAATGATGAACGGGCTCTCTTCTTCACACGCGGTACAATCGAAACGGTAAAGAAACTGCGTTGGGACCCGGCTATAGTCCACTGTATGGGTTGGATGACAGCTATGGCGCCGATGTATATGCGCCACATCTTCAACGATGATCCGGCCTGCCGTGCAACTAAGATTGTATATTCCGTACTGCCTGAAGCTGCTGCACTGCCTGAAAGCACACCGGGCGGCATAGAGCCTCTGAAGCTCGATCCACGTGTGTTCGAGAAGCTTACTGAAGATGGTCTGCCGACTGAATATCTCGATACCTTCCGTACGGAAACACCCGATGTCAATACGCTTCATCTCATGGCTATAGACAATGCCGATGCTGTAGTTTTCCATACTCCGGAGCCCGACCCGGTACTTCTCGAAGCCGTCAAACGCCGTGGCACTCCATACATCACAGCGCTTCCGGACGGTTCGGACGTGCAGGCTTACAAGGACTTCTACAATTCCCTCACAAATGAGAATACATAACCTTCCACTCACCTGCGGCGCCCTGCTCCTCGCTTGCGCCGCGGTGACATCTTGTAACGATGAGGAGACCAGTGCCATCGGCAGCTCGCTCACACAAGGCGAGGTGACAATCACCGTTGATTCTACAGCTTTCAACCTCAACGCCAGTCCGGTCTACCGTCAGCGTTACGACACACGTTCCACTACTACCCTGCTCGGTCGGCTTGATGTGCCTGAGTATGGCGCTTTGTCCTGCTCTTTCGTATCGCAGCTTATGCCCGGTGCTGCCTTAGCTATACCTGACTCTATCACAGAAGCTCATATCGACTCAATGAGGATGGTCATACAGGCACCACGAGGTTCGCTCACAGGTGACTCACTGGCTCCGCAGCAGCTCAGAGTGTTCAGACTAAACCGTCAGCTTCCCTCCGACATATCCAATGATTTTGACCCTAACGGGTATTATGATCCTTCAGTTCCAATAGGCACACGCAGTTATACCCTTTCAGCCATAGCCTCCGGCGACTCGCTGTTCACTAACGCTCCGACCATCCCTATTGATATCTCTTTGCCACGTGAGGACGCTCTGGCCACTTACCGCGCCTATCGTGACCGCCCGGAGATATTCCAGTGGCCTGCTGAGTTCGCAAAGTTTATGCCGGGTATATATGTCGAACAGAATTTCGGCCGTGGTTGTGTAGCCAATGTATCAAAGGCTTTCTTCCTGCTCTATTGGCATTATCATATAGAGCGTAACGTTGTAGTCGATTCTGTAGCTGTCACCAAATCCGTACTGATGAAAGACTCGGTAGCAGTATTTACTACCGCCCCCGAGGTACTCAGCAGCAATAATATTACTTATACTCCTTCGCAGGCACTTGAAGCTCGTGTCGCTGCCGGTGAGACTATCATCACGACTCCCGGCGGTTACGAAACACGTATCAGCTTCCCGGCTCAGGATATTCTCAACCGCTATCACCAGCAGGACTTCAACATGGCCGTTATCAATGGCCTGTCAATGTCACTGCCTGCTACAACAGTACCCAACGATTATAACATCGGTGTAGCACCCTACCTGCTGATGGTAAAGACTTCTGAGGTAGATGACTTTTTTGCCAACGGCAAAATACCCGACAACAAAACATCATTCTACGCTCTCTACGACTCATCGCAAGGCTCGTATGAGTTCAGCAACATGCGCCAGTATATGCTCGACCTTGTAGCCAAAGGCAAAGTAGACGAGACAGACACTGACTTCACTCTTATACCTGTCTACCTCACCAGAGAGGCTGAAACATCGCAGTATTCAAGCGTCGTCACCTACTACGTCACTTCGTGTACTCCTTATATATATGCGCCGACTATGACACGTATCTATGCCGACCGCGCCATGATTTGTTTCACCTTCTCACAACAGATATACTGACGCTCTATGCTGTGTTCTGCTTTTGTGTTGCTTTTCAATCTGCTATCCTTCATCACCGGAGCGCCTGCAGGCGAACCTGTGCGCGTCGAACTGCTCTTTGCAGGCGACGCCATGCAGCATCAGGCCCAGCTTGACAAGGCACGACAGATAGGTGGCGGCACATACGACTATACCGGCTGTTTCGACCTGCTGGCACCTGAAGTCACTGCGGCCGATTATGCCGTCGTCAATCTTGAGGTTCCCCTCGGGGGTGGCCCGACTTATTCCGGCTATCCCTGTTTTTCTGCACCCGACAGTTATGCCGAAGCTCTGCGTGATGCCGGATTTGACCTTATGCTGACGGCCAATAACCATTGTCTTGACCGTGGCGACCGGGCCGCAAGACGCACTCTCACAGCCCTTGACTCAATCGGTGTCGACCATATCGGCACTTATCATGACGCCGCACAGCGTGATGAACTTGTGCCCTTCATCAAAGACATTCACGGTATACGCTTTGCCTTCCTCAATTATACTTACGGCACCAACGGCATAGAGCCGCGCGACGGTGTCGAAGTGGCTCTGATAGACCGTGACCGAATTGCTGCCGAGATGGCCGAAGCCCGCGCAGCAGGTGCAGAGATAGTAGTGGTCACTGTGCATTGGGGTGTAGAATATGTACTGCTTGAAAATGCCTCACAGCGTTCGCTGGCACAGTTTCTTGTTGATCAGGGTGCCGATCTTATCATAGGCTCTCACCCTCATGTAATACAGCCCATGCAGGTGGTGCATAACGAACGTGAGAATAAGGACGTGCTTATAGTCTATTCTCTCGGCAATCTTATCAGCAACATGAAGACAGGCGACACTCGTGGCGGTGCCGTAGTGTATGCTGTGGTCGAACGTGACGCCGATGGTGTGGCTCGCTTCAAAAGCGCCGAGTACGACACACTGTTTGCCGCAAAACCCGACGGAAGACCACGTTCCAACTTTCGCGTCATTCCGTCATGGTTCACTGACAGTATTCCCGCTGCTCAAAAACAGCATTGGAACATCTTTAATACATCGGCCACAAAAGTATTTAATTCTCACAATATCAATGTACCACGTCGTCACAGATAAAATTTTGTAAAAATTATCAAATAAAAAACAACACGTCTGCAAACCTACAGACGTGTTGTTTTGTTAATAATACGAGCACTGATGATAACGGTACTCCGACAGCCATACAGATTCCACCTTTTCTGACAGTATATCTGAAAGGCTGTGAAGTTACTAATACTATAAAACACAGATACTATGAAACCTGAAAAGATTCTGATCGCCTATTTTTCACAGAAAGGCAAAGAAAAAACAAGTAACAGCGCGAGACTGGCCGCACAGTTAGCCGAGTTACTCAAAGCAAAGAATGTCGATTTTGAAAGTTTTGCGATCGTTCCTACCGAAATATATCCTGAGGAAAGGGCTAATTTCGATCTCGCCGTCAAGACCGAGCTTGAAAATAATGCACGTCCAGCTGTTGTCGATAAATTTAGCGGCATGAGCCACATCACCGGCATACTTTTGGTAGCACCTAACTGGTATGATTCAGTGCCCATGGCTGTGCTTACATGGCTTGACGAATATGACTTCAGCGACAAGCGTGTCGTGCCCGTTATTAGCACCACCGAATCTGCCGCCAAAGTACGTGAGGAAGTACGCAAATTCCTCCCCCGTACATGGGTACTCGAAGGTGTCGAAGTCAAAGATACAGATACAGACAATGCTACAGCCGAATTGACAAAAGCTGTCGATCAGCTTTTCCAACCTTCGACTTCCAAGTATTGAATAATAAACATTTCATAACCACAATCGAACAACTTCTACCTGCCGGAATTCCGGTTTAGGGATACTTACACAACTCTACTTTTGACACCGGTCGGTGCCCGTGAGGGTTACCGACCGTTTTTCTGATAAGAAACTCTTAATTTATTTGTATAGCTATGAAAAAGACTATTCTTACACTTATTGCTGTTCTTGCCACTACGGTAAGCATGTCAGCTATGAATCTGAAAGAAGCGTTCAACGCTTTGTCAAATCTTCCCAATGTGTCGGTACAGAAACCCGACTATAACCTTCCAGTAGATGCAGATATGGCCCAGACAGGCCAGTTGGCAGCAGCCTACAATCTTACTCCACAACAGACTGAGCAGACCGGTAATGCCACTTATGTCATACTTAATCAGATACCTCTCTCCTATATGATAAACGGCGGTAATAATAAAGAAGTCGCCTCCTTCATCTATGCCACTCCCAATCAGGAGGGGTCCAATGATGTTCTTGTCGTAGCCATGAGCGGCTACCGGGGTATGGTCGTATTCCTTTACGGTACTCTTGACAATGCCGGCGTACAAGCTCTGCAGGCAGCTCCGCTTAACATGCAAGGTAACTACCTCAGCCTTGAAGCATCAATGCCTGACGGTAACGGATTCAACATCATACTGAACAAAGCACGTTGATTCGTTATTAAATAATTATGGTTTAAATACCGTGAGGACTTCGAGACTTCACGGTATCTAATTATATGTAGTTCTTGAAAATTAAACGGTATATAGTTTCAGGTAAAGTCTTTGAATCCTGAACACTATAAAACTTGTTATTTTGGGCCACTTCGGACTTGTCAATCGGTCGTATACTGAATCTCCGTGTCCAAATTGCCTCAAAAATAACTGCGTTTTTATATGTTTATTAATTTTTATGAGTTACTTATTTTTCTTATCTTTACAAAAAGATTAGACTTCTTTCAGGAAACAGGAATTTTTAGAGATATTTCTCAAAAATTTCTCAATATCTTTATTCAAAACGATTCATGAAGAAATAATGGAGAAAAATGATGACAGTTTACATGCCGCATATCTTCACACCATGCGCAATCGTGACGAAATAAAACGTTCGGATACATGCTGCTGTATAGGCTGCCTCCGGCTTTTCCAGTCTATGGAGGTAGTAAAATACGTCGACCGGGGTCATACGGCTATTTGTCCTTACTGTGGCGCGGATACCGTTATAGGTGATGCCTCAGGAGTCAGACTAACCACTGCTCAATTGGCTCTGCTCAATAAGTATTACTTTTAAAACAATGTAATAATGAAATCACAGCAATTACCCGTAATGATGTACATTCATGGTTTTCGCTCTGGAGCCAATGGATCAAAACACGAGCAACTTCAGAAACATTTTGAAGGTCGGTATCGTGTTATTGCACCCGAAGTTGATGCTGACCCTGAAAAATCACTTGCCCTATTGAATGAAGTCATTTCACGTGAGCAACCTGCTGTAATTGTAGGTACTTCACTCGGAGGATGGATGACTCTGATGTGTGACAGCGGTGATGCCGAACTTGTGGTGGTCAACCCAAGTATCGACCCTCAGTCAACTCTGTCAAAGTGGATCAATCAACCACTCCCCTATTTCTGCCCCCGTCTGGACGGTATACAGACCTATACTCTCACTGAGAATATACTCGGCAAATATACTTCATATAACACATTAGACAGCATAAATAAAAAGGCCAACCGTATACACGCTCTATGTTCAAGTAACGACGAGTTACTCGGCGACCTGCATATACGTTTTCTAAAGCCTCTGTTACCACCCGACAGACTGACTGTCGTTGATGATTTCGGTCACCGCTGTTCAGGTTCCGGCATGACCCACCTTTTTAATATTCTGGAGACAGTACATCAATCAATTCAGAAAAAATGAAAACAATATTAGCAACCCTTTTTTTATCTACTACCACTATGCTCTACGGATATAGCCAGAAACCCGAGTCTTTTACAATAAAAGGTGCGGAGGGTTAGCTCTATGCAGAACTCCAGAAACCGGCTACTGATACGGATAAGATTCCGCTTGTGATTCTGTGTCAAGGGTTCACCGCCAACTGCAATACCGAACTTCTCACTGATATTGCCAACGACCTCCAGTCAGATGGTATAGCCTCTCTGCGTTTCGACTTCAACGGTCACGGCAAGAGCGAAGGTCAGTTTCAGGATATGACTGTACTGAACGAGATACAGGATCTGAAAAATGTCATCTCCTGGGCGCAGGTACAGCCTTGGGTCGAGAACATCTCGCTTCTTGGTCACTCGCAGGGAGGTGTCGTTGTAAGTATGACTGCCGGAGAACTCGGCAACAAGGTAATTAAAAATGTTGTGCTTATGGCCCCTGCAGCAGTACTGCGCGATGATGCTTTGCGCGGCAACACAATGGGTGCGCAATACGACCCTTGGAATATGACATCCGATTACGTCCAATTACCCTTCGGTGGTCTGAAACTCGGTCGCAAATACATAGAGACCGCAGTCAATCTCCCGATATACGAAACGGCCCTCAACTACACCGAGCCTGTTCTCATCATTCATGGCACACACGACAAAATCGTACCTTATACCTATAGCGAGAGATACGACCAGGGTTACCGCAACAGCAGCATCAAACTGATACCGGGCGAAGACCATTCATTCACTGTCAACACTGCCGAAGCCGCCCTTTACGCCACCGACTGGCTCTGCAGACAGCTGCGAACAGACAACTAACCGACTCAATAAGTATACAGTAACTTGAAAAGACATTATTGAATATCCCTTTTCATCTTCCAAAGCTAACGAGAACCGATCCTGCTGAAATCAGCAAGACCGGTTCTCGTCAACTTTACAGCGATTGTCATAACTTAAATAAATCATTCTTAAACTCCAAAATAAATTTACATTTAGTACAAATGTCAACAGAAAAATCGGTATAAGAAAATTTATCATACATATATCATATTCTTTCAGTTCAATTTGTTATTAAATTAAATTGGAAGAATATGAAGACAAGAATTTTAACGTGTGCTTTATTAGCTATGATTTTAGGAAGCTGTTCCTCAAAATCAGGAAATACCGATTCTGCTAACCAACAAGGCGGAAGTCCGCGAGCAGGACAACCAGCAATGGGCAGCGGTCAACGTCCTGCACCGACCCCGGCACTTCAGAAACTCATTGACGAAACGGTACCTGCTTTCAAGCAATACGTTTTCGTTGATGAAAAGGGAGATTCACTGCAGTATAACCTGTACACTCCCAAAGATATAAAAGAAGGAGTGAAATATCCTCTTGTGCTCTTTATGGCCGATGCAAGTACGCCGGGACCGAACCCGCTTATTCCGCTTACACAGGGATATGGCGGATTGGTATGGGCAACTCCTGAATTTCAGGCTAAAAACCCCTCTTATGTTCTTGTTCCTCAGTATTCATATATTACTGTGGACAATGAATGGCAGACTATGCCTGAGGTTGATGAGACTATCACACTTCTGAAAAAGATTACTGATGAGAATCCGGTTGATAAGAATAGACTCTACACTACCGGACAGTCTATGGGAGGAATGATGTCACTTTATTTCAATATTAAGTATCCTGACTTGTTTGCCGCCTCGATGTTTGTCAGCTGTCAGTGGGACGTCAGCAAGATGGAAGGGTTCGAGGATAAGAAGTTCGTTTACATTACCGCTGCCGGTGACCACGAATCTACCGGTGGAGCAGACCAGTTGAAACAATTACTAAAGAAGGAAGACGCCCGGTTTGCCGAAGCTACATGGAGCGCACGTCTTCCGCAGGCTGAACAGGACTCGCTGGCAGCAGCCTTGCTTGCCGAAGGGTCGCCAAGAAATTTCATCACTTTTGAAGGCAATACCGTACTTCCTGCAAATGATACCACTATGCATGGCCCCGCAATGGTACACATGGCGTCATTTAACTTTGCCTATCGTCTTTCACCCGTGTGTGAATGGCTTTTCAGACAGACAAAATAAGTGACCGATAAATTTTTAAGAACTACTTATAGATAATAATACACTATACAGAATAGTTAGTTATGAGCAGCAAGCCGATTGAATTGATTTTCAATCGGCTTGCTGCTCATAACTTTAATCCTGCATGGAGTTCTATCACCAACGATAAGTGTACTTTGACCACCACAGGGATAAAATTTAATATCCGCCGGTCATTTTCACTATCTCATCACACCAGTGGTCAAATTCTTCATCTTCAATCTGAAGTGCAGGACATGACAGAATATTTTCCGTACCCTGACGCAAACCTTCAGCCATAGTAACTGTACAGCGGAAATCAGGCACGGCACGTTTGATTTTCGTATTGTCAAATATCACAGAATTTGCTTTGTCACCGAGCAATGAACCCTGAAGATCATAGTTCCCCTGATGAGCAGCGAGAAAATCTGAGGCGACATGACAAGGATTAAGCGGTTTGCCGCAGGTAGCTGCGATAATCGAGTGTATCTGATTCCAAGTCATTACCTCATCATTAGTAATCTGATACGTTTCACCTAAAGCACACGGATTGCCCATAAGACCTACGAAACCTTTGGCAAAATCAGATGCATGAGTCAATGTCCACAAAGATGTACCGTCGCCGGGTATTATCACCGGTTTCTCTTCCAGAATACGTTTCACAATCTGCCACACCCCTTTGTTGCCGTGAATGGCTACACAAGGTTTCGTACCGTCATAGGTATGACTCGGACGTACAATAGTAACCGGGAAACCATTCTCTCTGTAAGCGCGGTTAAATACATCTTCGGCAGCAATTTTACCCTGTGAATATATCCAATAAGGATTTCTTGCCGGTGTACTTTCCGTAATTGGATATGCAGATAGCGGTTTCTGATAGACCGAGGCACTACTTACATAGATGTACTGCTGCGTGTGGCCTGTAAAAAGACGTATGTCACGTTCAGCATCTTCGGCACCAAAACCTATAAATTGTGCGACAACGTCATAATGACTGTTTTCTATAAGGCGAGCCACTGCTGCCTCATCGTGAATATCGGCCACAATACTGTGTACACCAGCAGGTAAAGGCTTTCTGCCACGATTAAGCAGACTTATGTTCCAGCCCTTACGCAAAGCAAGGTCAACAACTGAGGTACTTATCGTACCTGTACCTCCTATTATTAAGGCTTTTTTCATATTTTCAATTCTTTGATTCCTTCCATACACACAATTGCCTATCTATTTTTCGTCTCAGTATATCCATGTGGCATAACGTCTATTTTATTATATAACAATGTGTCCCTATGGATTATTACCTTCCTGTATCAACTTTTTCAAGCGACTTTTTCGATGTAGCATCAACTTTTCCAAGCGACTTTTTCGACACATCATTAATTTTTCCACGCCCCTTCCTGCCTAATCAAAGGATCTTCAGGGCGATGGCAGCGCACGCCTCCGCGTCTGACAGTGCATGATGATGTTGTTCAAGGTCATAACCGCAGGCGGCAGCCGTAAAATTAAGTTTATGACTGGGCAGTTTCAGACAGCGTCGTGAAGCGGCAAGCGTACAATAAAATTCATAGTCAGGATACTCCATACCGTATTCCCGGAAGACAGCTTTCAGACAACTTTCATCAAACGGCCGATTGTGTGCCACTAACGGCAGACCCTTGATTCTGTCTGCTACCTGTGCCCACACTTCGGGAAACTTAGGCTGATTATCAGTATCAGTACGGGTCAGACCGTGAATTTCAGTCGTGCGGGCTGTATAATAATTAGGCACGGGGCGGATAAGACTATAAAATCTGTCAACTATTTTGCCTTCCCGCACTATTACAATACCCACACTGCATACGCTTGAACGTTCCCAATTAGCTGTTTCAAAATCTATTGCTGCAAAATTCTGCATGTTTACCGATTAATTAATAAGTAGCTCTTATGTATATTCTTACTTTACAAAGATAATTATAAGCTACCACATTTACGACACAGTAATCAAATTTTTTCAATTTTTAATAATAGTCCCCGTATCGTAAACCGACACGGGGACTATTCATATCCTATATTTATATAGCTTCAATTACTTCTTATCGAAGAGGCCACGCAACCATGAAGCGCTTTCGTCATAGCCATTCTCTATGCCACGACCTACACGATGACCTACAGAGTCGGCACCCTCAATAACCCTATGAGTGAACTTGCCTACCTTATGGCCTGCCTCGTGCATACGAGCCATAGTCTGATCACCGACTGTATCGGCTTGATTAATAACCTTACGACCTTTCTGCTTCATTTTTTTACCGAGTTTGGCGCCTTTATCCTTGCCCTGCTCTACAAGCTCAGAACCTTTATCCTTGCCATCATCTACCAGCTGGGCACCCTTCTCTTTGCCATTATCTATTAGTTGGGCACCTTTTTCTTTACCCTGCTGTATGAGTTCTCCGCTTTGGTCTACAAGTTCGGCACCTTTCTTCTTCCCCTTCTTAATGGCCATTTTACTTTTGTCAAGCATCTTCTCACCGAAGTTTTTACCATTATTCACAGTGCTGTCCATACCTATCTTAGCTTCCTTAGCCATTTTCTTACCGTCATTTTCGGCATGTTTCAGTTTTTTGGCACCTTTGGCCTCAGCGTCATGAGCGCGAACTTTAAGCTGGAAGTGTTCGTAACGTCCTTTAGCCTTATAAAACTCTTCCTTCTGCTCTTCCGTCATCAATGACTTGTAATCATTGTCAAACTCCTGCGTATATACGCCATATATTGAATCAGCACGCTCAAGAGTACCCGGTTTAAGATGACGGTTACTTGACACGAAGCCTACAAACTTACTGAAATCACTTACAAACTCCTCGGGGGTCTGTGTCTGCGCTCCGGCAGTTGTCACCATAACTAAAGCTGCTATGGCACTTAGAATAAATTTCTTCATAGTATTTTGGTTTTATATATTCTGTATGTTATCTATATGGTGTTTTTAATACCACATAGATACAACACAGTTTTTATCAACATCGTTCACACTTATTTACAGATTTTTCATAATATTATCTATGACCTACAATATCTTAAGCCTTATTATAGAGTCAAAACAGTCTGCCTCCGTTTGTATAATCGATTTACATTGAGGTTGTGTGAACGCGAAAAATTGAGTAATTTTGCAGACTGTTGGCAGTCAGGCGTCTGACACGCCCGCTGCCTGTGGCCCTGCTGACAGGGCCTTTCTGACCCGGAAAACAGACTATACAATATGATACAGATTAATAACTTAGCACAACAGTTCGGTAAACGCACACTTTTTTCGGACGTTAACTTCACCTTCACTCCCGGCAACTGCTATGGCATTATCGGTGCCAACGGCGCCGGCAAATCAACCCTGATGAAGATTTTATCGGGTGAACTGTCGCCTACACACGGCACAGTCACTTTCGGTCCGGGTGAACGTCTGTCAGTGCTCAGTCAGGATCACTTTGAATTTGATGATTCTACCGTTATCGAGACTGTGCTACGCGGCCATACCGTCCTCTGGGACATAATGCAGCAGAAAGACGCCATCTATGCAAAAGAAGACTTCACCGATGAGGACGGTATTAAAGCTGCCGAACTTGAAGAGCGTTTCGCCGAACTTGAAGGCTGGAATGCCGAGAGCGACGCCGCTGCCCTACTGTCCGGTCTCGGTATAAAGGAAGACCGCCATTATATGCTGATGCGCGATATGAGCGCCAACGAGAAGGTACGTGTGCTGCTTGCAAAGGCTCTGTTCGGCAATCCCGACAATCTGTTGCTCGACGAGCCTACCAATGACCTTGACCTTGAGACAGTAAGCTGGCTTGAGAATTATCTGGCCAACTGTGAGAATACAGTACTTGTCGTGAGCCATGACCGTCACTTCCTTGACGCTGTCTCAACCCACACTCTTGATATAGACTACAATAAGATTTCACTGTTTGCCGGCAATTACAGTTTCTGGTACCAGTCATCACAGCTTGCTCTCCGCCAGCAGCAGGCTGCCAACAAGAAAGCTGAGGAGAAACGTAAGGAACTTCTTGAATTTATACAGCGTTTCAGCGCCAACGTAGCCAAGAGCAAACAGACCACAAGCCGAAAGAAGATGCTCGAAAAGCTCAATGTCGAAGAAATCAAACCTTCTTCGCGCCGTTATCCGGGCATAATCTTCACTCCCAACCGTGAAGTCGGCAACAAGATTCTCGAAGTCAAGGGTCTGAAGGCCGTAGTCGACGGTGAGGTTCTGTTTAATGACGTTAACTTCCAGATAGAAAAAGGCGATAAGGTAGCGTTCCTGAGCCGCGATCCGCGTGCCATGACTGCTCTGTTTGAAATTATCATGGGCAATCGCAAAGCTGATGCCGGAGAATTTGACTGGGGTCAGACCATCACCACCGCATATCTGCCTCTTGATAATAATGCATTTTTCGAAACAGACCTCAACCTTGTTGATTGGCTGTGCCAGTACAGTAAAGATTCGTCAGAAATTTATCTCAAAGGATTCCTCGGCAAGATGCTCTTCAGTGGTGAGGAAGTGCTTAAAAAGGCCAGTGTGCTCTCAGGTGGCGAGAAAATTCGCTGTATGATAGCCCGAATGATGCTCACGGATGCCAACACTCTGGTACTCGACTCTCCGACAAACCACCTTGACCTTGAGTCGATACAGGCTTTCAATAACACCCTTCAGAACTTCCCGGGTGTAATTCTTATGTCAAGCCATGACCACGAATTTATCCAGACTGTCTGCAACCGTATCATCGAACTCACACCCAACGGCATAATCGACAAGATGATGGATTATGACGACTACATCACCGACGAGAAAGTAGCCGCCACCCGCGAACGTCTATACAAATAAGCAGCTCTTAAAGTAGCTCTTAAATCAAAAATCTCACACCTATGGTCAAACATATAGTTTCATTCAAACTTCGCGGAACAACCGAGGAACGCCGCGAAGCAGCCGAGGCTTTCAAGAGCGCTCTGCTGGCACTTCCCTCGCAGATAGAAGTACTTGAAGGCATGGAGGTAGGTATCAATGAAAATCCTGCCGAAGACTGGGACATCGTGCTAACTGCCACCGTTCCCACTATGGCCGACGTGGCTGTCTACGCTACTCATCCCGCACACGTAGCTGCCGCCTCAATCATCGCTCCCTGCCGTGAGGCTCGCGCCTGCGTCGACTATGAAGTGAAATAACATTACCCTCACAACTTAGTATGTTCAAAAATAAAAACGGGCATTTCTGCCCGTTTTTATTTTTGAACATACCGAAAGCGCTAAAATTCAAGACGGAAGCCTCTACGTTTCAATTCGGTGTATTTATCACGGTTAAAGCTGTAAAGATTAGCTTCACGTTTCGGCGTCGGCCATACAGTTTCGTCAAGCTGAGTCAGAATGTCAAGGTGAAGCATCTTTTTTGCGAAATTGCGTCGGTCAAAATGTATACCAAGGATGGCTTCATAGAGTGTCTGCAGTTCTTTGAGAGTAAACTTCTCAGGTAATAGATCATAACCGATAGGATGAAAATGAATTCTCTCACGGAGTCTGGCCAACGCATCTCTAAGAATTACGTCATGATCAAAAGCCAGCTGCGGAACAGAGTCTACGGGAAACCAACGAGCTTCCTCAGCATCATCACCACCTTTGACATCTTGCAACTTTACTAAAGTGAGATAAGCAATGGTAATAACTCTCTCACGCGGATCACGTTTAGGCAATGAATATGTATGAAACTGCTCTACATATTCCGGAGTCAGCTGTGTTTCTTCACGCAGCTCGCGCAAAGCACACTCCTCAGCACTTTCTTCAGGTTTTAAAAATCCTCCGGGGAAAGCCCAATACCCCAAATAAGGCTGAAGACCGCGCTTAATCAGCAGTACATTAAGTCTGACGCCATCGAATCCGAAAATCACACAGTCAGTGGTGACTGCAGGATGAGGATACTTATAGCAGTATTTATTTTCGTCCACTTTCAAGAAGAACATTAAAATTATTAATAACCATTTTCATATCATTCGGCAGAATAGTCATACAGACATTAAGAATCGATTCCGGTATTTCACCGTAGTAGGCAGCTGCTATGCCTCCGGCAATCGCAGCCTGAGTATCGGCATCACCTCCGTAAGCCACAGCCATACGAACTACAGATTCATAATCCCATCCCTCTAAAAATGCGATAATCGCCTCAGGTACACTTTTCTGACAGCTAACCTCAAAAGAATATTCAGGCTGAATAGCACAATAAGATCTTGACAAATCATAGCCGAATCTACTTTCAAGAGACTGTTTGATTTCTTTCTTGCTGCAACCTGTCAAGGCAAGATAGATAGCTAATGCAGTAGCCTGAGCCCCTTTGATGCCTTCCGGATGATTGTGAGTCACTGCGGCCGATGCTTCAGCAAGTTGCAAAACCTCATCAATTGACTCAGCATACGCTCCTATAGAACTGACACGCATAGCAGAGCCGTTACCCCAGCTATTATAAGGTTTAGGAGTAGAAGATTGAATCCAACGACGGAAATAACCGCCGTACCCTGCAGCGGGATATTTACGACACCAAGACTGCAGATTGGTGTCAAATGGTTTACCTCTCAGCAATGCGTCAGCTATTGCTATTGAACACACTGTATCGTCCGTAAATCTGCTTTGAGGCGTAAAAATATCAAAGTCAGTATATTTCACACGATACCACTCATAGGCAGAGCCAATTATGTCGCCACAGACAGCACCGGGCAAAACCAATTTTGCTTTGTTTATTGCTTTTTCCATAATTAAAAATATAAATCAATCATCTTGCGTAATAATTACACAGCAAAATTAGAAATTAAAAATTTAAGTTCCAAATTTTTCAGTGTAAATTTTACACAAGATAATTGATTTTTCTTCCTCTGCTTACGAGACTATAGTCTATACTCCGGAGGCAGGCAGATATTTATTAATCACTTCGAGCATAAGATTAGGCTGCTCGCAGCTGACAACGTATTGCCGGCCTGATTTGAGACGTATAAGAACACACTGACTGCGGTCTCCGTAATATCCGAAGTAGGAACCTATTATAATATCATGAAAATATCCCCAATAACCCATAAAGCCACCGCTGCCGCAAAGACGCAGACCACCTGCCGATGGGGAACAGCGTTCGACAGAAGAAATGTCTGAATAAGATATAATTCTGTTTTTCAGCAGACGATGAATAATCATAGCTTCATGTGTCACTCCGATACTTACGGGACAGTAAAAAATACCGGCTCCCAGAAGACAAACAACTACTACAATCATTAGATTCATTTTCATGTCAATACCTCTGAGAGATACTAAACCTACCACAAGCAAAATAAGAACAGCCAGGGTGACTACAATACAATATGTACTGAACTTTACTTTAAATTTATTCATAATATTATTGTTTTAAGTAGTCCTTAAAAATTAAGGAATATATAAAAGAGTTACTTAATCTCCTTCCTCAAGTATAAAAATAGACTCAACAGGTTTTGAGAAATACCTTGCTATCTTCAGTGCAAGAGGTGTGGAAGGCAGAAATCTATTTTTCTCAATAGCCACAATAGTCTGTCGGCTTACTCCTACAGCATCGGCCAGTTGCTGCTGTGTGACTTCTTTCTCCGCTCGTTCAACTTTAATTCTATTCTTCATTCTCGTTCTTCGTCATCACTCATTTTGTTATAACGTTGCAGCTCCAGACGGAATATAATAACAAATATCACCGGCAAAAGCACAAGATTAAGAATCATAAACTGAAAGTAGGCAACTCCGTTAAGTAGCAACGTGCTTGCAATCAGTATCACTACATACATATACATAGCGTTCAGCAAAGATGCAAGCCGTATAGCACGTGTCATTTCATCTTCATGTCGCTCTTTAGAGCATACTATAAAAAGTGCTCCCAAAGCTATGCCTATAATTACGGCATCGTTTACCACTATCTCAGTCACACCATGAAAATTACAGAAACTGAAGTATAAAAGCATACCCACTATAGCAGCAGGAATAAAAAGCAGCCATCCTACAAGATGAAACTGCCGTGGAAACAATAAATTTTTCATATCTTAAACGGTTAATTAAGTAGCTCTTAAAAATTAATGAACACATAAAACGCAGTTATTTTTAAGGCGATTCGGGCGCGGAGCGAAGGAGATATCGTTTAATTTTTAAGAGTTACTTATGAATATTACTTTTTTATCATACAATTCAGTGGAGTTGCATATACCCCCTACATTGCACACAAGATTTATAAGATTCAGGGTGAAAATCTTTTTAACGAGATTAGATGTAAGAATTACATTTATTACACCCTTCCATAGAAATGTTGATTCCAATAACGGATTCAACATTTCTTATGGAGGTATGGTCATATTATTGATTTCCGGGCGTCATCGGCTTCTGAGATACCTGAGCCAGAGTGACGTTATTACTGTAGTTGCTGTAATTACACAGATTAAGCCCGAAGTCTTTTGCCACAGCAAAAAAATGCTCAAGGATTTCATCGTGTATCTGAACGTACTCTACCCACGCTGTAATATTAGAGTAACAATATACTCTGACCGGAATACCGAATTCCACTTCCGGCTGGAGATTGACAAGCAGCCATTCATTCTGTACGATTCTCGGATGAGCCCTGAGATAAGTAAACATATAAGCTCGATAAAGACCCAGATTTGTAGCCATACCGCTCTGCTGAGGTGCTTTCGTAAGATCAAGACCCCCGGAAGATGTAGCATCCGTTATCTGCTTTTCCATCATAGGATATTTTTTAGCTATAGCTGCAAATAAATCAGGTGTAGTCATTGCTACACTGCAAGGATCAATGTATATACACGACTCTATTCTTCTTGCTCCTGACTCAAACATACCTCTCCAGTTTACAAATGAACCGGAGACAAGTTTATAGGGCGATAAGATTGCAGTTGTATTATCCCAATTCTTAACCTTGACAGCTGATAGGGTCACATCAATAACGTTACCGTTGACAGATGTCCCGTCAACGACAATCCAATCGTCCTTCCGTATCATATCATTACTTGATAACTGTATCGTTGCTACAAGACCGAGAATACTGTCTTTGAATATCAAAAGCAAGGCTGCCGATAAGGCACCGAGTCCTGCCAATAATGACATTGGAGATTTACCGATTACAACCGATGCTATAAGAATCACGGCTATAATCCAGACCACGCCACGACACATATTCAGGATACCTTTCAACGGTAGATTCTTCGTGTTTCTCACCTCATTGAAAATTACCCATTCGAGTTTAAGGACGGCGCATATAGCAATAGCTATTGTGATTATCAGATAGATCGTAGCACATTTCTGAATTATAAACAGAACCTTATCCCCTTCAGTGAAAGCAAAAGATATTAAACCGAGGAATACACTTGGAGCTATGAATTGTGTACAATATTCAAGCGTTTTAAGTTGCTTTATATTCTCGCCCCACTTATATTTTCTGAAAACCGGCAACCGTCGTGTTATAAAAAGTACAAGTTTTCGTAAAGTATAACCTATACCTAATGTAACAGCAATAACAAGTATAACATACAGCGACTCTTGTACATGATAATTTTTTGACAGACCGGTTATATTCAAAAACCAGTCTACCATATCCAATAGCCATTGGGCTATTTCATGTCTTGGAATTGACATTATCGATTCTTTCATTCTGAAAAACGGTTAATAGTAAGTACTCTTTTAATGGAAAGCACAAAAGTATATAATACTTTACATATAGACAAGTAAACTTTACATTTTTTTTAATTAAATAAGTACTCAGCAACCGCTAAGTAAACCTCAATAACATATAATTCAATAAGTAGGCTATTATCTGGATAGTTTGCAGAGCCTATTCAGCATTTCCTCAACTTAAACATATCACCTCTTTTTCTATAAACTAATACTTCGGTTATTTTTGAGTTTGTTGAGAGCTTAGGGGAGATAAGGAATTAATTAGTAAAATAAGATATTTAGCATGAGAATTTAACACTAAAAATGTGGTCAAATCACTAATTTTCGGCAAATTTATAAGATTTGACCACACAGTTATGCTAATTTTTGAACTACCTGACCAATATACAGTCATTTACCGAAGAGTTTTCTTAGGTTACTCTTCGGAGTCAAACAAAATTTTTAAGGTAAACACCATCGAGATACTGACTTTAATTATATGTATACTGCAACAGATAAACTTTCTTTAGTCTGATCACTACGGACGACGCTCTATAGGCATATACCACTTATCCTGTAAACACTCTAAAACTAAATATCAACTATGGCATCGATTAAAGTAAAGTTTCGGCCCTCGACTGTCGCCGGACACAAGGGCACCATATTCTATCAAATTCTTCACGAGAGAAAACAGCGACAGCTTTTCTCCGATTATCATGTATTCCCATCAGAATGGGATGAAAATTGCTCAATGGTAACCACTACAAAAAGAAGTGAGCGTAAGTCGTTTATTCTTTCAATCCGTGAACGTATCCGCTGGGACGTGGAACGACTTAACAAGATTATCCGTAAACTCGACAAAAATGGATTAATATACACTGCTGATGAAATTATTGATGAGTTCCATCGTCACGTTAATGAGTATTCCCTGTTTAACTATATGGAAAGGATGATTATAAAGCTGAAACAACATGGTAAAATTCGGACATCCGAAACATATACCTCCACTCTTAACAGCTTTAAGAAATTTCGCCATGATGAGGATGTAATGCTTGACTGCCTCAATTCTGAAATAATGGAAGCCTACGAGGCATGGCATCAGCAAAGAGGAATCACTCCTAATACAATATCATTTTATACACGCATTCTGCGAGCTGTATACAACCGGGCGGTTGAAGAAGAGATTATAGAGAACCGCAATCCGTTCAGACATGTATACACAGGGGTAAACAAAACCATTAAACGTGCCCTACCTTTATCAGTCATCAAAAAAATCAATGCTCTCGACCTATACATGATACCGGAGCTTGACTATGCACGTGATATGTTCATGATGAGTTTCATGCTTAGAGGAATGAGTTTTATCGACATGGCATACTTGCGTAAGTCTGACCTGGTAAACGGATATGTGACATATAGGAGGCGAAAAACAAGGCAGCAACTGGTAATCGAGTGGACAAAGGAAATGCAGACTATACTTGATAAATATCCCGAAAATACGAGTGATTATCTTCTCCCAATAATCAAGCATACCGGACTCAGAGAGCGCTCTACATACAGAAACGTCGGCTACAATATTAATCACAATCTGAAGCGAATAGCAGAGAAAGTTGGAATTACGGTTTCACTTACTCTATATGTAGCACGACATAGCTGGGCCTCAATTGCCAAATCAAAGGGAATCCCCCTATCCGTAATCAGTGAAGGCATGGGACACGACAGTGAGGCAACTACACAGATCTACCTTGCCAGTCTCGATACATCGGTAGTAGACAAGGCAAACTCCATAATACTCAAAAGCCTTTAGATATAACTCCGTTTCCACTGGAGAACGTTTTTATTGTTTAGCGTTCATCCAAATCTCTAAATAAGAGATACTTTTTGAATTGCAAAGATAACTAATTTTCTGAACATAAGAACTATATTCAGACAGAATTTTAACGGATATATTACCTTTTACCAAATTCATGACCAATTGTTTGGCTATTTAAACCAATGTTTATATCAAATATGCTGAGAATCAATAGTGTATAATACATCCAAATCTCTTATTTAGAGAGCCCTATATATTACTTAATATGGCTGAATTATCAGAAAATACCATTATAGAACTAACTAATGGCAAAGTATGCCAGATAGTGAGAGAATTAGGTCGAGGGGGACAAGGAATTGTCTATCTTGTCACTTATAATGGAGAGCAATACGCCCTGAAGTGGTATATGCAATCGTACAAGCCTGCATTCTATGCCAATCTTGAAAATAATGTAAAGACGGGTGCTCCTGACAAATCTTTCTTGTGGCCTTTGGCAATAACCAAACCGAATCAGCATGGGAGTTTCGGCTATATTATGAAACTACGTCCTCCTGAATATGAAGAAGTCGGAGCTTTTATGTTGGCTAAGGCACGTTTTGCCTCTCCGGAAGCTCTGATCGAAGCTGCCTTACAAATTTGTTCCGCTTTCCAACGTCTTCATATCAATGGTCTAAGCTATCAAGATATGAATGATGGCAACTTCTTTATAAATCCTAATACAGGTGATGTTCTGATTTGTGACAATGATAATGTGGCTCCTAACAAAGTAAATATGGGGATTGTAGGGAAAAGTGGTTACATGGCGCCTGAGATTGTAGACAAAGAAGCTATGCCTGATCGCTATACCGACTATTTCTCATTAGGTGTAATATTATTTATTCTATTTTATCTCAATCGTCCATTTGAGGGTAGACGTGTTGTAAATTGCCCATGTCTTACTGAAGAGGCAGAAAGAAAACTGTTTGGTAAAGACTGCGTGTTTATTATGGATCCTGATAATGATTCCAATCGACCTGACCCGCGTTTCCACAAAAATGTGATGAGACGCTGGGCATATTTTCCTCGGATACTTAGAGAAACATTCATAAAAGCATTCAGTAAGGAAGCAATCCATAATCCAACAAAGCGTATTATGGACAAGACGTGGCAGCAAATCTTATTACAACTCCGTTCGCAATATGTTGTATGTCCACACTGCGGTAAGAAGACATTCATAGATCCGGACAGCCCGGCTTCACAGTGTGTACGCTGCACTCAAGCAATTCGGAGACCAATGATGTTGAAGATTGGTAACTACCGATTGCCTTTAGTAGAAGGACAAAAAATTTATAAATGTCAATCTCAAGCATCAATGAATGTTGATCTTTCTAAGGTCGCAGGTACAGTCATCAGGAACCTACAAAATGGAAACTTAGGAATACAGAATCAATCCGGATCAACATGGGCTGTCTCACTCCCAAATGGTGACATCCTAAACATTGAAAACGGTCGAGGATTACCTATAGTAGCAGATTTCAAAATAAAATTTAACCACGATGTAACAGCATTAATCACAGTATAATATTAAAAACTAATGGAAAACGACCCTTTTGAAATTGTGGATGAAATTCCACGTAAGGTAATGACAATATTCTACCTTGTCGACACATCTGGCAGTATGTCAGGGGCAAAAATTGGTGCTTTAAATACAGCGGTGCGTGAAACTCTACCTATTATAGAGGAGATTTCTACAAACAATCCTGATTCTAAAATAAAAATTGCTGTTCTTGAATTCTCAAGCAGATGTGAATGGATGTATCCGACTCCAATAGATGTCACATCTTTTGAATGGAGGGATCTTCAAGCCGGAGGTCTGACATCACTGGGAGGAGCTTATGACAATCTTTCTCAAAAGCTGTCACAAAGTCATGGCTTTATGAAGGAGGCTACAGGATCGTTTGCACCAGTCATCATTCTTCTCTCCGATGGTGCCCCAACTGACCAGACTGAATATGCTTTAGACAAGCTAAAAGCTAATAATTGGTTCAAAGTGGCCACAAAAGTTGCTATTGCAATTGGAGATGATTGTGTTAAATCTACACTCATAGATTTCACAGGAAACGAAGAAGCTGTTCTCACTGTACATAATGTGGATGAGTTAAAAAAAGTCATCCGAATGGTTTCGGTAACCGCATCAAGAGTAAACAGCAAAAACACATCCGCAGGTAAAGATGCTCCGGACAAAGCAACTGAAACGATTAATACGATACAAACAGATATAGCAAACGATCCTACCCTAAAAGGGATTGATGTGGGTAACTCCACCGCCAATGCCGGAACCGATGTGTGGAGTGGTTGGTAAAAGTTTGGTAAAAGTAAAGAGAATGATAACTTTCTATACTAAGGCTACAGGATCAAGTCACATTGCTTCAAATAAACCATGCCAAGACAATGGCGTATGTTATCAAAAAGATGGTGTACATATTGCTATTGTCTGTGATGGACATGGCGGAGAAAGTTATGTTCGTAGTGATGTAGGATCTCAGTTAGCAGCTGATATTGCACTTGAAAAAATTATTCAATTTATAAATAATTTACCTTCTGATACCTTCAATGGGAAAAAAGGTGCAAATACTGTCATTCCAACTTCAGATCCTCGCATCGGGAAAGATGGTAAAAAACGAGAGTTATCCGAGCTGTCAGAAGGTGAATTAGAATTATTGAGGCAAAATCTTCAATATGTAAAAGCTAAACAATCCTTTCCGGAAATAGAAAACCACTTTAGAAAACTTTTCAATAGTATTACAGATGCATGGCGTAATAAGATTATACAGCACTTAGATGATAATCCTTTTTCAAGAAAAGAAAAAGAATGTATAGGATCAAGACGTATTGAAAAGGCATACGGTTCGACTTTGATAGCGGCTGTACGGACACCGAATTATTGGTTTGCATTTCAAATCGGTGATGGTAAGTTATATGTATGTGATAGACTGATGTACTGGTACGAACCTGTTCCATGGGACTGCAATTGTTTCCTTAATGTTACGACATCTCTTTGCGACTATTCTCCCGTTGAAGAATTTCGTTATGCTTTCGATGGAACTGGATATTTCCCCTTAGCCTTTGCATTAGGCAGCGATGGGATTGAAGATACATTCATTCAAACAGAACTAATTCACAAGTTTTACAGTAATCTTCTGAAAGTTTTTAATGAACGTGAGTTTGAAGAAGCAAAATCTCTTCTTACAACATCATTGTCAGATTTGAGTAAGCGGGGAAGCCACGATGACATGTCTGTGGCAGCAATAATCGACACGGACTATCTTTCCAAAGCTTTGGAGTATTACGCTATAATTTCAGAAGTTCGTTCCTTGACAAAAGAAAAAAAGGAGCGACAGGAATCCATTGATCTTATCCAAAAGAAAATACTAAAAACTGAAGATCATCTTGAACAACAGAAAATTGCTCGTGATGAAGAAGCAGAAAGTATTTGGAATTGGTGGAAAAAGGTCATTAAATTGAGAGCCGAAAAAAAGTTCCACTATGAATCATTGTCAAAAGAAGTTTCAAATATTGAAACGGAAATTGAACAATACAAAGTTAAACTTCAGAATCTTAAAAATCAACTTTGTGAATGGATTAGCATAAGTAAGATTCGTGTGGACAATTTAAGACAACAAGCAAATGAATTGGAGATCGAGATTTACCCTCAGTCATCTAAATCTGATATTTTAGATCGGACAGAAGATACACGCTCCAGCCACTTGTCGGCTTCTATGGACGTAAATAATGCAGATAATCCTAATGAGGTGTATGAAAAAGCATCTCAAGCCAAGCTTTCTGAAGAAAAGATCGCTGAAATGGAAAATGAATCTGAAGCACAAGCTAAAGAAATATTAAATAAAGATAATAAAAACAACTAATAATCTATATCTATTATGGGTAAAGCAATAGGCATAGACTTAGGAACAACTAATTCAGTTGTAGCGTTCAAAGATACATCTGTCAGAGTCATACAGACTAAAGGTTCGGATGGCAACGATTCCGATCTCTGCCGTTCCTGTGTCGCTATAGATAAAAGTGGGCAAGTCCTCATAGGAAATGGCCCATATAAGAATTGGAAGCGATACACACCGAACATCATCGTTTCGGTAAAACGACTAATGGGTACCGGTTTTTCTGATCCTCAAGTTCAAAAAATGTGCGCTGATAAGAAAGCATACCCCTATGGTATCAAAAAACCCACAGGCGGAACAGAGGAAGCTGTTGTTGTCGTTCTAAGAGGGAAAGAATATAGTCCCGAACAAATCAGTAGCGAAATTTTAAAATCATTAAAGAACGATACCAGCAGCAAATTGGGAGATGTTACCCATGCTGTGATTACAGTACCTGCATATTTCACCGAAAAGCAAAAAAGTGCTACTAAAAAAGCAGCAGAATTGGCCGGTCTCCATGTTCAGCGTCTTCTCGCTGAACCTACCGCCGCTGCCATTTCTTATGGGTTTGATAAAATGATGCCGGGCGAAAGTAAGCACGTGCTTGTGTACGATTTTGGAGGTGGCACATTTGACCTATCTATCCTAATGGCAGTTGATGGCCAGTTTATTGAGTCCGGTAGTGGAGGAGACCGCTGGTTAGGCGGAGACGATATTGATCGTATATTATCAGATTACGCTTGTAAGGAAATTGAAAAACGAGATGGCTTTGTCTTATCTGATCTTCTTGATGAAAAATCAGAAAAAGAAAAGAATGCTTTTATAGGTGGTCTAAAAGCAGGAGTGGAAGAAGCGAAAAAGAACCTTAGTAGTTCTCAGAAAGCGACTATATTCTTCAGTGAATTTTTAGAGAACGAAGATGATGAACCTGTCGAAGATTTGGTAATTACTCGTGCTACATTTGAGTCACTAATTTCACCATTAATTAAACGCACTATCGACTTAATAGATAAATTGCTTGGGGAAACAGCCACTCCTATAGAAACAATAGATAATATTCTTCTTGTTGGCGGCTCCTCCTGTATTCCGTTGGTGAAGAAAATGTTGGTAGACAAATATGGTGAAGTAAAAGTACTTTCCTCTGAAAAGCCAATGCTTGCAATAGCAGAAGGTGCAGCGATTTTAGCTCAGACCTTACCTTCTGATGAAGCTGCAATTTCACAACAGATAACTGATATTAATGAAGATGCTATAGGACTTATTTCAACAACTAAGCACCAAATTTTTATTCAACTCGAAAATCCTGACGGCTCTCATAGGACGGAACGTATTATTGAGAGTAAGGAAGTCCTCCCCCTTGAAGTAAACAAGAAGTTCCGGACCATCGCTAACAATCAAAAGATTATTGAAGTAAAATTATTTACCGATACAGAAAATGGTAGTTATGATAAGATTTCTTCCGGATTCTTTACGATTTCGGAAAATCTTCCGGCAATGAGCGAACTTAACTTCACCTTCAATCTTGATGAGAATGAGACCATGACAGCAAAAGTTAAGGTTGTAAAAACTGGCAAAGTGACTGAAATTCGTCTTGGCAGAGGAAACAACGATACCAGTTGCCTTTCTGAACTTTCTCATAAGATGGAAGAACTCTTAAATAATCCGCAGGTAGCTGATTCCAAGAAGTCCACATTCATCAGTGAAGTGCAGCAGATTATTGACTCAATCAATAAGAACAACTATTCACCTACAGATTCCAAATGGAGTGATTACGAAGAAGATATTAGAGCTGCGTATACTCGTGCTTTAATGGGTGAGAGACAAGAAAATAATATTGGAGAAATACTCGCAACTATCCTCATCAACGAATTCAACAAATTCCTCAATCCGGCAGATGCTAATGAAATGCGAGAAAAACTTTTCAAAATTAAAAACTCAACTGATAACTTTGAAAAGGATTCTTTGCGTCAAGAATTAGAACATATTTCCCAAAAGTATTCTCTTCTTACTCATGTCTTCTTGTTCAAACTCATCGGAGATAATTCCTCTAATCCTCAGACTGCAGGCAGAGCGATATGTGTCTACGATGAGATGACAAGTGCGCTTGACAATCATAATATTGTGGAAGTGAATGAATTGATTCGGAGCAATGAAGACCTCCTTGAAGAAATACAACAAGGACATATTAGTATAGATATAGGCTTAGCATAAATAGTTATGAGTCACTCTATTCAATGTCCTATATGCGGCAAAGAAGGCATACCCGACTTCCATCGTGAAGACGTGGTATGCCCTTGTTGCGGCTCAGATTTGTTTATCTATAATAGACTTAGAGAAGTAACAGAAATACAACCGGAGAGTTCTAACGTCAAACTTCGTAGCAAATGGCTATTTCTCGGCACAATTAGTTTATTACTTATCTTTATTATTATAACCTGTTGTATTACTTACAGTAAATTTACCCATAAAGAGGCTGAAATAACCAAATTACAGAACAAAGTTTCAGAATTACAAGACAGCATTCAGAATCTGAATACTAAACTTTCAAAGTCAACTTCTACGTATACCTTTACTGATATACCGGAGACAAATTATAGGATATACATTGTAGAAAAAGGAGATTGCCTCCGAGGTATCAGTCACAAACAATTGGGTACAGAACTTAGGTTTGAAGAGATTGCATCCCTCAATAATTTAGTAAGCACTGACGTAATTCATCCCGGTGACACACTGAAAATTCCAACACAATAATGGGCGTAGTTTCTTGGATAAAAAACAAATACTATGATAATCGCTTCCAAAAAGCGAATAGACTTCTTTCAGAAGGAGACCTCAATGGTGCTATTGAGATTCTTAATGAGATACTCGATAAGCATCTTGAGGCTCCATCTGTCCTTTTATCAATATACCATAAACAGATTGAAGACGGTAACAGATTTCGTATAAGTGAGGCTACCGGTCTATATAGTAATTATACGAATCTTAAAGCCGATTGTATCAATTTTGCTAACTCTATTTCCCGTAGACAGCCGGTAATAATAGCTATTGACTACATTCAGTCTATTTATCATGCAGGAGTCCGGGAAGTAAAAACTTTGTTCGTTAATACTGCTCGGCAATATGTTCTAAGTACCCAAGCTGTTGCTAATCTCTCATCTTTATCTGATGATTCGACTCTTATTTCAGCACTTTCCGATAGTCTATTTACTGATGCCAAGCAACTGTACAACGAGACCAATTTACAGAAATGTAAAAGAATTTGTGAATTACTCCTATCTGTCCTGAGTTCTACGGAATTTTATAAATTATACTCTGATGTACGTTTCGATATATTGGTGCTAAACAGTATTAATGCTCAAAGCATCCTTAAACTGGACGAATTATTTAATGATGCCAAGACTAAATATAATCTATCGGATGGTGACATCAAGCACCTAACAGACAAAGGATTAAAAGTAGCTAAAGATTCATTTAATAATGATAACTATGTAGCTTGTCTTCTGGTAAGCCAACGACTTTTAGACAGGTATTCCGAGGCACGTAAATTATACGTTGACTCGGCGTTGAAATTGTATCAAAATACTGACTATAATAAAAATCTCGTAGCTCCAACATACCTATATAAAGCATTAGGGACAAACTCAATAAATCTACTCACAGGATTAGAAGTATTTATACCTTATAATAATCAGTATAGGGAGAAGTATATTGATTGTGCAGAAGCAGAATTGAAACGGTTGATGCATATAAACCGAAAAGAGGCCAAAAGACAATTCTTTCATTCATGGAGTATAGCTCCGAATAAACGATTATTAGAATGTGTTCTTTCTAATGGTCACGAGAATGACAAGATTTATGTCGCGTCCCAAATAATAGAAAATGATTCAGTAATCCTCAGTAGTATTGACTGTGTCACAACATTTACAACAAAGCTGAAAGCCTTCACTAACCTTGATTATGTTACAGAGGCATTTGAAATCCTACTCAGTAAAGGTAAAAAAGTTGAGTCAGCGTACGAATGGGTGATTTTTAAACTTGCAGAAGCAGCTCCACTCAATAGTCGTAAACGAGTTGAGATAATCAATCGTGGCTTGCAACATATTCAATTACAATCCTTTTTTACTCAAAAAGCCGAATACCTTAAAGACTACATTAAAAGTGGACAATATGACAAGAGTTTCGCCAATAGTGAAGTCGCAACTTTAAGAGGAAAAGACAGATTGGCAGATGTTTTAGTTGCACTTATTCTGTTGGACGAGGCAAAAAGAATTCAAGACAATACAGTTAAAGAGCAAAAGCTACGCGAGGCTTTAGCTATAAGGACATCTCACAATCAGTTATTCGATAAATCAAGTTATGAGGTAATTGTTCCGAAAATTGTCTCAGAAATAACAAGAGTTGCCGAAAGCATATATTGTCAAGATAAGGACAGAGCTAATTCTCTGTTATTTTTATTGCGAGATAATAACCAGGCATGGTACGAGTCGTATGCCTCTCTATTTTTAAATTCTATAGAACATTCAAATCCATCTCCCGAAATAGCCTCTTCAATTCTTGAAATTATTGAGCAAGAAGAAGAATCTGTAATCAAACCGATTCTTTGGGAAAGATATTTGAATGTTCAATTATCTGTGGCAGATAGTCTCCTCTCAAATGAGGCTATTGACCATTTAATATCCGTCCGTAACGACATCGACAACACTTGCAATACTGCGAACAAAGAAAAACTTCTCACATCAGCTAACACAGCTCTTTGTAAACTCTTAATGTCAAGAGGGAAAAATAAAGAAAGGGAGAAGAATTTTGAAGAAGCCATAAGCGACTACGAAAGTATAATTTCTTTGTTGGGTTATTATTCTGACATAAAGGCGCGTATTCTTATCTGTAAGCTAAAATCCGGTATTTGTCTGTCGATTAAGGATAAACAAGAGATAAGACAAATCCTGAAGTCTAAGAATGACAAACAATATCAAAAAGACCTGGCTTTCCGTTGGTGTATCTATCTGATATTACAAAATAACTTAAACGAAGCTGAGGAGATTAATAACCAAATTCTTAGTGGTGATTCGGAACTGATTCAAATCTGTCAAGAAGAAAAAATTAAAGCACAACAACTTATTTTGGACAACTTAAATAAACAGATAGGCCGACTTAATAATTCAGAATTATCTGCTCAAGAAGCCATCTCCTTTGGGCAATCCTTAACTCAAACGTTAACCGATATCAGAAGTATCGTTCAGGTATCACCTCAAAAAACTAAAATACTCAAAGATGCAATCAGAAGTCTTGCCATTGAAAAATTTTATAAAAATGGAGATTTTCTTGATTGTCTGAATGAATTAAAAGTACAGGACTCTGCATATTTGTCAGACCCGATAGCATTGAGAAATATTGCCATTATGGCTTTATTAGCTGCTGAAGCAGGTCTCTTGTCAGAAACTAATTACAAAGAATTACTCTCGATTTGGGTCACTGCAATTTATCAGCAAAAATTATTTGTTGATTCATTAGACTATACGACATGGGATGACCCCTATACATTCTCTCTCAAAAATGCGCTTGGACATTTGGATAATCAAGACGATGACTTGCCGGAGAATGTAAATTATGCAGATCCTAATGATGCTAATGTAGTATCCATATTAGAAGTCCAAAAGAACCTACTTCTAAGAATGGAGGCTGCAATAAAAGATAATGCAGAATATCAGACGTTTCTTAACGTTCAATCAGAGGCGATGGATAAACTTGCATCCCAGAATCTTGATGAGAATTGTGTTATTGTCGCTCCATATTTATTAACACTTTCAAACTATTACAAATCTGATATTTCGCATTCCCTTACGGTTGAAGCAAGCCGACATTATGGAAACTGGGAAGAAATTCTTGAAGTCGGCTGTATGTATGGCTTATCTACCGGTGACTTTGCACGTTATTCTGAGGCATCTGCAAATTTAGAAGCTGCTATAAATGCAGTTGAATGTAAAAGACAGATAAATCGTACCTTTACACCTACAAGAATTTCTTTCATTAAGGAATTCTCTGGTTTAACTTCACAACTTGTTTCTTCGATTATGACAGCATTAAATACCGATATAGCACAGGATACCGACTGCATGGATTTGTATAATTTCTACGGCGGTATAATAAAGAATGTCGGAGATGATACTGCTGCTTTCGCATTTTCAAATTATATTAACCAACAAGTTGTAAGAAATCTTAATGATAAGAGTATAACACTTTCAGTAGGTGCTCCGATCTTATTTGACATTTACACTTACTGTAAATGTAATCCTCATTTGAAGAGAAATCTTGATAATATAGTTGAAGCACTTATTCATAATTATATTACAAATGGAGACAATGGGAATTTAACGGTTTTGGACAATGTACTATCTTCTACTCGAGAATTTGACCAATGCGTGGTTAAAGCATTAAAAGGAGGTGAGGGGGTACCCGAAGAAATGATGGCGATACTATTTTCATCAAATGAGAATCGGTTTAATACTCTAAAAGATAGAATATGTTCGAAATCACGACTTATCCGAAACCAGTTTACATCAACATCTAATAAATTAGTTGAGATAAAAGTACAACTTAAGTTAAGTAATATTGTGGACAAAGTAAATAGTGGTGCGATAACTAAATGTGATGCCTTACAACAGGTATATGCTATTTACCAAAGCAATAAGACAAATGTAAGAGTATGTGAGAATTTAGCGACCTTAATTCCCATGTGTATTATGGAATACATAATCCCTGGGGAAACAGGACAATATCAAGTTGAAAGGGTTCTTGACTCTCTTAAGTCAAATATGAGTTCCACATATAAATCACATGCTTCGGCAGTTGACGAAACTTATAATATGATTTGGCAACAACTCACTCCGCAGGATCGGTTGGCATTATCAGGTTCAAGCATGTATGACTTAAATGAAAATGGAAAGCGACTTAAAAAGGGGTTAGACTATCTGAGAACCCTAAAATAAACGATAATATGAATAATCCATATAGCATATTGGGCGTTTCTCAGGATGCGACCAATCAGGAAATTATCCGGGCAGTAGCTACTGCTATGAAAAGTAGAAATTATTCCACTCGCGAAATAGCAGAAGCTCGTGCGATTCTATCTAAACCATCTTCAAGACTGGCTGCAGATTTCACATTCCCGATTTTCCACAAGAGAAAAAATATAACAATGATTGAACCGGTAATTCGCGCAACCGGAATTACTGTGAATAATCTAAACCCTGATAAATACGACTCTTTATGAAAGAGAATAGAAGGTTAAATGACACAATAGTAGACATTGAACAACGTCGCTCAGAAATAGAAAGCACTATTCAGCAATTTCAACGTCTAATTCTCGAACAAAATCATAAGATAGAAAATATAAAGCACGCGAGAGAACAAGAGTTAGATTCTATATTTAGAGATTTGCTCACTGTGATTGATGCCTTTAATAAGGCAGATACCCGATTAGAGGAGCTATACCCTGAATGTAATGAAGTCGTAAAAGCCCGCAACAGATTTGCAACTGCAAAAAATCGGCTTAAAGCGATTCTTGAGAATCATGGAGTTTCCGAAATTCAATTTCCGGATGGTATGGCTACGCTTGAGGACTGTCAAGTTGAAGAAACCGAGCCTGATAGCTCAAGACCTGATGATTCGATAATTTCAATCGAGAAAGCCGGTTATCGCAGAAAGGGTCGTCTACTACGTCGAGCTGAAGTTATTATCGTAAGAAATTAATTACTACATTATAATGTTATACGTCTTAATAAAATATTTCTGTATGATAAGTAACATAGCACATCGCAATGTATCTCTGATGTTTGCCATTGCCTTATTTTGCGGTCTTATATATTGTGTCTACGATACGATATGCAAAGGGACATCCTGGATAGGTATCTGCCCTATCTTAACTTCAACAGCCATATTCATAAAGTTTTACTTGTCTTATCGGAAACAGGTAAAGAAGGGGAATATATATGGTAAGGTTAATCCTTTCAAATAAAACGTATTTCATACAGAAAGCGGCGAAAACCCAGGAGGTCTCCGCCGCTTTCACTCATTTATGTATTACAGATAGTCTATACTTACTTTACAATTACTTTAGCAACGCCTGACGCACCGTTACGTGTGGTGTAACGCACCACGTATACGCCCGTCGGAACATCAACACCATAACCGGGACGCAGAGCACCCATCACACGACCATCAGTAGAGTAAACGGCACCGGTCTCAAAATCTCCTTCAAGTATCACGCGGCCGGAGGTGGTCTTTACCTTGATGTCATCTGCCGGTGTAGCGGTCACACCTGTCATATTACAATCAAATGGATAGAGTTCAATCTCGGTAGTCGGCCCTTCGTTCCAGCCCATAGCATACACATAATACTGACGTTCCTCATCACCTATAGCATTTGTAGCAGCCAGACCCGGCAGCACAAGACGTATAGGACCGGTAAACTCAGCGGAATAAGGCATGAATACACGTGTGATAAAGTCAAACATATCAGGTTCCTCGCCTAACGGCACGTCAAAATACTTGTCGAAGAACTTGGCCTCACTGTAATTTACTCTGAATGTCTCGTCATCATTCGAAGGATAAATGTCAATAGTAGCCTTATAGTACTTACGGGTAGTATTAGGATAATCCTCGTCAAGCTGCATATCTACAAGCGAACATTCAAACGTCAGATCACTCTTTTCACAGTCGGGAGTTGAGAAATAGAGCACAGCCGGTTCAGTCACAATTTCACCTTCAAGATTGAAGCCTACGGCATAGAGTACCCATTCGCTGTTCCAATATATCTCACTCAGCATACCCTCCTCTATCATATCAGCTGCCATGAAATCGAGCGGCCCTCGGGTGGTCTGAGGTTCGATGAAATCCTGCCATACATACGAACCACCGTAAATTTCAGCCATAAACTTCCACCAGTCGATGATAAGTTTCTCAGGTATATTCTCGATGCCACCCTTCATTTCGATTATATCAGGAGTGGTAACATCGAAGTAATAGTAAATTTCATCACTTGACGGAGTAATCTGTATGTGTGCGTTCATCGGAGTGATGTCGCTCACCTCAAGAGTTATGGTGCCCGCCATAGGTTTGTTGGTCTCTACAGCGACAAACTCAAACACTTCGAGTGCAGTCGACGGTGACATATTCTCGTCAAGACCCATCACCACAACACAATACTCTTCACCATCACGTATACGGTCAAACACAAAATCATGCGGTCCCTCAGCCACCTCTGTATTCTGGTTGACATAGTAAAGCATATTGTCTACTATGAAACGCTTCTCATCGTCCGAACCCGGTGTGAGATCAAGACCGTTAATTACCGACTTTAAGAAACAGCGTGCCATGTAGCGGTCATCGTTTGACGGCTGTACGTGTGCTGTCACCGTAAGATAACGTGAATCAGCCTCAATACTCAGCAGCGAAACCTCGAAGGTATTATCTGATGCTATCGGCTTCAGAGTGGTAAATTCCTCAGTCACTACCGGAGCAGTCACATTGCCCTCAGGATCCATACCGAATACATAAACCACATAAGAAGTATCATACATCAGCGTATCATAGAAATCATAGATATACTCGGTAACCGGCCCTGATTTAAGTTCGTACATCATCATATCCTGCCAGGTGGTATTGTCATAATAAGAAGCATTACGCTCCCATACGGCTATACGGTTTTCGATAGCCTTCTCAGCACCACCTCTGAACTCAAACTCCTTACTGTCCATAACTCCGCGATAGTACAGAAGCTCGTCAGACGAAGGCAGCCACGACACTAATGCATCGTTTGAAGTAATGTTACTGACTTCGATAGCGATACTACCCTCATAAGCCATTGCGGTCATACTCCCGGCCAGAGCAATACCCATAGCCAGAGCACGGAACGTGCAAGTAAAATCTGTCATAATACAAAGGTTAGGTTTATTAATGTGAAAAGCACGCCACACAACACGATAGACAAATTTGTGCCGACTGACCTTTTCGATTGCAAAAATAACACCTCTTCCCTTCTCTCTCCTTAATATAGTTTAAGAAATGCACAATTTACTTCACTTCCGAGTTAATAAGATCTCTCTTGAGCCGACTGAGATATTCCGGTGTCACACCAAGATATGAAGCTATTATTTTCTGTGAAACGTTTCTGATGATAGCCGGACGGTCAGCTATCATCTTTCTGTACCGTTCGGCAGCGGTGCCGTTATGAACGGCCGAGTTTTTGTATTCCTGATAGAAAAGCTCACCGTGAGCGTAACGTAACAGCCACAACGCCAGCTCATGTGACTGTTCGGCAGCCTGCCAGAAATCCCGTCGTGATATTACCAGCAGTTCGCAGTCACAACAGGCTTCAACCTGATAATAGGAAGGAAGCGACATGACAAACGAATGTTTGGAGAAAAACACCGTGCCGGGAAGGGCAAAGGCAAAAGTGCGCTCACGGTCACCGTTCATGTCAACGAAACGCATTATACCCTTGCTTATAATAAAGACATCGTCACACAGTTTGCCACATTCTATAATAGTGCTGCCACGTTGATAATATTTAGGAACGCCCTTAGAAAGCAGAAGGTCTATATTGGAACCGGGCAGATAGCCCAGTTCCTGTTCAAGCATTCGTTTAAGTTCATCATTACTGTTCATAGGCTGTCATTAATTCGTGATTTACTGTTTCTCCATAAGTTCGAGAAGGCGCATTTCAGCTTCATCGATTTCGGCTATGATAGCTTCCATACGCTGTCCGGCGGCGATAAGTGCCTCATGACTCATAGAGCCGCTCGACATATCAGCCTCAAGAGCAGCCTTTTCTGCATACAGCTCCTCAACGCGAACCTCAAGCGTTTCCATTTCTTTCTTCTCCTTATAAGTAAGGCGCACTTTACGGTCTCGCTGACGTGAGTCACCTATCGGCTCCTCACCCCGGTGCTGTTGCCGCTCGGCTTCGAGTCGCTGGCGTTCTGCCTCGGCCGCACGTGCCTCTTTCTCCTCTTGTTGCACACAATGACGGTAAGTGGAATAATCACCCGGAAAATCTTTGACAACACCATTACCTCTGAACACAAACAGATGGTCAACTATACGGTCAAGAAAGAATCTATCGTGGCTCACCACAATAACACAGCCTTTAAAGCCGGCCAGATAGTCCTCCAGCACGGCAAGCGTCATAATGTCAAGGTCATTGGTCGGCTCGTCGAGTATCAGGAAATTGGGTGACTTCATCAGCACTGTCGCAAGATAGAGGCGCCGGCGCTCACCACCCGAGAGTTTGGCTATGTATTTCTGCTGAGTCGAGGGGTCGAACAGAAAACGTGTCAGAAACTGTGAGGCCGTGATTGTGGTCTTGTCGTCTATACGTACCGTTTCAGCTATCTCCCTCACAGCATCTATGACTTTCTTAGATTCATCAAAATCAGTCATTCCCTCCTGACTGTAATATCCCCACCGTACGGTCTGTCCTATGTCGAAGCGTCCACTGTCGGGCTGCAGTTCACCAAGAAGAAGTTTGATAAATGTCGACTTGCCGGCACCATTATCACCGACAATGCCTACTTTCTCATAACGTGCGAACGTGTAGCTCCAATCATTAAGGATGCGTATGTCACCGAAAGCCTTGCTCACATTGTGAGCTTCAAAAATTTTTGAACCTATGTAGGCTCCACCCTGCCCGAGTTCCACCTCGCGCTGCGAAAGATTAACACGCGAACGGGCCTCCAAGTCATGAAAGCTGTCGATACGATATTTTGCTTTGGAACCTCGTGCCTGCGGTTGCCGGCGCATCCACTCGCGTTCGGTGCGCAGCAGATTACGCACCTTGTCAAGTTCGGCGCTCAGTGCCTCCATACGCTCATCGCGTTTTCGCAGATAATAGTCATAGTTGCCGTCATAGCTGTACACAGCCTCACGGTCTATCTCGATTATTTTGTTGCAGACGTTATCGAGGAAGTAACGGTCATGCGTCACCATCAGAAGTGTGACACGCTGTCGTGTCAGGTAAGTCTCCAGCCACTCTATCATATCAATATCAAGGTGGTTGGTAGGCTCGTCAAGTATAAGCATATCAGGCTCTTCGAGCAGCACCTTAGCAAGAGCGGCGCGTTTAGCCTGACCGCCTGACAACGAACCCATACGTTGTTCAGTATCTGTCAGTCTGAACTGGCCAAGCATCTGCCGGGCACGATCGACCATACCCCAGTCATCGGCATTACGGGCCGGGGGTGTGGCATAATCAAGCACACTCTGCTCAGGGTCAAACGGAGGCAGCTGTTCAAGATAGCCCACACGCAGACCGTTACGGAACACCACGTTGCCGCTGTCATAATCCTCACGGCCACATATTATACTGAGCAACGTCGACTTACCGGCACCGTTGCGGGCTATGATACCGATTTTGTCACCCTCATAGACCCCGAGTGTGACATCGGCAAAGAGCATACGGTCACCATACGATTTGGTGAGTTTCTCGATCTGAAGATAGCTTACCATAGGTTTCTGATGTGTGTAGTATGATAATAGCAAAAGAGGGGAACAGCCCTGACGGGCGGTTCCCCTGACTTTATTATGACGTGATTACGGTCAGATAACGGCGATAACCTCAATCTCGACAAGTGCCTGCTTGGGCAGTTCCTTAACTGCGAAAGCGCAGCGTGCGGGGAATACCTCGCTGAACTCCTCGGCATACACTTCATTCATGGCGCCGAACAGCGACATGTCTGCCAGCAACACAGTTGATTTGACTACATTGTCAAGTGTCGCTCCTGCCTCGGCAAGAATAGCCTTGATGTTGGCAATGCTCTGACGGGTCTGAGCTTTGATATCATCGGGCATAGCACCGGTAGCGGGGTCAATGGGGAGCTGACCGCTTACGAATACGAGATTGCCGGCTACGACAGCCTGGCTATAAGGACCAATGGCACCGGGGGCCGCGGTCGATTTGAGTTCTTTCTTCATGATAGTTTTATCCTGCGATTGGGTGGATTTGGCCTCTGCCCGAGGCCGGGGTGTTAGAAGGCACCATATACCTTCGTTCTGTCTGATACTTTTTTACACGGTGGTGCGGGTATTCAGCACCTCACACCACCGCATAAAAAAAGACCTGCTCAAATCCACATTCAAACAGGCCCGGAAGATGTTTCGGTTAGATTGAAAAAAAAGTATTATGATGCTAGAGCCGCGAGTGGGACTCGAACCCACGACCTTTTCGTTACGAATGAAATGCTCTACCGACTGAGCTATTGCGGCATTGTTCCTCGGGTTTACATTGCAAAGGTAATAAATTATTTTTATAGTCAGCTCTCTCGGAAGCAAAATTTTTTAAAATATTTTCACATTATTTTTCAACTTCTCTCCCTTTAGCCACATTCAGATGTCCTACACCTTTATTGTATAACAAGTTATCCGTCCGTACAGTCACCGGAGGCAACCATACGGACGGATATATGATTTTGTATATTTACAATCTTATGAGGTCGGACAGTATTAGATTATACCCTGAGCCATCATAGCGTCAGCCACCTTCATGAAGCCGGCGATGTTAGCACCCTTCATGTAGTTGATATAACCATCAGCTTCCTTACCGTAAGCTACACAAGCAGCGTGGATAGAATCCATGATCTGGTGGAGCTTGTCGTCTACCTCTTTAGCAGTCCACTGCAGGTGCTCGGCGTCCTGAGTCATTTCAAGACCTGATACAGCCACACCACCGGCGTTCACAGCCTTACCGGGTGCGTAGGGAACCTTGGCAGCGAGGAAGGCGTCGATAGCCTCGGGAGTACAGCCCATATTAGAAACCTCAGCACACAGCATTACGCCGTTAGCGATAAGCTGCTTGGCGTCATCGCCGTTAAGCTCGTTCTGAGTAGCGCAAGGAAGAGCGATGTCAACCTTCTGCTCCCAGGGTTTCTTGCCTGCATAGAAAGTAGAACCGGGGAATTTGTCAGCATAAGGAGCTACGATATCGTTGCCTGAAGCACGGAGCTCAAGCATGTACTGTATCTTCTCGCCGTTGAGACCTTCGGGATCGTAGATGTAGCCGTCAGGACCGGAGATAGTAACAACCTTACCGCCAAGTTCAGTAGCCTTTGAAGCAGCGCCCCATGCTACGTTACCGAAACCGGAGATAGCGATAGTCTTACCCTTGATGTCTGTGTCGAGGTCTTTGAGAACGTCTACTACATAGTAGAGAGCGCCGTAACCTGTAGCCTCGGGACGGATCAGTGAACCACCGAACGAAAGACCCTTGCCTGTGAATGTACCTGTGTTCTCACGAGCCAGCTTCTTGTACATACCGTACATGTAGCCTACCTCACGGCCGCCTACACCTATGTCACCTGCGGGAACGTCACGGTCGGGACCGAGGTTACGCCACAGCTCAAGTATGAAAGCCTGGCAGAAACGCATGATCTCGGCGTCGCTCTTACCACGGGGGCTGAAGTCTGAACCACCCTTGCCACCGCCCATAGGAAGTGTAGTGAGTGCGTTTTTGAAAGTCTGCTCGAAACCGAGGAACTTCAGAATCGAGAGGTTTACCGATGCATGGAAACGGATACCACCCTTGTAGGGGCCAATGGCGTTGTTGAACTGTACGCGGTAGCCTATATTGTTCTGAACCTCACCCTTGTCGTCAACCCAAGTCACACGGAATGTGAAGATGCGGTCGGGCTCTACCATACGCTCGATAAGACGTGCTTTCTCAAACTCAGGGTGCTGGTTGTATACGTCGTTAACAGAGAGGAGAACCTCCTTGACTGCCTGCAGATATTCCTTCTCTCCGGGGTGCTTGGCCTCAAGATTGGTGAGAATCTCGTTAATATTCATGTCTGTCAGTTTTAGATTTATGGTTAAACTGTAGGTATTAGCTTTTGATGATGCAAAACTACAATCTTTTTCTGTAGTTACCAAATTTTTTTACCATTTAATTTTACAAAAAGTCACTACTCTACTACCGTACAATGTACCGAAGCCCTTTTTCATTAACATTATGAGGGTCTGATACCCAATCATTACGGCTGTATAAGACAGAAAAGTAATAATTTCATTTCCTAAAGTTATGTTATAAAACATATACTCTCTTTTATATTTTATATACAGAAAAAGGTGCCCGAATTACTCCGAACACCTTTTCAAACGATAAAAAATTAGGATTGAGGACCTGTTGACTCTTCTATTTCTTCTGTTTTCAAAACTTGTATATTCTTCTGAAATGGAGTATACTGTAATTACTTCTGAGTGAAGATTACGATACGGTTCCAGTCATTCTCGCTGTAAGGCTGTACGGCAGAGCCATCATACTTAACAGTCAGACGGTTGGCGTTGATACCGTACTTGTTGATCAGTGCGTTGGCTAC
>JAAVDM010000033.1 GCA_014801815.1 Bacteroides sp. | reverse complement strand
TTATTATTTTTTTACTCATACGGCTGCCCGCCGTTTTGTGTTCAAGCTGTTGGCAACATTTAGCACTTGCCAATTAGACTGTTAATTTTTTTATATTAAAATTTACCGAACCATTGTATTTAAGACCTTAGGTGCATAACTACACCACAAAGCTCTTATTTTTATATTTTTATGCCTGAAGCAGACGTAAGAATTCATCTCTTAATGAAGCTTCTTCAGCAAAACGCCCGCTATATTCAATAGTAGTTGTGGTGGATTCCTGTTTCTCCACGCCCCGCATCTTCATACACAGATGACCTGCCTTACACATCACTATCACACCCTCATTGGGAAATGATTCGCTCAATGTACGGCATACATCAGACGTCAGGCGTTCCTGCACCTGAAGACGGCGTGCATGATTGTCTACCAATCTCGCCAATTTTGAGAGTCCTATCATCTTACCTTTGGGCAGATAACCTATTGAAACACTTCCGAAGAAAGGCAGTATGTGATGCTCACACATACTGTAGAACTCTATATCCTTTACTATTATCATTTTCGAACCTTCATGTTCGAAAATTGCCTGTTTTACTATATCGATAGGATTCTGTCGATAACCTACTGTAATATCTACCAGTGCCTTTGCTGCCCGTTCGGGTGTCTTCAGCAGACCCTCCCGTTCGGGATTCTCCCCTATAAGGCGCAATATCTCACGATAATGGGCAGCCAATTGTGCTACAAGCTGCTCCTGGTGCTCTTCTTTTCTTGCCACTGCTGTTGATATGTATGTTGCGGGTTCTTTCTGACTGACTGTTCTACAGTCCCGGCGGTTATTTTATCACTATTATCTGTGTCTTGACCACACGCATCTCCGAGGCGAAACCCGGAAACGCACGTTTCAACTCGGTTAAAGCCTCGGAAGCCTCACCCGAAGTCTGGAAATTACCTACTCGTGTATACCAATTTGGTGACTCCGAGTAACTGTATATCTGTCCCCGGTATTTCGGGAACTTGGCCAATATCGCACTGCCTCGTGCTTTAGCACGAGACTCAAGAGAATGTTGGTTACGACCGTCGCTGAACACCTGTATACGATATCCGCTCATTTTATTCACTCCGGGGTGTACTGTAGGTGCATGACTTGGTGTCTTGCTTACCGGTTCATCAAGTATCAGACGGAGTATCGCGGACGGTATGTCGATGGTTATCCTGCCCTCCGATCCCGACTCTATCTCCTCTATGATAGTTGATGAGGTCGTGGGCTCGACCTCGGCGTTGGCTGAGGGACTGCCGAAAAGCATTCCGGTCAGCACGGCGATAATGAATAACTTAATTCTGTGTGACATACCTTACGTACGAAAACATTTGAATGCTGTACGGAAGAACATTCCCCCGCACAGCATACATTTATGGTTTGTTATTGCTTAAAGTTGCTTATCGCCTATTAGTCGAAAGCCTCTATAATACCCATGAAACTGTCAGCCTTAAGAGCGGCGCCACCGATAAGGCCACCGTCAACATCAGGCTTGGCAAAAAGCTCTTTGGCATTCGAAGGCTTGCAGCTGCCACCATACAGTATTGAAGTGTTGTCAGCTATCTCTTTGCCGTATTTATCTTCTATAACCTTACGGATGTGAGCGTGCATATCCTGAGCCTGTTCAGCGGTAGCAGTCTTACCTGTACCGATAGCCCATACCGGTTCGTAAGCTATCACAATTTTTGAGAAATCTTCGGGAGTAAGTTCAAAGAGAGCCTCTACCTGAACTTTCACCACGTCATTGTAGCTACCGTTTTCACGCTCTTCGAGCACTTCACCTACACAGAATATCGGTTTCAGACCATTGGCAAGAGCCTGTTTGGTCTTTGCCAACAGCTGAGCGTTATTCTCGCCGAAATACTGACGGCGCTCGCTGTGACCCAGAATAACGTGGCTGGCTCCGGTCGATTTAACCATAGCGGCGCTGACCTCACCTGTATACGCTCCCTTGTCATGCTCTGAGCAGTTCTCGGCGCCGAGACCTATTACGCCTTCATCTATGACACCGTGAACAGGCACAAGATGAGTGAATGGTACACATACCACTACTTCACAATTCACGTTCTTCCCCTTCAGAAGGTCATTGATTTCGCTTGCAAGCTCCACGCCTTCCTCTACGGTGGTGTTCATTTTCCAGTTACCTGCGACAATATTCTTTCTCATTGTGTTATTAAGTTTTCCGGCTTTTTGAAGCCGTAGGGTTATTCTTACACCTGCCTTATATGACCTCGCATAATTTGAGGTGTAGCATGATGTGTTTCTCTTTTGCAAAGTTAGTCACTTTATTTTATTTATCCAACTTCATATTGTTTTATTTGCCTTAATACCTGTTAAAGAACCTTTTTATTAGCTCAAGTGTTACGCAACCTAATCTCCTTTCCAAAATCTCTTTCCAGCCTACCTCCTCCCCTCTCCTCCGTGCGCTAGCCTTTTGTCCCAGGCACCTCCTAAACTTACCCACCCCATGATTTGCTCCAATTAAAATAAAAGCACAGTAATAAGCGTTTATTAATAATGTTTGCAAACCTACGGTTTGCCGGCTTACCCTCCCCCGGTGATTGGACTGGTATATACTACTCTGCTACGGTCTTACCCGGTTTTGACCAATGTATAAGTTAATAAAGAAAGTATGAATTTCAAACTTACTTCCGAATATATGCCCACCGGCGACCAGCCGGAAGCCATCGATGAGATAGTCAGCGGTCTTAACGCCGGCATTCCTCACCAGACATTGCTTGGTGTCACCGGCTCAGGTAAAACTTTCACTATGGCTAATGTCATAGCTAAGGTACAGCGGCCAACCCTCATCCTCTCTCACAATAAGACACTTGCTGCCCAGCTATATGCGGAATTCAAAAACTTCTTTCCCGAAAATTCTGTACAGTACTTCGTCAGTTATTATGACTACTATCAACCGGAAGCCTATATACCTTCTTCAGATAAGTATATAGAGAAAGATCTGATGATTAACGAACAGATCGATAAACTACGTCTGGCCACAGTGGCCTCCCTGCTTTCGGGTCGCCGAGATGTGGTGGTTATTTCATCTGTTTCCTGCATTTACGGTATGGGTAATCCGGAGGATTTTGCTCAGACTGTAGTCAGAATAACTAAGGGTGAGCGTATCTCACGTAATGCTTTTTTGCGAAAACTAGTTGATTCTCTTTACTCTCGTACCGATATAGAATTGAAAAGCGGTCAGTTCCGTGTTAAGGGAGAAACTGTAGACATCATGCTCTCATTTGAAGAAATTCAGCTTAGAGTCGTCTTCTGGGGTGATGAGATTGAAAAGATAGTGACTGTTGATCCCCAAACAGGTTTACCGATAGAAAACCTTGATGGTTTTAATATATATCCTGCCAACATTTTCGTTTCTTCACGTGAACGCACAGCTTCGGCACTCGATCAGATTGCTGTCGATTTGGGTACTCAATGCGACTTTTTTATCCGTGAAGGTAAACTGCTTGAAGCGCAGCGTCTACGTGAAAGAGTATCGTATGACATAGAGATGATACGTGAACTTGGCCATTGCAGCGGTATCGAAAATTATTCACGTTACTTTGACGGACGTATGCCGGGTGCACGCCCATTCTGTCTGCTTGACTATTTCCCCAAAGATTTCCTCACTATCATTGACGAGAGCCATGTCACACTGCCTCAGATACGCGGTATGTATGGCGGAGATCTTTCCCGCAAGATGAATCTTGTGGAATATGGATTCCGACTTCCGGCGGCTATAGATAACCGTCCGCTGAAGTTTGATGAATTCGAAAGTCTAACTCCGCAGGTACTTTATGTAAGTGCCACTCCGGGTGATTACGAACTCAGACAGACAGAAGGCATATTTACCGAGCAAGTCATACGGCCCACAGGTCTGCTTGACCCGGAAATCGAAGTCCGACCCTCCATGAATCAGATAGACGACCTCATGGAACAGATTCAGCAGCGTGTTGAAGCAGGAGAACGCACACTGGTCACTACTCTTACCAAACGTATGGCCGAAGAACTTAATGCACACCTTACCAAATGGGGTGTCCGTAGTGCCTACATACATAGTGATGTCGACACACTGGAACGCATTAAGATTCTTGAACACCTGCGACAAGGCGTTTATGACGTACTGATAGGCGTCAACCTGTTACGTGAAGGTCTCGATTTACCACAGGTTAGTCTGGTAGCAATACTCGATGCCGACAAGGAAGGATTTCTGAGGAATCACCGTTCGCTGACTCAGACAGCGGGACGTGCGGCCAGAAACATACACGGTAAAGTCATAATGTATGCTGACCGTATCACAGAAAGTATGCAGCGTACAATTGACGAGACAGAACGTCGCAGGGCCAAACAGATGCTTTATAACGATGAACATGGTATCACTCCGCAGCCCATTGTCAAGAAATCTTCTGCCACAGACCTCATCGAACTCTATACATCTGCTGACGACACCTCTTCTTCACGTACTGACAGCCGTTCACGCAATTCACAGACAGCCCGTAAAACAACATCTGAACGTTCCCGCACCCAACCTACTTCACGTCCATATATAGAAGAGGAACATATCATCAATTCAGCTGCTGATCCGGTAACTGAATATATGTCGACCGCTGAAATAGAACGACGCATCAATCGTATTAACTCCGATATGGTTGCGGCTGCCAAACGTACTGACTTCATTGAAGCTGCTCAATTACGTGATGAGCTGCTGGCTCTTCAAGATTTACTTAAAAACCGAGAAACTACAAAATAATCATGGCCGATACAAGTCTTTTTCTGCCTACCTCCAAAGATGAGATGGAACGTCTCGGTTGGACACAGCCCGACATCATACTCTTTTCAGGTGATGCTTATGTCGATCATCCGTCATTCGGAGCTGCTGTTATAGGACGCGCTCTACAGGCAGCCGGTTTCAAAGTAGCTATTGTCCCACAACCTAACTGGCGCGATGACCTTCGTGATTTCAAAAAACTTGGGAAACCGCGCCTTTTCTTCGGAGTGTCTGCCGGAGCTATGGATTCAATGGTAAATCACTATACCGCAAACCGACGTCTGCGCCATGACGATGCTTATACAGCCGGTGGACGTCACGGTATGCGCCCCGACTATCCCACTATCGTCTACTCACGCATTCTTAAAGATCTTTTTCCTGATGTTCCGGTTATTGCCGGCGGTATCGAGGCCTCACTGCGACGTGTAGCACATTATGACTACTGGCAGGACAAACTGCGTCCTTCAATTCTGCTTGACGCCCCAGCCGATATGATAGCCTACGGAATGGGTGAGGTGACTGTTGTGGAGTTGGTCCGGCGCCTTGAACGTGGTGAGAAAATAGAATCTATTACCGATTTGCCTCAGACAGCTTTTTTTACTTCTGAAGTTCCCGGTGAGGGAGATATAGTACTACATTCCTTTGAAGAATGTCTGAAATCAAAAAAACTGCAGGCCCTTAACTTTCGTCATGTCGAAGAGGAATCTAACCGTATGCAGGGCGCTGTTATATGGCAGTCGACATCCGGCCGATGGTTGCGTATCAATCCGATGCGGCCGCCCATGAAGACCGGTGAGATTGATGCCGCTTTTGATTTACCTTTCACACGGCTGCCTCATCCACGTTATAAGGGTAAAGTCATTCCGGCTTATGAAATGATAAAACATTCTCTGACAATGCACCGCGGGTGTTTCGGTGGCTGTGCTTTCTGTACTATTTCAGCACATCAGGGCAAATTTATAGCATCGCGTTCAAAAGATTCCATTCTACGTGAAGCCAAACAAATTACGGCTATGGACGATTTTAAAGGATATATATCCGATTTGGGTGGACCTTCAGCCAACATGTATGCTATGCATGGCCGTGATATGTCAATATGTTCTAAATGTCGCCGCCCATCATGCCTGCATCCGGTGCCGTGTCCAAACCTGAACAATAATCACGCTCCGCTACTCGACATCTATAAGTCAGTCGATGCCTTACCGGGAGTAAAGAAATCATTTATCGGCAGTGGCGTACGCTATGACCTCGCTATGGCGCCCGCAGGTTCACCGGAAGTAGATAAAATCAACCGTGAATATCTGCATGAGCTTATTACCTCTCACGTTAGCGGGCGTCTTAAGGTGGCACCAGAGCACGTCAGCCCTCGGGTATTAAACTGTATGAGAAAACCTTCTTTCGACCTTTTCAGACAATTCAAGAAAATTTTTGATGATGTAAATAAGAAAGAAGGTTTACGCCAACAGCTCATTCCATATTTTATATCGTCTCATCCGGCCTGTCACGATGAGGATATGGCTCAGTTAGCGGTAGAAACACGACGTCTCAACTTTCAGCTCGAACAGGTACAGGATTTCACGCCTACACCTATGACCCTTGCGACCGAAATATATTACAGCGGATTCCATCCTTATACGGGTGAGAAAGTATTTACTGCACGTTCCGAACAGCAGAAACTGGCGCAGCGACAATTCTTCTTCTGGTACAAACCTGAGGCAAAAAAAGAGATTGTCGAGTCATTGAAACGTATTCATCGCCCTGATCTTATCAGACAACTTTATGGTGATACACCTCGCAACGGTCATAAAAAGGCGTCCGAATCACAAAAATCATCTCGGCGCTGAAGTCTGATTGCTTTTTTTATTATATTTGCATCATATTTTCTCTAACCTTTATTTATACCATTGTTTATACCATCAACATTATGAACAAACTGACTTTGACTATGAGCTCAGTGCTTGTGACAGCCGCTGTATGCAGCTGTAGCCATGAGAAGCCGTCGCAAGACGTCATCATAGAGGCGCCTGAAGTTGAGATTGTCGATGGAATGCTTACTCCCGAAGTTCTTGAGGCCTTCGGTCGTGTCGGTGAGGCTATTCCTTCTCCCGACGGCAAAACCATCATTTTTACTCTCACTTATGAGAGTATCGAGCAGAACAGCGGCAACTCTGAGATTTACAGTATGAATATCGACGGGTCTGACATAAAGAGACTCTCGACCACGAGCAGTTCCGAAGGCAATCTCCGCTGGATTGACAACGGCTCACGCATCGCTTTCCTATGTAAAGACGGTGAACTTGGCAATGTTCAGATTTTTGCCTGTGCCCCTGACGGTTCACAGCGTACACGTCTGTCATCTGTCGAAAACGGTGTGGAATGTTTTGAATTTTCACCCGATCAGACAAAGATAGTATTTGGCAGTCCTATAAAACCCTTTGATAAGGACTCCGCTCTTTTTGCCGGTCTACCCAACACCACAGGTCGTCTTGTAAATGATTTAATGTATAAACACTGGGATGAATGGGTAAGTGAAATACCTCATCCTTTTGTCGCTGACTTTAACGGTAACGTAGTACAGAATCCTGTTGACATTATGAAGGGTGAACCTTTCGAATGTCCCATGCGTCCGTTCGGAGGTGCCGAGTCTTTCGCATGGTCACCTGACAGCAAGAAACTCGTCTATGTTTCTCGTAAGCTCAAAGGTGCTGACTATGCATTCTCGACTGACAGTAATCTCTATCTTTACGACCTTGAAGATAATTCTACACAGTGTCTTACTGAAGGTATGTTAGGATACGATACCGATCCTATTTTCTCACCCGACGGTAGCACACTTGCTTGGCTATCCATGGAGACTCCCAAATATGAGAGTGACAAAAAGCGCCTTATGCTCATGGACATGAAGACTCGCACCAAGCGTGACCTCACTGAAAAGTGGGACTATTGGCCCGAAGGTTTCGCTTGGGCACCCGACGGTAAGTCAATTGTCTTCAATGGTTATTACGAAGGCACTATGCCCGTATTCCGCATCAACACAAGCGATGCTCACATAGACACTCTTGCTGATGGCATGTGGGATTACGTAGGTGTCAAGCCTATGGCTGATGGCCGTATTATAGCTATGCGCCATAACATGTTGCGTCCTAATGACATTATTGAAATAACCTCAGGTGGTGTCAAGGAACTCACTGACATCAACCACGACATTCTTGACCGTCTCGCTGATGTGAAAGTTGAGAAACGTTTGGTACCCACTACCGATGGTAAACAGATGACTTGCTGGGTTGTGCTGCCTCCCAACTTTGACGAGAAGAAGCAGTATCCTGCCATAGTTTATTGTCAGGGTGGTCCTCAGCAGGCTGTCAGTCAGTTCTGGAGCTACCGCTGGAACTTCCGTATCATGGCAGCCAACGGTTATGTTGTGATTGCTCCTAACCGTCGTGGTCTCCCGGGCTTTGGTACAGAATGGAACCGTCAGATTTCAGGCGATTATGGTGGCCAGAACATGCGCGACTATCTGTCGGCTACTGACTACATAGCCTCACAGCCTTTCGTTAATGCCAAGAAGATTGCTGCTATTGGAGCAAGCTACGGTGGATTCTCAGTTTATTGGCTTGCAGGTCATCATGAGGGTCGTTTTGCTGCTCTTGTAGCACACGCAGGTATCTTCAATATCGAGGCTCAATATCTCGAAACTGAAGAAATGTGGTTTGCTGATTTCGACCTCGGTGGCCCCTATTGGGATAAGTCAAATGCTGTTGCACAGCGTACTTATGCTACATCACCCCACAGATTTGTCAACAACTGGACTTCTCCTATCCTCGTTACAGTCGGTGAACTTGACTACCGTATTCTCGCTTCGCAGGGTATGATGGCATTCAATGCCGCAAAAATGCATGGTCTGGAAGCCGAAATGCTCGTCTTCCCTGATGAGAACCATTGGATTCTCAAACCACAAAATGCAGTGCTCTGGCAGAGAGTATTCTTCAACTTCCTTGACAAATATCTCAAATAAGTCTTCTACAATTAGCTAACTTCCAAAGTTAATTTCAAGTAATAAACTATCCTCCAAAAGTTTGGATATGACTTTTGGAGGGCAGTTTATTAAAACCTTTATTACACAATTTACCTAAGTAGCTCTTAAAATTAACGAACAACGCAGATAAAAAATATCTGCGTTGTTCGTTAATTTTAAGAGCTACTTAGGTAAATAACAGTATTTAAATTCATTTAAAGTTATTGAATAGATTATCTGTAACATGGAAGATATTAAAAAACAATATACCATTCAGTGGGTGGGACCTTTTCATTCATTAGAGGAAGCTCGACATCATAGAAAAGGTGCCAAAAACGGGTTATTCGCTACACCGGATTGTTTCAATTTCTATTACTTCAGAGGAAACAAGAAAGGGCGAGGATATAAACTTTCTAAGTTTTATTCATATTTTGGAATACATAAGGCCGCAGATGGTTATCATAAAAGACTAAATAAGAATCATGAACACTATAGTGAATTTCATGAGAATAGTAACATGGACATTTGGATAGGTGCGTTAGGAGATTTAGATCAATGTCATCCCGATATTATTGAGGAAATTGAGACTATATTTATTGCTATGTATGGCAGCAATGAATTTCTAACAGAAAATGATCGCAAGAAAAAGAAAAACGAAGAAAAACGTAGGATCATTAAATGATACAGTTTGTATAATAAACCTTTGGTATGATACTGAAGAAAAGCCTCGGGCGACTAAATTGGATTCGATTAAGCCTTTTCATGATGTGATAGTATGTGAACGTGATCAAAAATATCCTCGATACTTAGTCGCCAATAGATTAACCCCATGGAAAAAGAAATAGCTGATTCAAATAATAAACCGGCTAATTTAATACTACATATAACCTAAAAGGTGAAGAAAATCTATGTCATTTTATCACATACACCACACAGTTGATTTCCTAACATATACAATGGTTCGGTAAATTTTAATATAAAAAAATTAACAGTCTAATTGGCAAGTGCTAAATGTTGCCAACAGCTTGAACACAAAACGGCGGGCAGCCGTATGAGTAAAAAAATAATAA